>JAGTRT010000007.1 GCA_018261895.1 Pseudomonadota bacterium
GAGTCTCAACCTCAGCGCGCCGACCAACGCCACACTGGGTGACGCCATCCAGGTTGCCACCATTGTGGATGACGGTCGCACCCTGCCACCGGGCGTGCCAGCCAATGACGACCGGCCGACGCTGAGCATCGATAGTCCGACAGTTGGCGAGGGTGGTTATGCCACCTTCACGGCGACCTTGAGCAATCTCAGCACGACGGCAGTGACATTCACGCCCAGCCTGAGCAACGGTACGGCAATCGTCGGCACCGATACCAGCGCCGCGAATACGCTGCAGTACTTCAACGGCACCACCTGGGTGTCGGCCAGTGGCGGCGTCAGCATTCCGGCCGGTAGCAACAGCGTACAGCTGCGCCTGCAGACGACGAATGACCTGCTCGATGAACCGGCCGAGAATTTCTCGCTTACCGGTACGGTGACCAGCGGCAATACGGTCAATGCTTCGGCAACCGGTACTGCCTCGATTATCGACAATGACACGACGCCGACGGTCGGTGCAGCAGCAGCCATCCTCTCGGAAGAGGGGCTGACCGGTGGCCTTGCGGATACCTCGGGCAATACCGATACGACCGACGTGCGGACAGTCTCCGGTACCATTCCGGTTGCCGATGCTGATGGCAACGCGCTGACGGTAACGCTCTCTGCGCCGGTAGCTGCGCTGACATCCAATGGTCAAACAGTGACCTGGACCGGTACAGGCACCCAGACGCTGATCGGTTCGGCCGGTGGCAGCGAAGTGGTTCGGGTCAGTGTCGACAATGCTGGAAATTACACGGCAACCTTGAGCAAGGCGCTCGATCATTCGCTGAACAGCCAGGAGGATGTACTCAGTTTTGATGTGGGTGTTACTGCGAGCGACGGTACGCAAAGTGGCTCCGGCATGCTGACCATCTCCGTTGAAGATGACATGCCGACGGCCATTCCTGGTACGCAGACAGTGGTTCTGCCTTCTCAGGATACCAACATCATGCTTATTCTCGATGTTTCCGGCTCCATGAACGATGACGCCGATGGCACGGGGCCTGGTACGCTGACGCGTCTACAGGTCATGAAGAATTCGGTCAACATGATGCTGGATCAGTACGATAACCTCGGCGACATCAAGGTTCGTATCGTCACTTTCTCCAGCAATGCGGCGGAACGGGATGCTGTTTGGGTGGACGTTGCGCGGGCCAAGCAAATCGTCAATGGTCTGACGGCCAACGGAAGCACCAATTACGACGCTGCGTTGCTTACTGCTCAGGGCGCATTTACCGATAGCGGCAAGATTGCCGGTGCTAAGAATGTCTCGTATTTCCTGACGGATGGACAGCCCACGGCTGCCAGCGATTGGGATGGCAGCGGTCCTTTGCTCAGCCAGAACGGCATTCAGTCCGGCGAAGCGGCTTTGTGGGTCAATTTCCTGACCGCCAACCAGATCAACTCGATGGCCTACGGCATGGGCACCGGGGCAACCCAGGCCAACATGGATCCGGTGGCCTACGACGGAATCAATCAGGTTAATACCAGCGCGATTGTCGTGGCCAATCCGGCGGTTGATCTGCCGCCGATCCTGCGCGATTCTATTGTGATGCCGGCCGGTGGCGAACTGGTCAATGGCTCGCTCGGCGCTGGTTCTGGTATTGGCGCCGATGGCGGCGGGTTGGCCAGCTTTGTCCTGGACGGTACAACCTACAGTAGCGGTGGTGCAGTATCCGGCACCAACCGGGGTACTTACGATGCTGCTACCAACTCCTGGACGGTGACGTCCACGGCGGGTGGCAAGTTTGCAGTCGATATGGATAGCAGCCAATATACCTACACGCCGCTGGCCTCGACTGCGACCCAGTACAGCGAAAGCATCGCGTATACCCTGCGTGACAATGATGGTGACAGCGCCTCTTCGGTACTGACCATCGATGTCATGCCACCGCAGGTCGTTACCCTGACCAGCACCAATGCAACCATTTCCGGGTTGAACATGGGCCTGTCCGGCGAGTATTTCGGATACAACGAATACCGTAACGGTACGGCTAGCGACCCCACCTACGAGGGATCGACAGCGGTTCGTCTGCATTCCGATGACGGTACGGCCGATGCCGGTAGCGCTAACAATGTCGACCGTCTGGCCGATGTCGAGGCGATCATCGAGGGGCGCAACAACAACACCAACCTGATCAACAACGCCATTCTTTCGGATCCGACCAAGGCCGATGCCACTTTCTCGGTCAACAAGCTGGAGTTCGGTCTGCCGGCCGGTTCCAACACCCCGCTGTTCAGCAACGACCTCGGCCAGAACGGCAAGGTGACCAGCGGCGCAATCGGCGCCACGGCGGGCGGCGTTACCAACAATCTGTATACCTTCCTCAAGGTTTCCTCCGGTAACGTGGATGGACTGGCGGCAACCAGCGGCCTTGGTGACACCACCGATGCAGTTATCCGGATGGTTGGCTACATCTACATCCCGGCCGGCGGTGTTTACGACATGCGGGTGACGGCGGACGACGGTTATCGTGTGCTGATCAATAACCAGAATCTGGGTCAGGCCGACTTCATCCAGTCGACCGCTACCCAGGTTTACAGCGGTGTCACGCTTTCGGAAGGCCTGCAGCCGATCGAAATCCTTTACTGGGACCAGGCCGGCCACGCCAGCCTGCGTGTCGAGTTCAAGGTTAGCGGGGCGGCCGACAGCACCTACAAGATCGTTGGCAACGACGAATATGCCCTGTTCTCGCCGAGTGATGTACCGACTCTGGCGGCTGGCCAGGATATCGTCGAAACCTCGACCAACGGTACCTGGGCGGTTCGCACCGGCGAAACCTTCGACGGTACGTCGGCCTCCGAGAAAATCGTCGGTAGCGATGGTCGCGATACGATCAACGGTGGTGGCGGCGACGATATCATTCAGGGCGGTTCCGGTTCTGATTTCATTGCCGGTGGTCTCGGCAACGATGTGCTGACCGGTGGTCTGGGATCGGATACCTTTGCCTGGTCGCTCGCTGATCAAGGCTCGCCGGCCCGCGATATTGTCACCGACTTCAATGTTGCCTCCCGGGCGACGGGTGGCGACATTCTCGATCTGCGCGACCTGCTGCCGAATGGTGCTACCACCCCGGCAACGCTCGATGACTACCTGCACTTCAGCAAGTCGGGCAGCGATACGGTGATCGACGTGAAGCCTGATGGGTTGGCTGGTTCTGTGACCCAGAAGATCGTGCTGTCCGGTGTCGATCTGACGGCGAACAACACCCTGAACGATCAGGCGATCATTCAGGACCTGCTCAACAAGGGCAAGCTGGTTACCGACTGATCCTCACGGGCAACCGGAAAAAAAGGGCGATTTTCGAATCGCCCTTTTTATTTCGGTTTTGGCCATTTTTTCCGGTAGACCGTCAAAGGTCCGGAAATGGCGCTGCCGTGACCGACTATTCGTGCTGGCGCAGCCTGGGGACGCTCGGGATGTGGATTTTCCGGCCTTCTACGGCAATCAGGCCGAGTTCGCTGAGTTCGTGCAGGATGCGCGAGAAATGCTCCTGCGTCAGGTTGAGGCGGGAGGCGATGACGCCCTTGCTGGTCGGCAGCGTGACCGAGATGTTGCCGCCATCCTGCTCGTTTTCGGGCAGTTCGCGCAGCAGGTAGCCGATGATGCGCTGCTTGCCGGAGTGCAGCGAATAGGATTCGACGTCGTTCATGAGCTGGTGCAGGCGCATGGCCATGCCGGCCAGCATCTTGCGGCACAGGTTGTGGTCGCGCTGCAGCTCCTCGAAGACGACGTTCTTCGAGACATGGAGCAGGAGGCAGTCGGTCAGCGCCTGGGCGAAGACGATGTAGGGCTTTTCCATGAACATGATGGCTTCGCCGAAACTCTGGCCCTGGCTGATGATTTCCACGACTTTCTCGCTGCCCTGCGACGAGGTGAAGGCCAGCTTGATCTGGCCATAAACCAGCAGGTGGAAGCCGTTGCAAGGGTCGCCCTTGTGAAAAAGGATCTCGCCCTTGTCGGTGTGGATTTCGCGGGTGCCACGCGCGATGCGGCCCAGCTCTTCCGGCGCCAGGCCCTGGAACAGCGGGATGTGGGTCAGCAAGGCTTCGATATTGATGGGGTGGCTACCGTGCATGATTGTGACCGTGTGAAATGTGCGCCATCGTGTCATTCCACCCGCGCCATAGCAATACGACTTTGTGACTAGTGGCCGGCGCTGCCACGGGCGACGGCGCCGGTTGCCGCGCTCAGTTCTCGCAGCGGAACGGCAGATGCCCAGCCGCCTGGTCGCGGTAGGTGGCGACCGCGTCGCCCTGCGTGGCCAGGTGACGGCCGATCAGACGATGCATCGCCGGATCGGCGATCCAGTGGGCAGAATGCACCACGGTCGGCGTGAAACCCCGGGCGATCTTGTGCTCGCCACCGGCGCCGGGCTCGAAGCGGGTCAGGCCCTCGCGCAGGCAATAGGCGATGCCCTGATAAAAGCAAAGCTCGAAATGCAGGCTGTGGTACTGCCCGCTGCACCCCCAGTAACGCCCGCACAGCGTGTCGTCGCTGCGGAAGCAGAGCGAGACGGCGACCGGTCGCAGCCCGTCGCGGGCGATGAAAACGACCATGCGCCGGCCCAGCGCATGCGCCAGATCGGCGAAACACGCCGCCGTGAATACCGCATGGTTGCCGAACTTGTCGAAGGTCGAGGCATACAGCGCGTGCAACGCCGGCCACTCGGCCGGATCGACCTCGTTGCCGTGGCGGACCTCGATGCTCAAGCCGCTCTCGGCCACCTTGCGTCGCTCGGCCCGAACCTTGCGCCGCTTTTCCGCGGCAAAGCCCGCCAGGTAGCCGTCGAAATCGCCGCAGCCGTTGTCGATCCACTGGAACTGCACGTTGTGGCTGATCAGCATCCCGGCGGCGGCCAAGGCCTCGCGGTCCGCCTCGGCCGGAAAGGCGACGTGCCAGGACGACACCTCGTCGCCAGCGGCGAGCGCCAGCGCTCCGTCGATCAGGGCATGGCGTATCGACACGGCCTGCGGCCCCTCGGCCACCAGCAGGCGCGGCCCGGTCGCCGGCGTGTGCGGCAGGCCGCTCAACAGCTTCGGGTAGTAGGCGCGGCCCAGTTGCCGGTAGGCGGCAGCCCACGACCAGTCGTGGATGAAATCGCCGTGCGAGTTGAAGCGCAGGTAGAGCGGCAGGATGCCGACGATGCCGCCGTCCTCGTCCGTGGCCACCAGATGGCGGGCCAGCCAGCCCCAGTCCGCGCCGGCTACGCCGTGCCGTTCGACAATGCCGAGAAAGTCCGCGTTGAGGAAAGGATCGCCGGGTGGCGCGAGGCGGGACCAGGCCATGCGCGGGATGGCGTCGGCAGCTTCGAGGATTTGAATCGACAGGGCGGGCATGGGCATGTTTTTCCGGGGACGTAGAAGCGGACCGCCGCCAGCAGCGCAGGTTCCCAGCGCCCGAGCGATTTGCCCAAAAAGTCCCTTCCGGCGGGAATCCTACGGTCAACCGGAAATTTCGGCGAAAATTGAAATTTCCGCCGGGCGGTCGCCGCCGCCGGCGTATCGAATTCAGGACCAGGACCGCCCATGTACTACACCGTCGACAGCGACAAATCCTTCTACGAAGCCAGCACCGACCTCGTGCCGGTCGTTCAGCGCCTCGGGCTCAGCGTTCTTCATGTGCATGACCTCGGCGCCATGCTCGACAGCAAGGAGATCGAATTCGACGACGCCTGCATGGTCTTCGAGGTCGCCAACCCGCGCCTGGTCGAAAAGGCCCTGGCCATCGACATGCGCCTCAGCCTGGCGCTGCCCTGGCGGATCGCGGTCTATACCGAAAACGGCAACACGAGGATCAGCCTTCTCCGCCCGGTGTCAGCCCTTGCCGCCGACCCCGCTGCCGCCCGCCTGGCGCAGGAAATCGAGGAAAAGCTCGTTCAGGCCGTCGACGAAGCGCGCTGAGCGGACATCGCCAAAACGCCGGGGAGGGTGTTGTCAGCGGTATACTCGGCCTTCCTTAAGTTGAAAGCATTTCATGGCCTCACCCAACGACACCGCCAGCATGGCGCTCTTTTGCGACTTCGAGAACGTCGCCCTCGGCGTCCGCGACGCCAATTACGAGAAGTTCGACATTCGCCCCGTGCTGGAGCGCCTGCTCGCCAAGGGCAGCATCGTCGTCAAGAAAGCCTATTGCGACTGGGACCGCTACAAGGCCTTCAAGTCCGCTATGCACGAGGCCAATTTCGAGCTCATCGAAATCCCCCACGTGCGCCAGTCCGGCAAGAATTCGGCCGACATCCGCATGGTCGTCGATGCCCTCGATCTCTGCTACACCAAGGCCCACGTCGACACCTTCGTGATCATTTCCGGCGATTCCGACTTCTCGCCGCTTGTCTCCAAGCTGCGCGAAAACGCCAAGAAAGTCATCGGCGTTGGCGTCAAGCAGTCGTGCTCCGACCTGCTCGTCACCAACTGCGACGAGTTCATTTACTACGACGACCTCGTGCGTGACCGCGAAGGCCGTGGCAACGCGCGGCGCGACCGCGAAGCGCCCAAGCGCTCGCCGGAGGAAGAAGCCAATCGCAAGCTCAAGCAGGAAGAGCGCAAGGCCAAGGCCATCGACCTGGTCGCCGCCACCTTCACCGATCTCATGGCCGACCGCGGCGAAAGCGAACGCATCTGGGCATCCGTGCTCAAGGAAGTCGTCAAGCGGCGCAATCCGGGCTTCAACGAAAGCTATTATGGCTTCCGCACCTTCGGCAACCTGCTCGAGGAAGCCGCCAGTCGCGGCCTGCTCGGCTTCGGACGCGACGACAAGGGCGCCTTCGTCTTCCGCGGCCAGCCCAAGCCGGCGGTCGAATCGGAGATGCCGGCGGAAGCACAGGCTGACGCAGCGCTCACCGGCACGGAAGCCGAGCCGAATCTCACGGTCAACCCGGAAAATGAGCCAAAATCAGAATCCCCTGTCGCCGAGCCGGAAGCCGCCAGCAGCGGCCGTCGGCGCGGTGGCCGTCGTTCGCGCAACGGTCGGGAGCGTCCGCTAGCCGAGGTGGTTGAAACGGCGCCGACGTCCGAAGCTGCACCGGTCAGCGCACCCGCCGAGGCCTCACCGGCCAGCGACGAAGCAGCGCCGGCCGACAAGGCCGAAAGCAAGCCGCGTCGTGGCGGGCGCCGGCCGCGCAAGGTCGAAGCTACGCAGGAACCGACACCGGTGGCCGCCGAGCCGGCGCCCGTCGAATCGCCGGTAGTGGCCGATGCGGGCGCGGCAGACGCTAAACCCGCCAAGGCCAAACGTTCGTCGCGTCCGCGCCGGGCCAAGCCGGCGGCCGACGCCGCTTAAGCAGGAATGGACGGCGCTGCGGCGCCGTCCCGGTCAGATCACCGCCAGCAGCTTGGCGCGGAGGCCTTCCGCTTCGCGCTTGCCCTCGCGCGACATCACGATGGCGTGATACCACTCGTCGAAAAGCGCGCGCAGCTCGTCATGGCCACTGGCCTGTTCGATGCGGTCGAGCAGCGAGGTGTTGCCGAGCGCCCCGACAAAGGCGTTGAGCGTGTTGCTCATGAAATTGCGGGCCTTTTGCAGGCGCACAGGATCGTGTTCGGCCGGCAGGGGGCTGAATGCCGTGATCGAGGGCAGTGCGCCCGGGGCTGCGCCACGCTTGCCGGTAGTGTCGATCAGGCTCGACACCTCGATGTAGCCCTCTTCTTCGAGCATGCCCAGCGTGTGCTGCAAGTCGTCCGACTGCAGCATGCTGCGCAGGTCGTCGACGGTCCGTTTGCCATCGATAAAAATCAGCACGCGCCGGACCCGCGGCGTCAGGCCGCCAGCTTTCGACGTGATTTCGTCATGCCCCTTCGGGGTCTTGGCGAACACCACACTCATGGTTTGTCTCCGTTATTTATGTAAATATTTGTAGTGCATTGTACACAAAAAGAAAAACCCGCCGGCGGCGGGTTTTCGCGGGTGCGGAAGCTTGCGCTGATCAGGCGGCGGCTTGCACCGGAATCTTGTGACCACGACGGACGATGCGGTTCTGCGAATCGACGTAAATCAGGTCCGGCTCGTGGCGAGCCAGTTCGACTTCGTTGTACACCGCGAAGGTGGCGATGATCAGGATGTCGCCCGGGGCGGCGCGGCGGGCAGCCGAACCATTGACGGAGATGACGCCCGATCCGCGCTCGGCGCGAATGGCGTAGGTGGTGAAACGCTCGCCGTTGTTCACGTTCCAGATGTCGATCTGTTCGTATTCCTTGATGTTTGCCGCTTCGAGCAGGTCTTCATCAATGGCGCAGGAACCCTCGTAGTGCAGATCGGCATGGGTCGCCGTCACGCGATGCAACTTGGATTTCAGCATTGTTCTCTGCATGGTTTCACTCATCCAGACGGTTGGGGGAAGCGCATTGTAACGGCAATGGCGATGCTGTCAACGGGCGTAATTATGGATATTGCGGACGGCTCAAATCTCAATGTTATCAATGAGCCGGGTCGTTCCCAGGCGGCTGGCGGCAAGCACCACCAGCGGGGCTTTGGCGTCGGTCGGGGCGGCCAGGTTGGACTGTTGCCGTACTGCAACATAATCGGTCTTCCAGCCGGCTGCATCGAGGGCCGAAATGGCCGCCTTTTCGAGTTTGACGGTATCGCCTTCACCGGCGCGGAAGGCATCGCGAATCTCGTTGAGCAGGTGATAGAGACGCGGCGCCTCGGCGCGCTCGGCCGGACTCAGGTAACCGTTGCGGGAGGACAGGGCCAGGCCGTCGTCGGCGCGTACCGTTTCGCCGCCGATGATGTCGATGGGCAGGGCGAGCTGGCGGGTCATGTTGCGGATGACCATGAGCTGCTGGTAATCCTTCTTGCCGAAGACGGCGGCCTGCGGCTGCACGCAGTTGAACAGCTTGAGGACGACCGTGGCGACACCACGGAAATGGCCCGGGCGGAATTCGCCGTCGAGGATGTTCTGGATGGCCGGCGGTTCGACCACATATTCCTGCGGTTCGGGATAGAGATCGGCCTCGGTCGGCGCGAACAGCACGTCGACGCCGGCGGCGGACAGCTTGTCGCAATCGGCCTGGAAGGTGCGCGGATACTTGTCGAAATCCTCGTTCGGCCCGAATTGCAGGCGATTGACGAAGATCGAGGCGACCACGGTATCGCCGTGGGCGCGGGCCTGCTCCATGAGGCTGATGTGGCCGGCGTGGAGGTTGCCCATGGTCGGGACGAAAACGACGTGGCCACGGTTCTTCAGTGCGGCGCGCAGGTCAGCGATGCTGGAATGGATTTGCATGGGGTCAGATTGCGAAGGCGGTTGTCGAATTGCCGTTCCGGCTTGCCGCCCGGCGTTGATGACAGCCGGGCGCAGCGTGACGGGAAATCAGGCGGCGTAGGTGTGTTCCGGTCCCGGATAGCTGCCGTCCTTGACGGCGGCGATGGCGCGGCAGGCCGCATCGTGGATGCTGCTGGCGCCTTCCATGAAATTCTTGACGAACTTGGCCTTCTTGCCCGGCGGGATGTCGAAGGCGTCGTGCAGCACCATGACCTGGCCCGAGCAGTCCTTGCCGGCGCCGATGCCGATGGTGATGATGTTGAGCAGCGCAGTGACTTCCGCTGCCAGGACGGCCGGGATGGCCTCAAGGACGATCATCGTCGCGCCGGCGTTTTGCAGCGCGAGGGCGTCGTCCTTGAGCTTCTGCGCGGCCGCTTCGCCCTTGCCCTGAACCTTGTAGCCACCCAGCGCATGCACGGACTGTGGTGTCAGGCCGACGTGCCCGCAGACCGGAATGCCACGATGCACGAGGAATTCGACGGTCTTCGCCATTTCCTGGCCGCCTTCGAGCTTGACCATCTGGGCGCCGGCGGCCATGAGCGTGACGGCGTTGCGGAAAGCCTGTTCTGGCGATTCCTGATAGCTGCCGAAGGGCATGTCGGCGATGATGAAGGGGCGGTCCGAACCGCGCTTGATGCAGGCGGTGTGGTAGGCGATGTCGGCCACGGTGACCGGCAGGGTCGTGTCGTGCCCCTGGATGACGTTGCCCAGCGAATCGCCGATGAGGATCGAGTCGACGCCGGCGCCATCGAGCAGGCGCGCGAAGCTGGCGTCGTAGCAGGTGAACATGGCAACTTTTTCGCCGGCCTGGTAGAGCTTGGCAAGATCGGCCTGGGTCAGGCGGCGCGTAATGGTTTGGGCAGACATTCAGGTCCTGAAAACGAAATAGACGGCGCCTAGGATACACAGAGCCGCCCATAAGTAGTCAAGCTTCAGCGGCTGATTCATGTAGAAAATGACGAAGGGCACGAAGACGGCCAGGGTGATGACTTCCTGCAGGATCTTGAGCTGGCCGAGGTCGAGCTCGGTATGGCCGATGCGATTGGCCGGTACCTGCAGCAGGTATTCGAACAGGGCGATGCCCCACGAGGCGAGGGCGGCGATCCACCAGGGCTTGTCGTTGAGGTTCTTGAGGTGCGAATACCAGGCGAAGGTCATGAACACGTTGGAGAGCGTGAGCAGGACGACGGTCTGCCAGAGCACCGGGACCTGGAAACCGAAAAGGTTCACAGCCGGACGATGCCCTGGTTGGCGACAGCCGGCAGCCAGGCGGCGACCGTGCCGCGGCCGGGCAGGGCGAGCTGCGGGGCAATTTCGGCCAGCGGGCAGAGCACGAAGGCGCGCAGGTGCAGGCGCGGGTGCGGCAGGGTCAGGCGCGGCAGGTCGATGAACTGGTCGCCGTAGAGCAGCAGGTCGAGGTCGAGGGTGCGCGGGCCGTTCTTTTCGGCGCGGATGCGGCCGAAACGTTGCTCGATCTCGAACAGCGCGTCGAGCAGGGCTTCCGGCGCCAGGCTCGTTTGCAGCTCGGCGACGGCGTTGACGAATTCGGGCTGGTCGGTGAGACCGACCGGCGCCGTGCGATAGAGCGACGAGCTATGGGCGACCCGGCTGTCGGGCAGGTTGGCCAGCGCGGCAAAGGCGGCGCGGACGGTTGCCGCCGGGTCGCCGAGGTTGGCACCCAGGGCAACGTAGGCGGTGTTCATTCGGCGGCGCTGGTAGTGGCGCCGGCATTGGCCGGCTTTTTCTTGCGGCGGCGCCGCTTTTTCTCGCCGGGCTGCTCGGGCTGCAGCATGGCGGCGCGTTCGTCGCCATCGACGTGCTGGAAGCGCGTCCACCAGTCGGCTACTTCCTTGTCGATTTCGCCGGATTCCGCGCGCAGCAGGAGGAAGTCGTAGCCGGCGCGGAAGCGCGGCTGTTCGAGCAGGCCGTACGGGCGCTTGCCGGAACGCTGGTCGAAGCGCGGTTGCAGGGCCCAGATGTCCTTGATGTCGCCGGCGATGCGGCGCGTGATGGCGAGCTTTTCGCCCTGCACGTCGAGCACCGTGTCCATGGCCTGGTAGAGCGCCGGAATCTTCGGCTCGCCCTTGGCCTTGAGTTTTTCCCAGTGGGCCAGCACTTCGTGCCAGAGCAGCGTGGCGAACAGGAAGCCGGGCGAGGTGCCCTTGCCGCGACGGATGCGCTCGTCGGTGTTGGCCAGGGCCAGCATGACGAATTTTTCGCCCATCGGCTGTTCGAGGATCACGTCGAGCAGGGGCAGCAGGCCGTGGTGCAGGCCTTCGTCGCGCAGCTGGGTGATGCATTTGACCGAATGCCCGGAGGTCAGCAGCTTGAGCATTTCGTCGAAGAGGCGGGCGGCCGGGACGTTTTCGAGCAGGCCGGCCATTTCGCGGATCGGCTTCTTGGCTTCCGGATCGATCATGAGGCCGAGCTTGGCGGCGAGGCGGACGGCGCGCAGCATGCGGACCGGATCTTCGCGGTAGCGGGCGCGCGGCTCGCCGATCATGCGCAGGGTCTTCTGCTTGAGGTCGCCGACGCCGTGGTGGTAGTCGATGACGGCCTCGGTGGCGGGATCGTAGTAGAGCGCGTTGGCCGTGAAGTCGCGGCGGGCGGCGTCGTCAGCGTGGCTGCCGAACACGTTGTCGTGCAGTACGCGGCCGTGTTCGTCGGTCTTCGTCTTTTCGTCGAGCATGCCGCGGAAGGTAGTCACTTCCAGCGTTTCCTGGCCCATCATGACGTGCACGATCTGGAAGCGGCGGCCGATGATGCGCGAGCGGCGGAAGGCGCGGCGCACTTCTTCCGGCGTGGCATCGGTGGCGATGTCGAAATCCTTGGGATCGGCGCCGATCAGCAGGTCGCGCACGGCGCCGCCGACGACGTAGGCCTTGAAACCTTGTTCCTGCAAGGTTTCGCAGACGCGCCGGCTACCGCTGCTGATGCGGTCGCGGGTGATGCCGTGGCTGGAGACGGGGATGACGGCCGGTTCGTGCTTGTTGGCCCGGGGTTTTTTGCCGCTGAATACGCGGGAAATGAATTTGCGGATCACTTGTACCGATCGAAGCGCGCCAAAGGCGCTGCGGAAAATGCAGGATTCTACCGCAAAGTGATGATTTTCCAGTCCATTTCAGTGGCGTGGGCGCGCAGTTTGTCGTCCGGATCGACGGCGACCGGCGTCGTGACCTTGCGCATGAGCGGCAGGTCGTTGTGCGAATCGCTGTAGAAGTAGCTGCGCTCGAAACTGCCCCACCACAGGCCGAGCGACTCCAGCCAGCTGTCGACGCGGGTGATCTTGCCGCCTTGGAAGGACGGCGTGCCGGTCGGTTCGCCGGTGAAGCGGCCGCTTTCCGGATCGACGGCGGGAATCGTGCCGATCAGGTGCGGAATGCCGAATTCACGGGCGATGGCGCCGGTGACGAAGCTGTTGGTGGCGGTCACGATGGCGCACAGGTCGCCGGCTTCCAGGTGCTGGCGGACGAGGGCGCGGGCCGGGGCGCCGATGATCGGCCGGATGTGGCGTTCAAGGTATTCGCCATGCCAGGCGTCGAGCTGGCTGCGCTCGTGGCGGGCCAGCGGGGCGAGCTGGAAGGCGAGGAATTCGTAGATGTCGAGCGTGCCGGCCTTGTACTGCTCGTAGAACTGGATGTTCTTCGCCTCCTGCACCTCGCGGTCGACCACGCCCTTGCTGATCAGGAACTGCGCCCACTCGAAGTCGGAATCGCCGGAAAGAAGGGTGTTGTCGAGGTCGAAGAGGGCGAGGTTCATGTTTTTCGGGGCAGATCGCAAAGGAAGGCCGACATTATATCGGCTGCTGCTGAGGCCTCGCCCGGTTCGACGGTCAACCGGAAAAAATGGCCAAAATGGAAATGCTCAGCGGGTATTGAGCAGTTCGCGCAGCAGGGGCAGGGTGACGGCGCGCTTGTGTTCGAGCGTGTAGTGGTCGAGGGCGACGACGATGGCCGACAGGGTGCGCATGTCGCGCGGGGCGTGGCGCATGAGGTAGTCGATCAGTTCCGGCGTCAGCTTGAGGGCGCGTTCGCGGGCCTGGGTGGTGATCGCTTCGGCCTTTTCGGCGTCGGTGAGCGGGTGCAGGCGGCTGATCAGGCCGGAGCCGAGGCGGGTGCGCAGGTCTTCTCGGAGCTGGAGGTGGGCCGGCGGCTGGCTGGCGGCGGTGAGCAGCATGCCGCCCGCCATCTTGAGGCGGTTGAAGTGGTTGAAGAGGGCGATCTGGCCGGTTTCGTCGAGATCCTCGACATGGTCGACGGCGAGCTGATCGGCGGCCGGCGCTGCCTGCAAGGCTGGGTCGCGGGCGGCATCGACGTAGGCAAAGCCGCTGGCCTGCAGCAAATGCGAGCGACCGGAGCCGGCTTCGCCCCACAGGCAGAACGAGGTGTCCGGACGGGTGCCGGCCAGCCATTCGGTGAGCAGGGTGACGGTTTCGGCGTTGCTGCCGGCGACGAAGTTGTCGAGCGTCGGCGCGCTTTCGGGCAGCAAATCGAGGATCAGTTGACGCATCGTCGCAGCGATTGGGAACGGGGGCTGAATTCTAGCATTGCTCCCGCCTTGCGCATGGCGCCGGCTGCCGATGCAGGTCGCGCCGGGGATGGCGCGGCCGGGGCGTGGTTCAGGCGGAGGCGCGGGTCAGGATGGCCGCAAGTTCGGGGTAGTAGCCGCTGCGGCTGATGCCGAGGAGCCGTTCCATTTCGAGGGCTTCGAGGGCGTTGCGGGCGGAGGGGGATTGCTTGATCAGTTCCGGGAAAACGCGCTCGGGATCGACCAGGTTGAAGACGGTGCTCAGCAGGCGACCGCAGGACTGGTAGTAGGCGGGGTCCAGCCGGACGAACTGGCCGCCATTGTCGCAGGCGTCGAGATAGGCAGCAGCCTTGCTGGCCGATTCGGCTAGCGACTGGAGTTGGCTTTGGCTGATATGCGACATGGTGCGTCTCCTTGGCGAATTCAATTCGGAAAACTGCTTCCGTGTCTAAATTAACGTCAGAAAACGCAAGGGGTTGAGAGTTTTTACGCACCGTTACAAATATATTGTCCGGTGCGTGTGAATTATTGCCAGTTGACCAGTCCGTAGTTTTTCTTGCCGCGGCGCAGGATGGTGAAACGGCCGTAGAGGCGTTCGTCGCCGGTGATCTGGTGGTCGAGTGCGTCGGCCTTGGCGCCGTTGATGGCGACGCTGCCGCCCTGGATGAAGGTGCGGGCTTCGGACTTGGATTTGGCGAGGCCGGCGGCGACCAGGGCGTCGATCAGGCCACTCTGGGCGCTATCGATCTGGACGCCGGGCATGCCGTCCTGGGCGAGCTGCTCGAGGTCGTTCTCGGTGAGGTCGTCGAGCTGGCCGGAGAACAGGCTTTCGGTGATGCGGCGGGCAGCCATCAGCGCCGTTTCGCCGTGCACCAGGCGGGTCGCTTCCTCGGCCAGGATGCGCTGGGCTTCCGGCTTCTGGCCGCTGGCCTTGTCGGTCGCTTCGATTTCGTCGATGCGGGCGACCGGCAGGAAGGTGAAGAACTTGAGGAACTTGTAAACGTCGGCGTCGCTGGTGTTGAGCCAGAACTGGTAAAAGGCGTAGGGCGAGGTCTTTTTCGGATCGAGCCAGACGGCGCCGGATTCGGTCTTGCCGAACTTGGTGCCGTCGGCCTTGGTGATGAGCGGCACGGTCATGCCGTAAACCTGCTGCTGGTGCAGGCGGCGGGTCAGGTCGGTGCCGGCGACGATGTTGCCCCACTGGTCGGAGCCGCCGATCTGCAGGATACAGCGGTGACGCTTGTAGAGTTCGGCGAAGTCGTAGCCCTGGAGCAGGCTGTACGAGAATTCGGTGTAGGAAATGCCCTGGTCTTCGCGCTGCAGGCGCTGCTGCACGGATTCCTTCTTGATCATGGCATTGACCGAGAAATGCTTGCCGATGTCGCGCATGAATTCGAGGCAGTTCATGCCGCCGAACCAGTCGTAGTTGTTGGCCATGATGGCCGGGTTCGCGCCTTCGAAATTCAGGAAGGGCGCGACCTGGTCACGGATCTTGCCGACCCAGCTGGCGATGACGTCCGGCGTGTTGAGCTTGCGCTCGGTCGCCTTGAAGCTCGGGTCGCCGATCATGCCGGTGGCGCCGCCGACCAGCGCGATGGGCTTGTGGCCGGCTTCCTGGAAACGCTTGAGGATGAGCACCGGGACGAGGTGGCCGAGGTGCAGGCTGTCCGCCGTCGGGTCGAAGCCGCAATAGAGGGTGACCGAGCCTTCCGTCAGCAGTTTGTCGAGCGCCTGGGCGTCGGTGATCTGGGCGATCAGGCCGCGATCGTGCAGATCCTGGATGAGGGGGGACTGGTACATGCTGTTGCTCTCCACAAGACGGGAATGCCCGGCGCCGGGCTTCGGGAAACGGTAAAGGCCGGCATTTTATCAGAGGCGGGCCGCCATCCCGCCAATCTGCGGCCGCGTGGGCGGGAGTGGGCACATTTCAATTTTGGGCATTTTTTCCGGTTGACCGTGGGAGGCGAGGTTTTGGGGCCTGATGCCTTAAATGGCGCGGCCACCCGGCGGGTTAGGGGAGCTTGCCTGTTTCGGGTAAAATCATCGTTTTTTCCAGCGGCGATTGCCGACACTTGGCGCCTAAAGACCATGACCCAGAACACTTCTCTCTCCTACCGTGATGCCGGCGTTGATATCGATGCAGGTGACGCCCTCGTCGAACGTATCAAGCCGCTGGCCAAGAAGACCCTGCGCGAAGGCGTGCTCGGCGGCATTGGCGGTTTTGGCGCGCTCTTCGAAGTACCGAAGCGTTACAAGGAACCGGTGCTGGTGTCCGGTACGGATGGCGTTGGCACCAAGTTGCGCCTGGCTTTCGACCTGAATCGTCACGATACCGTCGGCCAGGATCTGGTCGCCATGAGCGTCAATGACATCCTCGTGCTCGGCGCCGAATCGCTGTTCTTCCTCGACTACTTTGCCTGCGGCAAGCTTGATGTCGATACCGCAGCTTCGGTCGTCGGCGGCATCGCCAAGGGTTGCGAACTGGCCGGTTGCGCGCTGATCGGTGGCGAAACGGCTGAAATGCCGGGCATGTACCCGGCTGGCGAATACGACCTGGCCGGTTTCGCGGTCGGTGTGGTCGAAAAATCCAAGGCCATCGACGGCAAGGACATCGCCCCGGGCGACGTCGTGCTCGGCCTGGCGTCCTCCGGCGCCCACTCGAACGGCTACTCGCTGGTGCGCAAGATCATCGAGCGCTCCAAGCCGGACATGAACGCCAAGTTCGACGGCGACCGTACGCTGGCCGACGTCGTCATGGCGCCGACCCGCATCTACGTCAAGCAGGTGCTGGCCACCATGCAGAAGGTCACCATCAAGGGCATGGCCCACATCACCGGTGGCGGCCTGCTCGAGAACGTGCCGCGCGTCCTGCCGGAAAACGTCGTGGCCGAGCTGACCAAGTCCTCGTGGCCGCGTCCCAAGCTGTTCGACTGGATGCAGGCCGAAGGCAATGTCGCCGAGAACGAAATGCACCGCGTCTTCAACTGCGGCATCGGTCTCGTGGTCGTCGTCGCAGCGGCCGATGCCGATGCGGCCGAAGCTGAACTCAAGGCCCAGGGCGAAGCCGTCTATCGCATTGGCAAGATCCGGGCGCGTTCGGGTGACGAAGCGCAAACCGTCGTGGTGTAAAACGCATTGGCAGGCCGTGGCGATCATCGCCTGCGGCCTGTTCTTGCTCAATTTCTCGTCGGCCGTCTGGGCGGCGAGCAAGAAGCCGTCGCACAAGGTGACGGCATCCAGACATGCCAAGAAAGTCGCGCGACCCGCGTCGCGCCCGGTGCCAATGGCGCCTGAATTCGGCCCGGCCGACCTGATCGAGGATGGTATTCCCGGCTTGCGCGGCCATGCCAGCTTTTATGGCAAGGGCTTTCAAGGCCGCAAGACGGCCACCGGCGAGCGTTTCGATGTCCAGCAGTTCACCGCCGCCAGCAACCGCTTTCCGCTTGGCACCATGTTGGCCGTCCGGCGCGTGGACAACGACCGCTGCGCCATCGTCAAGGTCAATGACCGCATGCACGCCAAGCATCGCAAACGCATCATCGACGTGTCGCGCAGCGTGGCTGAATATCTCGACATGATCCGCGCCGGCGTCGTCTTCGTGAGCGTGGCGCCTCTGAAGAAGGACGGGCAGGAGCGCAACGACTCGGCCTGCCGTGCTGCCTTCGAAGCGGATGCCATGGCGGCGTGCCCCACCTGCAGCGTGGACGGACTGTCGTCAGGACTGGGTGGGCCGGCGAAACTGCCGGATTTCCTGCCGCCCATCGGCGAGTGATTTTTTCCTTCGCTTTCAGTCTGTTCGTTACAATTCAGCCAGATCCTGACCGCTCGGTCAGTGCGAACATCAGCTGAACACCATGAACAAAAATACCCGTTTCGGCGTCATCGCCATTGCGCTGGCCGGCCTGCTCGGCCTTGCCTATTTTGCCTACACCGCGAACCGTGCGCCGGCCGAAGGGCCTGCCGCGCCGGCGGGTGGCCCGGCCAAACCTGCCGGGGGCGGTGCGCCGGCCAGTTTTCCGACGGCGGTGGAGGTGGCCAAGGTGGCCAGCAGCGATTTCGCCGATGACGTCGCGGCCGTCGGCACGCTGAAATCCAACGAGTCCGTCGTGCTGCGCCCGGAAACGGCTGGTCGGGTGGCCTCGATTGGCTTCAAGGATGGGACGATTGTTGCCCGGGGCACGGTGCTGGTGGTGCTCGACGCCGCGATTCAGGAGGCCGAGCTGCAGCAGGCGCGTGCGAATCTGGCCCTGGCCAAAAGCAGCTATGACCGCAACGTCGAATTGGTCGGCAAGAAATTCCTGAGCCAACAGGCGCTCGACAGCTCGGCGGCGACGCTCAAGGTGCAGGAGGCTGCCGTTCAGCTGGCCGAGGCCAAGGTTGCCAAGATGCGCATCAAGGCGCCGTTTACCGGCATGGTCGGCCTGCGCAACGTGAGCGTCGGCGATTACCTCAAGGACGGACAGGAACTCATCAATATCGAGGATGTGGCCACGCTGCGTGTCGATTTCAAATTGCCGGAAAACTACCTGGGCCGTATCGTCAAGGGCCAGACCGTCGAGGTCGTGAGCGATGCCTTGCCCAGCGAGCGCTTCAAGGCCGTGCTCGATGCTGTCGACCCGATGGTCGACCAGAACGGCCGGGCGATTTCCGCCCGTGCCCGCCTCGACAACGCCAAGGGCAAGTTGCGCCCCGGCATGTTCGTCCGCGTCCGCCTGCTCTTCGGCGAGCGCAAGGGGGTGCTCATGGTGCCGGAACAGGCCATCGTGCCTGGCGGGTTGCCGGCCGTCTTCAAGGTGGTCGATAACAAGGCCAGCCTGGTCAAGGTCAAGCTGGGCGTGCGCCGTACAGCCCAGGTCGAGGTCGTCGAAGGCCTCGCCGCAGGCGATCTCGTGGTCACCGCCGGGCAATTGAAATTGCGCGATGGCGCGGCTGTTCGTCCGGTCGGCGAGGGCGCGCCGCCGGCGCCAACCGCGCCCAAGGCAGAGACGGCCAAGGCAGAGACGGCGTCCGGCAAATGAAGGTCTCCGATATTTGCATCAAGCGGCCGGTCTTCGCGACCGTGCTGTCGCTCGTCATCATGCTGCTCGGCATCGTTTCCTACACCCGCTTGCCGGTGCGCGAGTACCCGAAGATCGACGAACCGGTGGTCACGGTCGGCACGACCTATCGTGGTGCCTCGGCCGAAATCATCGAGTCGCAGGTGACCAAGCCGCTCGAGGATTCGCTGGCCGGTATCGAAGGTGTGGAAGTGATCACTTCCATCTCGCGAGCCGAAAACAGCCAGATTTCAGTGCGTTTCAAATTGGAGCGGGCGCCCGATTCGGCCGCCTCGGATGTGCGCGACCGCGTGTCCCGCGTCCGCAACAAACTGCCGGATGCGGTCGATGAGCCGGTCATCGCCAAGGTCGAGGCCGATGCCAACCCGGTCATCTGGATCGCTTTCTCTTCCGACAAGCATTCGGCGCTGGAGGTCACCGACGTCGCCACGCGCATAGTCAAGCCACGCCTGCAAACCCTGCCCGGCGCCGCCGACGTGCGCGTCTTCGGCGACCGCAAGTTTGCCATGCGCATCTGGCTCGACAAGCAGCGGCTGGCGGCCTACCAGCTGACGCCAGCCGATGTCGAGGACGCGTTGCGCAAGCAGAACGTCGAAGTGCCGGCCGGCCGCATCGAGAGCCGCGAGCGCGAGTTCTCGGTGGTGGCCAATACCGACCTCAAGACGCCGGAAGAATTCGGCTCGGTGGTCGTCAAGACGGTCGCCGGTTATCCGGTCCGCATCCGCGATCTTGGCCGTGTCGCCATCGGCGCTGCCGAGGAGCGCAGTGCCGTCCGCTTCAAGGGGCGCTCCGCCGTCGCGCTCGGCGTGATCAAGCAGGCGACGGCCAATCCGCTCGAACTGTCGAAAGCCCTGCGTGCCGAGTTGCCGAAAATCACCAGCGAGCTGCCGGAGGGCATGAGCGCCAATTTGTCGTACGACTCGTCGGTGTTCATCGACCGCTCGATCGAATCGGTGTTCAAGACCATCGGCGAGGCCATCCTGCTCGTGCTCGCCATCATCTTCTTCTTCCTGCGCAACCTGCGGGCGACGCTGATTCCGCTGGTGACCATTCCCGTGTCGCTGGTCGGCGCCTTCGGCATCATGTTCGCGCTTGGCTTCACGATCAATACGCTGACCCTGCTCGCGCTGGTGCTCGCCATCGGCCTTGTCGTCGACGACGCCATCGTCGTGCTGGAAAACATCTACCGCCACATCGAGGAAGGCATGCCGCGCATGCAGGCGGCCTTGCAGGGCTCGAAGGAAATCGGCTTCGCTGTCGTCGCGATGACCCTGACGCTGGCCGCCGTGTATGCGCCGGTGGCCTTCATGACGGGGCGTACCGGCAAGCTGTTCATCGAGTTCGCGCTGACCCTGGCCGGCGCCGTGCTGGTCTCCGGCTTTGTCGCCCTGACCCTCTCGCCGATGATGTGCTCGGTGCTGCTCAAGCACGAGGAAAAGCACGGCAAGGCCTTCCTCATGGTCGAGGGCTTCCTGAACTGGCTGAACGCCGGTTACAAACGGGTGCTGACCGCCTCGCTCAATCGCCGCTGGATCGTGCTCGTCTGTTTCGTCGTGGTCGCCGCTTCGTGCGGCATCCTGCTCAAGGCGCTCAAGTCCGAACTGGCGCCGGTCGAGGATCGCGGCATCATCTTCGGCATGTTCATCGGGCCGGAAGGGGCGACGCTCGACTACACCGAAAAGTATGCCCGCCAGATTGAAGGCATTTACAGTCAGACCAAGGATGCCGAGCGCTATTTCGTGGTGGCAGGCAACCCGACGGTCAGCCAGGGGATTTCGATTCTCGGCCTGACCGACTGGAACGACCGCAGCCGCCGTTCGCCCGACATCGCCAAGGAATTGTTCCCGAAATTCGCCGGCATTCCGGGCGTCATGGCCTTCCCAGTCACGCCGCCATCGCTGGGCCAGAGCCCGCGTGAACGGCCGGTCAATTTCGTCATCGTCACGGCGGCACCCTACGAGGAGTTGCAGAAGGTCACCAGCCAGATCCTTGTCGAAGTGGCCAAGAATCCGCAGCTGACCAACGTCGATACGGACCTCAAGCTCAACAAGCCCGAGCTGTCGGTCAACGTCAAGCGCGACAAGGCGGCCGACATGGGTGTGTCGGTCGATACCATCGGACGGACGCTGGAGACCTTCCTTGGTGGCCGGCAGGTGACGCGCTTCAAGCGCGATGGCGAGCAGTACGACGTGATCGTCCAGGTCGCCGAGGACGAGCGCCGCAATCCAGACGACATCCGCGAGATCTACGTGCGGGGTCGCGACGGCAGCATGATCTCGCTGGAAAACCTGGTCGATGTGCGCGAAACGATCAGCCCGCGCGAACTGAACCACTTCGGCCAGCGCCGAGCCGTGACGATCACCGCCAACCTGGCACCGGGCTACACGCTCGGCGAGGCGCTGAGCTTCATGGATGGCGTGGCCAACCAGATCCTCAAGCCGGGCTATGCCGCCGACTACAACGGCCAGTCGCGCGAATTCCGCCAGTCTTCGTCATCGCTGGCTTTCACCTTCGGCCTGGCGCTGGCGTTCATTTATCTCGTGCTGGCAGCGCAGTTCGAAAGCTTCCGCGATCCCTTCATCATCATGCTGACCGTGCCGCTGTCGATGGCCGGTGCGCTGCTCGCCCTCTGGCTGAGTGGCGGCACGCTCAACGTTTACAGCCAGATCGGCCTGGTTACGCTGGTCGGCCTGATCACCAAGCACGGCATCCTCATCGTCGAATTCGCCAACCAGTTGCAGGAAAAGGGCATGGCGCTCAAGGAGGCGGTCATCGAGTCAGCCTTCCTGCGTCTGCGGCCCATCCTCATGACGACCGGCGCCATGGTGCTCGGCGCCGTGCCGTTGGCCTTCAGTGTCGGCGCCGGCGCCGAGTCGCGTCAGCAGATCGGCTGGGTCATCGTTGGCGGCCTGCTGCTCGGGACTTTCTTCACGCTGTTTGTCGTGCCGACAGTGTATTCCCTGCTCGCCGCGAGGAAGGAAGCCGAGCCCGCCTGATCGCGGCGCTTGCGGTGGCTGGTGAATGCGAACAGAATATCCGCAATGGTTATTCGGAGTGAGTTGTGGATTCGAACATGCGCGTATTTGTCGTCGATGACGATCCGTTCTTTCTGGACCTGATCGGCGGCATTCTGGGGGGAGTTTGCGAACTGGAGTCTTTCGGTTCGATCGATGCCTGCCAGGCGCGCCTGGCCGATACCAAACCGGATTTGTTCCTGCTCGATATCGAAATGCCGGTGGTGGATGGTTTCGCCTTCTGCCGGCGCCTCAAGGACGATTTCGATACGCAGGACATCCCGGTGCTGTTCGTTTCGTCACACGACGATGAAGACACGCTCCTGCATTGTTACGAGGCGGGCGGCGAGGATTTCATTCGCAAGCCGGTCGACCCGGCCGTGCTGATCGGCAAGCTGGCCGTGGCCAACCGGATTCTGGCTGACAAGAAGGCGCTGCGCGAGCAGGCCGGCTACGCCCAGCAAACCGCCATGGCGGCCATGGTCAGCATGAGCGAACTGGGCGTTGTCCTGCAGTTCCTCAGTAAATCCTTCGTTTGCGACTGCATCAAGGCCCTGTCGGCGCTCGTCATCGATGCCATGGCGCAATACGATCTGCAGGCGGCGGTACAGATGCGCATGGGCAAAGACATCATTACGCTGAGCCAGAACGGCCAGGATGTGCCGCTCGAAGTGTCCGTGCTCAATCACGTCAAGGACAGCGGGCGGATTTTCCAGTTCCGCTCGCGCTGCGTCTTCAATTTCGGGCGCGTGACCTTGCTGGTCAACAACATGCCCCTCGAAGATGCAGATCGTTGCGGGCGCATTCGCGACAACTGCGCAATTCTGGCGGAAGGGGCAGATGCCCGGCTCAAGGCCATCGAAACCGACCTGCTGGCACAGCGGCGCCGCGCCGGCATCGAGGCCGCCTTGCCGCGTCTTTATTCGACGCTCGACGGCGTGCAGAACAATTACCGGCGCAACTGTTTCGAGCTGACGCAGGTGATGATCGATTTCGAGGAAACGCTCGGCAAGACCTTCATCCACCTCGGCCTGATGGAAAAGCAGGAGGCCGAGCTCGGCAACATGGCCAACGAATTCATGCTGCGCGTGGTCGGCACGCAGGATGCGTCACTGGAAATCGTCGGCAAGCTCGAGGCCCTGGCCGACGATCTCAAGGCGCTGCTCAAGCACTGAGGAAGTCGGCGACCCGCGTCGATACCCTGTCGGCGAGCGCCGGGTCCAGGCAGTCGTAGTTCTCGGCTTCGAAGGAGTTGGTCAGCCAGGTGATCTGGCGTTTGGCCAGTTGGCGCGTCGCAAAAATGCCGCGTTCGCGCAATTCCTTTTTCGGGATGATGCCGTCCTGGACTTCCCAGGTTTGCCGGTAACCGACGCAGCGCATCGACGGCAGGTCGGCGTTCAGTTGGTATTTCTGGCGCAGCATGCGCACTTCGTCATCCAGGCCACCGAGCAGCATCTCGTCGAAGCGGCGGGCGATGCGCTCATGTAGTACGGCGCGGTCCGACGGCAGGAGGCCGATCGACAGCAGTTCGTAGGGCGGCTTCTGCTTTTCGCTTTCGGCGAGCAATTCGGACATCGGGCGCCCGGTCAGCAGGCAGATTTCCAGGGCGCGTTGCAGGCGCTGGCTATCGGTCGTGTGCAGGCGGGCGGCGGTGGCAGGGTCGAGCAGCGCGAGCTTGGAATGCATGGCCGGCCAGCCTTCTGCCGCCGCCTCGGCGTCGATCTGGGCGCGCAGGGCGGCGTCGGCCTGCGGCAGGTCGGCCAGGCCGTGGAGCAGGGCGCGGTAATAGAGCATGGTGCCGCCGACGAGGACAGGCACCTTGCCCGCCGCCGTGATGTCGGCCATTGCGGCCAGCGCGTCGGCGCGGAACTTGGCGGCGGAATAGCTTTCTTCCGGCGTGATGAGGTCGATCAGCCGGTGCGGGTAGCGGGCCAGCGTGGCGCGGTCGGGCTTGGCCGTGCCGACATCCATGTCGCGAAAGACCTGCGCCGAGTCGACGCTGATCAGTTCGACCGGAAAGCGGTCGGCCAGCGCCATGGCCACCGCCGTTTTGCCCGAGGCGGTCGGGCCCATGATCAGGATGGCAGGCGGCAGTCGGGTGGCGTTCATGGCGGCGAATGCTATCACGCGCCGCCTCGTCGATCATCGCCGGCCAGCCGGCAGCCTTTGACGGTCAACCGGAAAAAATGGCCAAAATAGAAATTTGGATTGCGTTCGGTGTTTGGCTCGCAGCGCTTCCGGCGTGGGCACCGGAAGCGCTGCGATGATGAACGATCAGCAGGCGGTGCGTTGGCGACGGCGCGCCACTGCGCCAACGATGCCGAGCCCGGCGAGCAGCATGGCGTAGGTTTCGGGTTCCGGCACCGGGGGCGGCGGGGTCATGGCCAGCCAGTTGTTGAAGGCGCGCAGGTGGTTGTTCGAGGCATTGGTCAGGTTGCCGTAGACCGTGTAAAGCGAGGAGGTGCTCGGCACCAGAGCGCGGGCGGCAGCCAGGTCATTGATGTCGATGACTTCGATGTTCTTGCCGACGGTCAGCGCGGCAAAGCTCGAGGTGCTGCCTTGCGCGATGAGGCTGTGGTAGAGCGACTGGAGTGAGGCGTTCTGAAATTGCCCGGCCGGCAGCGAGGTCAGGTCGGTGACATTCAGGCCAACGGCGTTGGCTTCGGCAAGCAGCGAGGTAACATGGCTGTCTTCCGAACGCGGGATGTTCTGGAACGGCTTGATTGTCGGGTAGAGGGCGCCAAATGTCCGGTAGACGTCGCCGGCCAGCTTTTCTTCTTCGATCATGAAACGCAGGCTGTCGATGGCCGCTGGCGAATAGGTCTGGGCCTGGGCGACGGTGCTGCCGGTCAAGGTGATGGCCAGCGCGGAAATCAAGATTTTGAACGTGTTCAAGATGCTACCCCCTGATGATTTACTTATTGGAATGGTGCCGGAGCGCCGCGGTGAGCGGCATTCGTCCGCGCCCACAGGGTTTTCTGGCTGCGGCGATGATAAGAAGATGCTAATGCTTTCGGAATGTGTCAAATTGCCGCATGCATAACGGGAGGTCTGGCCTCTTCCCGGGCGTGTCCTGATCCACTGGCGATCATCTTCCGATGACTGTAATGTTCGCAAATGGGCCTGCATACGGGCCTCGCCCCCATTGACGGTGGCGTCATCCTGAAGGTTGCGACATGTTCGGATTCATCAAACGCTTGCTCGGCATGGCGGGCGAAAAGCCTGCGCACAATGCGGTAACCCCGCCTTCGACATCAGGGACGGCGGCCTTGCCGTCGGCGCCCAGTGCGCCTGTTCGCAAGGCACCGGCCGTTGTCCTGCGGCGCGACGAGATTCTCGATGGCAAGACGCGGATTGCCGGGTATCGCTTCACTGTGCGGCGCCCGGATAGTGGGCTGCTGGCGGAACCCTGGGCCAGCGTCGAGGCGCTGGCGGCGAATCAGGTGGCGAGCTTTGCCGAGCGACGGCTGGCGCTCATCCCGCTGGCGCCGGAGGATTGGGCGCGCGAGGATTGCCGGGCGCTGATCGGCCCGAATACGGTGTTTGTCCTGATGCTGCCGGAGAGCGATGCAGGCATTGCTGCCTGGTGCGAGGCGGCGGCTGCCATCCGCCAGGCCGGCGCGAAGGTGGCACTGGCGGGCGGTGGCGGGAGCGGCCAGCAACAGGCGGCCTTGCCGCATGCCGACTATCTGCTGCTCGACTTCCCGGATTTTTCCTTGCCCAGCCTTGAGCAGATGCTCAAAACCCTGCGCGATGAGAAGCCGGGGCTGGCCTTCATCGCCGACAACGTGGGCCGCTGGTCGGAGTACCGCTACTGCGTTTCCCGCGGCATCGCCTATTGCCTCGGCGCATTTGCGACGGCGCAGGACGATGCGCAGGAAGCCCGGGAAATCGGCCAGAGCCGCCTGGTCCTCATCGAGATGCTGAACCAGCTGCGCAAGGAGGCGGAGCTGTCCGACATCGCGCAGACGGCCAAACGCGATCCCGGCGTCATCGTCAAGGTCATCGCCATGGCCAATTCGCCGGCGCTTGGTCTGTCGCAGGCGGTGACCAGCATCGACCAGGCGATCATGGTGCTCGGTCGCGAGCAGCTCTATCGCTGGCTTTCCATCGGGATGTTCCGGGCTGGCGCGTCGTCGCCGCGGGACGAGGTCCTGCTCGAAATCGCGCTGGCGCGCGGCCGTTTCCTGGAAGTGCTGGGGCAGGAGAAACACGGCAAGCTGGAATGCGACGAGCTGTTCCTGCTCGGCCTGCTCTCCCTGCTCGATACCTTGCTCGGCCTGCCGATGAACGAGGTGATTGCGAAGATCAATCTGTCGCCCGTGCTCATGGAGGCCCTGCTGAGCAGCGGCGGCCCGCTGGCGCGCTATCTGATGCTGGCCATCGCCGTCGAGAAAGGCCACGTGCAGAACGTCACCCGGCTGGCCGAACAGTTGGGCTATGCGCTGGAAAGCATCGAGGCGGCGTCGACGGAGGCGGTGGCCTGGGCCGAGGATGCGGTCAATCTGACGAAGTGAGTAGCGATCCCGGCGCGGGCGTCAGCAGGCCCGGCCGCCGGCCCGCGTGAAGCCGAAACTGCCGTCGCCGAAGCCGGCGGGCTGGATGCAGATGCGCATGGTCAGCGAACGGGCAGCCTTGTCGATATCGGGCGGGAATTGGGCGAAGGGGATGGAGCGCTCGACGACGGCCTTGACGAAGGCAATCTCGTCCGCCTGATCGGCCGCATTGATGACCTTGAAGGACTTCATCGAGCCGTCCGGGTTGATCTTGAATTCGATGGACGCCGGGCGCACGCCCTTGGCGCGCGGATCGTTCTTGACGAAGGCAGCGCTCCGGTTGAGGCGGCGGAGCAAGCCTTCCAGATACATTTCCAGACTGAAAGGGTCGGGCGGCGTGGCGTTCGGCCGCAGGTCCAGCACCGCGCTGCCCGCCGAGTCCTCGCGGGCCTGGCGCGCCGAGTCCTCACGGGCCATGGCCAGCGAGCGCTGCGCCAGCGACGGCTTCGGACGGGCCTTGGCCTGGCTGTCGATTTCCTCAAGGAAGCGGTTCATCTCCGCTTTTTCCGCCGCTGTCCACTGCGGCGCGCTGGCGACCGATTTCCGGCCCGGCTTGTCCGTGGTCAGCAGGCGAGGGCGTTCCGGCTTGTTTTTCGCGGGTTTCGGGCGGACGCTCGGCGCATCGGGCTGATCTTCCGCATTGACCGGCTTGCGCAGGCGCGCCTCCAGGCGCGGCGGATTCGACGCCTCGCTCGGATCCTGCCGCGGCAGCATGAGCACGAGCGCGTGAATGAGCAGCGAGGCGGCAAAGGCATACAGCGAAGGACGGCGTGCCGGCGTAAGGAGGGACGAAAACATCGGCCGTATTTTAGGCGGTGAAGCCCCGATCTGGCTGTAACGATGTGTGGTCTGGCGCGCTTTGGCGCTCCAGGGCGCCGTCTGGGGATTTCGATTTTGGCCGAAATTTCCGGTTGACCGTGAGATCGGGCGTTAAGGCAATTCAGAGGTCTGGTTTCGAGCCTAAGAATGTTCGGCGTCGTAGGCAAGCATGTTACTGTCATTGCCGGTCCGTGCGGATCTCAATTTTCCGGTTGGCTACAGATGAGCGAAATGAATGTTCAGCCTAAGACGACCGCTAATGCACAAGCTACCGCCAAAAATATTCATTTGGACTAATGACAATTAGCTAGTTTGTTGTTAGCCTCAAGGGGCAGTAATTTAATTTAGGGGAAATTATGAAATATGGTTTTAGGAAACTGGCCTTGGCGGGTGTCATGGCTGCCGCGTTTGCAACCCCCGCTCTGGCCGCAGTATCGGCTTCGGCAACGGTGAGCGACTTCAGCATTACGCTATACGATCTGAATCCGCTGGACGGCATCATGCCGACGATCACTTGGTCCAGCATTTCCGCCGATCCGAACATGGCGACAAATACCAGCGCCAGTGTCAGCGGGCCATATAGCGCTAGCAACACGTACAACTACACCCCGATCGGGGTATTGAATACGTCAACAGCTACGATCTCTGACGCGACGGCAACGGCCACCATCAATGGAAATATGTTATCGGCGTCTGGGTCCGCCACGGCGACTAGCGCTAGTTGGCAAAATCGGTCGTTTAGCGCAGGTGCGCGGCATGGCGATTATGTTAGCAACTTCATCTTGAGTGCGAATACTGCTGCTATTTTTACGGCAAATGTGACCACGCTGGCTAGCGTTACAGTGGGCTATGACCCTCTTAGTGGTCAGAGCGAAGCCGCATCGGCAAATATCACCATGTCAGTGAGCGGCAATGGCGCGAGCGGTAATGGCAGCCAAAATTCTAGCGATAGCCTATCGGCTTCAGCCGGTGGTTGGTGGTGGTATCCCACTCTCCCGTTAACACAGTCTAACTCGGCTATCCTGGCTGGCTCCTTCGTTAACACCTCGGCAGGTGATCTGTCTGGTGCTTTCCAACTGGGGGCAACCGTAAATGGCTATACAAATGTAGTGGCTAGTGCTGTCTCCGTGACCGCCGTTCCCGAACCGGAAAGCTACGCGATGTTCCTGGCAGGTCTCGGTCTGATCGGTGCTGTAGCGCGTCGTCGTCAGGCACGCTGAGGGAATCGCCTACTCAAAAAAGCCCCGCTTCGGCGGGGCTTTTTTATTGCCCGCGCAGGAAAAGCTTGTCGAGCTGGTCCATCGTCAGTTCCGTCCAGGTCGGGCGGCCGTGGTTGCATTGGCCGGCGCGTTCGGTTTCTTCCATCTGGCGGAGCAGAGCGTTCATTTCGGGGAGGGTGAGCTGGCGGCGGGCGCGGACGGCGCCGTGGCAGGCCATGGTGGCGAGAAGCTCGTTGCGGTGGGCGGTGGCGAGCTGGGTGATGCCGTGTTCGCGCAATTCGGCAATGAGCGATCTGGCCAGCGCGGCGGGGTCGCCGGACTGGAGCAGGGCCGGCACGGCGCGGACGCCGAGTTGGTTCGGGCCGAGTGGCGCGATTTGGAAGCCGAGATCAGCCAGGGCGTCGGCGTGTTCTTCGACGGCGGCAATGTCGAGCGGGTCGGCCGAGAAGACGGCGGGGATGAGCAACGACTGGGTGGCGATCTGGCGGTGGTCGAAGGCGGTTTTGAGCTTTTCGTAGAGGATGCGCTCGTGCGCGGCGTGCATGTCGATGAGGATGAGACCGCGGGCGTTCTGGGCGAGGATGTAGATGCCGTGCAGTTGGGCCAGGGCGTAGCCGAGGGGCGGGCCGGCGCTGTCGGTCGGCGTACCGGCCGTTTCGGCGGGGCTTTGACGGTCAACCGGAAATTTTGGCTGAAATGAAAATGTCGCGGCCGGGCTGGCGGGGGCAACTTGCTGGGCGGCGCGGGCAAACGCGAGATAGGCCGCCGCAGCGGGTTCGGCCACGCCGAGGCTGCCTTGATGGCGCAGGGGCGGGGCGTATTCCGGATTGGCCCTATTTTGCGTTTCAGACAGAAAACCGCGGCTGACCGCAGATGACGAGTCGTCGACGTCGGCGCTGCCGCGTTCGATCAATGCCGGTGCCGTTGCCGCCTGCACCGGCGCAGCCAGCGTGCGCTGGATGGCGTGGAAGACGAACTGGTGCATGGCGCGCGAATCGCGGAAGCGGACTTCGGTCTTGGCCGGGTGCACATTGACGTCGACGAGCGCCGGTTCGATGTTGACGAACAGGCAGACGGCCGGCTGGCGGCTGCCATGCAGCACGTCACGGTAGGCCTCGCGCAGGGCGTGGCTGATGATCTTGTCGCGCACGAAGCGGCCGTTCACGAAGACGAACTGGCCGTCCTTGGTGTCGGTGGCGCGCGTCGGGTCGATGGCGAAACCGCCGATCGACAGGCCGCCGGCACCGGCATCGACAGCCCGGGCGGCGCCGAGAAAGTCGTCGCCAAGAATGTCGGCGATGCGTCGGGCGCGGTCGGCGGGGGCGAGCTGGAACAGGTTGCGGCCGTTGTGGGTCAGGCTGATGGCGACATCCGGCCGGGTCAGGGCCAGGCGCTTGACGGCGTCGGCGCAGTGCGCGAACTCGGTGCTTTCCGACTTGAGGAATTTGCGGCGGGCCGGGGTGTTGTAATACAGGTCGCGCATCTCGACCACCGTGCCGGCCATCAAGGCAGCCGGCTCGGGTTCGGCGCCCGGCTCGCCACGCAGTTTCCAGGCATGGCCGGCGCCGCGTTCGCGGCTGGTGATCGTCAGGCGGGCGACGGAGGCCACCGAGGCCAGCGCCTCGCCGCGAAAGCCGAGGGTGCCGACGCGTTCAAGGTCGTCGATCGTCGAAATCTTCGAGGTGGCATGCCGGGTCAGGGCCAGAGCCAACTCGTCTTTGGCGATGCCGCAGCCGTCGTCGGTGATGCGGATGAGCTTGACGCCGCCTTCTTCCAGATGCACCTGGATGGCCGTGCTGCCTGCATCCAGGCTGTTTTCGAGGAGTTCCTTGAGGACGGAAGCGGGTCTTTCGACCACTTCGCCAGCAGCAATCTGGCTGATCAGGAGGTCGGGGAGGCGGGCGATAGTCGGCATGCCCGGATTATCCCAGATTGCCCAGGCTGAAGCGCGATCTATGGTTTCAGATATGAGCGACCAATCAGGGCCAACGCTACTTGCTTACGCCGATATCCCCTAGCCACGAGCGCGCTTCGCCGAGCGTGTGGAATATCCTTGTCGGAAAGGCATTCAGGGGTGAATTCGCATACAGGGTGGCCAGCTCTTTGATTTCCGGCAAGCTTGTCACGACGGCTATCCGGATATTCGGATTGGTACAGGCGGCCCCACTGTCCATGACGGAAATCTCTTCGACGCTCTCATTCGTCAGGGATACGCCAGTGGTCGCGAGGAAGTCGTTAATGACGTAGCGCAACTCGTCAAATCGCACATCCTTTTCGGCATCGATGACCGACTGAATCATGTCGTTGTCCGTCAGCAGACCGGAGTAACGTTTGATGACGCCATGCGGTTCCCAGACGATTTCGTAACTCACTGCGCCCTCTAATTTGGAGTGTTGCGACCAATGTATAGCATCCCGGCATGCTGGAAAAGGGGGTGGCGATGAGGCGAATTCAAGTCTTATCGTCATAGTCGGCAAGCCTCCATAAGGTAAAATGCGGCCTCATTCAAAGCCCGGCGCACTACATGGAATTCCTCACCCAGTTCATCGATATCGTCATGCACCTCGACAAGCACCTGGCCATTCTGGTGCAGCAGTACGGGTTGTGGATTTACGGCATCCTGTTCTTCATCATCTTTGCCGAAACCGGCTTCGTGATCTTCCCCTTTCTTCCGGGTGATTCCCTGCTCTTCGTGGCTGGCGCGCTGGCCGCGATCGGCGAGGGTGGCATGAATATCTGGACGCTGATCGCCGTCCTGCTCGCCGCGGCGGTGCTGGGGAACATGGTCAATTACCAGATCGGCCGCCTGCTCGGGCCCAAGGTGTTTCACTGGGAGAACTCGCGCTTCTTCAACCGGGCTGCGCTGGAAAAGACCCATGCCTTCTATGAAAAGCATGGCGGCAAGACGCTGGTCATCTCGCGTTTCCTGCCGCTCTTCCGGACCTTTGCGCCGTTCGTGGCGGGCATCGGCGCCATGTCCTATCCCAAATTCTTCATCTTCAACCTGATCGGTGCGGCGGCCTGGGTCGTGTCGCTGTGCCTGGCCGGCTTCTGGCTGGGCAACATGCCGTGGGTCAAGGCCAACCTGTCGATCCTCATCGTCGGCATCATCGTCCTCTCGCTGGTGCCGGTCGGTATCGGCTACATGAAGAGCCGGGCCGCCTGATGCGCTGGCTGGCCGTCATCCTCGTGCTCATGTTGGCGGCCTGTTCGACGAAAATGGACAAGGCCGGGCGGACGGAATCGACGGTCAACCCGAAATATTTGCTCAAATCGGAAGTGGACCGCATCGCCGACACCAATCGGGCCGAGGTTGTGGACGGCTTGCTGCTGATTGCCGACAAGCTCTACAAGCGCAATCCCAAGGAATGGCGAAAAGGCGGGGCGGAGAGCCGCGAGGCGGCTGTGGACCGGCTTCGCCAGCGCCATTTCCGCAGCTGGCCGGAATTCGGTGGCCAGCGCGAAGGCGCCGTGGCGGCGCTGGCCTTTGCCGACGTCTATGCGGGGGACCGCGTCACGGCCCTGATGTTCGGGCTGCTCACCATGGTCGATGCCGCCTACGAGCACAAGGACGAGTTCTACATTCTCGACAGCCTCAATGAGATGAAGCTCTACAACAGCGCGCGCAACATGGATATTGCCGTCTGGAAGCTCGGCCACGACCGCACGGCGGCGGGCGAACTGTTCCTGCTCTCGAACGAGCTCGATCCAGCCAACCGCAACCTTTCCTTCGAGCGCGAATTCGGCCGCATCATGGGCCTGCTCGACTTCATGGCCAAGGTCGTCGCCGACCGCAATGGCCGAACCTTTTCCCGCGTCAGCCAATCCGTGGCCAGCGCCATTTTCCTACCCGTGAGTTTTTTGAAATGAAGAAGATCGTCATCCTGATTTCCGGCCGTGGCAGCAACATGGAGGCATTGATTGCCGCCCGCGATGCCGGCGATCTGCCCGTCAATATCGCAGCCGTGATCAGCAACCGCGTCGAAGCGGAAGGCCTGGAAACCGCTGCGCGATCGGGCATCGTGACGCACTTCGTCAATCACAAGGCCTTCCCCGGGCGCGAAGCCTTCGATGCCCGCCTGGCCGACTGCATCGATCAGTTCGAGCCCGACCTCGTCGTGCTGGCCGGCTTCATGCGCATCCTGTCCGAAGGCTTCGTGCGCCACTACGGCGGGCGGCTCATCAACATCCACCCCTCGCTGCTGCCCGCCTTCCCCGGCCTGCATACCCATCAGCGCGCCCTCGAGGAAGGCGTGCGCATCCATGGCTGCACCGTCCATTTCGTGACGCCCGAACTCGATCACGGCCCGGTCATCATCCAGGCTGCCGTGCCGGTGCTCGATGGCGACGACGAGGCCAGTCTCGCCGCCCGCGTCCTGCGCCAGGAGCACCAGATCTATCCGCGGGCCGTGCGCTGGTTCCTCGAAGGCAAACTGCACCTGGAAAACGGCCGCGTCCGCCTGGACGAATCGCTGGCCGATAGCGCAGTCCTCGTCTCGCCCGAGATTCGCTGAGACGGGATGCCGCTCGCCTTCGTCATCGCGCTGGCCGCGTCGCTCGGCATTCATGCCGCTGCGCTCTTCGGCCCCGATGTCGAACTGTTTGGCGGCGCGGACGAACCCGCGCCGCTGCGCGCCGAGTTGCAGCCACCACCGCCGGCCGCGCCGGCAAGCGAGAGCAAGCCGGTCGCCAAGCCGCGGCCAAAGACGGTGAAACCGGCTTCGTCAGCCGGCAAGGCAGCGTCCGCTACCGACCTGGTCGTGCCGGCCACGGAGAACCCGGCTCCTGAGCTTGCCCAGCCAGCGCCGTCGATTACCACGCCGCCGGAGCCGGCGCCGGCCAAACCCCTGCTGCCGGCGAAAGGCACGATCCGCTTCGCCATCTACTACGGCGCGCAAGGCTTCCAGATTGGCCGCGCCGAGCACACCTGGGAATTTACCGAAGACGGTCGCTACCACCTGAGCGGCAAGACCGAAACCAGCGGCCTCGCCGCGCTCATCAAGACGCTCGTCTTCCAGAATGAAAGCAGCGGCCGGCTGGTGGCCGGCGGTCTCCAGCCCGAGCAGTACCGGACGCGCAAGAATGGCAAGGATGCCAACGAAAACGCCGATTTCGACTGGTCGGCAAGCGAAGTCCGCCTGTCGCGCAGCGGTGCGGTCGAAAGCGTTGCCCGCGGCGCCCAGGACATCCTGTCACTCAACTACCAGCTGGCCTACATGGCGCGACTGGAAGACGGCGCGACGGTCGGTGTCGTGACCGGCAAGAAATACGATCGCTTTGCCCTCGACTCGCTGGGCGAGGAATCCCTCGACACTGGGGCCGGCCAATTTCGTACCCTGCACCTCCGCGTGGTGGGCGATACCGTCACGGAAATCTGGATCGCGCTCGATCGGCATCGTCTGCCGGTTAAAATTCGCTACACCGATAAAAAAGGCGACATCTTCGAACAAGTCGCGACTGAAATAGGATCACCATGAAAGCCCGCTTCACACCCGCCCTGTTTGCCCACGCTGAGGCTGTTCTCGGCCTCCTGCTGCGCTTCGATTATCCGGCCGACGCCGTCGTGTCCCGCTATTTCCGCGAGCATCGCGAGTTGGGTCATGCCGATCGCGCCTTCGTTGCCGAAACAGTGTTCGCCGTGCTGCGGCGCGGGCGGAGCATCGAAGCGCGTTGCGCCGGCAAGCTGTCGGATCGCCGCCGTCTGCTGGCCGGGCTGGCGGTGGCGCGCGGCTGGAGCCAGCGTGAGCTGGCGCCCGTGCTCAAGGCGAGCGAAGAGGAATGGCTGGCCGCCGCCAAGGCCATGCGCGAGGAAGACTTGCCGCCGGCCGTGCGCTGCGACCTGCCGGACTGGCTGTACGCGCGTCTTGAAGCCCAGTTCGGCGCCGACGAAACGCTGGCCCTGGCCCACGCGCTGAACCAGCCGGCGCCGCTCGACCTGCGCGCCAATACGCTGAAAACGACGCGCGACGATTTGCTCGCCAAGCTGGCCGCCGCCGAGATCGCTGCCCAGCCGGGATCGCTGTCGCCCATCGCCATCCGCCTGCGCGACAAGCCGGCGCTGGCCAAGCACCCGCTCTTCCTCGAAGGCGCCTTCGAAGTCCAGGACGAGGGCAGCCAGTTGCTCGGCTTCCTGCTCGAACCGAAGCGCGGCGAAATGGTTGTCGATTTCTGTGCCGGCGCCGGCGGCAAGACGTTGCTGCTCGGCGCATTGATGCGCAACACGGGGCGTCTCTACGCCTACGACGTGTCCGACAAACGTCTGGCCAACCTCAAGCCGCGCCTTGCTCGTTCCGGCCTGTCCAACGTCCATCCGGCGCGCATTGAGCATGAGCGCGACCAGAAGATCAAGCGCCTGGCCGGCAAGGCCGACCGTGTGCTGGTCGATGCACCGTGTTCCGGCCTCGGCACGCTGCGCCGCAACCCCGACCTCAAATGGCGTCAGGGCGAGACTTCCGTGGCCGAACTGACGGTCAAGCAGCTGTCGATTCTGGAATCCGCCGCGACCATGGTTCGCCCGGGCGGCCGCCTGGTTTACGCGACCTGCAGCCTGTTGAGCGCCGAAAACGACGAGGTCGTCGCCGCCTTCCTCGCCAAGCATCCCGAATTCACGCTGTTGCCGGCGGGTGAAATTCTGGCCAAACAGGGCGTGGCTATCGAGGGCGACATGCTGCGCCTGCTGCCGCATCGCCATAACACGGACGGCTTCTTTGCCGCTGCCATGGAGCGCAAGGCATGAGTGAGCGTAGCCAGGCCCTGCGCCTGATCAACGACCTGCTGTCGGACTTCCGCGACCCGGATTTTGTCTGGCAGGTGGTCGCCCTGATTGGTTGTATCGGCCTTGCCGCGCTGATCGCGGCGTGGTGGCGCGGGCGTCGTACCGAAGGCGCCGGGCGCCTGTCCGACGCCAGTTCGCGGCTCGCCTTCCCGCTCACCGGCATGCTGCTCACCGGCATCACCATCGCCACGCTGGGCTCGATGATTCATCTCAATCTGCTCAAGCTGGCCATGCCGCTGTTCGGTTCGCTGGCCCTCGTGCGCGGTGTGGTCTTCGTCCTCCGTCAGGCCTTCCCGCGCGCAGCCTGGCTGACGGCCTGGGAGCGCATCATCGCGACCATCGTCTGGGGCTGGCTGGCGCTGTACATCACCGATCTGGCGCCGTTCGTCATCGATGCCCTGGAAAGTGTGCAGTTCCACGTCGGCAAGCAGCACATCGATTTGTGGACCATCCTGCGCGGCGTCGCCACCATCTTCCTGACTGTTGTTTTCGCCTTGTGGATCGCCGGCGTCATCGAGGCGCGGCTCATGGGCGTCCATTCGCTCGATGCCAACCTGCGCATCGTCGGCGTACGCGTCGCCAAGGCCGGCCTGACCGTCATCGCCATCCTGACCAGCCTGGCGCTGGTCGGCATCGACATGACGGCGCTATCGGTCTTCACCGGCGCGCTTGGCGTCGGTCTCGGCTTCGGCCTGCAGAAGATCGCCAGCAATTACGTGTCCGGCTTTATCATCCTGCTCGACCGCTCGATCCGCATCGGCAATGTCGTCCAGGTCGGCGCCGATGCCGGCGAAGTTACGCAGATCACGACCCGCTACACCGTGCTCAAGAACCCGGGCGGCAGCGAGTTCATCGTGCCGAACGAGACGCTGATCAGCACCACGGTGCAGAACCAGACCTATTCCAACGCGCAATTGCGCCTGACGACGACGGTGGGCGTCGCCTACGACAGCGATCTCGATCTGGCTGCCCGTCTGATGACCGACGTCGCGGAAGCTCAGGAACGCGTACTGGCCGACCCGCCGCCCAAGGTTTTCCTGACCCAGTTCGCCGACAGCAGCATCATTCTGGAACTCGGCTTCTGGATCGACGACCCGGAAAAGGGCAAGGGCAACGTCGTGTCCGACATCAACTTCGCCATCTGGCGCGCCTTCAAGGCCCACGGCGTGGTGATTCCCTTCCCTCAGCGGGAAGTCCGACTGCTCAACGAACCTGCTGCCAGCGCATGAAAAATGGCGCGGGGTGAGCGCGCCATTTCAATTTTGGGCTTTTTTTCCGGTTGACCGTCAAAGGCGGGCTGAACCGCGTTTTTCTGCCGCTAGCGGCAACCGACCCTCTCCGACCCGGCGCCAAGGCCGAGGGCGCGATAGAGCGTGGCCTGGTTGTTCAGCTGACTCAGCCGATTGAAGACCAGCGAGCGCTCGACCGTGCGTAATCTTGCCTGCGCATCGAGCCACAGCTGAACATCGGTGCTGCCCGACTTGAATCGGGTCTGGGCAATCGCTTCGGCCCGTCGTGCCTGTTCCATTGACTGATTCAGCTTTTCCGCCGCAGCGCGCAACTGGGTGCGTGCCGACAGGCTGCCTTCAACTTCGGCCAGGGCGTTGTAGAGGCGCTGGCGGTAATTGATCACGGCTTCTTCATGCTGGGTTTCGGAGACGCGGATGGCCAGTCGGGTGGTATTCCACTGAATGAACGGCAGGGTCAGGCCGACGCCCAGCGTGGCGACAGGGTTCTTGAGGAATTCGAGCAGCGCGGCGCTCGACGTGCCGACGCTGCCGGTCAGCGAAAAGCTGGGGTAGTAGTAGGCACGGGTGTAATCGATATTGGCCAGGGTGGCGCGCAGCCGGTATTCGGCCGAATGCAGGTCGGGCCGGCTGGCCAGGATGTCGGCCGGCAGGCCGGCGGCAACCTCCGGGAGCATGGCAGATTCCAGCGCGCTCGGTTCGACGATCTCGGTTTCCGGCGGGTGGTTGAGTAACAGGGCGAGGGCATGCCGGGTTTCGATCTGTTGCTGAACCAGTTGCGTACGTGCCGCTTCCTGGGTGGACAGGTTGAGTTCGGCCTGGGCCATGTTGAGGCCGGAAATCGCGCCAGCGGTGTAGCGGCTCCGGGTCAGGGCCAGCGTTTGCTCGGCATACGCGATGTCGGCGGCGCTCAGCGCCAGCAGCTTGTTGAGGTAGGCCAGTTGCCAGTAGAGCTGAGTGGTGGTGCCCAGCAGCGAAATGGCGAAGGCCCGGCAGTCGGCCTCGCTGGCCTTGGCTTCGAGGTGGGCGGCGGCGCGCTGGCTGGCCAGCTTGCCCCAGAAATCGAGTTCGAAACTGAGCGATGCGCCGACCCCGCTCGAATCGAAATTGGCGGTCGGGTCGAAACGGCGGCTTCGGGCCGAGTTGGCGCCGACCGCGACGTTTGGCGTCAGGTTGGTGTCGACCTGGGCGGCCTGCAACTGCGCGCGACGGACACGGATCGTCGCTGTGGCGAAATCGTTGTTGCGGCGTAGTGCCTGATCGATCAGCTCGTCGAGCCGCGGGTCGCCAAAATTCTTCCACCATGTGTCCGGGCTTGCGATGGCGTCCGTGCTCGGCGTTGCCCAGCGTTCGGGTATTTGCAACTCGGGATCTTTGCCCGCCATGGGCAGGCTGGTGCACGCCGGGAGCAGCACAAAAAAAGCCAGAAGGAAGCTACGCGGAAAGTTTTTCATGGGAGCAGTTCAGTCGCGCGACAACGCGTCATGGGGGTGCAGAAGGGATGCCTTGCGCGCCGGGAGAAAACCGAAGGTGACGCCAATCAGCGTCGAGCAGCCGAAGGCCAGGAAGATGGAGCCCCAGGTCATGACCATTTTCCATTTGGTTACCGTGACGAACAGCGAAAAGACGTACCCGGCCAGGAAGGAAACCACGATGCCCAGCAGGCCGCCAATCAGGCAGATGACGATGGCTTCGACGAGAAACTGTTTCATGATGTCCGAGCGGCGCGCGCCGACGGCCATGCGGATGCCGATTTCGCGGGTGCGCTCGGTGACCGAGACGAGCATGATGTTCATGACGCCGATGCCGCCGACCATCAGGGCGATCGAAGCGACCAGCGAGAGCATCAGCGAAATCGAGCGCGTCGTCTGCTCGTAGGCCTGGGCCAGGCTGTCCATGTTGTTGGTGAAAAAATCCTTGGCGCCGTGCCGGTAGGAGAGCAGCGTGGCGAGGTTCTTTTCGGCCAGATGGCTGTTCTGGCCTTCCTTGATGCGCACCGTGATGCTGTCGAAATGCTGTTGGCCAAAAAGGCGGATGCCGGCCGTGGTATAGGGCATCAGGATGTTGGGGCCGGAGGCGGAAAAAAGATCCTTGCTCTTCTGGCTGGTCACGCCGATCACCGTGCACGGGACGATGCCGATGATGATGTTCTTGCCGATGGGGTCTTCGCCCGAGCGGAATAGCTCCTTGCGGGCTTCCTGGTCGATGACCACGACTTGCGACTGGCGCTGGATCTCGTCCTCGCGGAAGGCCCGGCCCTTGGACAAGGTGACGCCGCGCACGGCGAAGAACTCCTCGCCGACCCCGGTGACTGTGCCGTTGGTGTTGGCGTTGCCGTAGCGCACGGTAAAGTTGGCCATGGTCATCGGCGTCACGCTGTGCACATAGGCTTGCTCGCGGATCGAATCGATGTCGCCTGGCAACATGGTTTGGATGCCTGGCGCGGGATCACCCCAGCCAGCGCCTTTGCGCAGTTCGATGCGGTTTGAGACGAGGGGGCCGATGGTTTCGCGGATATGGCGCTGGCCGCCTTCGCCAATCGCCTCGATGGAGACGACCGAGGCGATGCCAATGATGATGCCGAGCATGGTCAGCGCCGTCCGCAGGCGTTGCGAGACAAGCGCCAGGCGGGCCATCTTGAAAGCCTCGCCGAGACGCTTCAGCCCCGACCAGGCCGCGGGCGGGGTTTTCGGGCGCCGCCGGCGCGATGCCGGGGTGGCCGACGAATTGATCGAAGCCGGTCGTTTATTGGCGCGGTCCCCGACAATGCGCCCGTCGCGGATTTCGATGATGCGCTCGGCGTAGGACGCGACATTCATGTCGTGGGTGACGATGATCACCGTGTGGCCTTGGGCGTGCAGATCGAGCAGGAGCTGCATCATCTCCTGGCCGGTCTCGCTGTCGAGCGCCCCGGTCGGCTCGTCGGCGAGGATGACCTTGCCGCCGTTCATCATGGCCCGGGCGATACCCACGCGTTGCTGCTGGCCGCCGGAGAGCTGGTTGGGGCGATGGTCGGCACGGTCGCCGAGGCCCAGCCGATCGAGCAGTTTGCTCGCCGCGGCCAGACGTTCGTGGCTGGGCGTGCCGGCATAGATGGCCGGCGTCTCGACGTTTTCCAGGGCGGACAAGGTCGGCAGCAAATGGTAGCGCTGGAAGACGAAGCCGAAATACTTGCAGCGCATCCTGGCCAGCTCGTCGCTGCTCAGCAACTCGGTATCGCGACCGCCGGCAATATACTGGCCACTGCTCGGACGATCCAGGCAGCCCAGGATGTTCATCAGCGTTGATTTGCCCGAACCGGACGCGCCGACAATCGCCACCATGGTGGCGGCATGGATGGTCAGATTGATGTCGTTGAGCACGGCGATCCGCTGATCGCCGACGGCAAATTCCTTGCCGACATGCTTGAGTTGAAGAATCGGTTTGAGCATGCGCGCGGCCTAGGATGTGCTGGCACCGTCCTCGATGATCACCTCGTCGCCTTCGTTGAGTCCCTCGATCTGGATCCATACCCGGTCGTTGATGCCCGGCTTGACCATGGCCGACGTGATCTTGCCATCCTTGCCCAGCACTCGCACCGGATAAAAACCGCCCGGTTCGGCGCGGCCCAGCGCGGAAAGAGGTACGCACAGGACGTTCTTGGCTTCGAGTTCGACGACGGTTACCTGCGCGGTCATCGCAATGCGCAGGCGATGATTGGGGTTCGGTACGTCGAAGAGCGCGTTGTAGAACACCGGCCCCGTCGCCTTGGCATTGTCTTTCAACTCCTGGGGGGCCGGTTCAACCTTGCTTACCTTGCCGAAATGACGCTCATTGGCGTCGCCGAGGATGGTGAAATAAGCCGACTGACCCGGCTGGATGCGGATCACGTCAGCTTCGGAAATCTGCGCCTTGACAGTCATGACGTCGAGATTGGCCAGTTTAAGAATGACGGGCGCCTGTTGGGCAGCGACCACAGTCTGCCCTTCCTGGGTCACGATGGCGACCACATCGCCGCTCATCGGGGCGACGATCTTGGTGAAGCCGAGATTGGTTATGGCCGAATTCATCTGGGCCTTCGCCTGGTTGATCTGGGCGCCGAGTGAGGCGTAATTGGCGCTCAGTAGCTGGACCTGTGCTTTTGCCGACTCCAGGTCCTGATGCGAGGTGGCGTCTTTGGCCAGCATTTCTTCCTGGCGACGGAAGGTCTGGTTGGCCTGCCACAGACTGGCAGCAACGGCGCGGCGCTGGGCTTCCAGGCTTTCCAGACTGGCTTTGGCCGCAATCAGGTCGTTCTGCGCCAGTTCCGGATCGATCTCGGCCAGTAGCTGCCCTTTTTCAACGCGGTCGCCGAGTTGAACCTTCAATGACTTCAATTGCCCGGAGACGCGGGCACCAACGTCGACTTGCTGTTGGGCCTGCAGATTGCCTGTCGTCATTACCGAACTGAGCAAGTCCCGGCGTACGACCTGAGCGGTCAGGTAGCTGCGTGATTTTGAAGCGAGAATGTAGTGCTGGACGAGGAAAACGGTCAGCACCACGGCCACCAGCACGCTCGCCGCAATGGCAGCCTGTCGGGCCGTGATTTTTTTCAGGGGTCGATGAAATCGCATTCTCAGTCGCCGAAATATACAAATGTCATTAGATGGCTAAAACGGGAAAGGCGATTCCGAATGACGACCTTCGTCGTCACAGGGAACCGCCCAAGCATGGCTTAGCTGATCTGAAACAGCTTAGTCGTCGTGATCTCTGTCTTTCGACTTCGACTTTCTGGAATCCTGCTTGTCGTTGGAGTCGTCTCGATCCTTGGACTCATGCTTCCGCTTGCTACCGTGATTGTGGTCATTGCTCGGCGGCGTCACGACCGGAGGCGGGGTTACCACGGGCGGCGGGGTTACCACGGGCGGCGGCGTCACAACCGGTGGCGGCGTCACGGTCGGCGGCGGAGTCGTCTTGACCGTGTGGCACGCGGCGCAAGGCGACGAGCCGATACTCACGTGGCCGGACGGGGGCGGTGCAACGCAGGCACCACAGCTGTCGATAGCTGCGGCGTTGCCCGCGAATAGCGAGCCAACCACTACCGGGGTAATCAACGCGATGCTGCGAGCGATTTTCCGCATCGCTACGCCAATTTCTGACGTCATTTTTTTACTTTTTGCTTCCATTGGTTCTCTCCTCTCCTTGCTGATAACGGATTTAAGTCGCGTTAGCAGAAAGGCAAACTAACCTGGATAGGACAGGCATGAAGCCATCGTGTGGGGAAATGACGCCGCTCGGATCGTTGGTGGGCAAAGCAAACCCTTCGATTTTTGTGGCGTTCCTGCTTGCGCAGAGCTTTCCCTCACTATCTCCATGCCTTCGGCTTAAAAGGCGATTCCACAGGACGACGTTTGTCGTCGCATGGAACCGCTTGATCATGGCTTACATGATCTGGAACTGCTTAGTCGTCATGCCCCTTGTCTTTCGACTTCTTGGAGTCATGCCTGTCCTTGGAGTCGTGTTTGTCGCGGGAATGATGATGCTCGTGCTTGTCGTGATGTCCGTGATGGGACGGAGGCGTCACAACGGGGGTTGGCTTGACGATAGGCGTCGGGGTAACGACCGGGGTCGGTTTGACGATCGGCGTCGGGGTGACAACCGGCGTCGGCTTGACGATCGGAGTGGGGGTCACAACCGGCGTCGGGGTCACGACCGGAGTGGGAGTGACAACCGGGGTCGGCGTCACAACCGGGGTCGGCGTCACAACCGGGGTCGGCTTGACGATGGGGGTGGGGGTCACGACTGGCGTCGGCGTGACGACCGGGGTCGGCGTTACAACCGGCGGAGGTGTTACAACCGGAGTGGGGGTCACGACCGGGGTCGGCGTCGTCGTAACCGTATGGCACATCGCGCAAGGCGTCGTGCCGGTAGCCGGGTGGGGGGCGGCCGGGGGCGGGGCGACACATGCGCCGCAACTCGGGAGTGCCTCGGCGTTGCCGGCGAGCATTGAACCGACCAACACCGGGGTGATCAGGGCGATGGCGCGTGCAATCTTGCGCATCGAACCAATGGTTGCTGAACTCATATTTTTACCTTCTGTTTTCACTAATTTTCTCCTGTCCGTAATGATATTTGGCTTATGAAGCCGTTATGCGAATTGCGAATTCGCCTGGATAAGATAGGCATGATGCATGCCAGTGGGAAAAAATACCACGCAATCAATGCTTATGCAATAAGAATATCTATTATGGGTGTTTAAATCGCACAAATATTTGTTTTTTAATGACTTGTCTGTCGTTTTTTGGCGACTGTCTATAAGTTGATTGCGCTTATCTTTATGAATTTATGAGCGATTTTTATGTCGTTTGGTGGCGACAGTGTTGTGCGTTCCCAGTGGTATGCGTGTCTATAGTCAGGTGACTTGAGCCGGCTGAGCCGGCGGGCGTATATCCCTGGACAAAATACAAAGGGCGCTGCTTGGTTTCGCCGAAAATGCGACCGAGGTACTCGCCCAGAACGCCGATGAAGAACAACTGGATGCCACCTAGAAACAGCATGGTTACCATCAGCGATGGATAGCCCGGCACGTCCTGGCCGAGGATCAGTGTTTTGCCGATAATCCAGAGACCGTAGAGAAAAGCCAGCGAAGAGGTCAGCAAACCCAGATAGGTGGCGAATTTGAGCGGGGCGATGGTGAATGACGTAATGCCTTCCAGGGCGAAGTTCCAGAGCTTCCAGTAATTGAATTTCGTTTCCCCGGCGGCGCGTGGATCACGGCGGTATTTGATGGCTTTTGAGGGAAAACCAACCCAGGCAAAAAGCCCTTTCATGAAACGGTGCTGCTCACGCAACTGCAGCAACGCTTCCACGGAGCGCCGGCTCATAAGGCGAAAATCCCCTGTGTCACGGGGGATTTTTACTTTCCCGGAGAGTCGGTCCATGACTTTGTAAAACACACTGGCGGTGGCTTTTTTGAGCCAGCTTTCGCCATCGCGATGGGTGCGCGTGGCATAAACGATGTCAAAGCCGTTTTCCCATTCGCTGACAAATTCCCGAATCAGTTCGGGAGGGTCCTGCAGATCGGCATCGATGACGACCACGGCATCTCCCTTGGCGTGATCAAAGCCAGCCGTCATGGCGATTTCCTTGCCAAAATTGCGCGACAGGTTAACGCTGGCCACCCGTCTATCCCGGGTGCACAGTTCATTGATGATGCGCTGCGTCTGGTCGGTGCTGCCGTCATTTACGAAAATGATTTCCCAGCGATAACCGGGTAATTGCTCGAACAGCGCACTCATTCGCGTGTGAAATGCATTCAGCACAGCCTCTTCGTTGTATGCCGGGACAACGACGGAGATCAGCGGCTTGGGGAGTTCGGCTTCAGTCAGTTTCATGATTAGATCCCATCAACGATGCCCGGATGCGGGCTGGTGGCGAAACGCCCACCATTTGCTGCCGGCGAAATTCCAGAGGAGACAAATGCCGGTGGTCAGCAACTGGGCCGGCCAGTGATACCAGTGCATCCCGGCAGTCAGCAGCGCCATCAGCGCGGTATTGATCAGCCAGCCAATGCTGGCAACGACGTAGAACTTGCTGGCGGCGTCGAGGTGCGACTTGTCGCTGGCGAAGGTGAATCGGTAATTGAGCAGGTAATTCACGACCGAGCCGACCAGGGCACCCGCAGCGGAGGACCAGGTCGGCGCCCAGCCAAGCCAGTCGGCGCCCAGCCACAGAACGGCGTAGTGGGCCAATGTGCCGAGCGCGCCAACGGCGGCGAAGCGCAAAAATTGCGCTGCATGTGGCAAATTCCTGGGCATCATGGACGCCGCACCCATAGACCGACGTGCACTTCGGGATTGGCCTGGAATTCGAGCCATGCATACTTGTCGCCGATCGCCTCATTGGCCTGTTGCCAGGCGCCGGGTTGCATCTCGAAATCCTTGTAATTCCAGACGATGTAATCGACCTTGTTGGCGATCAGCCAGTTCGCCGCATCGGGCAGTGTGCCCAGGTAGAACTGGAGAATCTGTTCTTTCAGCATCCACGCCTGGCCGACGTTGCGGTGCCAGGTCGACAGGTGCGAAGGCCAGCCAAGCAGACTCGGCTTGGCGGCAAAAACCGCATAGATGCCCGAATCGGTGTAGGCGTCGCCGTAGCAGTTTTCCAGGACGATGCCGTAGGGTGCCTTTTCTAGGTGGCGGAACATGTCGCGGACTGTCGGGTCCTGCGTATACAGTCCATGCGCGGCCAGTTTTCCCTGATCGCCCTTGCCGGAATAGATCCAGTAGCGTGCTACGTCATAAGCGTACAGATTGATGAGCATGAACGAGGCAACCACCAGCCAGCGCACCCAGGCGCGGCTACTGGCCAGCACGCTGACCCCCAGGGCCACCGAACCTCCTGTCCAGATCCAGCCCCACCACTTCATGGTCGTATTGGCCCGCTCGTAGGCGCCGCCTGTCGGGTCATCAACGTAGATCAGTTCGGAAATCAGCAACAGGCCGAGGAAAATGACCGAGAACAGTAGCGCCAGGCGGCGGTTTTCCTTTTGCCACAGGCCAAGCGCTGCCAAAAGCATCAGCGGCCAATGAACGGCCAGGAACTGCACCAGCGGCGTGTGATCCTCGGGCGAGATCAGTCTGATCGGTGTCGCCAGGGCCTTGTTGGCGAAGCCGCTCAGGAAGGGGTAGAGCAACAGGAATCCGCCAAGGCCACCCAGCAGCAGGGCTTTCCAGAGTGGCGGCCGGCCGTTCAGGTAACGCCAGGCAATCCAGCCCAGTACCAGCGCCACCTGCAAGGGAAAGGTCCAGGTATTGGTGGCTAGCATTACTGGCACGGTCAGGGCCAGCAACGCCTGCGGGGCAAAGGTGGAATCTCCGGGGGGGCGGGCGTCGCCATCACGAACTGCTTTCGCCTGGCTGGCAGCCTCGCTGGCCCCAATGGCAGCGATAGCCAGCAACAACAGGAAGAAGCCGCCGAGCGGCGGATGATAGTCGCTGACAAAATACTGGTAGCCGAAATCCTCTGACTGCAACTCGCGTGGCACCCAGGTTGAGGTTGCCGTCTTGGGAAACAGGCGCTGGCCGAATTCGGTATTCAGGCGTTGATCGAAGTAGCCAATGAAGCGCTGGCTGGCCAGCATGCGATCATTGACGTGTTGTGCCATTTCCTCGCCGGAAGGGTTGGCTGGTTGCTGGTACGACAGGTGCACGAACGGCGTTGCTCCCGTGCCGCCAAGAACGAAGGTGATGATGACCAGCCAGCGTGCCCATTTTTGTGCAAGGAATCGCCGGGCGAAATCCCAGGCCAGCGTGATCGGCAAGGCCATCAGCAAGGCAAAGGCAAGGTTGTAGGTCAAGCCCGGGCCAAGACCGAAAATCCGCCCCATCAATGCGGCAGCGTAGTGCTGGAAGGCGTAGTAGAAATCGAAACGGTTGGGCGGGAACCAGTGATCGAGTGGAGGCAACTGACTACCGGGCAAATAATTGCCGATGAAATACAGGTCGGTGACCCGCTCCGAGGTAGGGAAAATGACCGGGAAAGTCCATTTCCATGCCAGTCCGTAGCCCAGGGCCACCAGAAAAACCAGTTCGGCGCGCCAGAACGATTGCTCGATCAGTCGCTGGCGTTCGCTGTACAGCAGAAAAGTCGCGGCGCCTGTGGTCAAGGGCCATAACCAGGTCAGTTTGCCCAGGCCGACAAAATGTTCGGTGAAGAAAAAGAACAGGCAGAACAACAAAATGCCCGCCGCCCGGGCCAGCGCGAATGCGCTGATGAAGCGGCTGAGCAGCGCGGTCTGCCCGGCCAGATTGACCACCAGCAACAGCAAGGTGAACAGAAAATAAATCAGGTTCATGGTTTTCTAGTCACCGCTCGCTGTGCATCACGGCGTTCCCAGATGCCGACCTGCTGCTCGCCATTCTGATAGAAGGAGCGCCAGCTGAAATCGCGGCCGATGGCGGTGTCGATCTGCTGGCGTACCCCCGGCGCGCGTTGCTCGTCGGCCAGAGACCAGACGAAATAACGCACCTGATACTGGTTCAACCAGCCCGGCGCATCTGCCAGTTGCCCACGGTAGATAGCCCGGATGGCAGCATGGCGGAGCGGCACGTAGCTCGGCGCCCCTCGCCATTGCGCGACGTGATCGGCCCAACCGAGCACCACACCTTTGCCGGCGTTGAGCGCCAGGGCTGACGACGTCGAGTAAGCACCTTGTTCGAGTGACTCGAGGACTACGCCGTCGGGCGAGTTTTTCAGGTGTGTCAGCATGCTGCTCTGGATGTCGTCCTGCCTGAGCCAGGCATCCCCGGCCATCCTGCCCGTGTGGGGTTTGTCGGCATGGCGCCAGTAAGCGGCGATCGGCAGGGCGTAGCTCAGCAAGGCGGCGAGCATCAGCCCGCCCAGCACTTGCCCGATTCGGCCGCCCCGGCCGAGGACGACGCTGCCCAGCCCGATCAGGGCGGCCGGCCAAAGCCAGGACCACCATTTCAAGGTGGTATTGAAACGCTCGTACTTGCCGCCCATCGGATCATCGACGTAAATCAGCTCCGACATCAGCAGCAGTCCGGCCAGCGTCAGGGCCAGCCAACCGGCCCAGGGCACGCGGCGGGATAGCCCGAAACCGGCGACGATGAGGAGCAGGAAGGGCCAGTGCAGGGCGAGAAAATAGGCTGGCGGCGTGTGGTCGCCGGCCTTGACCCAGCTTACCGGCGTGGCCAGCGAGGCCGGGGCGAAATAGCCGAGGAAGGGATAGATCAAGGCGAAGCCGAGCAGAACACCGAGCAGTATGGGGACCCATTCGGTAGCCAGGGTCTGGCGCCGGAAGACGAGCCAGCAAAGCAGGAGCAGGAATTGCAGCGGGAAGATCCAGGTATTGGTCACCAGCACCAGGGGCAGGGTCAGTCCCAGCGCAATGCCAGGTAGCGCCTCACTGGCATTTCGCTGGTCGGCACCGGAGGTCACCTTCCGCTGGGCGATGCTCAGACTCAGGGCCAGCGTCAGCATGAGCAGGACCAGGCTGCCGAGCGGCGGGTGAAAATCGCCGAGGTAGCTCAGGTAGGCCACGGTTTCCAGGGGTAAATCAAGGTGTTCAGTGAATCCGGGGGCTTTCGGATCACCGGCCACGGCTTCACCAAGGCGGGTGTTGACCCGCTCATCGAACATGCCGGAAAAGCGCGTGCTTTCCCAGATGCGATTGACTGCTGCCGCATGCGCGTCGGACTCGGCGCTATCGTCGATCATCCATGGCATCAGCGGCGACAGGCCGTTGCCGCCGAGGAGCAGGGTGATGACGAGGGCGGCACGAAGCCAGCGCTGGACAATGAAGTGGCTGGCAACTTCCCAGGCCAGGCTGGCCAGAAAGCCAATCATCAGGGCCCAGGAAAAATTCATGGCCAGCCCGGCTTCCAGGCCGAAGACGCGGGCCAGCAAGGCCGCTGCGTAGTGCTGGAAGGCGTAGTAGAAATCAAATACGCCGCCGGCCAGCCAGCGGTCCAGTGCCGGCAATGTCTGGCCCGGCATGAAATTGCTGATGAAGTACAGGTCGGTCAGATGCTCGGAACTGGCATCGATGTCGGGAAAGGCGAAGCGCCAGGCGAAGCCGTAGGCAAAACCCAGCGCGAAGACCAGTTCGGCGGACCAGAATTGCTGATTGGCCCGCCAGTCACGCCGGCCGTAGATTGCCCAGCCGGCGCCCGCGGTAGTCAGTGGCCAGAGCCAGGAGAGTTTGCCGAAGCCGACGACGTGCTCGACGGCAAAAAACACCAGAACCAGGCCCGCGACGGCCAGGAAGCGTGCACTGGCTGCCATCGGCAGAAAGCGCACAGCCATGGCGGTTAAACCGCTGATGTTGAACAGGATCAGGCCGACGCTGAGCAGCAGATAAATCAGGTGCACGCTTGTCCGTGGCTCCTTGTTTTTCCGGGGGATTGTTCGATGATTTGCGGGAAAATTTCACGCAACATCGTACGATTCTACGGAAGTTGTGGCGCTCGGGCAAGGTTAAAAATGTTTATTGCATAGCATTTCGGCATTTTTGTATGCATTTAACATTAAAAATGGCGCGGGGTGAGCGCGCCATTTTTTCGATTTTGGGCTTTTTTTCCGGTTGACCGTCAGAAGCCCGTTCCTGCGTGATTTCCTCAGCTCAGCAAGGCCATCTGCCGCTCATAGGCGCGCAGCAGGCGTTCCTTGCGCTGCCGGTCGAACGCCTTGCGGGCGTGGGCGATGCGCTGCCCGAGCTTGTCGAGCTGGAGGAATTTCTTGACCTTGCGTTTCGTCTTTTCCATGGTGATGTCTCCGTTGGGGGGTGAGGACGAATCCACTTTATCGACCTGCCGGGCGCTCGTCTGTATCGGTCGTTTGATCGATTTGTAACGATTCCCAACGATCGTTTAGTTTTCGTTACCCCAGCCAGCGCCGGCGCAGCCAGTGGTCGAGCGAGAGGCGGCCGGGGCCGAGCAGGATCAGCGGCAGGAGCATGCCGAGAAACAGCACGGGCAGCTTGAAGTTGCCGTAGCCCTGGTCGGTGAACACGTAGCCTTGCATCAGTTCGCCCAGGGTGTTCCAGGATTCCGGCCAATGCACGCTGGCGATGGCGACGACGGTCAGGATGAACAGCGAGGCCGAGAAGAAGCGCGTCCCCAGCCCGATCAGCAGCGCGACGCCGCCGAGCAGCTCGAACCAGGTCGCCATCTGCCAGCTGATGTCCGGCGGCACGACGTTGAACGGGAAGGGGAAGCGGTCCTGGATGTCCTCGAACCAGTTGTGGCCATTGAACTTTTCCAGGCCGGATTCGAAGAAATCCCAGGCGAGCAGGAGGCGCAGGCTGAGCATGGCCAGCCACAGGCCGAGCAGGTCGATGCCGCGCAAAGTGCCGGATAGGAGGTTTTTCATGTCTGCGCTCCCAGGATGATGCCCTGCTCGCGCAGTTGGTCGAGCATGGCGTGGCCTTGAATGACCAGGGTTTCCGGCGCCGGGTGTTGCAGTTCCTGAGCGATGCGCAGGCAGGCGGCGCGGCCGCTCAGGGCGCCGTCGGCGAGGATGGCCAGCAGGCGAGCGGTGACCGGTGTGCTGGCGACGAAGCGGATTTCGTCCTGTGCGTCGCGATAGACCAGCAGTTGCGTCGCCAGCGGCTTGCGTGGCCGGTAGTCCGGGCCGATGCGCTGCACTGGCCAGGCGTAGCTCAGGTTCATGAGCGTCGGGTTGAGCACCGGGTGGGCGATAAGCAGGTCGCCGTTGGGATCGTGCGCAGGCGCCGGGGCATCCATGATGTCGACGGCGAGTTCGACCCATTCGTAGTGCGCCAGCTCGGGCAGCCATGCGGGCAGGGGCTGGGTGATGGCCGCCTCGCTAAGGTAGCGGACGAACTCACGCGGAATCTCGCGGAACCAGGGGGTGTGGCTCGGCCAGTCGCGATAGAAGCCGCGGTTCAGGCGGCGCCAGAGCGATTCGCCGAGCGTGGCGCGGCACACCGGGAAGCAGCTATCGAGAAAGCCGCAGATGTTGTTGAACAGCAGCTCGTTGTACACCGCCATGCGGCGCGCTGGTACGCCGGCCGGGCGGGGCGCCCGATGCGGGTCGCGCACGTGGCGGCCGAAGGCGCGCTGGAAAGTCTGGAAGTCCGGGGCGTTCATCAGGCGGCCCTCGCGTTCGTCACCGGCAAGGCCGCCTGGCGGCGGGCAATTTCGCCGACTTCGACGGTCAACCGGAAAAAATCGTCAAAATGGAAATCCCGTTCCAGGCAGGTCGGCACGTTGCCGGTGTGCGCGTACGCGGTGTCGAGCAAAGACCACACGGGGTCGATCACCGTGGCGCCATGCGTGTCGACGAGCAGGCCGTCGGGCTCGACGTAATGACCGGCGACATGGATGTAGCAGGTGCGCTCGAGCGGCAGCGCGGTCATGAAATCGACCGCATCGAAGCCGAAATTCCGGCTGTTGACGTAGATGTTGTTCACATCGAGATGCAGCAGGCAGTCGGCCTCGCGGATGATGTTCCCGATGAACTCGGGCTCGCTCATCTCGGCGCCGGGTGGCGCCACGTAGTACGAGGCGTTTTCGATGCCGATGCGCATCTCGAGGATGTCCTGCGCCTGGCGGATGCGCTGGGCCGTCCATTTCACGGCCTCCTCGGTCATTGGGATCGGCAGCAGGTCATAGAGGTGGCTGTCATCGGCGCACCACGACAGGTGCTCGGTGTACAGCGTCATGCCGTGTTCGGCCATGAAGGCCTTGATCCGGCGCAGCAGGGCGACGTCGAGCGGGGCGATGCCGCCGAGCGAAAGCGACAGGCCGTGACAGACGAAGGGGTAGCGTTCGGTGAAGTGGCGCAAATCCTTGGCGGATCTGCCGCCCATGCCGGCCCAGTTTTCCGGGGCCAGTTCGAAGAAGGCTATGTCGTCCGGGACGTGCTGTTTGAGCGGGGCGATCAGCTCCCGACGAAAGCCGAGACCGGCGCCGACCGGCGGTCGATGGATCATGGTACTGCTCCTGGCAGAAGGAGGAAGAGGTGGGCAGGCTCACGCCTGCACCACCCATGCTGGGCTGAGCTTACTTCTTGTCAGCGCCGCACTTGGCCTCGCCACATTTGCCGTCCTTCATCTTCTTCTCGCCGGCCGCCTTTTTGTCAGCGCCGCACTTGGCCTCGCCGCACTTGCCGTCCTTCTTCTTTTCGGCAGCCGCCTTCTTGTCGGCGCCGCACTTCGCTTCGCCGCATTTGCCATCCTTCGCCTTGGTGTCGGCCTGGGCCAGCTGGTAGCCGGCTTCCAGCTGGGTGGTGCCGAAGGGATTGCCGGCAGCGTGGGCCGGGGTCAGGGCGATGGCGGCAAAAGCGGTGCCGACGGCGAGGGAAACGAGATTTTGTTTTTTCATGATGCGCTCCGTTGGAATTGAGGTGAGTTGGATCAGTCCTTGTGACTCATCCAGGCCCCCATTGCCTGACGCATGAACTCAAACTGTCGTTCAGCCCGTCGGCACCCCACGCACATGGCCAGATGCAGGCGAAACGCAATGCGCTCCCGAAGGCTGAGCTTGCGTTCCATTTGTATCGAGGCGAGGCGGGATGCTTCCTTGCAGCTGATCATTCCAGTTCCTGTTTATCGTCCTTGGTTTTGGGTACCTGCTCCATTAGTCGGTGCAGTCATGAAAACCTTACAAAATATTTTTACAGTATGATGGTCCGCAATTATCGCATCGAGACGACATGGCTACAGACCCCCTGAACGACCCCGAGTTTCTCACAGGATTACGCCGCGACATGCTGCGTTTCGCCGAGATGCAGTTGCGCGATAAGGCGCAGGCCGAGGATGCCGTACAGGAGGCGCTGGCCGGCGCCCTGGGTGGGCGCGAGAAGTTTGCGTCGCGTGCCTCGCTGCGCACCTGGGTGCTGTCCATCCTGAAAAACAAGATCGTCGATGCCTTGCGTGCCCGTGTTCGCGAAAAGGCGGTCGTTACGGCCGACAACGACGACGACCTCGATGCCTTCTTCGACCACCGGCAGCATTGGGCGGAGGATACGCGTCCCTCGGAATGGCAGACGCCGCAGCAGGCGACCGAGAACAAGCAGTTCTGGGAAGTATTCGAGGCTTGTCTCTATCGCCTTCCCGAGGCCTGTGCCCGCATTTTCACGATGCGCGAAGTGCTCGGTTTTGATACCGACGAGATTTGCCAGACGGTGGGCATTTCTGCCAATAATTGCTTCGTCCAGTTGCACCGGGCGCGGCTCGCGCTACGAGCCTGCCTCGGCGCCAACTGGTTCGGCGAAGCGGCCTGAGTTACCTCCGGCCACTTCCGGCGGCTAAATCCGTTCCCAGATCGTGACTTCCGACAGCGTGTGCTGGAACTTCCGCTTCGTTTCGCGAATGACGAATGGCACCGCTTCGGGTCCGCGCACCAAGCGGAAATGCGGGCCAAGGATGGCTTTCAGACCATCGAGCGTGGTGAAGTTTTCGCCATCCTTCTTGAAGCCGCCAATCCATTCCTCACGCTTGGTATGTTCCGGCAACCAGGTGTAAGGCGAGGTCAGCATGAGCAGGCCGCCCGGGTTCAGGCGTTCATGGACGGTCCGCAGGAACAGCGCCGGGCTGTACAGGCGGTCGATCAGGTTGGCGGCAAGGATCAGGTCGTAACCCGAAAATACCGGCTTCAGGTTGCAGGCATCGCCCTGGAAGAATTCGACCTTGGGCGCCACCTCGCTGAGACCGAGGGCGGCCAGCGAGCATTCCTTGTAGCTCACCAGTTCGCCTTCCTCGGTCAGCGTGTAGCGTAGCCGCCCTTGTTCGGCCAGTTGTGTGCCGATACCGATGAAGCGGGCCGAGAAATCGAGGCCGGTGACCTGGTCGAAATGCCGCGCCAGTTCGAAGCTGGCTCGTCCTGTAGCGCAGCCCAGGTCGAAGGCCTTGCCGGCCGGCTTGTCGCCCATGGCGGCGATGGCCATTTGGGCCAGCGTCTTCGGGAAATTGGCCACGCCGAAATACTCTTCGCCGTAGTGGAATTCGATGTACTCCGAAATCAGGCGGTCGGTTTCGTAGTGCGAGGTCGGCTGCGTGGCCGGCGCATCGGCGACGACATAGCGGAAACCGGCATGCTGGAAGAAGTGGCGGCGGAAGGCGTAGCGCGATACCGGCGCCGCTTCGTTGCCGCAGGAAATCCACGAGCCGCCCTTGATCAGGTTGTGGCGCTCGTCGAAGGTCGGCGTCGTGAAATCGTCGTAGATGGGGTGAACCTCGAAGCCGGCAAACGGGTAGATCGGTGTCTCCTGCCATTGCCAGACATTGCCGACGACGTCGAAAAGCGGGCCGTGCGCGAAGCGATTGACCGGGCAGCTCGACGCCTCGTGAGCCAGTCCGATGTTGGCCGGCAAATCGCCTGGCAGATCGGGCACGCCGGCGAACCGGCGCAGTGCCAGCCATTCGTCCTCGGTTGGCAGGCGTACGGGCTGGCCGCTTTCGCGGGTCTTCCACAGGCAGAAGGCCTTGGCCTCGTGGTAATTGGTCTCGACCGGCCAGTCCCAGGGCATGGCCACTTCCTCGAGCATCAGGCGCAGACGCCACTGTGCGCCGTCCCTGATCCAGAAGGTCGGGTGCTCGGCCTTGGCGAATTTTTTCCAGGCCAGCCCCTCTTCCTGCCAGAGCGAGTTGTCGGCATAGCCGCCAGCCTCGACGAAAGCCAGGAACTCCCGGTTCGATACCAGATGGCGGCTGGCCTTGAAAGCTGGCGTCGATGCCTCGTGGCAACCGAATTCATTGTCCCAGCCATAGATTTTCGGATCGCTCCGTTCGCGCCCCAGGCGTACGTCCGCTGCGGGAATGTCGACGAGTGTGTTTGCCGGTGCCTCGCCGCTGTCACGACACGGTTCCCAGGCCGGGTGGGTCCGCACGTAGCTGAGCCGATGCTGGCGAATGAGCACCGACGAGGTTTCAAGGTGGATCCGCTCGTGCTCGATACCCATCAGGATGATCCAGAACGGCTCATCCCAGCCGATCGGCAGGCTCAGCGGCAAGGTCTCGATGAGCCGCGTCACGATCGCCCGGGCGGTTTTCCGGTAGGCGCGCACTTCGTCCACGCGCGGCCAGTCGTAACGCTGGTCATTGAGGTCGTCCCAGCTCATTTCGTCGACGCCGATGGCGAACATCGATTCGAAACCCGGGTTGATGCGCTGGTCGAGCAGCCCGGCCAGCACCAGCTTGTTGATGAAGAAGGTGGCGGTATGGCCGAAGTAGAAAATCAGCGGGTGACGCAGCGAGATCGGCTTGACGTAATACGCCTCGTCACAACTCAGGACCTCGAACAGTTGTTCGTAGCGATCGAAGGTGGCCTGAAAGTAGTCGAGAATTTCCCGGCGCTTCTGTTCGGCGTCGTTGCCAGTCAATAGGGGCGTGGCGGGGAAAGGAGCTTGCTTCATGCGGATACCGGTTCAGGATGTTGACGGGGGCGTGGTGCCCGGCGGGCCGGACAGGGAAAGGCACATTATCCGATTTTCGGCATCAGATGGTGGCTATGGACGGCAAATTGGCGATGGGTACGGTGTCGAAAGATGTCAAAAAAAACCCCGCCACGAGGGCGGGGTAACAGGGAGTTTCTCGAATCGGGGGAAATTCGAGAGGAGGGTAAATCGATTCAGGGTCGGTGGCGTTTCTTCAGCCACTGACGGGCGACGGCGATGATGGCGCCGGCGGCGACTGCGGCAATGGCCGCCTTCAGGGGTTCGGCCTGGCCTTCCGACAGCCAGTCAAATCCCGCGATGCCAACGAAGACACCCAGGGATTCGCTGATCGGCAGGTTGTCCGAAAAGGACATTCAGCGATCCTGGCGAACAGGAATGGTGGCCAGCACGGGCTGGGCTTGGGGGGCGGCCAGTTCGAACAGGTATTGGCGGGCGGCGTCGATAAATTGCTTGATATTCATTTTGATCATTTCCTCGTCATCTGATTGGCGGGGTTGTAGTGCTTCCATGCCTCGCATTCTAGAGAGGCACCCGCCCTGCGTCTGTTGCACAAACGTGGGCTGGTGGTAACGGGCTATGATCTTGTGTGACGCTGTGTGACGAGCTGGAATGCCCTATTGACGGGCTTTCCAGCTCAGCGTGAAGCGTGCGCCGCCAAGTGGCGAAGCATCGGCCGTGGCCGTGCCGCCATGCAGTTCCAGAACGCGACGGGCAATTGCCAGGCCGAGGCCGTATCCGCCCGTCGAGCGGTCACGCGAACGGTCGAGGCGGGTGAAGGCGGAGAACACATGTTCGCGCTCTTCCGGGGGAATGCCGATGCCGTCGTCGTCGACATGGATCAGCACCTTGTCGCCATCGAATTCCGCTTTGACGGAAATTCGCTTGGCCGCGTACTTGAAGGCATTGCGCAACAGGTTGCGCAGGGCGTAGGGCATGGCCTTGCGGTCAAGGTCGACAAACAGGTTTTCCGGCAGGCTTTCCGTTTCCACAGACACTTCAAGCTGGCGGCCGAGCAGGCGAACGGAATCGACTTCGTCGGCCAGCCAGGTGGCCAGATTGACGCTGGAGAAATGGGCTTCCGGCGCTTCGCGCTCGAAACGGGCGTAGGTCAGGCTGGTGTCGATGAGCTGGTCGAGTTCGTCTAGATCGGCTTCCATCATGGCCCACAGCCGTTCGCGTTCTTCCCGCTCGTCGGTTTCGGAGAGCATTTCGAGCGCGAAACGCATGCGGGCGATGGGGGTGCGCAATTCGTGCGAGATGCCGCAGGACAGTTCGCGGTGGGTGGCGAGCAACTGACGGATGCGTTCCGCCATGCTGCTCATGGTGTCGGAGAGCGGGGCGAAGAGTTGCGTGCGGATGATGGGCAGGCGCGCATCGAAATGGCCATCGCCGAGATCGAGCGCCGTCTGGCGCAGGCCTTCGAGATCGCGCCAGACCGGGCGAATCCAGAACCACAGTGCGATGGCGAAAATGAGGCCGATCAGGCTCCAGGTCAGCAGGCGCAGGCGTAGTTCGAGCGGCAGGCGGTCCTTCAGCTCCGGGTTGCGGTTGGAGGCGAGCGGGCCGACCACCAGCACCTGGTTGGTAGTGCCGAGGCGGTGATACATGATGTCGCCATCGTGGTCGATGGCGATGTCGCCGGCGTCCAGCTTGACGACCTGGCTCGGCGTCAGCGTGCGGTCAAGGCTGATGCGCTCGACGATGCCGAGGTTGTAGGAAAACTTCTCGTCGAGTTCCTTGATGCGTTTTTGCCACTCGCGCCGGGGTTGGCGGAACAGTTCGTCCTCGATCATCGTGATCGTGCCGCGCATGAAGCGGCGGGCGTAGTCGTCGGTAATGCCGCGTTGGGCGGTGGAAATGACGAAGTCGGCCGTGAACGCGATGGCGACGAAGGAGCCCATCGCCAGCAGGTAGAAATTGAAGAACAGCTTGGACAGGCTGTAGCGCCGGCCGCGCCAGCGCGGCAGCGCGACCCGGATCAGCGAGCGGGCCAGTCCCTGGTTGTGTTCCTTCGGCCCCGGTTTCTCGGCCGCTGGCTCAGTTCCAGTCATGCTTGCTGAAAAGGTAGCCCTTGCCGCGCACGGTCTTGATGCGCGTCGGGTTTTCCGGGTCGTCGTTCAGCTTCTTGCGCAGGCGCGAAATGCGGGCGTCGATCGAGCGGTCCAGGCCGTCGAAGCCGATGCCGCGCAGTTCCTGCAGCAGGTCGTCGCGCGACAGCACGTTGCCGGCATGCGTGGCGAGCAGCCAGAGCAGGTCGAATTCGGCCGTGGTCAGGTCGATGGTCTGGCCGCCGAGCGATGCGGTGCGGGTGGCCTGGCTGATCCTGAACTGGCCGAAGACCATGCTTTCGGATTCGCCGTTGCTGGCTTCGCCCGCCGTCGGCAGGCGACGCAGCAGGGCCTTGATGCGGGCGAGCAGGACGCGCGGCTGGACGGGTTTGGCGATGTAATCGTCGGCGCCCATCTCGAGGCCGAGAATCTGGTCGAAGTCCTCGTCGCGTGCCGTCAGCATGAGGATGACGCCCCGGTAATTCGGGCGCACGGCGCGGCAGACCTCGAAGCCGTCCTTGCCGGGCAGCATCACGTCGAGAATGACCAGGTCGGGCTGCTCGGCCAGGATGCGCGCCTCGGCGGTGTCACCGCGCGGCTCGATGCCGACTTGCATGTCGTTCTTGGTCAGGTATTCGGCCGTCAGTTCAGCCAGGCGTTCGTCGTCTTCGACAAGCAGGATGCGTGTATTCATCCGGCAATCTTAACCACCTGCCGGTTTACGGTCTACTTTCCTGTGCATCGCGGCAATTTCACGGTCAACTGGAAAAAATGCCCAAATTTCAAGTCTCGTCAGCGATGGCATAGAATCCCGGCTCAATCTGTCTTGAGGAATGAATTGATGAATTGGTCGAAAGTGCCCACGCGGGCCTGGTTTGCAACATTGGGGCTGGGGTGCCTTGGGCTGGTCGCGGTGGGGATGGAGTTGCAGGCGCTGCTGCGTCTGGCGCCCTGTCCGCTGTGCATTTTTCAGCGCCTGCTGTACATCGTGATCGGGGTGATCGGCCTGTTCGGCGCCGTCTGGCCGGCCGGGCGACTGCTCTGGGCGACACTGGCCGGTGCGCTGGCGGCATTGGGCGTCGGGGTGGCGGGCTATCAGACCTGGATGCAGGCCTTCCCGCATCTGGCGCCGGAATGCAGCTTTACTGACCCGAATGCCATCGAGCGCCTGGTGGACTGGCTGGGTACGGAATGGCCGTCGATGTTCCTGGCCACCGGCTTTTGCGCGAGCCGCGACTGGGAGTTTCTCGGCATGTCGATGGCCAATTGGTCGGCCGTGGTCTTCGCCGGCATCGTGGTTTATGCCGGGTTGCTGATCACCCGCAAATCCCGGGGCTGAAAAAACAAAACCCGCCGGGAGGCGGGTTTGTCGAATGCTGGAGGAAACTGAATTACTTCAGCTTCACTTCCTTGTAAGCGACGTGCTTACGTGCCTTCGGGTCGTACTTCATGAACTCCAGCTTTTCAGGCGTCGTGCGCTTGTTCTTGGAGGTGGTATAGAAGTGACCGGTGCCAGCTGTGGATTCCAGCTTGATTTTTTCGCGACCGCCTTTAGCCATTTTTCAATCCTTCCTAATCAGACTTCGCCGCGGGCACGCAGGTCGGCCAGAACGGAATCGATGCCGTTCTTGTCGATCAGACGCAGGCCGGCGTTGGAAACGCGCAGACGCACGAAGCGGTTTTCAGTTTCAACCCAGAAGCGGCGATACTGCAGATTCGGCAGGAAGCGGCGCTTCGTTTTGTTATTGGCGTGGGATACGTTGTTCCCAACCATCGGGCCTTTACCCGTTACTTGGCAGACTCGCGCCATGATGGTGCTCCAGAATTCGCTAGAAGAGAGCCCACAAGTATAACCAAAACTCCTGAATCGTATCAAGGGGTTTCGACAATTTTATAGCAAACCCCGTTCGGCGAAGGAGAGCGGCGGGGTGTTGCCGGCGACGATGAAGTGGTCGAGCAGCTTGACGTCGACGAGCGTCAGTGCCTCCTTGAGCGAGCGGGTGAGCATCTCGTCGGCGCGCGATGGCTCGGCGATGCCGGATGGGTGGTTGTGGGCGAGGATGACCGCCGCCGCGTTCTGGGCGAGCGCGGCCTTGACGACTTCGCGCGGGTAGACCGAGGTCTGGGTCAGCGTGCCGGTAAACAGTTCGTCGGCCTTGATCAGGCGATTCTGCGCATCGAGCCACAAGGCCATGAAGACTTCGTTACCACGGCTGGCCAGTTTCAGGCGTAGCCAGTCGCGGACCTTGCCGGGCGAGGTGAAGCTGTCGCGGGTGGCCATTTCCTGGGTGAGGGCGCGGCGAGCCAGTTCGAAGCTGGCTTTCAGTTGTGCGGCCTTGGCCATGCCGATGCCGGAGACGCTGGCCAGTTCTTCCAGCGAGGCTTCCGCGAGCCGGCCGAGCTGGCCGTCGAAGCGCTGCAGCAGATCGCGCGCCAGGTCGACGGCGCTTTTGCCGCGTACGCCGACACGTAAATAGATGGCGAGAAGTTCCGCGTCGGACAGCGCTTCCGGGCCGTGGGCGAGCAGTCGTTCGCGCGGTCGTTCGCCTTCCGGCCAGTCGGTAATCGCCATATTCTTTTCCGTTAGAATGTGCGGACTCCAATTCTAATGGCAAGACAATGGAATTACAGGGAAAACGCATCGTTCTCGGCGTCACCGGCGGCATCGCGGCCTACAAGGCGGCCGAACTGGTTCGCCTGCTCGGCAAGCGGGGCGCCGACGTGCAGGTTGCGATGACCGAGGGGGCGACGCATTTCGTGACGGCGACGACCTTCCAGGCGCTCTCCGGCCAGCCGGTTTACCTGGACCAGTGGGATGCGCGCATGCCGAACGCCATGGCGCATATCGATTTGTCGCGCTCGGCCGACCTGATCCTCGTCGCACCGGCCTCGGCCGACTTCCTGGCGCGCATCGCGAACGGCATGGCCGATGACCTGCTGGCGACCATGGTGCTGGCACGCGATTGCCCGCTGCTCGTGGCGCCGGCGATGAACCGCCAGATGTGGGAGAACCCGGCGACGCAGCGCAATGTCGCCCAGTTGCTGGTCGACGGCGTGCAGCTGATCGGTCCGGACAGCGGCGAGCAGGCCTGCGGCGAAGTGGGGGCGGGCCGGATGGTTGAGCCCGAGGAAATCGTTGAGGAGGTCATTGCCTTCTTCACGCCCAAGTTGCTGGCCGACCGCAAGGTGCTGATGACCGCCGGTCCGACCTTCGAGGCGATTGACCCGGTACGCGGTATCACCAATCTGTCGTCGGGGCGCATGGGCTATGCCGTGGCGCGGGCGGCGCGGCAGGCCGGGGCCGAGGTGACGCTGGTCTCGGGGCCGGTCGGTTTGCAGGCTCCGCAGGGTGTGACGCGCATCAATGTGCGCAGCGCGCTCGACATGCAGGCGGCCGTGATGGCGCACGCGGCAACTTCGGATATTTTCATCGGCGTGGCGGCGGTGGCCGATTACCGCGTGGCCAATGCGGCCGAGCACAAGCTCAAGAAGGATACGGGCGGCATCCCGCCCATCGAGCTGGTCGAGAATCCGGACATCCTGGCCGAGGTGGCCGCCTTGAAGGATGGTCCGTTCTGCGTCGGCTTTGCGGCGGAAAGCCGCAATCTGGAGGAATACGCGCAGAGCAAGCGGCGCAAGAAGAACATTCCGCTGATCGCCGGCAACCTGATTCAGGAAGGTTTCGGCGGTGACGACAACCGGCTGGTGTTGTTCGACGACACCGGCGTCCATCCGCTGACGCCGGCGCCGAAATCGGTGCTGGCCCGGCAGTTGGTGGAACATATCGCGAACATGATTGGGAGAGCCTGATGCATCACATCGACATCAAAATTCTGGATAACCGCCTGCGCGAGACGCCGCCGGCCTATGCGACACCGGGTTCGGCCGGGCTGGATCTGCGCGCCTGTATTGAGGTGCCCATCCATGTGGCGCCGGGCCAGACGACGCTGGTGCCGACCGGCATGGCGATTCATCTGGCCGATCCGGGCCTGGCGGCCATGATCCTGCCGCGTTCCGGCCTCGGTCACAAGCATGGCATTGTGCTCGGCAATCTGGTTGGGCTGATCGACAGCGACTATCAGGGCGAACTCATGGTGTCGGTGTGGAACCGCGGTGGCTCGACTTTCACGCTCAACCCGCTCGACCGCATCGCCCAGCTGATCATCGTGCCGGTCCTCCAGGTCGGCTTCAATATCGTCGACGACTTCGATGCGAGCCATCGCGGCGAGGGCGGTTTTGGCAGCACCGGGCACGCATGAGGCTTGAAAGCGCCGCGTAAGAAAATTACGATTTAATTATTTACTTTTATCCGCGGGGTGAGGGAAATGAGAAAAATCGGATTTCGACAGCTTGGTGCCGTGCTGGCAACAACGTTTTCCTTGGCCGCAGGTGCTGCTGACGGCGGCGATCTGGCCCGCGCGGAGGAGATCGTTTCCGGGCGCTGTTTCCTTTGCCATGGCATGGAGGGCGAGTCGGCCAGCCCGGTTTTCCCGCGTCTGGCCGGGCAGCACGCCGATTACATCGCCAAGCAATTGGGCGATTTCAAGTCGGGCAAGCGCAACAGCGACACCATGAAACCGCAGGCTGAAGAGCTCACGCCGGCCGAAATGAAGGCGCTGGGCGCCTTCTTCCAGGCCAAGTCGGTCGGGCCGCGTCCTGCCAAGGACCCGGAATTGCTCGCCGTCGGCAAGTTCGTCTTCAATCGCGGCAACCAGTTCAGCGGTCTGCCCGCCTGCTCGGCCTGCCACGGCGCCAAGGGGCTGGGGACGCCGCAATTGCCGCGCCTGGCCGGCCAGCATCCGCGCTACATCGAGGACCAGTTGAAGCAGTTCAACAAGCGCGAGCGGACCAACGACAACGCGGTCATGCACACCGTCGCATCGAAGCTCTCCGAGCTCGAAACGCACGCCGTGGCGGAATACATCGCGACGCTGGACTGAGTTCGCCGCACCGGCAATGGAAAGGCCGCCTCATGGGCGGCCTTTTTATTTCTTTGCGCGCCTTGGCGGGGCGATGCGGATTTCGATTTTGGGCAAAATTTCCGGTTGACCGTCAAAGCCTGCCCGACGGCCGGGTGGGCGGCCGTGGATGCCTATGCGGCGGCGTCGACCGTGCCGGCGATCGTGTCGAGGGCGGCGATCACGATGTTCAGCTGCTCGTGTACCTCGCCCGGGCGGCCGACGATCTCCGAGATCTTGCGCCGCAGATCCACGAGGTCGCCGATCAACTGGTTCTCGATGGCCGACGGGATGCCGGTGTGCAGGAAAGCCTGCTCGAATTCGTCGATCACCTGGCTGATCAGCTCGCGGGAATGCGTCAGGTCGGCCATCTGGCGGGCGTGCAGGTTCTTTACCGAATTGCGGATTTCGTAGGCGGCGTAGCGGATGCCCTGCTGTTTCAGGATGTTGTCGTGTTCGAGCAGCAGGCCGGCGATGCGCGACTCGATGCCCTCGGCCAGCGTCGCGATGTTGTCGCGGATGCGGCCGAGGCGTTGCGCGTCGTCCTCGGGCAGGTTGCTGACCAGCACGGTCACGTGGTCGAAATTGACCACGAGCTTGCGGTCGATCTCGAGGATGCGGCCCAGCGTGCGGCGCTGCTCGATGAGGTTGCGCTGGCTATCCGGCAGCGCCGTGCCTTCCGTGGTCAGGGCCATGCCGTCGCCTTCCCAGATGATGTACACGGCACCCAGCAGCTCGTATTGGCGCAGCGATTCGATGGCCAACGCGGCGACGGACTGGATGTTGTGGCAGCCAAAACTCTTCGACAGGAACTGCATCACCACGCCGAGTTCGCCCATGGCCGACATCGAGGTGAATGCCACGTTCTGGGCATAGGCCATCTGGTCGCGAACGGCGGCCTTTTCGCTGAAAATCCGGCCGAGCAGGGCCAGTTTGTGGCGGAGCACGGGTTCGTGGACCGGCTTGACCAGCAGGTCGTCGGCCTCGACGCCGTCGCGGGCAAGGTCGTCCGCCGTGCCGATCAGAACCTGGTAGAGGTCGGCCAGGTCGAAGTCGTCACGCAATTCACGATTCAGCTTGAAAGCGTCATCGTCGGGCAGGCCGGCGTCCAGCAGGATCAGGTCGGGGCGCCGGGAGGCGAGGGCATTGCGGCAGTCAGCCGCGCTGCGATGGACGTTGAGGTCCGTTTCCCGCGACAGCAGGGCTTTGTGCTGCGCGATGAAGTTCTCGTCATCGCTGACCAGAAAGACGAATAGCTTGATAGTCATGGGGAGTCCCGAATCGTCCAGGCTGCGCGGCAAGCCGCGCGCCGTTAGAAATGCCGTTGGGTGAAATGTACCGGAGAAAAGCTAGGAGCAGGTACGGGAACGGGAGGCGCCTGCCGCCCATCCATGAAAAAAGGCCGCATCAGCGGCCTTTTCGGATCCAGGGGACGTACGGTCAGGCCAGCATGTCGGCCCAGATGTTCTTCGCCCAGCCCATGGCAACCTTGCCTTCCAGCTCGTTGCGGGCAGCCGAGACGCCACCGGCACCCTTGACCGGTTGCACGGTCTTGGTCGCGGCATCGTACTGGTGGATGGAAGAAACGTGGATGACGTTCTTGGCATCGACGAAGCTGTAGCAGGTGTTCATGACCACCGGCTCCGGGCTCGGCTCCTGACCGGAGAGCATGTTCAGGATGGCCGCTGCGGCGAGCTTGCCGTGCTGGTTGGCCATGTGCCCGGACTTCGGCATGGTCGGCGCCGGGAAGATGGCGTCGCCGATGACGTGGATGCCCGGCGTGCTGGTCGATTCCATCGACAGCCAGTTGATGTCCACCCAGCGGTTGTTGATCAGCTTGATGCCCGACTTGGCAGCGATGTCGCCAGCGCGATGCGGCGGGATGACGTTGAGCACATCTGCCTTGAACTTGTCGAATTCGAGCACGGCGGTATTGGTGCCGACTTCGACATCCTTGACCTCGCTGTTGTTGCGGTACTCGATGATGCCCTTGTAAAGGTCGCTCCACGCCTTCGTGAACAGGCCCTTCTTCGACATCACGTCCTCGTTCGCATCGAGAATCACGACCTTGGACTTGGGCTTGTGTTCCTTGAAGTAATTGGCCACCAGGCAGGCGCGCTCGTAAGGTCCGGGCGGGCAGCGGTAGGGCGCTTTCGGAATGGCGATGGCGTAGGTGCCGCCATTCTTCATCGATTCGAGCTGCTTGCGCAGGGCGACCGTCTGCGGACCGGCCTTCCAGGCATGCAGGATCTTCGACTGGGCATCGGCGGTGTTGAGGCCGGGGATCTGGTCGAACATGAAATCGACGCCCGGCGACAGGACCAGGCGGTCGTAGGACATGCTGCCGCCGGCCTTGAGCGAAATGGTCTTCTTGACGCTGTCCACCGCCATCACGTCGTCCTGAACGACGCGAACACCCCATTTGTTCTTGAGGCCGTCGTAGCTGACGGTGATGTCTTCCATGGTCTTGGTGCCGCCAATGACCAGGTTGGAGATCGGGCAGGAGATGAAGGTCGGGTTGCGTTCGATGAGAGTCACCTGCACGCCGCCTTCGCTCCACATGCGCAGGTACTTGGCGACCGTCGCGCCGCCGTAGCCGCCGCCAACCACGACAACATGGCCGCTGGCCTTGCCGCCGCCGGCACAGCCGTAAAGGGAAGCCATTGCACCGGCTGCCGCGCCGACTTTCAGGAAATCACGTCTTTTCATGAGCATCATGGTCGTTTCCCTTATTTTTGTGCGGCGAAGTAGGTGGCGATCAGGTCGAGCTGGGCGTCGGTATAGCCCTTGGCGATCTGGTGCATGATCGAGGCGGGCTTGTCGCCGCTCTTGAAATCGGCCAGCTTTTGCAGGGTCTTGGTCTTTTCCATACCGGCCAGGGAGTCCATGCCGGAACCCTTGACGGCATTGCCGTTGGTGCCGTGGCAGTTGGCGCACGTGGCGGCCAGGTTGCGGCCAAGATTGGGATCAGCAGCCTGCGAGGTGCTGGCGAGTGCCAGCAGGCACAAGGCAGCGATGGGCATGAATGGTTTCATCGATACATCTCCTCAAGTGTGGTCGATAGGTCTCATATAGTACGGATGATTATAGATTTGTCCGAAACGGCGTAGTGCCAAGGGTATAGGCCTTTGGCAAGAAATGCATGCTGCGTCGCAACAATATTAGTTGTTGACTATATAAGTACACAGTTATACATTGATTTTGACAGAAATCAAAATAACGATATGGACGAGACATTACGGGTTTTCGAGCAGGTGGCGCACTACTTCGGATTGCTGGCCGATCCGACCCGTTTGCGCATTCTTTCGTGCCTCTGCGCGGAAGAGCGCCCTGTACATGAGGTCGTCGAGAAGATAGGCCTGACCCAGGCCAACATCTCGCGCCATCTCAATATTCTCTTCCGGGCCGGTGTGGTCGACCGGCGACGCGAGGGCAGCTCGGTCATGTATCGCGTGATCGATCCGAATTTTGTCGACATTTGCCGAACGGTCAGCGTCACGGTGGCAAGCCGCGATCTGGGCGATGAACTCGGCGTGTCGCCAGTGAATTGCAGTACTGACGTGAAAAAATCATAGGGGTTTGTCCATATGGGTGAAATCAACAAACAGCCGGGGCGCCTGCGGGCCGCACCGGAAAACTTCCTGACGGAAGCGCAGATCAAGGACGTCGCTGCCGGTCGTCGCGATTTCCTGCGCAAGAGCCTGTTTGCGGCCGGCGCTGCCGGTGCTGCGCTGGCGGCGCCGAAAGTGGTACGTGCCGCCGAGGGCGATCCGAACATTCTCGAAAATCCGGCGTGGACGACCTCGCTCGGCCAGCCGGTCGCCACCAACCCGTACGGCATGCCGTCGAAATACGAAAGCCAGTTGCTGCGCCGCGAGTCGCCGGGTCTGGCCCGCGTCGGCGGTGCCTCGGTGTCGTTCGCGCCGCTGCAGGGCCTGTTCGGCATCATCACGCCGTCCGGCCTGCACTTCGAGCGCCATCACCAGGGCTGGCACGACATCGATCCGTCCAAGCATCGCCTGATGGTCAATGGTTCGGACGATTCCCTGCTCAAGAAAGCCAAGGTTTATACCCTCGATGAGATCATGCGTCTGCCGTCCGTGTCGCGCATCCACTTCATCGAGTGCGGCGCCAACACCGGACTGGAATGGGGCAATGTCGCCGTGCCGACCGTGCAATACACGCACGGCATGATTTCCTGCTCCGAATTCACCGGCGTGCCGCTCAAGCTGCTGCTCGAGGATTGCGGCGTCGATTACAAGAAGGCCCGCTACGTGCTGGCCGAGGGAGCCGATGGCTCGTCAATGACGCGCACCATCCCGATGGAAATGGTCGAGTCGGGCGAAGTCTTCGTCGCCTACGGCCAGAACGGCGAAATGCTGCGTCCGGAAAACGGCTATCCGCTGCGCCTCGTCGTGCCGGGCGTGCAGGGCGTGTCGTGGGTCAAGTGGCTGCGCCGCATTGAAGTCGGTGACAAGCCGTATGCGACCAAGGATGAGGCGGTGCATTACATCGACCTCCTGCCGAGCGGACTGCATCGCCAGTACAGCTCGATCCAGGAGTGCAAGTCGGTCATCACCACACCGTCCGGTGGCCAGACGCTGCTCGACAAGGGTTTCTACAACGTTTCCGGCCTCGCCTGGTCGGGCCGCGGCAAGATCAAGCAGGTCGACGTTTCCTTCGACGGCGGCGTCAATTGGCAGACCGCACGCATTGAAGGCCCGGTGCAGAACAAGGCGCTGACCCGTTTCAACACCAATTGGGTGTGGGACGGCTCGCCGGCCATCCTCCAGTCGCGCGCCATCGACGAGACCGGTTTCGTCCAGCCGACCTACGGCCAGCTGCGCAAGGTGCGCGGTACCAAGTCGATTTATCACAACAACGCCATCCAGTCGTGGAAAGTCATCGAAAGCGGGGAGGTCAGCAATGTTCAGGTTCTCTAAGCCGCTTTTCGTTTTTGCGCTTTTTTCCGCGTCGACCGTGGCATTGGCCGTGGACAAGTACGACGGTGTCGGCCGTGCTGCCACGCCGGCCGAAGTGAAGGCCTGGGACATCGACGTTCGTCCGGACTTCAAGGGGCTGCCCAAGGGCTCGGGCTCGGTGGATCGCGGCCAGGAACTGTTCGAGGAAAAATGTGCCTCCTGCCACGGTTCCTTCGGCGAGTCGAACGAGGTCTTCACACCGCTCGCCGGCGGCACGACCAAGGACGACATCAAGACCGGGCGCGTCAAGGGGCTGTCTTCCGGTGAACTGCCGCAGCGCACGACCTTCACCAAGGTGGCGACGATCTCGACGGTCTTTGACTACATCCAGCGCGCCATGCCGTGGACGGCGCCGAAGTCGCTGAAGCCGGACGACGTCTACGCCATCCTGGCCTACCTGCTCAACCTGCAGGAAATCGTGCCGGGCGACTTCACGCTGTCCGACAAGAACATTGCCGATGTGCAGAAGCTGCTGCCCAACCGCAACGGCATGACGACCGACCACGGCATGTGGCCGGGCGCGCCGGCCAGCAAGGGCGGCATCGGGAACGGTGGCAAGCCGGATACGGCCAACAAGGCGTGCATGAAGAACTGCAAGCCGGACGTGCTGATCGGCTCGACCCTGCCGGAATACGCCCGTACGGCACATGGCGAGTTGCGGGATCAGAACCGTTCTTTCGGTGCGGTCCGCGGCACCCAGACGCTCGGCCCCGAGGCCGCCAAGAAGGCAGCCGATGCCGGCACGCTGGAACTGGCCACGAAGAGCGGCTGCATGGCCTGTCACGGCATGAAGAGCAAGATCGTCGGCCCCGGCTACAACGAAGTGGTCGCGCGCTACAAGGATCAGCCGGATGCCGAATCCCGTCTGGTCGCCAAGGTCAAGGCCGGTGGGCAGGGCGTCTGGGGCTCGATCCCGATGCCGCCGAACGGTCATATCAAGGATGAGGACATTTCCACGCTGGTGAAGTGGATCCTGTCCGGCTCAAAGTAACCCAATTTCTACAGAGGAGAAGTCATGAACAATCAACGTCGCACCGTACTCAAATCCGGCTCCGGCGCCGCCCTGCTGGGCATGCTGGCCGCCGCCGGCATCATCACCCCGGGCATGGCCCTGGCCGACTGGAACAAGGCCGCCTTCGACGCCAAGAGCATGGCTGACACGCTCAAGGCCCTCGGTGCCGGCCAGCCGGCCGACAGCAAGGATGTCCAGGTCACCGGTCCGGACATCGCCGAAAACGGCGCCGTGGTGCCGGTGGGTGTCGCGTCCTCGCTGCCCAACGTGACCATGGTCGCCATCCTGATCGAGAAGAACCCGAACGCCCTGGCTGCCAGCTTCACTCTGCCGGCCGACACCGAAGCCAACGTCCAGACCCGCGTCAAGATGGGCCAGACCTCGAACATCTACGCGCTGGTCAAGTCGGACGGCAAGTTCTTCATGGCCACGAAAGAGATCAAGGTCACCCTCGGTGGTTGCGGCGGCTAAGAAACAGTCGCCAGTTGCTAGTAGTCAGTGATTAGCAACGACCAACCCGTGACCAATGGCTAGCGACTAACGTCTAGCAACTAACAACTGCATTCAGGAGCAAAACATGGGCAATCCAATGAAAATCCGCGCCGCCAACAAGGACGGCGTTACCGAAGTCAAGGTTCTGGTCAGCCATGAAATGGAAACCGGCCAGCGCAAGGACTCTGCTGGAGCCATCGTGCCGGCCTGGTTCATTACCGAACTGGTTGCCAAGCATGGCGACAAGGTCGTGCTGACCAGCGAATTCGGGCCGTCCGTCTCGAAGAACCCGTACCTGGCGTTCAAGTTCAAGGGCGGCGCCAAGGGCGACAAGATCACGGTGAGCTGGAAGGACAACAAGGGCGATAGCCGTACCGACGAAGCCGCCATCAACTAATGCCTGACCGCAGCGGCAAGGCGGCGCAGACCGTCGCCGCTGCCTGCGTTTCCCCTGGAGGAGTCTAAATGAACCGACGTTTGATCAAAACGCTGGTCGGCGCAGCGATATTCGCTGCCTTTGCTGGCGGGGTTTCGGCCCAGGACAGCAAGGTCGCCGATGAGCTGGCCAAGTACCGCGAGGCGCTGGCCGATGGCAATCCGGCCGATTTGCTGGAGGTGAAGGGTGAAGGCCTGTGGTCCGAAAAGCGCGGCCCGAAGAATGCCTCGCTCGAACAGTGCGATCTCGGCCAGGGGCCGGGCAAGCTGGAAGGCGCCTATGCCGCCTTGCCGAAATATTTCAAGGACACCAACAAGGTCATGGACGTCGAGTCCCGTCTCGTGCATTGCATGGTGACGCTGCAAGGCTTCACGCAGGCCGAGGTGACCAAGCAGTGGTTCTCGCGGCCGGGCAAGGAGTCCGACATCGAGGCGCTGGTCACCTTCATCGGCGCCAAGTCGAACGGCATGAAGATCAATGTGCCGGCGACGCATCCCGAAGAAGCCAAGATGGCCAAGATGGGCGAGTACATTTTCTATCGCCGCTCCGGTCCGCAGGATTTCTCCTGCTCGATCTGCCACGGTCAGGAAGGCAAGCGCATCCGCCTGCAGGATCTAGGCAATCTGACGACCAAGGACGGCGCCGGCACGGCGATGAAGACCTGGCCGTCGTATCGCGTCTCGCAAGGCGCCGTGTGGACCATGCAGCGTCGTCTGATCGACTGCATGCGCCAGGCGCGCTGGCCTGAACCGAACTATCTGGCCGATTCGATCGTCGCGCTGGAAACTTTCCTGCAAAAGAATGCGACCGGCACCGTGATGGAAACGCCGGGCATCAAGCGCTGAAAAAGGGGACGAACATGAATTTCAAATTTGGCCTTTTTTTCGGGTTGACCGTGATATTTGCCGGTCAGGCGCTGGCTGACAAACCGGTCGAGGCGCCGGGCGGCAAATTTGCCAAGGAAGCCGAGCAGATGTTCCGTACCTCCTTCCGTGCCGACAATCCGAAGTACTGGATGACGCGCCTGGAGCAGGACGAGACGATGAAGACCTGCCTGCAGTTCCGCGACAACCCGCCGCGCAAGGTCGGTGAAAAGCTCGAAAAGCTCAACGCCGCGACCATCCGCTACCCGGTCGACGGCAAGCTCATTGGCGACTGGAAGGAAGGCGAGAAGCTCGCCGCGGTCGGTACCGGTGGCCATATCGGCTTCATCCAGCCCGATCCGGCCGGACGTGTCCGGGGCGGCAACTGCTACGCCTGCCACGAGCTGGCCAAGAAGGAAATCGCCTACGGCACCATCGGCCCCAGCCTGCGTGAATTCGGCAAGATTCGCGGCAAGGACGAGGACACGATCAAGTACGTCTACGACAAGATCTACAACTCCAACGCCTTCACGGCCTGTACCAACATGCCGCGCTTCGGCCTGCACAGCTGGCTGACGCCGGAGCAGATCACCCACATCGTGGCTTTCCTGATCGATCCGGAATCGCCGGTCAATAAGGACTAGTTGGTAGTCGGTAGTCGTTAGTTGCCAGTGACTACCAGCAGTAAGAACTTGCGTGATTGGCCCGGCCGGATGATTGGCCGGGCATTTTTTAAGGAATCAAAATGAGCATGAATCGTCGGGAATTTCTTCAGGTCATGGCCGTCGCCGCTGCCGGTGGCATGAGCCTGCACAGCGAACTGGCGCTGGCCGAAAAGGGCGCCGCCAAACTCTACGACCTGCCCAAGTTCGGCAACGTCAGCCTGCTGCACATCACCGACTGCCATGCCCAGTTGCTGCCCATCTATTTCCGCGAGCCGAACGTCAATCTCGGCTTCGGCGACCAGTTCGGCAAGGTGCCGCACCTCGTCGGCGCCAACCTGCTCAAGCACTTCGGTTTCAAGCCGAACAGCATCGAGGCCCACGCCTACACCTATCTGAATTTCGAGAAGGCCGCCCAGACCTACGGCAAGGTCGGCGGCTTCGCCCACCTCGCGACGCTGGTCAAGCGCATGAAGGCCAATCGTCCCGGCGCGCTGCTGCTTGACGGCGGCGACACCTGGCAGGGCTCCGGCACGGCGCTGTGGTCCAACGCCCAGGACATGGTCGACGCCTGCAAGGCGCTCGGCGTCAATGTCATGACCCTGCACTGGGAATCGACCTACGGCGAGGCCCGCGTCAAGGAAATCGAGGAAAAGGATTTCGCCGGC
>JAGTRT010000008.1 GCA_018261895.1 Pseudomonadota bacterium
CAGACGGGGTCGAGGTAGGGGCTGCGCTTGAGTTTGTAGAGCAGGTCGGTCCCGATGTTGCCCGGACCGATCAGGGCGCATTTGATTTTTTGGGTCATGAGGTTTTCCTTGTTGGAGGTTTCAACAAATGCTGGAAACGATGCCGCCTTCGACCCGCAGCGCCGCACCTGTGGTGGCAGCCGCTCGCGGGCTGCAGACGTAGGTGACGAGCGCCGCGACTTCGGCGGGATCGATCATTCGCTTGAGGATGGAAGTCGGCCGGCCCTCAGCGAAGAAGCGGCGCTCCATTTCGTCGAGGCTGATACCAGCCTCGGCAGCCAACTTGCCAAAGAATTCGCCGACGCCTTCCGAGCGCGTCGGCCCGGGCAGCACCGCGTTGACCGTCACACCGGTACCGGCGCAGCTTTGGGCAAGGCCACGGGAAATGGCCAGCTGAGCCGACTTGGTCATGCCGTAGTGGACCATCTCGCCCGGGGTATTGATGCCGGATTCACTGGAGATAAAGACAATACGCCCCCAGTTTTTGGCCTTCATCGCCGGCAGGTAATAGCGCGCCAGACGGACGCCGCTCATCACGTTGGTGTCGAAGAAACGTTGCCACTCGCTGTCCGGAATCGACTCGAAGGGCACCGGATCGAAGATGCCAAGGTTGTTCACCAGGATGTCGACCTGCGGGCAGGCAGCGAACAAGGCTTGGCAACCAGCTTCGGTAGACAGGTCGGCGGCGACGCCGGAGACCTGTGCGCCGCTGACCAGCCCTTTCAGGCGGACGACGGCCGCATCGACCTTTTCCTGGCTGCGCCCGTTGAGCACGACCCGCACACCCTCGCGGGCCAGCTCGGTGGCGATCGCAAAGCCGATTCCCACGGTCGACCCGGAAATTAGGCCAATTTTGGAATTTAGCTGGAGGTCCATAGCGACGGGGCTGTTTAGACGAAACGGACCGAGCAGCTACCAACGCCGCCAATGGTGACGCGCAGGTTGTCGCCCTTGGTCACTGGAACCATCGCGCCCATCGCACCGGACAGGACGATGTCGCCGGCGTTCAGGGTGATGCCCAGGTTGCCCAGCGTATTGGCCAGCCAGACCATGGCATTGACCGGGTGGCCCATGGTCGCAGCGCCGGCGCCGGTGACGACGATCTCGCCGTTCTTTTCGAGGATCATGCCGCACAGCGCCAGATCGATCTTGCTGATATCGACCAGTTGATCGCCGAGGACAAACACGCCGCAGGAGGCATTGTCGGCGACGGTGTCCTGGATCTTGATCTTCCAGTCCTGGATACGCGAATCGACGATTTCGAAGCAGGCCATGACGCCTTCGGTCGCCGCCAGCACATCGGCTGCGGTAACACCCGGACCTTTGAGATCCTTCTTGAGCAGGAAGGCGATCTCGCCTTCGGCCTTGGGCTGGATCAGCGTCGACATCTCGATCGACTCACCCTCGTTGTACACCATGCCGTCGAGCAGGTAGCCGAAGTCGGGCTGATGCACGCCGAGCATGTTCATGACCGCCTTGCTGGTCACGCCGATCTTCTTGCCGATGACCTTTTCGCCCTTTTCGATGCGGCGGGCCAGCATGCGCTGCTGGATGTGATATGCGTCTTCGATGGTGATGTCGAGACCGCGCGAGGTCAGCGGGCTGATCGTCTTGCCGGCCGCCAGTGCTTCGTACAGTTCGTCACCGAGTTGGGTAATTTGTGTCTGTTCCATCTTGCTAGGTCCTTTTTTCAGTCGGCCAGGAAATTGGCAACCAACTGGTTGAAATCGCGGCTGTGTTCAATCTGCACCCAATGCCCGCAACGCCCGAAAACATGCAGTTGCGAGTCATCGATCCAGCGGTTTAGCGTGATCGAGTTGCCCAGCGGAATGACGCGGTCGTCACGTCCATGGATCACCAGTGTCTTGTGCTGGATCGCCCGGATGTCCGCCTCCGCGCTGGCCATGGCATCCACCCAGCGCTGGCGCGGGGCCGGGAACATGGCCGAGAACGACTCCTGGAATCCGGGGCGAATGCTCGCCTGATAGCGCAGTTCGGCCAGTTCGTCAGTCACTAGGCCCCGGTCGTGGGCGAAGATGTCGAGCAGGCCGCGCATGGCCTGCAGCGACGGCTCGTAGCCCCAGACGGCATCGAGTTCCGAGGTGATCTCGAACGGCACGCCGACGCTGCCCATGAGCACCAGCCGACGCACGCGTTGCGGATGGCGGATGGCCAGGGCCAGCGCAATCGCGCCGCCGAACGAATTGCCGATCAGGTCGGTCTGCTCGATACCGAGCGCATCGAGCAGGCCGATGGCGTGATCGACCCAGCCTTCCATGCTGTATTCGATCCCAGCCGGGCGCTCGGTATAGCCGAAGCCGACCATGTCGGGCGCGATGGCCCGGCAGGTCTTGGCCAGCTCGGGCAACACCAGGCGCCAGTTGGCCCAGGCCGTGACGCCCGGGCCGGAGCCATGGATGAGCAGCACCGGCGCCCCGCTACCGACGTCGTGGTAGTTGGTCTCGATGCCGCCCGCCCGGATGCGACGGCCGATTTCAGGAGAGTTGGCGGACATGCGCGCTTCGCCTTAGAGCTTGATGCAGACGTTCTTGAGCTCGGTATAGAACTCAAGCGAATGCACGCCACCTTCGCGGCCGATACCCGACTGCTTGGCACCGCCGAACGGCGTGCGCAGATCACGCAGGAACCAGCTGTTGACCCAGACCAGACCGACTTCCATTTGCGCCGCAACGCGGTGGGCGCGGTTGATGTTCTGGGTAAACACCGAGGCGGCCAGGCCGTAGGTCGTGTTGTTGGCGCGTTGGATCACTTCGTCTTCGCTGTCGAACGGCATGACGGTCGTGCACGGCCCGAAGATTTCTTCGCGGACCACGGTGGCGTTGTCATCGAGACCGATCCAGATGGTCGGCTGCACCCAGGCGCCATTGGCCAGTTCGCCCGGCATCTTGGGAATGCCGCCGCCAGTGACGACCGTGGCGCCTTCATCAACCGCCTTCTTGTAATAGGACAGCACCTTCTCGCGATGCTCCTGGCTGACCAGCGGCCCCATGTTGGTGGCCGGATCGCTCGGCACGCCGAGCTTGAGCTTCTCCGCACCGGCTTTCAGGCGAGCGACGAATTCGTCGAAAATCGGGCGCTCGACATAAACGCGCTCGGTACCAAGGCATACCTGGCCGCAGTTGGCGAAACAGGAACGCAGGGTGGCTTCGATGGCGACATCCATGTCGCAATCGGCAAAGACGATTCCCGGATTCTTGCCGCCCATTTCGAGGGACACGGGACGCGAACCATGCGCGGCGGCCTTGTTGATGATCTCGCCGGTACGCGTTTCGCCGGTAAAGGTGATGGCATTGACGCCCTGGTTGGTAGTCAGGAATTCGCCGGCCGAATTCGGGCCGAAACCATGCACGACGTTGTAGACGCCCTTGGGCACACCGCAGGCATTCATCACTTCGCCGAGCAACGTTGCCGTCGACGGCGTCTCTTCAGAAGGCTTGACGACGACGGTGTTGCCGCAGGCCAGCGCCGGGCCGACCTTCCAGGTCATGAGCAGCAGCGGCAGGTTCCACGGACAGACGACGCCAACCACCCCGACCGGGCGGCGAATCGCGTAATTCAGCGCGCCCTTGCCATCCGGCGTCGCCATTTCGAAGAACTCGGTCGGCGCATTCTTGATGACGTCGGCGAAGATTTTGAAGTTGGCGGCACCGCGCGGGATGTCGATGTGCGAAGCAAGGCTCTTCGGCTTGCCGGTATCGGCACATTCGGCTTCGAGAAACTCGTCAAAGCGGCGGGTAATTTCGTCGGCCACCTTGTTCAGGATATCGGTGCGCTCGACGACGGTCATCTTGCCCCACGGCCCCTTCAGGGCGTCGTGCGCGGCCTGGACGGCGGCATCGACTTCAGCCTTGCCGGCTTCATGCACCATGCCGATCAGCGAATTGTCGAGCGGCGTCCGCTTTTCGAACTGCTTGGCCGTCGCGACGAATTCTCCATTGATGAAATTCAGGATCTGCTTCATTCCCTTTTTGTCCTTTTTGAGTTTGCTGTTCTTAGGCGAGACCGATGGCGTTCAGACCGGCCTGTGCGCATTCTTCGTCCTGCGCTTCCGAGGCGCCGGAGACGCCGATGCCACCGATCCAGTTGCCGGGCTCGCCCGGCACGGGCAACCCGCCGCCGAACACGATCAGGCGCGGCTGGTTGGAGAAGCCGAACTTCATGCCGTCATCGTGGCCAATCGCGCCCATCCAGGCCTTGGTCGGAAAACCGAAACTGGCCGAGGTGTAGGCCTTGTCGATGGCGATGTCGATCGAGTGAATGAAGGCGCCCGGCTGGCGCAGGAAGGCCATCAGGTTGCCGCCGCGATCGACCACGGCGACATTGATCTTCCAGCCGTTGGCGGTGGCGTGAGCCACCGCCGCCGAACAGGCGGCAGCGGCAGCCTCGGCCGTGATGCCCGGGATGCTGGCCGCCACTTGCATCAGCTCACCACCGTCAAGAAGCGGTCGTTCAACTTGCGGTCGTGGTAGAAGACGGCGGCGCCGACTTCATCCATGGTCCACTTGGTCGGCTTGATGTCCGGGTAGGCATAGTTGCCGCCGCAGAAGGTTTCAAAACGATTGCCGTTTGGATCGAAGGCGTAGATCGTCGTGCCGCGGGTCACGCCGTGACGCGTCGGGCCGATGTCGATGGAAACGCGGTTCATCGACATGATGTCGGCGGCACGCAGGACCTTTTCCCATGTTTCGAGCAGGAAGGAGACGTGGTGCAGCTTGCCCGGCTCTGGATGGCGGACGAAGGCAATATCGTGCGCCTTGGTCGAGCAGGACAACCAGATGGCCAGATCCTGGTTGTCGTCGAGCGCGATGTGTTCGACCAGGTAGAAGCCGAGCACATCCTGGAAGATGGCCTGGGCCTTTTCGATGTCCGGGCCGTAAAGCAGGCAGTGATCGAGGCGGATCGGGGCAATGCCCTTCTCGGTGGCGGCACACCAGGCTTCCGGATTGAGATCGCCCATCGGGTTACCAACGGTGGTCTTTTGCGAATAGAGCTCGATATCGTGGCCGGTCGGCAGGGTGAAGCGGACGCGCTCGCCGGTTTCCAGCAGTTCGCCGGCCGCGATGCGCTTGGTGGCAACGCCGTAGGCGTTCAGATCCTTCTCCAGCTTGGCCAGGGTGGCATCGCTATCGACCTTGAAGGCGAAGAAGTCGATGCCAGCCGTATCGGCCTGACGCAGGATGACGCTGTTGTGGTCACGCTCGTCCCAGGTCTTGAAATAGACGCGCCCTTGCGCATCGCGACCGGTTTCGATCAAGCCCAGCACGTTCGAATAAAAATCAATGCTCTCATTCAGGTCGAGCACTTTCAGTTGAATGTGCCCGGGACGAAGTACGCCTGTCATTGCCATTTGTCTGCTCCTCTTTCTTGTAAGTGATTACTGCCAATAAAAACTGTGCAATCGTTTAACTATAACGATATTGATCACAAATCTCGATGTCAACATTTTTTCTCGAGATTTTTAAAAACATTGAAAATTTCTTGTTCAACGGTTTAATATTTCGTCATCTGGTCAAACCAATGAACCGAACCGCCATGACAACCATTTCCCCAGCCGCCGAAGGCTCAGCCGAACCAAAGACCCTCGTCGAGTCCGCCTACCGCGCCTTGCGCCGCGACATCATCGAGGGCCACCTGGCCCCCGGCGAAAAGCTGCGCGTCGAGCATTTGAAGGACAACTACGGGGTGGGTGCCGGCACCTTGCGCGAAGCCCTCTCCCTGCTCATCTCCGATGCGCTCGTGGTCAGTCAGGGGCAGCGCGGCTTCCGGGTCGCGCCGGTTTCCCTGGAAGACTTCGAGGACATCACGCAGACCCGCGTCATGCTCGAATGCGAAGCCCTGCGCCAATCCATCGCCATGGGCGACGATGCCTGGGAGGCCGACTTGCTGGCCGCCTTTCACCGTCTCGCCAAGGCCGAGGAAAAACTGATCGGCAGCGAAGACCGGGAAGAGTGGGAAGAACGCAACCGCATCTTCCACGAGGTGCTGATTGCGGCTTGTCCTTCTCGCTGGCTCAAACATTTCCTCTCCATCCTCTATCAGCAGGCCGAACGCTATCGCCGCCTGTCGCTCTACCTGAAGCCGATTCCTCGCGACATCCACGCCGAGCATGAAGCCCTGTTGCAGGCCGCCATGTCGCGCGATACCGAGAAGGCCACCGCGCTCCTCGGCGAACACATCCTCCTCACCTTCCGCTCGATCCAGACGATCCCGAAGGAACGGCTGAACGAAAAGCTGGCTGCCTGATCCGGAAGGCCGGCCACCCCATCGGTGGCCGCTTCCTGACATTTCGAATTTGGGCATTTTTTCCGGTTGACCGTGAGAGAGCGGTTATCCGCCCCACCGGACGGATTCCGCCGATCTCAGAGCGTCGCCGGCGTTCCCGCTGGTACTGCCAGGGGCCGGCAAACGTTCTTGGCCATCTTGCCGAGCACCTTCAACGTAATGTCACTGCTCGGCCGAACGCGGCAGGCCAATACCCGCCCCGCCGCCTCGTCCTCCACGCTGACATACTCGCGGCTCATCACCCGGCTGACGTAGGTTCCCGCCGTGATCTCCACCTTGCAGACGCCGCAGCCGCCGCCGCGACAGCCAACCGGAATGCCCTTCTTCCCAAGGCGTTCCATGCCGACCAGTAGCGACTCCTGCGGCGAGCAGCGAAACGTCTCGCCGGTCTCCTCGATCAGAATGTTGTAATAGACCATGGTCAGTCTCTAGTTATTGGTTGCCGGTTGCCAGCCACCGGTTGCTAGTAGCCAGCAACCGGCAACTGAGAACTAAATGTTCTTGAACAACGGGCTTTTCAGTTGCTGGGAGGCATCTGCCGCAGAGAAGAATTTCTCCATGTAGATGTCGCGCTCGAACAGCCGGCCCTGCATGAGGGTCGTGATGCACGCCTCGATCATGGCCGGCGGTCCGCACAGGTAGGCCTTGTGATTCCGGAAATCGTTGTCGAAATGCGCCTTGGCTGCCTCGTGCACGAAGCCGCGGAAACCCGCCCAATCCGACTCGGCCGGCTCATGCGACAGCGCCGGCACGTAGGTGAAATTGGGATGCTTTTCGGCCAGGGCACGAAACTCGGCGTCGTAATACAGCTCGGCGCCATTGCGCTGGCCATAGACCAGGGTGATCGGCAAGCTGCAGCCTTCGGACAGCAGGTCCTCGATCATCGACTTCGGGCTGGACAAGCCGGAGCCGCCCGCCATGAAGATGAGCGGCAGATTGGCCGATTTCTTCACGAAGAAACGGCCGTACGGCCCGCTCAGCTTGAGCTTCTCGCCGACCTGCAATTGCTCGTGCAGCCAGGTGGTGACCTGGCCGCCCGGCACGATGCGGACATTGAGTTCGACGACGTCGTCGGATTGCGGCGAATTGGCCAGCGAAAACGCCCGCGACTGGCCGGCACCGACCGCCGGGACCTCGAGGTTGACGTACTGGCCGGCCTGGAAATGCATGGGCCGGTCCAGTTTCAACCAGATGCCACGGATGGTCGGTGTCAGGGCTTCGATGCGAACCACTTCGCCTTCATAGTCCTCGACCGGCAGGTTCTCGGAATCGGGATCGTCCTCGATCTCGGCTTCGATCACCGTATCGCTCTCCAGACGGGCGCAACAGGCCAGGCATTTGCCCTCCTCCCGCTCGAAGTCCATCAGGGCGAAGGTGGATGCCTCACCGTGATCGACTTCGCCATCCGTCACCTGCACCTTGCAGGTGGCGCACAGCCCGTGGCAGCACGCGTGCGGCAGGTAAATGCCGGCCCGCAATGCAGCGTCGAGTATGGTCTGCCCGTCCTCGACCTCGATGGTCTGACCGAGCGGCTCGATGGTTAGCTCGTAGCTCATGCCAACCCCGAATCAGAAGTTAGTGCCGTTGCCGTTCAGGCCGGGCGTTTGCAGACGCAGCGCATCCTTGTGCTTAATGCCTTGCTCGGCCAGTGTCTTGTTCATTTCCGGCTGGAAAGGCTTGCCCGACTTGAGCCAGACAACCTTGCTGAAGTCGATCTTGGCCCAGTCCGGATGGCGGCCGTAAGCAAACGTCAGGGTCTGCCCGACCAGTTCCGAAAACTTGGCATTCGGCGACACCGTAAAAGCAAGCGGCGCCGCAAACAGGAAATGATCGTCCCAGCCAACGTAGAGCAGTTGGTTGCCATGGAACTTGTCCTGGGTATCCAAAGCGGGAAATTGATAATCGTAGAGGGCTTTGACAGCCATGTTCGTCTCCAATAGTTGTTAGTCGCTAGCGACTAGTTGTCCGTTACCAGTCCTTGGTCGCTAGGGGGTTTGCATTGGCTTTGCTAGTAACTGAAACCAGCTACCAGCAACTCGCCTCACACGTTCTGGGTGGCCACGCCACGCCAGGCAGCAAAGTTCGCCTGGTCGCTGGAGCCCTCGTAATCGCAGTTGTCCTTGCCATCCTCGATGTGGCACCACTCTAGATACTTGGCCAGGGGATTGAACCCTTCGACCGTCGGATCGGTACCCTCCGGCCAGCAGTTCCCCATATAGACCTGATGTACCGGCAGCCAGGCCTGGATGTACTTCTCCGGCTCGTCGTCGAAGATATGCTTACAGCCATCAGAGCAGGTGTGGTACTTCTCGCCCTGGTACTCCGATTCGCGATAGCAGATCTTGGTCGGGTCATCCGGCTCGGTGAAGAGCATCGGGATCTGACAGACCTGGCACAGCATGGGCAAGGTATTGGCGTAGAAACGTTCGCCCTTGTCAGCCAGTTCCTGCAGCTTCTCGAAACGCGGACGGTAGTACTTGTCGAAGGTATTCGGGTACTTGGCGGACAGCCAGTCCATCTCGTCAGCATTCGGCAACCAGGTATGGAGAGCCATTGCGTGCCCGTGGGTGCACAAGGTCAGCCAGATCTGGTGCGAGATGTGTTCCTTGTCGACCGTGCATTGCGTGATGCATTCCGGCACCTTGATGCCGTACTTGGCCAGGTCGTTGAACAGCGCGCCGCCGTTCTGCTCGAAGTAGATTTCCCAGGCTTCCTTCCAGCTCATCACGCGCTTCGGCAGCATGTAATCCATCATCGTGGCGACCAGGCTCAGGACGCGGATACCGCGCCATGCCCACTTGTCGATCCACTTCTGGACGATGGGCAGGTTGTCCGGATCCTGCTCGAGCATGAACTTGATGCACTCGAGGCCGAGCGTCATGTGGCGGGCTTCGTCGGATTGCGCCGAGAACCCGAAGGTCACCGTCGCCATGTCGCCGTTATAGGCAGCACCGGACATGAAGGGCACGAATAGCAGGTTGGTCAGCACGTATTCGAAGGAGAAACCGATGGCGATCATCCATTCGAACGGACCCGCGCTGAAGGCGTCGTCGAAGAAGGACTTGGGCACCGACAGGTACCAGACACGTTCGATCTGGTGGGTCGCGCCCGCATGGAAGCCTTCATAGAACTTGTTGTAGTTCGACAGGGCGTGGATCTGGGTCTGGGCGTGACGCACCTCGTCAATTGACTGCATCAGGCAGGCGACACGCGGGCCGACGCCCGGGAAGTTGCGGCCGGCCGCGGCAAAACCGCGGTGGGCAACGTATTCGAGCGGTGAAATGCCGGTCAGGAACAGCTTGACGGCACTCAGGTAACGCGCATCGGTCAGACCAAGGTGGCCGTTGTTCTGGGCAAAGGCGTCGAGCACGGCATACAGCTTGCGCTCCTTTTCCGCCTGGTATTTCCAGTAGGCGTCCATGGTCAGACGGAAGGGGTCTTCCCACTTGTCCCAGTCATGCACCTTGATACCTTCGAAGGTGGCTTGCGGGAACACCTTCTCTTTCGGCTGGTAGGTCGTTTCCCAATCCAGGCCACGCGTCATGTGGGCGTATTTTTCCTTGAGGCCCAGTTTTTTCTTGTTGGCTTTCATATCCATGTCGGTTTACTCCTCAGTTCTTCCAGGACAGGGTGAAGGTGTCGTCGTCTTCATCCAGATGGCCGGAAATGGTGATCAGGTTGATCTGCAACTCCTGCAGGTCGAAATCGCGGCCGATGCGCTCTTCGATCGATTCGCGCTTGATGACCAGGCTGCCCTCGGCATTGATCTTGACCATGGCAGGCTGCTCGTCGAGAACCGAACCCGGGTTGTCGGCAAGAATGGACTCGACGATGGGACGGGTGTCTTCGTTGGTTTGAAAGGCGATAAATACGGTAGACATGAAAACTCCTAGACAGCCAGGCCGAGCTTGGCGCAGCGAGCATTGAATTCGGACGTGAGATCGGCCAGCAGCTCGTCGGCCTTGTCACCAAAGGAACGCTTGGCGATCGGTGCCAGCGCGTCGAGTGTCTCGGCGCGATACTGCGTGACCCAGGCACTGAGCTGAGCCTTGTTCTCGGCGGACTCGGCAGCAGCCACCTTGATCTGGGCATCGACCCACTTGGCGGTTTCGGCCGACCACTCAGCCATGAAGCGGGTCATCATCGAGATGGCGGTAGCCCCCTTGGCCGAGAACTCGGCATCGAGGTAGTCATACAGCATCGGATTGAGCAGACCTTCGAGCACGAGGTTCTGGGCCACGAAAATCTCGAACCAGTCCTGCAGCACCAGAAGATTCTCGACATGACGGCGCATCGGCTGCCACATCGCGCCGGACATCCAGGCTTCCTTGGCGGTATCGAGTGCCTCCGGTCCATCGAGCACCAGACCGATACGGGTCAAGTACTGAGCCACACCGAGGTGGTCCATGGCGTGGTACAGGCAGGGCTGGGTAATGACCGTGCCGTAGCCATAGGCGGTGATGTAGGAGTTGCCCATGTTGCCGCCCCACTCGACATGGCGCATCGGCACCAGCACGTCGAGTGCCATCTGCTTCAGATCGGCAGGAACCAGCTCAGCCAGGCCTCGATCCTCGATCATCTCGAAGCTCGACTCGGCGGCATCCTGCTGGCGGGCGCGGGTGATGGTGTAGGAGCCGTAGTAATACTGGCGCGGATCCTTCAGGGCATACCAATCCTTCATCTGGATCTTGGTGCGCTTCTTGTCGAACAGCACGTTGTCCGCATCCCATGCCGGACGATAGTGGAAGATGCTTTCCTGCTGGATGTTGTAGCTGCCTTCCTGATAGCGGCTGGCCGGCTTGTCACCGAAGCGTTCGACCAGGTGGTCGAAGGTGTTTCGCAGCGGCTTGATCGCCACCGTGCGCAGATCTATCTGCATATTTGTCTCCTCTTGTTATTCCCGATAAAGGGATGGTGTGTTCAGACTGCGTCTTCAAATCCCTGGCGCGAAGCGTCGTTCAGGCGGGACACCCAGTCGCCATCGGTCGGCACGACGGGGTCAAGAACAATCACTTCGTTGGCCAGGCAAAACTCGTGAAATGCGGGCTCCGGCAACATCAACTCGACGGCCAGCTCCGGCGATCCGATTGAGAAAGCAAATTCGATGAACCCATCCGCGCGACGATTGCAAATCCGCACGTAGCGACGCGTTGCATCGAAATTGGTGCCTTGCTGAGGCAAGTCCTGCTGTCCCATCCTGTATCTCCTGAAATCCGCACATCACGTTCTGCCGTGAGCCACTTCCTTATCAAGCTTCGTGCCACAAAAATAAGTCGTTGTTTAAATTGAAAACATCAACAAATCGACCATTTAAACACCTCGCCAGAAATTACGATTTGATGAATTGATTCCTTGTTGATTAACTAATTGATCAACTCGCACCAGGATCTGGGGCATACGAAAACGCCTATCACCAAAGTCAGAAGAAACGGCAACTCAGAAAACCCGAGGCGTATACTTGTAGGCGACACACAAGCACCGCCTCACGAAATCTCAAATATATGAAATAATCTCGAGAATTTAATTTGGTGCTGGTCGTTTTAATTCCTTGGGTAGTCACTCAGCAGGGCTGCCGACAAAAACATGAATACCGCGCGCTCTGCCAAGAGCTGACAAGCGGTGGAGAGACAAGATGACAACGATTCGCTATCCGGAATCGAACGATTTGCGGAACCTCGTTCGGTTCTGCGAAAAGGAAGGCACGATCTGGCTGGCCGAGAGCCGCATGGTATTGATGCACACCACGGCGCTGGGTGCTCTGCGCAAGGAACTGGTAGGTTCAGTCGGGAAGGAGCATGCCCGCCGCCTGCTTACCCGTATGGGATACGCTGCCGGAAAAAGCGACGCCGAACTCGCCAAACGCATTCGCGGCCAGCAATCGATGACCGATGCCTTTTTTACCGGACCGCAACTCCACATGCTGGAAGGCATCGTCCGCGTTTCGCCGATTCACATGGAAATCGATTTCGAGAGTGGCAATTTTTCCGGCGAATTCCTCTGGGAAAACTCGTGGGAACAGGAAACCCATTTGCGCGAACTGGGCCACTCCGATGAGCCGGTCTGCTGGTCGCAAATTGGCTATGCATCAGGCTACACCTCGGCCTTCATGGGCCGCTTCATCCTGTTCAAGGAAGTTGAATGCGTTGCCTGCGGGCACAGCAATTGCCGCATTGTCGGCAAACCACTTGAGGAGTGGGAGGATGCCGAGGAGCACGCCAACTATTTCGAATCCGATTCGATGCTCAATCACCTGCTCGAACTCCGCCACCAGGTCGACTATCTGCGTACCACGATCTCGCAGCAAAGCCAGACGCCCCAGCTAGTCGGCAATTCAAAAGGATTCAGGCACGCACACGACCTGGTTACCCGAGCTTCGACCACCAACGTCACGGTCCTCCTACTCGGCGAAACGGGCGTAGGCAAGGAGCGATTCGCACGCACCCTGCACCAGATGAGTCATCGCCGGCAAGGCCCGTTCGTGGCAGTCAACTGTGCAGCCCTGCCCAACGACCTGATCGAATCCGAACTATTCGGTGTCGAAAAAGGGGCCTTCACCGGCGCCCAGACTTCGCGCATGGGCAAATTCGAAAGAGCCGATGGCGGCACGCTATTCCTGGACGAGATTGGCGAGCTACCCCTCGCCGCTCAGGCCAAGCTGCTTCGCGTCTTGCAGGAAGGCGAAATCGAACGGCTCGGTGATGATCGAGTGCGCAAGCTGAACATCCGCCTGGTCGCGGCAACCAACGTGGACCTGCAAACCGCCGTCAAGGAGGGCCGCTTCCGCTCCGACTTGTTCTATCGGCTCAGCGTATACCCGATTCAGATACCTGCGCTGCGCGAGCGCATCTCGGACATTCCGTTGCTCGTCGAGGCCATGCTGGCGCGCTTCTGCACGCTATACGAAAAGAAGCTTTTCGGCGTCAGCGACAAGGCCATGCAGGCCATCAAGCGCTACCAATGGCCCGGCAATGTGCGCGAACTCGAAAACATGATCGAGCGCGGGGTCATTCTCGCCCCCAACGCGGGCTGGATCGAGCTTGAACACATGTTCACCCACGTCGCATCCGCTGAAGATATGGAAGCAGTCATCTCGCCGGGGGGCAGCCTTGAGAACAAGCCTGTCCAAAGCGCTGGCGGTGATCTGATCGATGCCATCCTGACCAGCGGCATTCCCTTCGAAGACCTGGAGTCGCGCCTGATCGACGAGGCAGTTCGCCGAGCCGAAGGCAACCTTGCCGGTGCTGCGCGTACGCTCGGCATCACCCGACCGCAACTGCAATATCGCCTGAAGAAAAAGGAAGGCGCCTAGCCTCGCCCGGAGGAGCACATGGAATTCAGGCAACTCAGGTATTTCATCGCGGTCGCCGAGGAACTCAACATCGGCCGCGCGGCCAATCGCCTGCACATCTCCCAACCGCCGCTGACTCGGCAAATCCAGCAACTCGAAGAAGAACTCGGCGCCCAGCTTTTTCTGCGCACGGCACGCGGCGTCGAACTGACGCAAGCCGGCGAAATCTTCTTGCGCGATGCAATCAATATCCGGGCGTTGATGGAGCAGGCACTCGAGCGGACCCGGCAGGCCGGACAGGGAAGACTCGGCAGGATGGACATCGGCATTTTCGGATCGGGCATCCTCGATGTCATTCCCAAACTCCTGCATGCCTTCCGCGCTGAGCATCCTGGCGTTCAGATCGCACTCCACACGATGAGCAAAAAGGAACAGATCGAGGCCCTGCGCCAGCGCCGGATCGTTGTCGGTTTCAACCGAATGCTGGCGCCCTTGCCCGACATCTCGTCCGAAGCAGTTTCGCTGGAAAGAATCATGGTGGCTCTCAACGAAAGCCACCCTCTGGCTGCCAAGCCCAGCATTCGCCTCAAGGAGCTGGCGAATCAGCCCCTCATCCTGTTCCCCAGCGGCGCTCGACCCAGCTTTATCGACAAAATCTGGGCCTTGTGTGGCGCGGAAGGGTTCGAACCACAGGTAGCCCAGGAGGTCGGCGATGCGCCGACCAGTGTTGCCCTGGTCGCCGGTGGCTTCGGCACGAGCCTAGTACCGGAAGCGGCCACCAGCCTGAGCGTGCCTGGCGTGGTCTACCGTCCGTTGGAAAATGCGCCGGATGCCGTTGTCGACCTTAGCTGCATTTATCTCAGCGAGGATCAGTCGCCCATTCTGTTGGCTTTTCTCGAGGTCATTCGCGAGTTCCGGAAGAAGAACGAAGCCAGCAGCGCTTAGCCCTGCCCAGCTTCTCTGGCCGACAATCGCTGAATGACCAAGGCCAGTTCGGCCACCGACTTCAGGTGCATTTTCGCCATGAGATTGTGGCGATGCACCTTGACGGTACTTTCTGATACAGACAAGTCATAAGCAATCAGCTTGTTGGGCTTGCCCTGGGCCACGTTGAGCATGATCTGCTTTTCTCGCGGCGTCAGGCTGTCGAACAGGCGACGAAGGTCTGCCAACTCCCTTCGTTCGTGAGAATGCGCACTGACTCTCGACAGTGCCTGATTGATCGCTGCCAATAAATCCGTGTCACGGAATGGCTTGTTCAGGAAATCGATTGCCCCCGCCTTCATGGCGCGAACCGCGAGCGGAACATCGCCGTGCCCCGTGATGAAAATGATCGGAATCTCCCGGCCATGCTCAGCCAGCTTTTCCTGCAGCGCCAGGCCATCCAGGCCGGGCATTCGAACATCGAGCACGACGCAGGAAAATTCGCTGAGATCGTCCCGCTCGAGAAAATCCAGCGGTGAGGCAAACACCTCAACAGCCAGCCCCTCGGCCCGAATCAGGCTACTCAGGGACTCCCTGATCGACGCGTCGTCATCGACCACATACACGGTTGGATTCTGAGGCAAATTTCGTTCACTCATGAGAGATTGGAATATTGAATACAAAATGGGCGCCACCCTCGGCATGCGCCCGCAGGCGGAGCCTTCCGCCATGGTTTTCGACAATTGACCGACTGATGGCCAGGCCCATGCCCAAGCCATCGCTCTTGGTCGAGAAAAGCGCGTCGAATATTTTTTCCGCATCGACCTTCGGGATGCCCGGCCCCGTATCGCGAACCGAAAAGACAACACCCTCGGCAGCATCTTCGTCTACGCGAATGCAGAGCAGACGTGCCCCGCCCTCCTGCTCGCGCATCGCATCCACCGCATTGACCACCAGATTTAGAAGCACCTGCTGCAACTGGACAGGATCGGCATGCAGGTCCGGCAAGGTTGCTGCGATCTGCAGATTCGCCTCGACGTTGGCCTCCTGCAACATGACCTGCAACATTTGCAACAGGCTTTCGAGAATTTGACGAACGTCTATTCGCTCACGATTGATGCCACCCATCCTGAGGAAATTGCGAATCCGCGCTATGACCTCACCGGCGAGGGTAGCATCCCGATTCACGCGGCTGAGCGCAGCGACCACTTCGTCGATATCCGGCGTTTCCCTGGCCAGCCAGCGCAGCGCCGCCTGACTGTTGGTCACGATGGCCGACAGGGGCTGATTAACCTCATGCGCTATCGATGCAACGAGTTCTCCCATGGTCGTAAAACGCGCAACCCGGGCCAGTTCAGACTGGGTTGCCGCCAATGCGCCTTCTGCCGCCTTGCGCGAACTCACATCTTCGACAATCACCGCCAGACGAGCGCCTTCGAGATCGACAGCCGGGATAAGGGAAGCGCTGACATTGGCCCAAAGATGACTGCCATCCCTGCGTTCATAGCGTTTTTGCACGTGGTAGTTATCGATCGTGCCGTCGAACAGGCCATGCACATTACGCAGGGTCATCGCGCGCTGCGATTCGTCCGTGATGTCGATGAACGAAATTCCGACAATATCGGCTTCGTCGTAGCCCAGCATCTGCTGCAAGGCAGGGTTGGCTTTCAGTATCCGCCCTTCCCTGTCGGCCAGCGCAATACCAACCGCCGAGTTCCGGTAGAGCCCCTGCCAACGCCGCTCCGAAATCTGCAAGGCCACCAGGCTATCCTGCAGCGACTTCCGGCTTGCCACCAGGCCAGCCGTTAACTCGCCCACATCGGACGCCTGAGTGTTCAGTTCCTTCTGGAGAATGTCGACCGTCCGCTTTACGGTGACCAGGTTACGAACTCGTGCCCGCAGTTCCTGAGGCGAAAATGGCTTGGTCAGATAATCCTGAACCAACTCATCCAGCAAGAACTCGCGCTGGGCGTCATCGGCCCGCGCCGAAAGAACGAGCACAGGCAAATTGGGGAAACACTCGCTGGCCCGCAACTCCCGGACAAATTGCTCGCCGTCGAAATGCGGCATCATGAGATCGGTAATCACCAGATCCGGCGGATCTTCCAAGGCCGCAGTCAGGGCCAATGCACCATTGGCGGCGAGCATGACGTTATAGTCGTCAATAAGCACGTCATAGAGGAAATGCCGCAGATCGGGGTTGTCTTCCACGACCAGAATTCTGGGACTACCCGTCTTGCTATTGCTGACCGGAAGGCTTGTCGATTCGAGAAAGTCGATGTGCTGCGGTGTTACGGTGGCCACCTTCTCGCCACTCTCCCGGACGAAGGCGCCGCTTGGTGCGCGGACAGGCATTTCCACCTGAAAGACGGCACCGCCGCCCGGCGCATCAAGCGCCACAACGGTTCCCTGATGTAACTCCACGAATTCCTTGACGATATTCAGCCCCAGCCCACTGCCCTTGCCGGCAAGCCCCCCCTGTCCCTGGGCAAAACGGTCGAATATTTGCTCTTTCATTTCCCGCGGAATGCCAGGACCATTGTCTTGCACACTGAGCAAAAATCGCTGGTTGGCGACGCGCGAGACCGAGCAATAAATCCGCCCCCCGGTCGGGGTAAATTTGAATGCGTTGGAAAGCAGGTTGGCCAATATCCGCGCGAACTTCGACCGATCCAGATCGGCATACAAATCGCGGTCGCCCTCTATCCGCAAGGTAATCGATCGCTCTTCCACCGCCGCGGCGAACCCGGCGGCGATATCGTCGACCATGGCGAGCACATTGGTTCCCACATAGGCCAGCGGCATTTGCCGCGCATCGATGCGAGCCAAATCCAGCAGGTCGTTGACCTGCTGAAGAAGCGATTGTGCATTGCGCTTGATCGTTGTCAGCCGAAAACGCTCCCGCTCGCCGAATTGCGTCCCCGCGCGCAGCAACTGATCGACTGGTCCCAGGATGAGCGCCAACGGCGTCCGCAGCTCGTGACTGACATTGGCAAAGAATTTCGTCTTGAAGCCGTCGATTTCCCGCAGTTTTTCGAGTGCCAGTTGCAATTCGCCATTCTTGCGCGTCAGTTCGGCCTCGATGGCGATTTTTTCGGTGATGTTTCGTCCTTCGGGAAGCAGGAAGGCAACCTTTCCATCATCATCCCGGATCGGCGTCAGCGAGAAATCCACAAAAATGGTTCTCTTTCCCTGCAAGTCTCCGAAGATCTCGATGTCGCAACGGACAAATTCGCCGTTTCGAGCCTGTTCGACCATGCTTCGCACTCGGCTGCGCGCTTCTTCGGAAATTGCCCACCAGCGAGCCTCCCAAAACGGGCGACCTACCACGTCGTCAAGATCGATCCCGGCGCCTTCCAGGGCGGCACGGTTGATCTCCAGGACCGTCCCGTCCTTGTCGAGCAAGCCCAGAAACTGGTACATCGCATCCAGGATGATGCGGGCCAGTTTCTGGCGACGGACATCCTTGCTATCCCACGAAGTGAGCTTTACGCCCTTGACCGAGGCCTGCATCGTTTCATTCGCATTTTGAATTTCCGTAATCGTCAGACTACCCAGAATTAAAGTAGACAGATGACGCCCAGCTCACCCAGCACTCATCCTTCAAGCTTTCGCCTATTCTCGGATTTCAGCTTTCGACTATACAAGCAAAAAAAGGCGAGTACGCGACTCGCCTAACCCAAGGAGGATTGGGGTGAAACCGATCAAAAGCTGTAACGGAAATTGAGTGTCGCGTTGTTCTGGGCGTGCGTGACGGAAATCGGATCGCCGGCATTCGAAGAGCCGCCTGCCACACCCGGGTTGTCCATGGTTTCCTTGAAGGCGTGAGAATAAGCAAAATCAAGCTTCGCCTGCTTAGAGAAGGCATAGGTCAGACCAGCGGACAGGTGCTTTCTCGGCGTGGCCGGAATCACGGCGAACAAGGTCGACGAACGCAGCGCCTGGGTCGCAAAACGGAAACCGCCGCGTAGCGTGAGTTGGTCATTCAGTTCATATGCCGCCCCCAGGGAGAGGATGGTCTGGTCCTTGTAATCCTGCGGCAGAAGAATGTTGATATCGCCAAGCCCGCCATCGTGAACAAAGTTCACCTTGATGTCCTTCATCACATCCTTCCAGAACACGCGCGAAACATCGGCAGTCAGCAACCACTGCGCCCCCAGTCGCTGGCTGATGCCGACGTCTAAATGGGAAGGCATCTGGAAATCCTTGATCGTGATTTTTCCGCCGAGCGCGATGTTGCCTCCCGTATCGACGGCCGTTAGCGTCGCCTGACCTTCCATGTCGCTCATCTGGCTCTTGAAGGTATAAGAGGCACCGAGCGTCGTATCGGGCGTCACCTTGTAAAGCATCCCGAGCTTGCCACCGTAACCCCAGGCGTCGACGCCACTGCCCAGAAACTGGTCTTTTGTCAGACTGAAATGCGCTCCCTGCAAGGTACCCGCCCCGGCAAGCCCGCCAAGAATGCCGGCGATACTGCCCGGCGCCGCCGGAAAGACCCTGCCCGCGCCCAATAGGGTACCGACCTGTCCAGTCGTCAGCAGCAAGTCCAGGTTGAGGCCCTGCCACATCGCATCAAGGCTGCCGCCAACGGTCAATTTGTCGTTGATCTTGAAGCTGGCCGCAAATGGGATGTTCAGCACCAGCAGGCGGCTCGAATTTTCCAGGCCGGTATTGGCGCCATTTTGCCCAGCCGAGAGAAAACTACCCCTGCCGTACTCGGTCCCCAGACCGCCTTGCGCGAACGCGCCGACACCGAAAGACCAGGCGCCAATCCGCTTGGTATAGGCGGCCTCGGGAGCCATGTACGGTCCGCGGTTATTGGCATGGGTCTCCGAAGAAACGCTCTCGCCGGTTCTCGTGTTCCTGACCGTGATGTCTGTCGTGACCAGATCGAGGCCAATCATGGCCTGATCACCCTCCGCCATCAGGGAAAGCGTAGCCGGATTGGTCATCATGCCGGCTGCGCCGACGTCGTGCGCGACCGCCGTGCCGCCCATGGCACGAGAGATCGCGCCATAACCCTCGAGGCGGAAGACATCGGTCGCCTGAGCCAGTTGCGCGCCACCAGCCAATGCCGATACCAGCGCCGATGCAATGATTTTTCTTGTGGTCATCCCCGTCATCTCCTCTGTTGTTGGATTTTGAAAAACAAACGAACTGCGTGTCCTGCTGAAAAATCGTTAAAAGAACCGGTCGAAGTGAATCTGTTCGAAAGGCACCTTGTGGCCAACCATCAGGAGTTCCTGCAGGGCCTGGGTCATGGGCGGCGGGCCGGCGAAATAGAATTCGTAGTTGGCCACGGCAGCGGGCAAGGTATGCGCTACAGCGTCGTGCACGAAACCGGTCTGGCCGTCCCAATCGCCGTTGTCGCCGGGTAGCGAGACGACCGGGATATAGATGATCCTGTCGCCAAAACCGTCAAGCGAACGCAGCAGCGATTCGCCGCAAACGTCACGCGGCGTTCGCGCCCCGTAGAAAAAATACAGCTTGCGATCAGCCAACAGGCCGGCATCAACGGCACCGCGGGCAATGGACACCATCGGCGCCAGCCCGGAGCCCCCGGCAACGCACACCAGATCACGAGGAGCCTCGGTACGCAAATAGGCAACACCATAGGGGCCGTCGAGGCCGATCTCGTCACCGACCGCCAATTTCTCGAATAAAACATGAGTGCCTTGGCCATGCAGCACGCGGCGAATCTGGAAATGCCACTCGCGCTGTCCGTTGCCGATGTTGGACATCGAATAGGCGCGTGAGCTGGCGATGCCCGGCAGGTCGAGCATGGCGAACTGGCCGGGCAGGAAATCGGCATGCGCCTCCGCCACAAAGCGGAACTCGCGGATGTCGTGGGTAATGTCCTGTACCGCCATCAGGCCAGCCTTCTGGCGCCTGGGCAGGATTTTCGGCTGATATTCCGCTGCGGTTGCCGCCTTGATGGTAATCGGACTGCAGGCGCGGCACTGGCAAGCCAGATGGCGACCGCGCTTGCGATCCCGCTCGCTAAGGCCCGGCGCCTCAGCCCACAAGGTTTCGATTTCGCCCGAGACGAGTTCGAACTTGCAACCGCCGCAGCCGCCGGAATTGCACTCGTAGGAATAGCCGAGCCCGGCACGCAGCGCGGCGCGCAGAATGGTGTCGCCGTCAGCCTGCAGGCAGGATGAACCGTCTTTTTCGTTGAGGATCGTCAGGTCGGTCATGGAATTTCGGATGCGATAGTCGAGACGGTCCTGCGTAATCCAACGCAGGACTGCCTGGATGGCGACCTGTGAATCAGAGGCCGAGCGAGCGACGGAAATCGCGGGTGGCGACCTTGGCCGATTCGGCACCGCCCGCCACGTCGGGCAAGGAGGCGCAGTAAGCCTCGATCGCCTTGTCGGCCAACGGCGCCCACTTGGCGATCCAGCCTTGAATCAGTTCCAGATTTCCCGGCGTTTCCAGCGCCATCTTGACGAAGGCCGACATCCAGCGACGATGACGTGCTGCATCGAGCAACTGGGCATCGGTGAGCAAACCCAGCAGCGTGTCGCCGTTGTGGCGGGCCGATTCGCCGAGCTTGCGCAGCACGGCCTCGTCAATGGCCGGCTTGGCAACCAGGTTGAGCACAACGATGGCCTCGCCCCAATCCCAGACCGTCAGGGCCTTTTCCATCAGTTCGCGGAAGCCTTGCCAGACCGGATCGGTTTCCCAGTAGGTGCGCTCGTCTGTGCCAAAGCCCTTGTCGGCAAACACTTGCGACAGTTCCTTGGTGCGGTAGGCGGTGTGGCTCAGCCAGCGGAAGCTGTCGGCCATCTGGAAGTAATGACAATTGGTGATGGTGCTGGCCGGCGAGACCTGACCGACGTAGGCCGAGGCCATCTGGATGGTATGGAACAGGTAGCGCGACGGGGTGTAGAAGCGGGCCAGCGTACCGGCCCAGCGCGGATCGAGGGCATGATCGTGCTCACGCTGATTGAACTGGTCGAAGAGGCCGAAGACGTAGGTTTCCTGGCCGTCCTGCATCATGTTGTAGGTGCGGTAGACCACTTCCTCCGGATCGCGGAAGGCGTTCCAGTCCGGGTGCTTGAGCGCGGTACCGAAGGTGTTCTTCTTGTACCACTCGTTCATGAACATGGACGGCGACAACTCGTAGGGCGAGTCGGGGCGCTTGTCGTTGTAGTGCAGGTTGGCGCTGACAATTTCGTATTCGCTCGGCTTGCGGCGACGGGCGGCGAGATGGCTCCACGTCTTGAGCGGCTTGAGTACTTGGGTTTCGGACATGTTTTTGTCTCCTGTATTCTGGGTATGTGCTGACCGTTGCCAGTTAGGCGCGGGCAGTGCTTACATCTTTTTCGTGAAATAGAAGCGGATGGAGTTGTCGCCGCTTTCGATCTGACCGGCAAAGGAACTCAGGTCCACTTCCAGGTCGTTCATCTTGAACGGGCGTCCCAGTTCGTCCTCGATCGTTTCGCGGTGAAGGACCATCTCGTGTTCGGTGTGGATGCGGATATAGGCCCGCTTGTCCTCGACGAACACTTCCTTGCCGGGGTTGTCGATCTTTGCCGCTTCGATGACCGCCATGGCCAGATCGCCGGCGCGCATGACCGGCCCGACCAGATTGTTGTGGAACGCCTGCGCGGAACTCGTTGTACTCATTGTTTTCTCCTCGTTTTCTTTCAATTCAGGCGTGCCAACGGCGCTTGCCTGCCCGGAAGGGCAAGCCAGCTGCGGCTCGAGCTGCCCGCCCCCCAGCAATTTCGCCAGCCAATTCAAAATGCCCATGTGACGTTTCCTGTCGCAATTTCAGGTATGGGCGAAGAGCGGTTCGACGCCCACGGTTTCGACCAGGACATCATCGCCGTCCAGCCTGACCGGATACTCGGCCAGTGCGCAGTCGTCGGGGTTGATGCCCTTGCCGTTGCAGGCGTTGAACTGCCACAAGTGCGCACGGCAAATAATCTTCTTGCCATCGAAACTGCCTTCGATCAGCGGAATATCCTGATGCGGGCAGATGCCCTGGAAGGCCTTGATATCGCCCCCCTCGGCACAGACCAGCAAGATTTCCTGACCATCGACGTCGAACGACTCCATTTCCCCTTCCCAGAGATCGTCGCGCGTGCATACCTTTTTGAAACCCATACCTGACTCCTGTTAATTCCCGATTTGGTCGGCTGGCCGAAACACTCAGTGCTTCGGTGCCTCCCAGATGATTTCGACGGTTTCGGTCGGCTTCAGGCCAGCTTCGCCCAGCTTCATGGTGCGCGGGAAGAAGTCTTCTGCGCCCTGGCGACGGACCCGCAGGATCTGGCCCGGACGAGCCCGGACACGACGGCCGACGGAATGATGGGCGGCCGCGGCGGCCACTTCATCCATGGTGTTTTCGGTGTCGACGGCGACCAGTTGCAGCACGAAGTCGCCTTCAAAGTTGGAAGTAATTGGAAACAACGCCATTTCTTGAATCTCCTGTGTTCTTGGGAAGCGGCGCCCGCAGGCGCCGGCTTGCATGACCGTCGTTCAGACCGCCTTCTTGGTTGCCCGCAGGGCGCGGTAAACCTCGGCCCAGGCGTAGTTGTGGGCGTCGTCGCCGCACTCGCCGGGAGCCAGGTTCATGTAGGCAAGCGCGCCGCCGAGGTCCATTGGCTGAATCATGCCGGCCAGGAAGCGGTCGACGATGCTCAGGTGACCGGCGTAGCGCTCCGGCTCCTGCTCGAAGCACCAGCGGTCGACTTCGGAACCGAAGTGGTAGAGGCGGCCGTTGTATTCGAGCGGGTAGTCCTTGACGTTCCACTTCTTGCCCGGCGTGCCGAGGATCGGCAGCTGGCACATGTTGCAGACGTAAGGCAGGGTTTCCGGGTAGGCCATGGCCATGTTGCCGTCGACCACGTTGTCGATGATGACGTCCCAGCATTGACCCCAGGTATCGTTCCAGCCGGGATACTTTTCTTCCAGCCAGGCCCGCTCGTCGGGGCTGACGCCGGCCGCCGGGTTCCACCACACGGTCGGACGCCAGAAGTAGGAGCCCATGTGCATGCCGTGGTGGGTCTCGGCGATGTCCTTGAGGAAGATGTCCCAGTACCAGGGCAGGTCGAGGCCCATGTCGGTCAGGGCGCGCTCGAACTGGGCAACGATCCATTCCTCCATGAATTCCTTGAACGACTGTTTGCGATGCTCAAGCGGCGTGTAATAGTCCATGATCGGACCGGTCAGCACCGAGAACAGCTTCCAGGCGCCCCAGACGGCAATGTCGACGCGCTTTTGCGCCTCGGCCTTCTGGCCGTTTTCGATCAGCACCTTGAGCGCCGGGCCGCCGATCTGGGCGTGACGCGACTCGTCGGTCTGGATGCTGGAGATCAGGTTGGCGAAGGTGTGGTCGCCCGCTTCGGCGGCGTCGGCGGCCAGGCCGAGGAACTGCATGTTGGTGAAGCCGGTTTCGAAGCTGAAGGTCAGCATGATCGAGACGCTGATGGCGTCGCGCGTCATCATGATGTCGTCGAAGAAGTGACGCGCCGCGATCATGCCCCACTCGTTGGTGTCGTAGGCCTTGAAGGCCCAGTCCATCTGGCGGTCCTTCGAAACGTGCTCATGCGGGAAGTACAGTTGCATCTGGCCGTGACGGATTTCGTCGAGGCAACCCAGCGTCGACATGTTCCGCATGCCCGGCGCCTTGGAGAAGCGCATCATGCGGGCCTCGGCGCTGGCGGCAGCGTATTCGCCACGGGCGATGGCGCCGTAGTGCGCCTTCATCACCGACTTCCAGCCCGGATCGGCGTTTTCAAAAATGCGACTGCGTTCCAGCGCGGCCTTCACCGAGTAGGCGCCGGCATCCTTGTCGCGCTGGACCTTCACGTATTCCGGATAGGTCTGCTTGTAAGGCTCGTCGTATTTTTCCCAGGCGTTTTGCGGCAGACCGAAATCACCCGACAACTTCGGCGGGAAGAGCTCGTCCTCCGTCACGTACTTGGGCGTCCAGTTCGTGGTCCTGGCCAGGTCATACCAGTCCATTCTGTTGAGTACAGCCATTTATGTCTCCTCTTTGTAGCAGGCACGAAGTCCTGCAATGTCCGAATCCGGGCGGTCTCTGCCGCCAGATCTCAGCGAAATCATTTTTCTCGAGATTTCGCGATGACTCAAAGTTATCCGGAAAGGAATAGAGCGCCAATTAGACTTTGGTTTAGATGGGCCTATCCGATCGCCCGAGGCCTGGATGCCCGATGCGCCACCCCGGCCAGGGAAGGATTCTGATTTTGGGCAAAATTTCCGGTTGACCGTCAAAGGCTGCCTGCAGCGTCTTAAACGAGCCTTTTTTGAAGGCACCCGATGCAAAACAGGCAGCCCGGAAGCCGGTGGCAGAACGACCGCCAAAGCCATACCTTTGACGCATCGCCCACCAACCACAACGGTATTGGACGGTATGAAAGCCATCACGTTTAATTGATTCGAACATCCGTGGGCGGCGATTCGAACGCTTTCCCGAACGATCAATTTCAGGTGAATGGCAATGGACATCCCCAACAATCAGTTCAAGAGCGCATTGCAGGCTGGCCGCGACCAGATCGGCTTGTGGCTCGGCCTCGGCGAGACCTTCAGCGCGGAGATTTGCGCCGGGGCCGGCTTCGACTGGTTGCTGATCGATGCCGAGCACGGCCCCAACGATCTGCGCAGCATCCTCTCGCAGTTGCAGGCCCTGGCCCCGTATCCGACCCAGGCGGTCGTCCGGCCGCCGCAGGGCGACCATGTTCTGATCAAACAATTGTTGGAAACCGGCGTGCAGACGCTGCTCATCCCGATGGTCGAGTCGGCGGCGCAGGCGCGCGGGCTGGTCGAGGCCATGCGCTACCCGCCGGCCGGCATACGTGGCGTCGGCAGCGCCCTGGCGCGCGCCTCGCGCTGGGGGCGCATCGACAATTACGCCGACCTGGCCAACGACCAGATGTGCCTGCTGGTGCAGGTCGAAACACGCGCCGGCTACGAACAGCTGGATGCCATTCTGGCCGTCGACGGCGTCGATGGCGTGTTTTTCGGCTCGGCCGACCTGGCCGCGTCCTACGGCTATCTCGGCCAGTCAACGCACCCGGAAATCGTCGCCGCCATCGAAAACGGCCTGCGGCGCACCCGGGCGGCCGGCAAGGCTGGCGGCGTGCTGTGCAGCGACCGCCAGCTCAATGATCGCTACATGCAGGCTGGCGCCAACTTCGTGGCCGTCGGCATCGACGCCTTGCTGCTGACCGCCGCCACCACGGCACTGTGCCGGAGCTACAAGCCGGAAGCCATACCGGCCGGCATTCCGGGATCGTATTGACCTGACAGACCCATAAACCTGAAGCCATCGACGAATGGCCAATTTGAAAAAACCAAAGGAGTAGACAATGGCAATGACTGGTGTTTTGAGGCCCGGACACGGGGCCATCCGGGTACTGGACCTCGAAGAGGCTGTGCATCACTACCGCGACATCCTCGGCATGGTGGAAACCGGCCGCGACGTCCAGGGGCGCGTCTATCTGAAATGCTGGGACGAGCGTGACCACAACAGCGTCGTCCTGCGGCAGGCAGATCGAGCCGGGATTGATTTCTTCGGTTTCAAGGTCCTCGACAAGGCCACGCTGGACAAGCTCGAGGCCGACCTGAAAGCCTATGGCCTGAAAACCGAACGCATCCCCGCCGGCGAAATGCTGGCTACCGGCGAACGCGTCCGTTTCGAAATTCCCTCCGGCCACCTGATCGAGCTGTATGCCGAGAAGCAGGCCGTCGGCAACGGCCTGCAGGTCCAGAACCCGGCGCCGTGGACCAAGGCCTCGGAAAACGGCATCGCGCCGGTCCGCCTCGACCACTGCCTGCTCTACGGCCCGAACATTGCCGAAGTGCAAAAAATCTTCACCGAAGTCCTTGGTTTCTATCTCGTCGAGCGCGTACTTGCGCCGGACAACCAGAACAACGCGGCCATCTGGCTCTCGTGCTCGCACAAGGTGCACGACATCGCCTTCGTCGAGCACCCGGAACCGGGCAAGCTGCACCACCTCTCCTTCATGCTCGAAAGCTGGGAAGAAGTGCTGCGGGCCAGCGACATCCTGTCGATGAACAACGTGCCGCTCGACATCGGCCCGACCCGCCACGGCATCACCCGCGGCTGCACCATCTACGCCTGGGACCCGTCGGGCAACCGTTTCGAGACCTTCATGGGCGGCTACCAGCCCTATCCGGATTACGAACCGACGACCTGGACCTTCGACGGCCTGGGCGCCGGCGGCGGGCTGGATTACCCGCAGCGCAAGCTGCACGAATCCTTCCTGAGCGTCGTGACCTGATCGTTCCGGGCGGCCGGCCGTCCGCGGCCGCCTCTTTTTTATTCGCCGGGGCGTGCAGTGGCCGACTGTCGCCGGCCCTGTTCGCGTTCTGACAAGCCACCCAGCCATGAGCCAAATAAAACGTATCCAGCATTTCATCGGCGGCGAATTCGTCGCCGCACCCGATGCCCGCTATTTCGACAAGCGTTCGCCCGTCGATGGCAGCGTAATTGCCCACATCGCCGAAGCCAGCGCGGCCGAGGTCAATGCCGCCGTGCAGGCGGCCCGTACCGCACTGAAAGGCGAATGGGGCAAGCTGAGCACCGACCAGCGCGTCGACCTGCTCTACGGCGTCGCCAACGAGATCACTCGCCGCTTCGATGATTTCGTGGCGGCCGAAATGGCTGACACCGGCCAGCCGTCGCATGTCCAGACGCATGTCTTCATCCCGCGCGGGGCGGCCAACTTCAAGGTGTTTGCCGACGTCATCAAGAACGTCGCGGCCGAATCCTTCCGCATGGCCACGCCGGACGGCAGAGGCGCGCTGAACTACGCGATCCGCAACCCCAAGGGCGTGATCGGTGTGGTCGCGCCGTGGAACGCGCCCTTCCTGCTCATGACCTGGAAAGTCGGGCCGGCGCTGGCCTGCGGCAATACCGTGGTGGTCAAGCCGTCCGAAGAAACGCCCCTCACCGCCACGCTGCTCGGCGAGGTAATGAATACGGTGGGCATGCCCAAGGGCGTCTATAACGTGGTCAATGGTTTCGGCCCCGACTCGGCCGGCGAATTCCTGACCCGCCACCCCAAGGTCGATGCCATCACCTTCACCGGCGAAACGCGGACCGGCACGGCGATCATGAAAGCCGCCGCAGAAGGCATGCGCGACATCTCCTTCGAGCTGGGTGGCAAGAATGCCGGCATCGTCTTCGCCGACTGCAATTTCGAGGCAGCCATCGACGGCATCTTCCGTTCGGCTTTCCTCAATACCGGGCAGGTCTGCCTCGGCACCGAACGCGTCTATGTCGAGCGCCCGATCTTCGAACGCTTCGTCACGGCCCTCAAAGCCAAGGTCGAAGGTGTGCGCTACGGCCGGCCGGAAGACCACGCCAGCACCTATGGCCCGCTCATCAGCCAGGAGCACCGCGACAAGGTGCTGTCGTATTACCAGAAGGCGATGGATGAAGGTGCCACCCTGGTCACCGGCGGTGGCGTGCCCGACATGCCGGCCGATCTGGCCGGCGGCAGCTGGGTTCAGCCGACCATCTGGACAGGCCTGCCGGAAACCGCCGCTGTCGTGCGCGAGGAGATCTTCGGCCCGTGCTGCCATGTTCGCCCCTTCGACAGCGAAGACGAAGTCATCGAACTGGCCAACGACAACGAATACGGCCTGGCGACGACGATCTGGACCGAGAACCTGTCGCGTGCCCACCGCGTGGCGGAGCGCGTCGAGGTCGGCGTCACCTGGGTTAACAGCTGGTTCCTGCGCGACCTGCGCACCCCGTTCGGCGGCTCGAAGCAATCGGGCATCGGCCGCGAGGGCGGCGTGCATTCGCTCGAGTTCTACACCGAAACCCGCAACGTCTGCATCAAGCTTTGATCCCCAAGAGAGACCCATGAAAAAAATACGATGTGCCCTGATCGGCTCCGGCAATATCGGCACCGATCTGATCTACAAGATCCAGCGCAGCCCGGTTCTTGAACCGGTATGGATGGTCGGTATCGATCTCGAGTCCGAAGGCCTGGCCCGTGCCCGCGAGATGGGGCTGAAAACCACGGCGGCTGGCGTCGATGGCCTGCTGCCGCACGTGCTGGACGACAACATCCAGATCGCCTTCGATGCGACCTCGGCCTACGTCCATGCCGAGAACTCGCGCAAGCTGAACGAACTCGGCGTGATGATGATCGACCTGACGCCGGCGGCCATCGGCCCGCTCTGCGTGCCGCCGGTGAATCTGCGCGAGCATGCCGAAAAGGTCGAGATGAACGTCAACATGATCTCCTGCGCCGGGCAGGCGACGATTCCCATCGTTCATGCCGTGTCGCGCATCCAGCCGGTCGCCTACGGCGAAATCGTCGCCAGCCTGGCCTCGAAGTCGATTGGCCCGGGCACCCGCGCCAACCTCGACGAATTCACCTACACCACCTCGAACGCCATCGAGGTCGTCGGCGGCGCGCGCAAGGGCAAGGCGCTGGCCATCATCAACCCGGCCGAGCCGCCGATGATGATGCGCAACACCATCTCCTGCCTGACCGACGAGACGCCCGACGAGCCGCGCATCATCGAATCGGTGCTGGCGATGATCAAGGAAGTGCAGAAATACGTGCCCGGCTATCGCCTGGTCAACGGCCCGCTGTTCGACGGCAAGCGCGTCACGGTCTTCATGGAAGTGGCCGGGCTGGGCGACTACCTGCCGAAATACGCCGGCAACCTGGACATCATGACGGCGGCCGCGACGCGGACCGCCGAGATGTTCGCCGAGGAAATCCTGGCTGGCAGCATCCAGCTCAAACCCGTGGAGTTCGCATGATGTCCGACGTCAATCTCAAGGGCCGCAAGGTCATCGTCCACGACATGTGCCTGCGCGACGGCATGCACGCCAAGCGCGAGCAAATGTCGGTCGAGCAGATGGTCAAGATCGCCACCGTACTGGACGACGCCGGCGTGCCGTATATCCAGGTCACACATGGTGCCGGCCTGGGCGGCAATTCGCTGCAACACGGCTTTGCGCCGCACAGCAACGAGGAATACCTCACGGCCGTCTGCCGCGCGGTCAAGCGCACCAAGGTCTCGGTCCTGCTGCTGCCCGGCCTGGGCACCATGCGCGAACTGCAATCGGCCTACGACTGCGGCGCGCGCAGCGTGCACGTCGCCACCCACTGCACCGAGGCCGACACCTCGCCGCAGCACATCGCCTTCGCCCGCAAGCTAGGCATGGACAGCACCGGCTTCCTGATGATGGCCCACCTCAACACGCCAGAAGGCCTCGCCCAGCAGGGCAAGCTCATGGAATCCTACGGTGCGCAGACGGTGTACATCACCGATTCGGCGGGCTACATGCTGCCGGCCGACGTCAATGCACGGGTCGGGGCGCTACGCGACGTACTCAGACCGGAAACCGAGATCGGCTTCCACGGCCATCACAACATGGGCATGGGCATCGCCAACTCGATCGCCGCCATCGAGGCCGGGGCCAGCCGCATCGATGCGTCGGTCGGCGGGCTGGGCGCGGGAGCGGGCAATACGCCGCTCGAAGCCTTCGTCGCCGTGTGCGAACGCATGGGCATCGAGACAGGTTGCGACCTGTTCAAGCTCATGGACATGGCCGAGGAGATCATTTTCCCGATCATGGACCACATCGTCCGCGTCGACCGCTCGTCGCTGACGCTGGGCTTCGCCGGCGTCTACTCGACCTTCCTGCTGCACGCCAACCGGGCGGCCGAGCGTTTCGGCATTCCGGCCCGCGACATCCTCGTCGAGCTTGGCCGCAAGAAGATGATCGGCGGCCAGGAAGACATGATTACCGACACCGCCATGACCATGGCCAAGGAACGTGGTCTGCTCAAGGACGCTGCCGTGGGGGTCCCATCATGAGGCCCTACGCCGAGCGCGAGGCTTGCGCCATCCTCGTCGGAGCGACCGGCGATTTCGGAACGGCGATCACCCGGCGGCTGCTCGACGCCGGCCTCGGGGTCATCGCTGTCGCCCGGTCGGCCGACAGCCTGCACGGCCTCGCTGCAGCCCAGCCCGGTGTCCGACCGTGTGCGGCGGACATCGCCAGCGACGACGCCATCGCCGCCATTGCCGCGACCATCGACAAGCCGGTGCGCATGGTCGTGCACGGCCCGGGCGTCGCCGTTGCCGGCGGCATCCTGACGGCACCGACCGCCTCCATGGTCGATGCGGTGAATATCAAGGTCGGCGGTCTACTCCGCCTGGTGCGTGCGGCCGATGCCCACCTCGGGGCCGGTTCGCGCATCGTCGCCATCGGCGGTCATTACGGTCTGGAACCAACCGCCTATGCGGCAGCCGCCGGCGTGGCCAACGCCGCCATACTCAACGTCGTCCGCCAGCTGAGCATGGCCTACGGCCCGCGCGGCATTACCGCCCACACTATCGTGCCCGGCCCAGCCGATACCGACCGCCTGCGCCGGGTTGCCGCGACGCGGGCCGAGCAACGTCAGTGCACTGTCGACGAGGTCCTCGACGAGATGCGCGCCGAGTCTTCGCTCGGCATCCTCAGTACCCCGGAACAGATTGCCTGGGCCGTGACCCTGTTGCTCGCCCCAGAGGCCGATGCGATGACCGGTTCCAGTCTGATGCTCGATGCCGGCCGCCGTCGCGGCCTGCCCTGACACCACCAAGGAGAACCCCCATGCCCGTTGCTAATCTCCATGTCCTCGCAGGCCATCCGCGCGCAAACCTGAAGCAGTGGATACGCGAGACCTCAAACGCCCTCTCCGAAATTCTTGTCGCCCCAATGGATCGCCTCGAAGTCTGGGTCACCGAAATCGACCCCGATCTGTGGGGCATCAGCGGCCAGCCAGCCAGCGAGGTTCTGGCTCACACCCCGCGGCATGATGCGGAAATGCCCTTCATCAAGATGATCCTGATGGAAGGCCGCAGCGTTGAGCAATTTCACCGCATCATCGTTGAACTCAATGCGATTACCGCGCGGCTGATGGAGGTCGACCCTGAGCGCATCCGCATCCATATCGAGCATGCCCACCCCGACCGCTGGGGCATTGGCGGCATACCGGCCAGAATCCGCCGGGCAGCCGAGCTTGCAGCGCCTTCCGCACAACCTTAATCCGATAGCTACTGAAGCAGTCCTTCTCCTGTCCAAATTTTCTCCGCGGAACGGAAGAAACCCAAGGCAGGACACCACAACAAAAAACCCGCCAAGCTTTGCGCTGAGCGGGTTTTCAGTTTCTCTGATTTGGTGGGCGGTACTGGGATCGAACCAGTGACCCCTGCCGTGTGAAGGCAGATGACGGCCATTGGCAGCGCGGATAACCCGCATAAATACGTGGCCTGACGGTCAGCAATGGGCCGTGGCGTGGTGTAATTTACACCAGAATTACACCGGCCATGATCTGGAAATTGCCAGACATACGCCACCACTCAGCGGCGGCCCTACTCTGCGCAAGCCACAGCCTGACGATGGGCGGGTGGGAGGCTTTCCATTCGGCGAGGACAATCACTTTGGCAGGCATATCCACTCCCTGAATACAGATCGGCCAGGGCTTCGGCCTTGGTTTCAAAACGGCGCACGGCGACGACACGGAAGTGCCAGACGCGGTATTTTCCGTCGAATAGGATCAGCTTGTTTCGACGTGTCCAGAGTTCTCGTTTCGGCGGCACGAGCTCGATCGCGCGGGCGAATCGCCACGAAAGTGGCTGGCCAACGCCGAAATGCGGGATGACGCCACGGAACGAGTGGGAACGCGTCAGGCCTATCCAGATGCGGCCTCGGCTGGATATCCATATCCAGATCGCCGCGATGAGGCAGTTAGAGAGGCGATTCAGCTTTTTCATTCAGGGCCTTCTCAAGGTCGGCGATTCGCTGTTTGAGCTCGAGCACGCGGCCTGGATGCGCGACGCCGAAATCTTCCATGTCGGCGATTACCCTTTCGCCTGCTCGTGCGCGGGTGCGCCAGTATTCGAACGACTCGCGGTAGATCAGGCGCCTATTGCTGCCCGCCAAAGATCGAGGCACGGCAACGGTAGTAAATACCCGATACGCTCGCCAGTTTTTCGACAGTGGCGCCAAAGCTGTCATCGCGTAACGGACCCAGTGTTTCCGGGCAGCTTGCCACCGTCAGGGGCGACGGCTCTGTTTTCGAGGGCGGCATTAAGCTGCTGCAGGCCGTCAGGAGAATGGCGGCAATCCCGATAGACAGGGACTTCGCGCGTTTCGCGCTCGATGCGCTGTTGCAGGGTGACATGTTTTATCTCCAATTTGGCGATCTCCTTGGCCGCGCCTTCCTGAGCCGCGGCGATGGCCTTGTCGACCAGGGCGGCATCGCGCAGTTGCGAGGCCTCCTGCAGCGCGCGGCCGTCGTGCCGTCCCCAGGAATAACAGCCGACCAGGGCGGCGACCAGGACAAGCCATTTGATTTCGGACCAGATCGTGGAGGGCTTCTGCAGCATCATGCCTCTCGTACCGAAAGCGGTGCGTTGGTTGACATGACCAGCAGGCCCTGCGGTATGGGCAGAGACAGCCCGGGCGGCCAGTAATAGCCGACGACCCGCGACCGGTCGAATGGCGCGATGCTGACCTTGTTGCCCTGGTTTCCCCCGAGCACCATCAAATGACCGGCCGCCGTGCGACCGACGACGAAGCCGACATGGCCACCGCCCTGGCGTTCGAACACGACCACGCAGCCGGTCGCCGGGGAGTCGAGACGTGTGCCCCAGCCTGCCCAAGCCTTGGCGCGCATCCAGAATTTCGGGATGGGATGGCCAGTCTCGCTCAGGCAATGCGCGACAAATGCGCCACACCAGGGCGTTTCATCATCACGCCACCAGGCCGACAGCTTATCGAGCCAGCCGAGGATGATCGAGTTGTGGCTGGCGCCGGGAAATTCGGTTAGGTCGATATAGCGGCGGGCTTCAGCGATCCAGGGGAGATCGGTCACTGGATGTCCTCCGGCAGCTTTACGGTGCCATGCTTGTGCTTAGAAACGCTCCATGACCCGACAAGCGCACACCCGACGCCAATAATGATCACGATGACCGTCTCCATCACGCCGATCTCCCCTGGATGATGCGCTGGAACATGCGCTCAAGACCCGACGTGCCAAGGCTGGCCAGCGCGGCGGCGACGCCGACCTGGCCGATGATCGGCAAGTCTGGAACCCAGACCAGCACCGCGCCGGCCGCCATCGCTATGCCGCCCGTGCAGAGCGAGCGGCCGATGATGATGCGAGGCGTCATTGCTTCGCCACTGGCGAGCAACTGACCTATGCCGATGCTGATGCCGACGAACGCGAATAGCGCTGTCGTGGCGATCTGCTCCCACCAGTGAATCAGTTTTTCAGACACGGACTCCCCCTAATCTCGCCAGGGCGGCGGAAAAATAACGTCGGGCACGGCGGTCGACACCTGGGTCGAGACGGCGCCGTCTTGGTAGATGTACCCGGAGAACCCGGGCGAATTGAGCAGGGTCGCCGCGTCGGCCGGGTAAATCGTCACGGCGCCGGGCGGCACCGCGGATTCGGCGTCGTCGTACAGCCCGGTGATGCTGTGGCCGTCGACGTTGATCGTGATGTGATAGGCCATCAGCGGACGCCTTGCGCGAGCACGGAGTAGATCGGCAGCATCGGCAGCGCCGCGACGCCGACCTTTAGCGAATCGGCTGTGCTGGTTCCGGATGAGGCATAAGCGACAATCTGTACGGTATCACCCGCCGAAAACGAAACGTCGAATGTCCCTGATCCGGATGCAGACCCATTCCAGAATGATGGCGACGCCGCACCATTCACGTATCCATAAACGGTGACAGGGCCAGCCCCAACGGTCACTGAAAACGCGGCTCTGATTACACCACTGCAGTGCATTTTCATATTGACAAGCTCGACCGATGCAAGCGAGAACGCGACTGGAGCAGCGAGCATTTCCCGGGAGTATTTCGTGCCGGCTGTCACTGCCTGAGAGGCAACGACCGAGGCTAGAAGATGCGCGTTTGTTACATCACCGACCTGGCCGCCAACTGATTTAACCGGAGCCTCTACCGTGCAATTCAGGTTTCCGCCGGAAATTGCCAATCCGGTACCGAGACCAAGCTCCTCGACCGATCCGGCGCCGGACGATCCACGGCCTAGCAGGCGGCCGGTCGGGATGTTGACCATTTTTGCCCAGGTTATGATCGAGTTGGCGATTTTTGAAGCCGCGTTGATCGCGCCGTCCATGACCGACGTCGCCACGTTGGCCGAATCGGCGCTGCTGGCATGGGTGGCGTTGGCCACGTAGGTCGAGCCGATGGCGGCGACGAGCTGCGCAGCCGTGGCGGCGCTGATGTTTCCACCGCCGGCGCTCATCAGAATGCCGGTCAGCACGCCGATGGCCGGCTGGAAGTCGGCGGTGTTGGCATAGGCAGCCGAGCCCAGGCCGGAAGCGGGCGTGACGTTCTCCCATTTTGTCGATACGCCGGGCTGTTCGGTGGCGACGTTGGCGACTGATTCTGTAAGCATCCAGATCGAGCTTCCGTGCTTGACGCTGGCCGGGATGGACAACGACCCGGACAGCGACGACCACAGGCCCTTGTAATTGACCGCCGCCATGGCGATGTCGCGAGCGGCCGTGGCTTCGGCGGCCTGCGATGATGCCGTGCCGGCAGCGGAGACCGCTGAGGCTTCCCTAGCATTGACTTCCGCAGCCAGGTCATTGGCTTGCTCAGTCCAGAGCACCAGGTCAGCCATCACCTTGTCTGACTTGGTAGAAAAATTCGGTTTGTCCTGCCGGCTCGGCGGGTCGAGAACAACGGTAATTGACATCAGATCATTCCTTCCACGTCGAGCGTGCAAAATGAGAAGTTGGTGTAGGCGAGGTCAATCGAGAAATCCTTCAGGAAGCCGTAGATGGCCAGCGCCGAGAAGCTGTCGGAGCCGATCCAGACGACCGGCGTCGCCCGCACGCTGGCGAGCAGCGCATGAACGCGGTCGACGTCGTCGTTGTCGATCTTGACCTTGGTCGCCATGCGCTTGGAGAAGCCGCGCTGGACGAGGACGGCATTGCCGAAGTCGTCGGTCGATTTCTTCGAGTAGTCGGTGATGCTGGCCGTCGGCGACTTGATCGTCTTGCCGATGGCGGATTGAAGGCCGGTCGCGCACATGCCGATCGACACCGTTCCGGCCTGTTTCGTGGCCACGATTTCCAGCGTTGCTTCGCCGAAGACCGGGATGTCGGTCAGCAGCACGTAATCGAGGATTTTGATCGGCTCGAAAAAGTAGCTGTACCAGTCGATGACGGCGCTGTTGTCGATCATGCTGACCGTTTTCTGGTAGGTTATTTCACTGCCGACGCGCTGTGTCACGACGACTTCGGCGGCGTCGACATTGAGCAGGGCGAGCGAGTCGATACGGCCTGGCGCCAGCACGACGGTCAGCGACAAATCAGCCGTCGAAACGGTACTGACCGATCCGTCGAACATGCCGAAGCGGTTGGTCGGGCCTTGATCGACCCACCATGAGACGCCCGCCGTGAGCGGGTCTTTGCCGATGTTGGCGCCCTGCGATGCCAACCAGATGCGATGGCCGCGCACGACGTGCTGGCCGCCGGCGTAGGTGGCGACCACATCCCAGGCGCCGAAATCGGTTTCCGGGATCGAGCTGGACACCAGTTGGGCGTCGCCGATGGGAATGGGTTGAATCAGTTTCATGCGACCCTCTGCTCTGGCATGCCGTCGGTGTCGAATTTGTCGAGAATGCGGGCGACCTTGCCGGTGTTTCCGGAGACGGCGGCGCCGACGGCCATTTCTTCCTGGCGCAGGCTGGCGACCTCGGCACGCAGGGCCTGCAGCTCAACGAGCATCGCTGACCAGTTGCTGACGATCGACATCGAGTCGGCGGCATTGAGGATGCGCGACGGGCCGGTGATTTCCAGTTCGGGACCGCGCTCGCCGACCAGGCGCAGGCCGCCACCGTGCAATCCACCGCCGGCGAAGGCTGGCGGCTGCCAGGTGCCATATTTCTGCTTCATGTAATCGGCGAAGTCCTGCGACATGCCGGCCAGCGCATACGGGCTGTCGCTCGAATTGAAGGTATAGCCGCGGCCGGATTGATCGACGAAGAGGCCAATCGTGTCGGCGATGCGCTGCATGGTGCCGGCGGACGTCTGCACTGCCTGGCCGATGGTGGTCGAGGTGAAGAATGACTGCCAGTCGGTCAAAGCGGCGCCGTAGTTGGCCACCACGGTCGGCGTGCCGCCGGTCATGCGCTCAAGCATCTGCTCAAGGGTCGCCAGTTGATCCTGGGCGACCTGAAGCTGGCTTTGCGCGATGGGCACCTGGCGTTCGGCGACTCCGATCACGGTGTCGAGCGTACCGGCGACCATGCCGACGTCGCCGGCATAGCTGGATGCCGTGCCGATGGCAAGCGAGGCCCGCAGGAAGGATTCCGACACCGATTGCAGGCTGTTGGCGGCAACGATGTCGCCGAGGCGGGCACGGGCGGCCGTCTGGTCGAACATCTGGCGCGACTGGGCATATTGTGCTGCCGGAGAAACCGAGGCGGCACCGGCGACCAGCGTGTCACGATAGCCGCCGAGGCTGGTGATGACCGAGCCCAGGGCCTCGATCATCGATTGCGCCGTGCTGATCGCGTCCTGCCTGGCGCTGATGTCGTTGCGCAGCGTGTTGGCCAGCGCCTGGCGCTGCGCGGTGTAATAGGCGCCGATCTGCTTGGCCTGGTCTTCAAGCCCGACATTGGCCAGCGCCTTGGCCGCAGCGGCGGCTTCGTCGATAGTCGGCGTGAGCGAGGCGAAGGCGCCCTGCAGCGACATCAGCGACTTGAACGTCGAGCGGCCGCCTTCCGTGTTGAGGTCGAGCGAATCGACTAGCGCGCGGAACTGGGCACGGGTGGTCGGCATGTTCGTGATGCCGATGTCGGTAAAGGCCGCCGCCATTTCCTTCCAGGCCTGATTAACCTGATCGAGTCCGGTGTAGAAATTGGCGTAGTAGGCCGAGAACGATGAATTGAGTGCGTCGATGCTGCCGAACAACTGGACGAATGCATCGGATGCCTTCAGGACGTTATCGAGGTTGTTTCGCCCGAAAACGCTCGACATCGTGTCGCCCATGAGGCCGACGATTCGATTTACGGCCTGGGCTTCAGAAAGAACGCGCTCAAACGTTGCGGTCCACAACTCTCCGCTTTTCTGCAGAGTAGAAATTGACGGAATAATGCGGTCTGCCATCGCCTTTGTAAGGTTCTGCGTTGCCGCGCTAACTACGGCCTCCATGTCGGTTGATCCAACATAGATCGAGTAGGCAAACCCCTGCATTTTCTGGGCAATCGTCGTGTCGTCGAAGGTTTCCCCCAGCATGACGAAGCCGTTGCGCACGGCCTTGTACATCGCGTCCATTACCGCATCGACTTCAGACGGCAGCCCATACCAGTCGGTCCATTCCCGACCGCGCTTGAACAGGCCGCCGGTTTTCTTCATGTTGATGCCGTATTGACCCGTGAAGCCCTGCTCTGCCTCGCTGAATGTGCCGACGGTTTGCGATCCGGTCGAGTATTTGGCGCCGAACAGGGCTTTCTGGATGGCGTAGTGAATCTGGGCAGACAGCGATCCGCCTCCGGCTATGGCGTAGAACTGCGAATTGACGAATCCGTCGCCAAAGATGGCTTTCATGGGCTCGTCTTTGGTTTTTCGGATGGCGACCTCGGCATCCCACAACTCAACGTCCTTTTGCTTGGCGTAGTTTTCCCAGCGGATGCCAGCCTTCCAGGCCTCGCTCGACATCCACATGCCGGCGATGATGGCGGCGACCCAAGCGACGCTGGAAACGCCTGCGGCAGAACTGGCCGAACCGCCGGCAGCCGCGCCGCCGGCTTCTGCTCCTGCGGCTGCGGTGCCACCACCAACCAGATTTCCGGCCTGAATTGATGCACCGGTACCGTAATAGCCGGCGCTGTAGTAGGCCTGCGCCGCTGCGGCGGCCTCTGACGATGTCATGGCATAACCGGCGCCGGCGGCTTGCGCATAACCGAGATATGTTCCGGTCGCCAACCCGTACAGCGAACTAGCGTTGCTGGCCACATTGAAATAATTGACCCCGCCACCGCCATTTGCCGAGCCGGTACCGAGCACTGAATTAATCAGGCTGTTTCCCGCCGCGCCGGCGATCTGGCCGCCGGCATTGATCGTGTATTGAACGGCCATCCTGAGCAGCGTGGTCTTGAAGGTGTTCTTCAGGGCGTCGACGAAGGACTGGCCGAAGCTCTTGCCGGACTCGAATGACCGGTAGAGCGAATCGGTCAGACTGCGCTCGATGTCGTCGGCGAACTTGTCCCAGGCGCGGGCGGATTCCTTGGCCTGGGAGACGGCGATTTCCTTGACCGAGGTTTCGCGCTTGATGGCGGCCAGTTCGTTCAGGGCAGCGGCCTGCTCGCGGACGGCTTCTGCCGCTTCCAGGTAGGCGTCCTTGAATTCGCCGGCATAGGCTGCGGCGTTTTCGAGATTGGCTGCGTACTCTTCCTTGGCGGCGGCGGCCAGCTCGTATTTCCCAGCCGCCAGGCGCTCCTGCGCTTCCTTGGTGAGCCCGAGGTTGTAGAGGTATTCCTGCGCCTTGGTGACCTGATCGGCAATGCCGGCAGCCTCCTTTTCGCGCGACGCGGCCCAGTCGGACAGCCACTTGCTCTGTTCCTTGAGGGCTTCTGCATGGGCCTTCGTTTCGGCGACGGCGCCGGGCTGCATGGCGACGTAGCGCGCGAAGACGTCGTTGAAATCGGACAGCGACAGCTTGCCACGGTCGTATGCCGAGAGCAGCGTCGTGACGTTTTTGACGTAGGCAGGATCGAACTGGCTCGACTTGCCATTGATGCTGTCGAGCAACTTGGCGAGATCCTCGTTTTGCGAGGCCAGCGCCTTGGTGGCCTTGGTGGCGTCTTCTGCTTCCTTTTTGGTCTGAACGTGGCCACTGGCCATTTTCGCCTGCGCTTCGCTGATGGCGCTGGCGGCGCCGGCGGCGTCACGTTCCGACTTGGAGAGTTCGGCCATTTGCGAGGCGAGATCGCGCGCCGACTGGTTGCCGCCGAGCAGTGTCGTGCCGAATCGGTTGAAGGCCAGCGTGACGTCTTCCGTGCCGGCCTTGATGCCGGATAGCATCGGCAGCAGTTCGCGGGCTGTATCGACGCCGATGCCAAGCTGCTTGGCCAGCTTGTCGGCGCCATTGCCAGCGTAGGCGCCGGCCAGCTTGTCCAGGCTGCCGTAGGCGCCGAGGCTGGAAATTGACTCGCCGAACTTCTGCCCGGCAGCGAGGCGCTGCGTCTCAATGAACGTGCGCTGGAAGTTCAGTTGCTCGACAATGGCCGCCCGGGTTGCGCCGTTTGCCTTGTTGAATTGCTCATAGAGGCCGTCAAGGTCGAATTTCTTGACGGCCTCTCCGACGCCGCCGACGGCCTTGTCGAGATCCGACATGGACGATGCCAGCGTTTTCGATCCGGCCGCGGTGTCGCTGAAGGCGCTGACGATCTGCGGCATGAGCGCGGCGACGACGCCGATGACGGCGCCAGCAGCACCGAAACCGCCGAGCAGCTGCGGCAACTGCATGGCGAGCGCCTTGGTGGAATCGACACCACCATTTACCTGGACGATGTAGTCCTGCAGCTGGAACGATGCGTTGCGGACGTTGTTGGTGAATTGCCCACCCATGGCCGAAGCGGCCGACTGGCCGCTGTTATTGAGTCGAACGTGCGCGGCTTCGAGTTCGCGCAACTTGGCCAGGTAGGGCTCGAACTTGGTTGTGTCGAGGCCCCTGTCGGCGATCTTGAGTTCGAGCTTTTCCGATGCCGTCTTGCCGAACTGTTCGAGCGAGGTGGTGGCCCGCTTGATCGAGTCGATGATGCGGCCTTCGGCGCGGGTGAATTGCTCGGCACTCTTGCCGGCGCCTTCGCCGATGTGGTCGACGGCTTCACCGGCCTTTTTGGATGACTCCTGCAGCCGGCTCGCCATCTTGTCGCCGACGTCGGCAACGCGATTGAGCGTGGCTTCGGCGCCTTCGGCGCTGAGTACGACTTCACCCTGGATTTTCAGTCCATCGGTCATCGGTTTCGCTTTCTTGAAGGATCGCCAGGCGATCAGGATTTGCTGTGCATGGCCTCAAGGGCCGCGGACTCCATGGCCTGCAGGTCGCGGAAGGCCTGCCACCAGTCGTCACCGGTCAGTTCGTGGCGGTCGAGCAGGGAAAACAGCACGGTGTAGTCGAGGCCGGTTCGGCCGTTCATGCCGATTCGCCACTGGGTATCCATTTCCAGAAAAATCCGGGATGTTTCCCAGTTTTCTGGCCAGACTTCAGCGGTTTCTTCGTAGTCTTCCGGCGTCAGGCCGAGATTGGTGAGCTCGGCTTCGGTGGGCAGCCGGGCGTAGTAACACCCGGCCGCCTCCATCAGTTTTTTACGCGGCCTTCCGTGATGGCGGTGTAATAGGCCTGCATGATGGCAGCAGCGGCGCCCGGCATTTCGTCGCAAAGCTGCTCAACGTTGGCGCGGTTGAATTCGATGTCGAGATTCCAGCCAGTGGCAACACCCATCAGGTAATCGACGTTTTTTTCGACGCCATTTTCCATCATCTTCGCCATGAAATCCGGATCGGTTGGATTGATCTTATCGTTTTCAGAACGCTCGAACATCGTGTCGAAAAACGGTCCGAATTCCTTTCTGGTGCGGTACACAAAGACCATTTCGATTTCGAGATCGTCACCGTAGAGCGTGGTAAATTGGGCGACTTTCTTGAATGTTTCCGGCCGCTGGCCGAGCTTGATTTTGTTTGCCATGATCGTTTTCTTTCTGGGTAAAAAGGCCCGTTACTCCGGAGCGACCGGACGGGCGTAAAAAAAGCCCGCCGAAGCGGGCTGTGGCAAATTGCCGATTAGTAGCGGGTGATACGGCCATTGCCGTTGACGGAAACACGGTTGACCATGATGGTTCCGCCAGACATCTGCGGGTTTTCGTTGAGGGCTACCGTGCAAGGCGTGAAGACGAGCGAACCCGACTTCAGCGTCTTCTTGAGGATGGTGTCGGTTTGCTGGTCGGTCAGGGCCACCAGAGCAAGGTAGCTGGCCGTTCCGAACTGGTCGGCATCGATGTCGAAGGTTTCATTGACCGCCGAGAAGCCATTGTTCAACGTGGTCTCGACGTCTTCGTCCATGAATTCGACAGTGACCGGCTTCGGCTCACCACCCGAGGAGGACGGGTTGAGGTATTTCGGGATCTGCGTCCAGGTGGAGACCTTGCGAACGGTGCCGATGCCGGAACCGGCCGGGAAGTACTCGACGTTGGTGGTGTCGATTTTTTCCGCGACGAAGGTATCGGCCGTCGGCGTCGACTTGACGCGAACTGCGCGACGGTTCAGGCGACCCCAGCCGGAGTAGACCTGCAGGATGTCGCCGACGGAGTAGCCGTGTGCCGTGCAGGTGAAGACGGCTTCGGATGCGTTGGAGACGGCGGAAACGGTTTTGGCAGCGGCGAACGCGGAAGCGACCGCCAGGATCGTGCCTTTGGGTAGTGTTGCCATTTTTCGGGCCTTTCATAACAAAAAACCCGCCAACGGCGGGTGTATGGACGGGCTTTCGCCCAATAAAAACCGCCTTTCGGCGGTGATCGTTTATCTGGCTGCCCAGATCAAAAATCGTTGAATCGACCCGTAACGCTGGGTGTCTGGTTCGTACATCGAGATCGGCTCGCCTTGCGGCTCGGCCGTGAAGGCACTGGATGCGGTCAGGGCGTCTTCGATCTGCCGGATGAGGTCAAGCGATGTCTGGCGGGCCTCCGACCACACGGCGACCTGGACGAGCGGGCGGCGGTGATCCATGGCGGTGTTGTCGGCATAGCGCATGGTTTCTCCACCGAGTTGCTGCCAGACGACGTAGGGCATGGCCACGCCGAGCGGGGCCACGTCCGGGTAGGTTTCGCCACAGATTGGCGTGAGCAGCGCGACGAGATCGGATTCCATGCTCATGCCTTGGCGACCTCCTGCAGGTAACGGGTTTTCATGGCGGAGCGGACGGCGCTGCGGGTTTCGGCGACCGCACGGCCGATGAACGATTCGGCCGGCGAATGGCTGGTGCCGAATTCGACCATGGCGCCGTAGGGAGCCTTGGCGGCGTTCCAGCTGACGTGATAGGTGGAGACGTCCCGGAAGCTGTTGTCTTTCGAGAACACCTGGTAGATCGCCTCACGCAGATTGCCGGGCTGGTAGGGGCCATAGACACCGTGGGTGCCGTGAAACATGTGCGCCTTTTCGCTGACCGGCGCCAGTTGGCGAGCCCGGTCATAGATGACCTGGGCGCCAGCTTGAGCGGCCGGGCGGGTCGCTGCGTTGAGCGTTTCGGCCGTGGCCCGCAGCTGCTCGCGAAATGCGCGGGTGTTCATGGTGATGCGGCCGCTCATTTCACTTCCTTACACAGCAGGTCGACGTAGCCTTTGGCCTTGTTCGGCAGAACGGCCTGGACGTCGTACAGATCGGCGCCATGGCGGATGCGATGGGCTTCGGTGATGTCGGTGCGGTAGCGCATGCGGATCGAGACCTTGATGTCGGCGATTTCGGCTCCGGCGCGGATGGTGCTGAGGCCACTGGGGTACAGCACATTGGCCCAGGCATAGCTGACGAGCGACCAGGTGAGCACGGGCTGGCCGATGCCGTCGCGGGCCTGCGTGCGCACTTCGATGGCGACGCGATCGTTGAGGGCGCCGGCTGAGATCATGCATACACCCGGTAATAATCGAGCAGGCCATCGACGAAGGTGCGCGGCAGCTCGCTCAGGGATTCTCCGGAGACGACTTCCGGATTCTTGATCCAGGTGGCGACGGCGAGGATGATCCATTGCTTGAGCTGGGCGAGTTCGGCATCCGCCGCCGCATGTCCACACTGGTATTCGATGCGGACGGCGCCCGGGCGATCATAGGTGCTTGGCCAGGACTTTCCCTTGGCCGGGACGATGACGGCCGGGATGGCCTCGGCGTCGACGGTGTATTCGGTGTTGGCCAGCTCCTGCTTGACGTTGGCGGTGTCGTAGTACTCGACCTTGGTGATGGACACCAGGGGCGGATTGGGCAGATAGATCGCGGCCGGGAAGGCTTCCTTGCTCCACGCCCATGTCTGCTGGCCAAACGCCCTGCCCGTCTTCTGCTCGGCCAGCGCACGCGCGGCCGAGATCAGGATCGGCAGCAGCACGTCGAACTCGGTACCATCGATCCGACAGGCGACCTTGACCTCACCGGTGGTGACCGGCTCGGCAGTCGGCGCAGTGATTAGTTTTAAGGCCATGTGTCCTCGATGGATGTAAAAAAACCGCCCGGAGGCGGTTGGTTTGGATCGTTGTGAAGAGGGGATTAGATATGCGCAGCTACAGCCGGGGCCACTGCCCCTTTTTGAATACGCTCATAACCTGCCCTTGCGTGGTGAGTTCCATCGGTCGTCACGAGGTCGATGTACGCCTGGGCGGCACTAACGGTTGTCCCTGCGCTGAGTGAAAGCGTTACGGTTGTTGGGTTCGTCACTGCCGAAATGACGGCCTTGAGCAACGCACCAGCTGCGCCAGCACCAACCACAACCACCTGCGCGTTTAGGTCGCGTGCTGTAAATGCGGCAGTGGCGCTAGTCAGCACAGCCGCGCCGGACGTGATAGCTGCATCGGATACAACGCGAGTTGGCGCAGCCCACTTTCCAGAATCAGGAGACGACTCGACCAAATCGGCGAACTCAAGGAATCCGGCCAGCGGTGGCGCAACGGCACGGACTGTGTTGTTGTTGAACAGCAGGCGCTCGGCGTTTGACGAATGGACCGTCTGATTAGCGACTGTGCAGTACCAGTCGGTAGAGCTAGAAACCGGCTCAAGCGTTGTCCAGAAAAGCGGCTTGTCCGGAGCCATCAGGTCTTTGTAGTTCTGGACCCATGTTGCGAGATTGGCCGCTGTTGCACCATTGGTAAGGTCGTTGATTCCAGCCTCGCCAATGACTGCCGTGCAGTATTTTGCGATGAGCGCACGCTTTGCGGTGTATCCGCTAGTCGTGGCCAGATATTGCAGGCGCTCACCAGAAATACCTGCGACAACGTAACCTGCGCCCGTCTTTTGAATATTTCGTGCAACAGAACCCCATGCGCCATCGCCATCCGTCACGAAGTCATACGAACCGGCTGCGCGGGAGTCGCCGCTGATGAAAAAACTCGGGCTGGATGTTTTGGCGATGATGGCGCAAGGAACATATCCACCCGGCGTGGAGGCGTTGTTCGTGACTGTTCCGCCCATTGTCATGTCTGTGACGGTGGCCGCGTACATGAAGCCATCGCCAGCCGCAGCGTTCTGAATTTGATGCAGGCCAGTCCACATGATTCCGGCAGAGCAGTTCCACCAAGTTCGGACGCGGAAACGCGCTCCCTTCGGGATATATACCGACACAACATCCGAAGTCAGGAAGTCGCCGAATGGGACCGTTCCTGCTGCTACTCCAGAAAACTTGACTTGAGTGAAAACGCCTTCAGGGTATTCGATTGACGCTGTAACCGTGGCGTCAACGCCTTGATTATTTTCGCCGGGTGCGGTGTTCTGGATGTAGAAGCCGGGATACACAAGCTGTAATGATGCAATTTCGTCGGTCGCGTTATGTGCCGATCTGGTCATTGTCTGCTTGTTTGCTGCCTCGCTGTGGTTCGTCGGGAATCCGCAGCGCGTGGCGACAATACCCATTTTTGCAGAGCGGCGAGCAAGGCCGTATGCGTCACCAGAAAAATTACTCCCCCCGGTGAGACGATTGGAAACACTATTCACCGGCGCCGAGTTGACTGTCGTATCGTCATCAATCCAGGCCGTACCTCCCGTCAGGTTGGTGTCCGCCTGCTTGGCGGCGACCAACCCGGTCTCGGTGGCGGCGTCAGTGGTCAGCAGGTTGCCGACCTTGTAGCGTTTCCCGGTGTTCGGGTCGGTGAAGGCTGCGAGCAGGCGGACGGTCATGATGTTTATTCCTTACTTGGCCGCGACTTCAGCAGCGGCTTGGTTTTCGGCGGTGGCCGCTTCGTGCGTGATCACCTTCTTGTCGAGCGACTTGCGGCAATAGTCGACGGCGGCTTTCGAGCTATCGACGACACCGGATTTTTCGAGCGTTTCGGCGGTGGCGTCTTCGAAGGAGACGACGTCGTTCGGCATGTAGTTAGCGCCGTCGATCGGCAGATCGACGAGGATGCGGACTGTTTTCTTTGGCATGAGAATTCCTTTGGCGCCGGTCTGTACAACGACCGGCGCGGTTCGGTTGCTGGTTAGGTGGCGGAGTGCTGGTAGGTCTTCACGGCAGCGCTGTCGAGCAGGTTGCCGCCGGCACGCGCCCAGGCCAGGAAGCCGACTTGACCCTTGGAGGTATAGACGGAGTCTTCGAAGCGGAAGATGGTCACGTCCAGGGCGTCGCGGATCTTGTAGCTGTCCAGCTTGCCGTAGGCGACGGACTTGGCGTTCGCGGCCGGGGTCGGCATGTGGTTGTTGATGGTAACGTTGGAACCGAGCAGCTGGTCGAGCTTTCCACCGGCGATGGAGGCGTCGTAGGACGGAATCCAGATCGGGCGACCGGAGGTGTCCTTGATCTTGCGGGCAACCTTACGGGCGGCCTGAGACATCATCCAGCCGAGACCGCCGGCATCCTCGTAGCCGTCGTCGATGGATTCCTGCAGATCGACCAGGTCGTCGTAGATGAAGGTGACGGTCTGGCCGGTGGCACCCGTTTTGCCAACGGATGCGGCGACAGACAGGCCCCAGGGCTCACCGGTACCGGTGCCGATGGAGAATTTCTTGTTCTGGATGCGGCCGATGCGGTCGCGAACACGGCCATAGACGAGGGCGACGATATCGACGGAGCTGTCCTGGATCAGTTCGAACGGCACAGCGATGATTTTCGAGCCGAATTTGAACGTGTTCAGCGGGACGGTGAACATGTTTGGATCCTGGCCGTTCGACTGGGTGTTTTCAGCGAGGATTTCGCCTTCTTCGGTCGAACCATCCGAACCCGGATAGGACAGCGGACCACCGGAGGCGGTCACGATGCGGCTGGCGGCGCGACGCATGCCGCCGTAGGAGGCGATGGTTTCAACCAGTTCGCTGGCGACTTCGGTGGCGACGCTGTAGCCGCCCTGCGAGCCGGTCGTGGTCGACATGGTGTTGCGGATCTGGCGTGCCTCGTCGGCGGACAGCGAGCTGATGCCGTTGCGAATCAGCTTGTCCATGATGGTTCGATGCCCTGCCTTGTTTTCAGCGCCGGCCGGGTTGCGGCGGGCGTCGTCGAATCGCTCTTCAGCAGCGACGTTGAGCAGGCGCTGGGTGCTTTCGATCTGGCTGTCGAGACGTTCGATCTCATCGGCCATGTTGTCGAATTTGGCTTTGTCTTCCGTGGTCCAGATGGTGTCGCCCTTGTCGGCGAGTTGGTTGTTGGCTTGACGGGCGAGTTCATTGCGGCGCTCGCGCAGGGCTTGGATCGTTTGAGACATGGTGTTTCCTTTCGAAACAGACGTAAAAAAACCCGCCGAAGCGGGCTGGATTCACTGCGCGGAGCGCGTCAGTAATTGGGGAGCAGCAGCCGGAGACGACGGGCGGCGTTTTCCTTGAGGATGCTTGGATCGGGCGCTGGCGGTTCTTCCGGCTCGATCTTCGGGGCGTTCTGGTAGGCGCTGAGGTTCCAGCGGGCGGCGTTGTTCTTGGTGCCGTCGGCGCCAAAGATGGCGTCGACAAAGCCCCAATCCTTGGCTTCTTGAGCGGTGAACCAGGTTTCGCTGTTCATCCATTCGACGACCTGATCATTGCTCTGACCGGTCTTGTTGACGTAGTCGATGGCGATGGCCTGATCGATTTTGTCGAGCAGCGTGATGGTTTCGGCAAGGTCTTCCTTGTTGCCATACACCAGTGTCCAGGCGTTGTGGATCATGAACATGGCGCCGTTGGCGATGTTCACGGTCTTGGCGGCAATGGCGACGGTGGTGGCCGCACTGGCGCAGAGGCCGTCGATCCAGACGGTGACGTTGCCATGTTGTTGGACAGCGGCAGCAATGGAGCGGCCATCGAATACGTCGCCGCCAGGGGAATTGATGCGCAGGTTGATTTCCTGGCCGTTGAGCTGGGCAATCTGCTTGACGAGCTCAGCGGCATTGACGCCCCAGTAGGAGTCGATGATGTCGTAAAGGTAGAGCGTGGTTTGCCCAGCGCCGGTGCTCTCGGCACGGACGCCAGCGGGCTGGCGTTGCGCGTTGTCACGCAGTAGTTGGAGCAGTCGCTTGTGCATCTGGCTGGCCTTTCTTTGGGTCGAATAGGGTGTCTCCACCGGGCAAGGGCGGAAGGTTCTTTATTTTTCGGATTTCGTTTGGCGTCATCCAGCCGGGCCCCTGGCTTCCGCCGATGGATTGCCGGAATGCCTCGCCTTCTGACTTGGCGTCACCGCGCAGCAGCCCCTCAAGGGAGAATTCGGTGAAGTATTTCGCGGTCCGGAAAAACTTGCGGTTGAATTCCTGCTCGATCCGGTTTAGGTAGGGCTGGATGGTGAATTTGACGAAGCCAATGGTCAGTTGCTCGACGCCGGTACCCCAGCTGGTCGTTGTTTCATTGGCGCCGATCATGTGGGGCGGCACGCCGAATGCGCGGGCAATATCGATGACCTGGTACTTGCGCGAGTCGAGCAGCTCGGCATCGGCGGCCGTCATGCTGAGTTCACGCAGCTTGACCCCCTCTGTCAGCACCATGGGACGGCCGGCATTGTTTACGCCGGTGTAGCGTTCGGAATAGGTTCGACGTAGTTGCTCGATCTGATCATCCCTGAGCTTTCCTTCGGCCTCAAGCAGGTGCTTTGACATGGCGCCGTTGGCGTAGAACGCGCCGCTGAATTCGTCGGCAGCCAGCGCGATGCTGATGCCGTGCTGGGCGCCCAGGCGGATGGTGCTGGGGCTGCTTTCGCCATCGAACATCAAGTTTGGAACGTGAACGACGTCATCCTGATGCAGGCCGTATGGGCGCGTTCCATCAGTCGGGTTGATGTAGTAGTGCAAATAGTCGCCGACACCTTCGATATCGACTGTGTCGCGATGGTGCGGCTTGAGGCCGGTGATGACGCCGCCGCGATTGCGCTGAATTTCGATGATGGCGTCACCGCGCAGGCCGTTGCAGGCAACAATGAACTCGTAGAGGCTGGCGGCTGTCCAGCGCGGGTGCGGCTGCTCGTTGAGCAGGTACCACAGATTTGAATCGGAGACGCGACGGCGGCCGCCATCTTCGGTGCGTTCGTAAATGTGGCAGGGAAGGCTGGCAATGGATCCGGCGATCCTGCTGATGCAGGCGTAGACGGCCGATGTCCGCATGGCGGTGCGATCATTGACGGTGTGGCCGGTGATGCCCTGCGATCCGCCAAGGAAGTCGAGGATTCTAGAATTGGAGAGTGCTATCGAATCGGTCTGGCCGTTGCTGGCGTTGACGATGCGTTCGGCTTTGCGCTTGGCCATCCAGGCGTTGAGGATGACGCTGCCCGACTGGGAGACGCGCTCGGCGTTGTACCAGGTTGCATTTTGTTGGGTCACAGCAGTACGTATCCTTGTTCGATGGTCTGCGATTCAGGGGCTACGGCGAGCGCGCGGTTCATGGCCACGATGGTGGCGACGGCGGCGTCGATCTTGTTGGAGGCGCGGGATTTGCGCGGGAAGATGTTTTCGTTGCGATCCTCGATGCATTCGACGTTGGACATCATCCAGACGTAGGCGGGGTTGCCGTCGTGGTGGAAGCGGCCGGAATCGACCAGGGCGGCGATTTCTTTCATGGGGTCCGACAGGTAGCGGACTTGTTGCGGTATGTCGACGACTTCGAAGCCTTCGGCGGCGAGGTTGGCGCCGAGCTGGTGACCGCCCCATGGATCCTTGGCGTATTCGCGGATGGCGACTTTGTGGGCGGATTCGATGAGGTCTTCCTGGATGAGTTCGAGGTCGATCATGTTGCCCGGGGTGGCGATGAGGTGTTGGCTGTTGACCCAGGCTTGGTAGTGGGCGTTTTCTGGCTTTTCGACGGCGGACTGGGGGACGTAGTTGCGGCTGATGGCGTAGTAGTGCCGGCCGTCGTCGAGGTCGCGCCAGCAGAGCCAGACGGTGCTGGCGATGTCTTGTTTGCTGGCGAGGTCGCCGCCGGCGACGCAGCCGTCCCAGGCGTGGGTTTCGAAGTCGAGGTTGGGGTCTCCGGCTTGCTGCAGGTTGTAGAGGTTGAGCCAGGGTGAGGCGGCGGCGACCCAGAGGTCGAGGTGCTTGGTCTTGAAGACGTTTTGTTTGCGCGGGTCGGCGATGGCGTCGCGTTGCTGAAGGAGGAGATATTCGCCGTCGACGCTGATGCCGAAGTTTGGGTTGGCTTTGCGCAGGGCTTCTTCACTGGTCCAGTCGTCGTCGGCGTCGATGGTGAAGATGATGCCGAAGCGTTGGTCGTTGTCGATGGTGCCTTCGAGGATCTTCTGCAGCTCGACCTGGTGTAGGTAGCAGGGGCCGGATATGTCGGCACCGGCGGTGGTGATGACGAGGATGAGCGGCTGGCTGCGGGCGCCCATGCCAGTCTGCATGGTGTCGAAGAGCTCGGCGGTCTTGTGTTCGTGGTATTCATCGACGATGGCGCAGCTGGGGCTGGCGCCGTCGCCGGGTTTGCCGATGACGGGCTCAAACTTGGAGTTGTTTTCGGCGATGGAGAGGTTGGAGGCGTTGACGGTGAGGCCGTAGGCTTGGCAGAAGCGCGGTGTGGCGCGGGCCATGAGCAGGGCCGGGCGGAAGACTTCCATGGCCTGGTCTTGCGAGGTGGCGCCGGAATAGACTTCGGCGCCGAATTCGCCGTCGACGGCGAGCATGTAGTTGCCGATGACGGCGGCCAGGGTGGATTTGGCGTTTTTGCGGGGGACGATGACGTCGGCGACACGGAAGCGGCGTTTTCCGGTGTCGCGATTGATCCAGCCGAAGATGCTGGCGAGGATGAATATTTGCCAGCGTTCGAACTTGATGAGCTGGCCTTTGGCGGCCCAGTCGCCCTTGATGTGGGGCATGAGTTCGCCGAATTTGCAGATTCGTTCGGCGGGGCGGTAGGTCTTTCCCTTGGCGTCGGTGAGTTCAGGGTTGAAGACGTAGGGCATGAGGCCGGATTCGGCGCGCGACAGGTCGTTCAGGTGACGCTGGCAGGCAAGGCGGTGCCATTTGTTGGCGATGATCTTGCCGTCGACGACGTCGCGGGCATAGGCCGTGGCGATGTCGCCGAAATGGGTTTCCGACAGGGCTACAGACCGTTCCATGCGTCTTGAGTCCCTTCTTCGAATAGTTGGCCCTGGCGGTTGTCGCTTTGGGTGACTTTGGTGCGGGCTGAGGGCGACAGGCCGAACAGGTCAAGGTAGGCTTTGACTTGTTGCGAGGCTTTGTTGCCGGCGACCCAGTAGTGGCTGTAGGTGAAGTTTCCGTTGGCGGTGCGGACCATGATGCCGTCGCCGCCTTCGTAGATTTCGCCCTTGGCTTCAGCCGCAGCGCGGGCTTCTTCGGCCTGTTTCATGGCGCGGGCGAGCTGACGCTCGGCCCAGACCATCTTGGCCCAGGCTTGGCAGTAGAGGACCAGGGCGGCTCGGTCGAGATTGGAGACGAGGCCATAGTGCTCGAGCTCGGCAGCGAGGCGCTTCCATTCCTTCTTGGCTTCGGGCCAGATCCATGTCGGGAAGTCGGGGATTTCGACTTCGGGCTGGAATTCGTCGAGCAGCTGGCCGAGCGGCTTCTTGCTGGCGTTGCCTCGCAATAGATGCACGTTCTTCGGGAGCGGCTTCGGTCCTCTCGATCCCATGTGCACCTCCGTAAACGAAAAAACCGCCCGAAGGCGGTTGGCTGGTTTCCCCACCAGGGGGAGTTCCTATTTCATCAGGATCTCTCCGCTCGGCTCGATGACTCAGGATCACCGGCCGCCGAAGCGGCCGGATCACCATAATCACCCTTGCTCGAGCACACTGGCTCAGGGTTTTATTCTTGCCGGCTACTTCCATTGGGCCCGGGCCGGCGCTCGGACTGACAGGGGCGGAAGCAACCCCATCCTGGGTGTAAGGCTGACTGACCCGATTAAGCGATCGCCACTCGCACGCTACGCGCTGCCTGCTGACCCATACCGGCGTCGTCATCGGCCTCATCCGCGCTAAGCCCGGCTTTCGGATGTTGGTGCACACGTATGCACCCTTGAAGAGGGGGGGGTACCCCCTCCCCTAATTACTCCCGCACGAAAAAATTTCACTAACCGTCCGGTCCCGGCGGGTAGGGGGTCAGACTTTTGAGGCCCCCCTCCCCTTTGCTGCTTCGGCCGTCGTTTTCGTTTGGTGGCAGCAGTCGCAGATCGACTGCAGGTTTGTCTCGTCGTCACATCCGGCAAGACTGCCACGCAGATCTCGCCAGGATTCCTTATTGATGATGTGGTCAACCTGTGTTGCTGCTGTGAGGCGGCCTTCTTTCAGACAGGGTTGGCATAGACCATTGTCTCTTGCCAGGATTCGCTTTCGGCGCTTGTCCCAGTCTGAACCATATCCACGTTCGTGTCGGCTGCCTCGACGAACATCGCCGAATTTACCGATGCGCCGGTCGCCCTGGTGCGCGCTGCAGTATCCACTTCCGTCGCGTACCAAATCACCACATCCGTGGTGTTTGCATGGCTTGGCTGCAGTCGTGGCCATCTATTTATTTACCTTACCACGGCTGTCAACCCCCACAAGGTCAACAAAGTCAACAACTTGCGAAACGCGCACGCCTAGACCTTCTTCACCAGCCAAAGCCAATACATCGCGCGCAACAAGTAGCATCGCCGCCCGAATTCCTTTAGGCATTCGTCCGCTCTCTCGATTCCGAGTCCAATGCTGTCCCAGCGCTGCCAAATCGTCCAGCGCGTCAGCAACAGGGTCATGCACGACAATCAACTTAGTATTTGCCATTTTCGCCATTGATCAACCCTTACTCAGCCGCGCCGTCAGCTGCCTTTCCATCCACACCTCAGCCTCAACCAGGCAGGCCACGCCTGTGCTGATGGCGACGTCGTGTTCGGGGATCTTGATCTTCCCGGTACCGCCACAGGAGCCGCACATCTGCTGCTCGATATTCAGCACGCCACGGCCGTGGCAGGTCGGGCAGCGGTCATTGTTCCAGAGCTCCAGGGCGCGCAGGGCGTGCTCTTTGATGCCGTCTGCAGCCATGCCACGCCGCTGCATTTCCGTGGCCAGCACGAGCAGCACGTTCCATGTATTCATCGCTGATGGCGGATTCGTCAGGTAACGCACCACGGCGAAGCCCAGCGGGTTCTTCTGACCAGACAGCCCTAGTGCGATGATGGCCTCGAGGGGCCAGCGCTCCCAGCTCAGATCACCCGATGCCGTGGCAGTCACAGCGCTTTCCACACGGTTCAGCTCGTTGATCATCATCACCCTTTCAATTTACCGGCCTTGGCCAGCCTGGTCAGTTTGCGAATACGCCTCGCCTTGCGGCGGACATCCTGTTCCTTCAGTCGCTTCTCTTCCTTCGCCATGTCGGCGCGCAGAGTGCGGATCTGATCGATGGTCTCAGCCGGGTCTTTCCACATCCAGGAGAAAGGGACCGTCGCCATCAGGCCTTGCCTCCCTTAGCTTCAGCAACCTTTGCCCGCATGGCCGACTCAGCCACACGAACGACCAGCGAGAAATAGACGACGCCCGTGGATAGGTCAGCCAGCCAGCGAGCCCACAGGGCGAGGCTGGTCATGTCGTTCGTCTGGATGCAGCGCTTGATGACGCCGTTGAACTCCTGAATATCGGCGTCGGTCCATTCGCCGGATTCCTTGCGGGCCTTGGCCACCATGTCGAAATCAGCGCGCAGTTTCTTCAGCATCAGTTCCACTGGTTTTCTCCTGTAGGTTCCATACCTTCCAGACGTATGGCAGAGGTATGGAACCCTAAAAGCCTTGCTGTGTGGCCTTCTTCCATACCTTCCATACCTTCCATACCTAAATTGATACCTGTACGGGGGTGCACGCGCACGTGTACGCGTGTGTGTGCGCGCCCGCCTACATGTGCGCAGGAGAAACAGGTATGGAAGGTATGGAAGGTATGGAACACCATTGCAGCACAACGCTTTCCAGCTTCCATACCTTCGACATAGGTATGGAACAGGTATGGAAACTGCGGTTTAGAAGCCGGCATATTCCCCTCCTGTTTTGGGTGCGTTGGTCGGCTCGTTGGCTGGGCCGTCGTCAAGCATTGATGGCGGCCGATACCAGAACCGCGTCATGCCGTTGCGCTTCTCGATCTTCTTGCACCCGAGCTTGCGCAATGCCGTTCCTACGCGCGTTTGCAGGTCTCTCGTGAGCTTCGACGCATCCATGCTTCGACCATCGACGCTGAGACCTTCCATGACGGCTTGCGCGATCGAGAAATCAGCCACCTGGCTATAGACCCAATCGTGCAGCGCATCGATCAGACTGTCCTGCTGCTCCCGCTTCAGCTGCTCAGGATCGAAGTACTTCTTCTGCTCGTCCCAGATAGGCCAGTAGCGATGCCCGGCGTCGTAATACGCCATGGCCTCGGCGAACAGCTGCTCGCGTGCCTCAATCAATCCCTGCACGTCGAGAACGCCCACCGACACCGGCCAGAACCGCCGGCCGCCTGTGGGGTCTTTGTTCCACTCGTGCTCGTTGGTCGTGCCAGCAAAGACAAGACGCCGAGGAAGCTTGACGAACGATGTCGCGAACGGCACCCGGAACTCATCGAAACGTCGGGACAGAAAAGCCTTCTGCCGCTTTTCGTCCGAGCGCGCCATGGCGCCCATTTCGGCAATCTCAAGCAGCCACTTGCCCTGCAGCGCCATCATGGCGTCCTTGTTGCTCAGGTCGAGTTCGACGTCGCTGAACCAGGCATCACCCACCAGCGCGGCGAGGATCGTCGATTTGCTCTTGCCCTGCTCCCCTTCGAGAATCAGGCTGTAGTCGAACTTGCACCCCGGCTCCATGGCCCGGGCGATCATGCCCATCAGGAACCAGCCACCCGACAGGCGCAGGTATTCCTTCTGATCCGGCGACGATGGCGTCGCTCCCAGATACCGCTCAAGCCATCCGCCGATGCGCTTCTCGCCATCCCATGCAGGAAGGCCACGCAGCCACAGCACCAGCGGATTGAACGCGTGATTTCGCGCGACCAGATCGACCGCCTGGGCAGTGATCTCTTTACCCGGCGCAAAACGGTACCGCCGCGTGATCCAGATCGACAAATGAACCGTGTCCTGATCCGTCCATTCACCCGCCTCGCCATTCACGAACGGCGGCGGCCGGCGCTTCACCACGCGCTGGGCGTGCTCGTCGAAGGCAATGATCCCCTCCCAGAGCGAATCATTCACCAGCACGTCATACACATTCGCCACGCAGCGCTCGATATCGCCCTTCTGCGTCTTCAGCAACGAGTAGTACCAGCTTTGCCTATCTTCCCCCGCGGCAGCATCTTTAGCGGTAGAAATGGTTTCCGAAGGTGTTTCCGGCTGGTCTCTCTGCCACACCGCCGAATTGTCACGCAGCCATGAAAGGCTCGTCTCTTCGTCAATATGGCCAATCTGGCCAGCCGCGCACATGTCGGCAACGTCCCAGCCATCCGGAAGAGTGCCCGGTTCCGGAAGATTGACCATCCAGACCTTGCACTTCTGCCCCTCAAGCCGCTCGGCAATCTTCAGCGCCGCCTTCAGTCCGGCCTGCTTATCCGCTGCCAGGTAAGGCTTCGACTCCGGATCGACGCCCTGCTCCTTCTCATCCTTGCTCAGGCGCTCGCGCTTCGAGTCGGCATCGGGCCAGATCATGACCTTGCGACCGATCAACGGTGACCAGTCTGCCTTGTGCTCGGCATTGGTGCCGCCGCACCAGGTCAGCACGGCCAGCGACGGGAAGAGGCTCTGCGCCACATCCGCGCACTTCTCGCCCTCGACGATCAACACAGTCGCATCCGGCATCGCCGCCAACCGGTCCAGACCATACAAAGGCCGCGGCTCGGCAAAGTGCATCCAGTGCCACTCGCTCTTGCCCGTCCGTGAATTCGTTGCCCAGCACACCGGAAGCACTTCCTTGCCGCCGTCGCTCGTCTTGAACCGGAACACGTACCCCAGCGTCTCCCCATCCGCGCCGCGGTAATGCCACAGCATTTCCGGCAGCCCGCGCTTGATGTGCGCCTTGGGCGCTTCAGGCGCATCCGCCGGCGCCTGGCGCTGCGGAACCCACTCCGACACCGCCTTCTTCGGTGCCTCGTTCTCGGCTGCAGCCTTGGCCGATGGGGAGGACTTCTCTGCCGGGGGGGTTGCAGAGTCGGGTGGCATTGCGGCACGGCTGCCGCCACCCGTGCGGGGGGGTAACTGTATACTCAGACGCGCGGCCACGTCATAGGCCGCCTCGATCTGATCGTTGTTGTGGAACAGGTAGGCACACAGCGAGACGAGATCCTTGCCGGCATCGCCCGCCGCGAAATCGCCCCACATGCCGTTCGTCATGTTGATCGAGAACGACCCCTCGCGATTGTCGCTTCGCGTCGGATTGACGGACTTGTACTCGTACCCGACCTTGTGCCCGTTCGGCAACCATTCGCCGAGCAGCTCGTCGACCGCATTCAGCGCCCGGGCCGCCAGCATGCCAAAATCGATTGGTTCTCGCCGGCCCCCGCCGGAATTCCCCCGCTTGGCCATCAGCGAACCGCCTTCAGGCCTGCTGTCGGCACCTCACGCACCGTCGATTCGATCTCGGCCAGCATGCGCTGGATGGCGCCAACCGTCCGGTGCGCACGCAGCTTCAGCGCATCAAATTCAGAGGGTTCGATGATGCCGTCCGACCGTGCCTCAGTGAACTCACGGGACAGGTCACCCATCGACTGGATGATCGACAAATAAGCCTGCAGGACATCATCGTCACCCGCCATCCCGGCCGGCAGCTCGACGAACACACCGCCGAAGTACTCGCAGATCGCCTCGGCATAAACCTTGGTTTTGGCGTACTCAGCCAGCGCGATCGCCTCACGGGCAGTCACCTCGTAATGCGGCATCGCATCGGAGAACTTGTTGTGCATGATGCCGGGCGATCGGCCGACACGCTTGGCAGCAGCGGCAATGCCACCATCCATCGACAACAAAACCGCATGCAGCGCGTCAATCGGATCACGATGAGACATGGCGAACTCCCTCAGTAAACATTCCAGTGCACACCAGCCACACTGGAACCGTTGAAGAAAAAGACCGGCGAAGAAGCCAATCCAGGAGAAGTGAAAACATGATCAGCACCAAAAAAATGGCCAGCCATCCCGCGAACGGAATGAGCCGGCCAAACGAGAGGTACTACAGGAGACAACCGGAGAGAGACCATCACGCGGACTCTTCGAAATTTGGCGGATTTTCCGCGTTGACAGGAGAAGTTCCGCGCAAATATGCCCAATCGACATCGGATCGAACCTCCTCGCAAGTGACTACAGAATTGGAGTGTTTTTCCATTTCGATGCACAGGGATTCGCCAAGCTTTTGGCCCCTGGATAAGGCCTTGCGCAAGTAGCCGATGGAGGTTTCGCATTTATTTGCGAACTCCTCCTGCTCCTTTGTCGAAAGTGAATTTAGAAAGTCGCGAAGGTTCATAACCGCAATCATTACCCACGGGTAACGATCCTGTCAATACCTTCAGGATATTTACCGGCGGGTAATCAACGAGAACAATCCTGTCATGGAAAAGACATACGAAATGCGCCGCCAACACCTAAAAACCCTCGTTGACAAACTGGGGAGAGGAGGTATTGCCGCCGTCGCCAAAAAGATCGATGTCAATGCGAGCTACCTGTCACGCTGCCTATATCCGCCAGAAAAAGCCGGACGGAAAAATATCGGCGACGAGATCGCTACCAGGCTGGACGAGCATTTCCCGTCGTGGAAAGGCGCCTCAATAACCTCGTTGCATAGTCCAGCCGCCGCCTACTCCGTCGAACCCACACGGGACAGCATTTCACCCGCCGCCGTAATGTTCGGCCATGTGTTCGACAAGCTGAGCCCTGCAGACCAGTTCGACCTTTGGGTTGATCTGAAAAAACGGGTAATGAACTACCCGGAGGTAGAGCGGGAATACTTAGCCGATATCGTGAAATATTTAACACTAATCTGATCCAGCTTTACCTTGGTAATATTTATCCTGAATATGCCTCATGTCATAGTTTCAGGACAAAAACAAACCAGGGATAAACATGGGAACAGTAACCAGAATACGGCGTGAAGTACTGCCGAAAGAGCTCTACGACCTCATTGAACGATTTATGATGGGCGAAATCGCATCGATGCAGATCACGACGCTATCGAATACATTCAAGATAGAACACTTCAGTTTTGGCGATACCCCAAAACCGCTGGCTGACATATCCAGCAATACTCCATGCCGGATATATGAGATCAAAGGCAAAAAAAATTGAAAATGATCAGACCACCAATAACGCTACTGTCGGCGCTAATCGCCACCATCTCACTACCTATTTTCGCCGAAGAAAATGCAGATCTGGCGATCTTGATTGCCCCTGAGCCAATCGAGTATCGAATGGAGTACTCACTCCATACATTCGCATCAATCATTGGCGCTTGGGGACCGCTACTCGCAAACAAAGCGAGGAACAATTCTCTCTCGGGAGACTTGACAACCGCCATGATGAGGTCCGGCGTTAGACCCAACCAGGAACTTCGCGAGGCAACCGAAAAACACCTTGCGGCCGTAGGCATCAAGACCGAGCGGACAAACCTTCCAATCAACCCAACCAACCAGGCGGCGACCAATTATCGTGAGGCGGCAAAAGATCGACCCGTCCTGCATGTCTATTTCGAACGAATCGGCATTCAATCCAGGCCATCGAGCAAAACATACACCCCTTTCGCCCACGTCTACTATTGCCTTGTCCAAAAGGGGAAATCCGCATGCGATGAAACTGCAGATCGTGGCTATTACGGAGAGGGATACACAGAACACGAGCGCCTGGTCGTTCCTGCCGAACCCGTATATCAATGGATCGACGCCGACGACGTAATGCGAAGACAAAGCGATGTCATTGCTTCCATACACGCCATGTCTGACGCCATGGGCAAAGAAATAGCCGAGGCCGTTTCAGAGCACATGAGGCAGTAACAACCCCCAGCCAATGACAACCGCCTACGGGCGGTTTTTTTTCGCCCAGAAAATCGAAATCGTTACCCGTGGGTATTGCGCTTATGATTACCTAGGGGTAATATCTGCCAAACATTAAACGGAGGTCACCATGAACAAAGCACTCGGCATCGGCATCATCGCTTGCTGGATGGCGCTCGCAGCGATGGCGGTCATCTGACATGACCACCGCCGAAGCGCTCGACAAGGCCCGCGACATTGCGCGCGGATCGACGTGTTTCCTGATGCCCGTCGGCGGTGTTTTCAAAATCTGCCGTCGCGTTGACCGCCGCGTCATCACCCTCGGCAAACGAACCGACGCCAGCCAGGCACTAAGCCTCCTGCGCCGGGTATGCAATCACTAGGAGGCGACCATGGAACTCGACCCGAAATATCAATGCTGTGAATGCGGCGACATTCACGACGACGAAGACGATGCGCGCGAATGCTGCGCACCGCGCATCAAGGAAGTTTTCGTGTGCCCTCAATGCAAAGAAGTTTTCGACGACGAAGACGAAGCCATCGAATGCTGCGATCTCCCCGAAGGGTTTGAGATCAGGCCAAGCCTGATTGAGCTTGAGGCTGCTGGACAAATGAGGCTGCTGCCATGATCACCGCCCAAATCATCCACGACAGCGCCCTGCTCGAAGAAGTCGCCGTTGCCGCCGCCAAACGCGGATGGCACATCATCAGCAACGGCAAGCGCGCCGTTATCAGTCCCATCATCCCCGCCGGCTGGACGAAGATCGCCGTCAAGGTCAAGACCGCCCGCAGCGCCACCCTGGAGGCCCAGCCATGCGCCGCCTGATCGACTGGCTTTACCGGACCCTGTTCGGCATTCACGTCCGCACCCACGAGCAGCACATCGCCGACCTGCGCATTCTGCTCGACGACCTCTACCTGCAGGCGCAAACCACGGACGCGGAAATCGAAATCGTCACCCGCAAGCTCCTCGACGCCAAGGAAAGGCGCGACGAAGCCGCCCGCAACGCCGGCAAATTCGTCGAGCGCCGCAAATCGATGATCGACGACCGCTTCCCAGACCCAATTCCCCGCTCCTACTGAGGACATCATGATCCTAGACATTCCCGTCCTGACCGCCATCAAAAAACTGGGCGTCGCAACCTATTCCCAGCTTGAGGCCGAAACAAAGGAAAAGCTCAATAAGCTGCGCTGGTGCTGCAACGACCTGAAGGCCCGTCAACTCGTCAAGCAGACCGAAGACCCGACCGACAACGAAGTCGCGTGGAAGATCACAGCGAAGGGAGATCAGCACCTATTCGCCCAGCAACAATCCGACATTGAAGCGGCCGAACTCGAAAAACATAAAGCGAAGCACCTGAAAAAACCCGGCAAGGCCACCCCGGCCAAGGCGGCAAAAGGACACGTCGGAAGAGCGTGTGCAACCCCAGCGGCCGGAGGGGCATATATCAGCCGCAGCACGGAATCGGATCGCCTCGTTGAGGCAGATAGCACCTCCACCGAGGCCCGTGCCGTTGTCGAGACGCAGGCAGCCGGTTTGGCGGCTGAGGAAAGCGCTTTGGCGAGCGCCTACCGCCCTGCAGTCTCCGACGTGAAATCCGACATCGAGATCATCGCCGATCAACTGTTCCAGGTTTCCGAAGACGAGCCGCCGATTGAGTTCGCCGATCCGCAGCTGTTCGCCATGATCAGCATCGACGGCACGATGCACATCGCGTTCGCGTGGAAAGAAATCAACCTTCCCGCCTTCGCCGTCCGAGAACTAGCCGACTTTATCGGCGACACCGAAGCAGCGTGGGACTGATCATGCCCACCCAACGCTTCCGACACCCTGCCGGCGCCTTCGAGATCACCAGCCTGCCCGGCCAGCCACAAGTCGCCATCTGTCACAGCTTCTTCGTCCGCGAAACCGATCGCGGCCGCGGCAAGTCCCACGAGATCAAGGCCCAACAACGCCACACCCTGCAAAGCCTGCAGTACGACTACGCCGTCTGCACTGTATCCGGCAACAACCACGCCCAGAAAGCCGTGCTCAGCCAGGGCGGCTGGAAAAAGCTGACCGAGTTTTACAACCACCGCAACGCCGAATTCACCGAGACCTGGGGGACCACCCCGTGACCGTCCTCGCTCTCATTGCCCTCATCAACCTTTTCATCAACCCATAGGTGACCCATGCAACAACTCACACTACCCCCGCTCGCCGAAGGCGAGACCTACATCGGCGCGATCGGTGACGCATCAGGAAATCTGCATCACGTCATCCTGCTGCCCGGCGACAACGACGAAGCCACCCACGAAGCCGCACTCGAATGGGCCAAGAGCATCGGCGGCGACCTGCCCACCCGCATCGAGCAGGCCATGCTCTGGGCAAACCACCGCGACCTGTTCCAGAAGGACTGGTACTGGAGCAACGAAATCCACCACCGCGAGTCAGGCTGGGCCTGGTATCAGGACTTCGACATCGGCGGCCAGAACCACCACGGCTACCGCAGCTACGGGTTGCGCGCTCGTGCCGTCCGCAGATTGCCCATTTAATCATTCATCCATTTCGAGACCGTCATGACCACCATTACGCTTGATGAAATCAAGGCCCAGCATGCCAAAGTGGCCGAAATGATCACTGCCTTTGAGCTGCAGCAGGCACCATCTGCCATGTTCATCCCCGAGGCCACCATCAGCCTTTCCCCGGGCGAACACTACGCCGGCCTCGTTCTCGGCAAAGACGGAGAGCCGAGCTATCACCTGGTGCTGCTCCCCGGCCAGGCCGACGACATCACCTGGGAAAAGGCCGAAGAATGGGCCGCCAAACAGGGCGGAAAACACACATCCAGCCTGCCCACCCGCCGCGAGCAGTCGCTGCTCTTCGCCAACCTCAAGGAAGAATTCGAGGAGCGCGCCTACTGGTCATGCGAGGCTCACGAAAGCGAGTCAGGCTGGGCCTGGTATCAGGACTTCTGCTACGGCCTCCAGTACGGCATCAACCGCGACCACGGGTTGCGCGCTCGTGCCGTCCGCAGATTGGTCATTGAGTAATTTATCAATTTAATCAGCATGGCCACCCACACCCATCTTCCCATTTACAAGGTCGCCTACGACCTGCTCGATGTCGTCACGAATCTCGTCAAGAACATGCAACGTGATTTCAAGCGTTCCATCGGGGATAAGATCAGCGCCGAGTGCATTGAGATCACGGTGCTGATCTTCCGGGCCAATGTCGCCCAGGACAAGGCACCGCACCTGCTGGAACTGATCGAGCGCCTGCAAGTCGCCGAACTGATGCTTCGTTTGTCCATGGACAAACGCCTCATCTCCAAGGCGGCCTACGCTCAGGCAATCGAACTCACCACCAGCATCGGGAAGCAGGCCAACGGGTGGCGCCGCGCCGCACATCGCCCGCTTCATGGAGGTCAAGGCCGCCATGACTGAGCGATCATTCAATCTGGTCGTGCCGCTGGCTCACAAGGCCACCGACATGCGCACCACGGACACCGCCGGCAGCATGCCGGGCCGGTCCGGCGCAGTTTCCAGGCTGAACACTCGGCCGGGCGACGTGGAAAGCACGATGGGTACGAGTCAGGCTGGGCCTGGTATCAGAACTTCAACAACGGCAACCAGAACAACAACAACCGCAACAACGGGTTGCGCGCTCGTGCCGTCCGCAGATTGGAAAGCGCCCGCTGATTTCACCTTCGCAGAGCTTGCGCAAGCCTATTTCGATTGCCGCCGCACCAAGCGCAACAGCGCCAGCGCGCTGGCCTTCGAAGAGCGCCTTGAGCACAACCTGCGCACCCTCTACGACGAACTGCACGCAGGCACCTACACGCCCGGAAGCAGCATCTGCTTCGCCATCACCCGCCCAAAGCCCCGCGAAGTGTGGGCAGCGACGTTCCGCGACCGCATCGTGCATCTCCTGCTGCACAACCGAATCGGCCCGCGCTTCTACGCCCGATTCATCGCCGACTCCTGCGCCTGCATCCCGGGCCGTGGAACCCTCTATGGCGCCGAACGACTCGAGGCCAAGGTACGCAGTATCACCCAGAACTGGACGCGGCCAGCCTATTACCTGAAGCTCGATCTGGCCAACTTCTTCGTCAGCATCGACAAACGCATCCTGCACCGCCTGCTCGCCCGCCGCATCAACGAGCCATGGTGGCTGACGCTGACCGAAACCATCCTTTTCCACGACCCGCGCCAGAACTACACCCTGCGTGGCAACCCGGCCGACCTCGAGCGCGTCCAGCCACACAAGCGCCTGACCAGCCAGCCCGCACACCTTGGCCTGCCAATAGGCAACCTCAGCAGCCAGTTTTTCGCCAACGTCTATTTGGACGTATTAGACCAATTTGCGAAGCACTATTTGCACGCCAAGCACTACATCCGCTACGTCGACGACTTCGTGCTCCTGCACGAATCCGCCCAATGGCTCAACGACGCCAAGGACCAGACCGAACACCTGCTCGCCACCCAACTGGCCGCCAGAATCAACCCGAGCAAGACCATCCTGCAACCCATCGACCGCGGCATCGACTTTGTCGGCCATGTCATCAAGCCACACCGCCGGACGCTGCGCCGCAGGACATTCAACGACGCCCTGCACCGCCTCAAAACCATTCCCGAAACCGACCTTTTCGAGACCGGAAACAGCTACTTCGGCCTGCTACGACAAGCCACCCACAGCCACCACGACCGCGCCCAGATCGCCAACATCCTGCGCAGCCGTGGCCACAGCATCAAATCAGACCTGACTAAAACATATAGGAAATCAGCATGAACTTCACCGGCCAACCCATCCCCCTACCGCTCGACCCGACCATAAACCGCTGCCTGGCGCACGGCGATCACGTCGGCGAATGGTGCGAGCGCAGCGAAACCTGCGCATGCCACCAAACCATCAAGCACGACCGCGGAATCTACCCGCCGGCCGCGTTCCGAAAGTGCACGACCGACCACTTTGCCGCCTATCTTCCGCTCGAAGGCTTCCCGATTGACGACAACGAGGATGAAGGGAGGCCAGCGTGAGCCATACGAAAGAGCCTTGGAGCTACGGCGAGGACAACGACGGATGGTATGTAGAAAAAGACGGTGTGCAGATTGCTCACGGACTTTCAGAACAGGACGCCCGCCGAATCGTCGCCTGCGTGAATGCTTGCGCTGGAATGGATGACCCTGAAGGAAAACTCAGTGAAATGCGCCACATGATAACTGACATGCATATTCGGGCCATTAACGCAGAGAAGAATCTCGACAGCTACAAAGACGCAGCAGAGTACAACAAGCGTAGGGCTGAGGATGCAGAGAAGAAGCGCGACGATCTGCTGGCGGCGCTTGTCAATTCTCGCAACTGCCTTGAGAGCGCAAACGAAATGGGCGACGGCCCGATAGTCGACACGATCTGGTACGGGCCAGCCGAAACGCTATTCGACTACATGGACTCGGTTATATTCGGATTCAACGGTCAACCGGAAAAAACGCTCGAAATCGAAACCACCATCCCGGCCATTGTCTTCTACCCGGCCGGCAGCCTTGGCGAAGAGGTGGCGCCGTGAGCGATACCGATATCGCGCTAGCGTTGGCCGGTCTGATAAACGCCATCGCGCTACCCCTCATCGCACATCTATTGACGAGGCCAAAATAATGAGCCGAATTGTCTGTCAATTCTCATGCGGCGCAGCATCGGCTGTAGCGACGAAGCTTGCGCTAGCCCAGTACGGCGAACGCGCCGTTGTGGTGAATGCCTTTATTGCTGAAGAGCACGAAGACAACCGCAGGTTCGCCGCTGACTGCGAGCGCTGGTTTGGACGCACTATCGATACCCTTCGCGACGTAAAGTATGACGCGAGTGCTATCAAGGTTTTTGAGACGGTCGGATACATTAAGGGGCCGCGCGGCGCATCCTGCACTAGCCGAATTAAGCGCGGGCTTTTGCGCACATTTGAGCGGCCGGGCGATGTGCTTGTCCTTGGCTATACAGCAGAAGAGCAATGGCTCCTCGACGACTGGCTAGAAAACTGGCCGGACCGCCCTGCGATAACACCATTAATTGACCGAGGGCTTACAAAGGAAGACTGCAAGGCGATGGTGATCCGCGCGGACATCGAGCTTCCGATGATGTACCGGCTTGGATACGACAACGCGAATTGCATCGGATGCGTGAAGGGTGGGCTCGGATATTGGCGCGCGATCCGCGAAGACTTCCCGGAGCGGTTCGAGCGCGTTGCCCAGGCCGAGGCCAAGGTGGCAGCGCTGCACGGAGAGAACGCCTACATTCTGCGCCACCGCTCAGGACCGCTCAAAGGAGAGCGTTTCCCACTGCGCCAACTTCCAGCCGGGAAGCCTGATCGTGGCGAGCAGCTACCGTCGTGTGGGCTGTTTTGTGAAACAGCGGAGCAGGAGTACGCAGCATGAGCCGCAAATCCTGCAAACGCACCCATCACCGCCTGGTCGCGCCGACCATCGTCGCCCTGCACCTTAACCCTGAAGTCAGCCTGCAGGAGCGCCAGGCCATCGCCGCGCTGCGTGGCGGGTGGGCGACGACCGCACACTTCAACATCCTCGCCGACTGCCGCGACATGCTCATGCTGGCAGCCTCGGAGAAGGCTGACAAATCGACCGAGATCTGCTGCGACCTTGCCGGCATTGCACTCATGAACCTGAAGGACCGCTACATCGCAAAAAAGCGCATGGGCGCCACCGGCGACGAGCTGCAGGCGCTCGACCTCCTGGTCGACACCTCCGAAGACTTCTGGAAGCGCCAGGGCGGCGGCCTGTTCATCGACGCCGAAGCCGCCCTGCAGCGCGCACGACTGATGCGGGCCGAAGAGGCTAGTTTGAGGGATGCAGCATAACGCTTAGGTGATGGGCCGAGGCAACGCCAGTTGCCGAAGGTCCAGCGCGAAGCGCGACATTGACCGGAGTGTTATGTGTGGAGAACAAGATGAGTGATGTTGAAATAGTGAAAGCAGCAAAGAAGCGGCACCGCTGTTCATGGTGCGCGGAAGGTATTGAGGCCGGAGAAACCTACAAGCGTTACCGCTGGTTTGGCGATGACGGACCAGCCACGGTGAAGATGCACCCTGAGTGCTACGACGCAATGATTGAACTGTCCCAAGAGTGGGGTGAAGACATTGAATGGCACGAAGGCGACAACCCACGCGGCTGCAATTGTGGCCACAGCAAAGGCTGCGACCGTTGCGATACAAAGAAGGCGCAGACACATAACTTGTAGTAGACGCCAAAAATGTCCAATAACCCGGTGCTGTCGCGTATCACCATCAAACCGGACAGCGCCGACCATTGCGACACAGCGAACAACGATCATTGCTCAATATTTAAACAAAGGAAACCGGACACATGAGCGACATGACCAGACAACAGCTTTGTGCCGCTCTAGGCATATCCGAATCGACCGTGCGGCGTCTTGAACAATTCGGCATGCCGTTTACTCCGGTTGGCATTCGCTCAAAACGCTACAATCTCGACGAGTGTAAAAACTGGCTGAGAGAAAACCAATGTCAATTTGGACAGACGAACAAGGCCGCACCCACGTCGGCATCATGGTCAGCGGCAAACGCATTCACCGACGCTTGCCGGAAGGTACATCTAAGAGTGATGCCAAGCTGATCGAGGCCAATCTAAGAAAAGCTGCAGGACGAAAGCAGACACACATCCCGGGCGACCCATCGCTAACCGAAATAATGGGCCTGTACATCGCGCATGCCGACACGCTGCGCAGCCCAGAAACAGCAAAGCACCACGCCTTACGTGCCGGACCTTGGTGCGAGGGAAAAAAGGCCAGCGAAGCCGATCTCGTTGTCGCCAAAATGATCGACGACATGCGAGGACACTACGCGCCAGCGACCATAAATCGCAGCATCGGCGCCATCAAGGCAGCACTCAAAATCGCATTCCGGCAGCGGATTATCTCCGAAGACATCGCCGCCAGAATATCCAGGCTGCCAGAGAACAACCAGCGACATACCTACCTCAGCGTCGAGCAGGTTAAAAAGCTGTCAGATCACTGCAGCGAGCAGGTCAGAGCCGCGGTATGGATCGCCCTTTTAACCGGATGCCGGCGCGGCGAAATCCTCGGGCTAGAAAAAGAAGACATCAAAGGAAACTACCTTTGCATTCTTGCCGGGAACACAAAGACACTACGCCAGCGAAGCGTTCCAATTGTCCCGGCACTGCGGCCGTGGCTCGAATACATCCCGCTCAAAATCAACTTCGAGGGGCTGAAAACGGGATTTGGACGAGCACGGAAAAAAGCCGGAATCGAAGCCAACTTCCACGACCTGCGCCATAGCTGCGCCAGCCTGCTGATCAACATGGGGACACCACTCGAAGTGGTCAGGGACATCCTAGGCCACACGACCGTCAAGACGACCGAGCGATATGCACACCTGCACGTCGATCGACAGGCCGAGGCGCTGGATAAACTATCAATGGCCGTGCTTGGATGAAAACAACAACGATGACAGGCGACCTAGCAGAGATGATGGTTGCCACGGAGCTAATTCGCCGAGGGTACTTCGTATCCAAGCCGCTCACGAATGGAGCGCCATATGACCTACTGGTCGACAGTGGCAATGGCGTTAAAAAAATTCAAGTTAAGAGCGCAAATACAACGCTGACAGGAGCCATAAGAATCAGGCTTAGATCATCTAAATACCACAGGGGAAGGACTTCTGTTAGCTACGAAGGACTAGTCGACTTTGTCATCGGAGTTGACTGCACAACAGGAGATATTTTCGTCGTTAGCAGCGATTACCTAAGCATGGCCGAAGTAAATATTAGAACCAAGCCATCAAAAAACGGGCAGGTCGCCAAGACAAGAAACCACGAAGAGCATGCGCTCGATTCGTTTTTCCCAAGCAAGTGAAAATGGTGCGAAGTGCTGGCTTCGAACCAGCGACCCCCTGCGTGTGAAGCAGGTGCTCTACCCCTGAGCTAACCTCGCAATTGCCGTTTTTTACACCGACTTTTACACCGGGCCTTTGAAAACCAGCATGGTTAAGCCAAAAAACGCTGCCGTGTGAAGGCAGTGCTCTACCGCTGAGCTAACCGCCCAAAACAGAGGCGCGCATTTAACCATAAGTCGTCAAGCCGGTCAAACGCGGGTCGGCTAGAATAGCGGCTTTTCGCCCAGCCAAGTCCAAGCATCCCATGAAGCCTGTCCGTACCCGTTTTGCTCCCAGCCCCACTGGTTTCCTTCATATCGGCGGCGCGCGCACCGCGCTGTTTTCCTGGGCTTTTGCCCGTCGGCATGGCGGCACTTTCGTCCTGCGCATTGAAGACACCGACGTGGCACGCTCCACACCCGAGGCCGTGCAAGCCATTCTCGACGGCATGCAGTGGCTGGGTCTGGCGCATGACGAAGGCCCGTTCTACCAGATGCAGCGCATGGATCGCTACAAGGAAGTGATCCAGCAGATGCTGGCTGCAGGTACGGCTTATTACTGCTACACGACCCGCGAAGAACTCGATGCCCTGCGCGCCGAACAGGAAGCGAAGAAGGAAAAGCCGCGCTATGACGGGCGCTGGCGTCCGGAAGCCGGCAAGACCTTGCCGCCCCCGCCGGCTGATGTCCCGCCAGTCGTCCGCTTCAAGAACCCCAAGGATGGCGTCGTCGCGTGGGAAGATCAGGTCAAGGGACGCATCGAGTTCGCCAACGCCGAACTGGACGACCTGATCATTGCCCGCGCCGACGGTACGCCCACCTACAATTTCTGCGTCTGCGTCGACGACTGGGACATGGGCATCACCCACGTCATCCGCGGCGACGACCACGTCAACAACACCCCGCGCCAGATCAACATCCTGCAGGCGTTGGGCGCCGAAACGCCGACCTATGCGCACCTTTCGATGATTCTCGGTGACGACGGCGCCAAGCTCTCCAAGCGCCATGGTGCCGTGTCGGTCATGCAGTACGACGAGGACGGCTTCCTGCCGGAAGCAGTCATCAATTACCTCGCCCGCCTCGGCTGGTCGCATGGCGACGACGAAGTATTCTCGCGCCAGCAATTCATCGAATGGTTCGATCTGGACCACATAACCGCCTCGGCAGCCCAGTTCAACACCGAGAAGTTGCTGTGGTTGAACCAGCACTACATGAAACAGTTGCCGCCGGCCGAGCTGGCAGCCCTGGTCCGCGCCCGCCTTGCCGCGCGCGGTGTCGATACCGGCAACGGCCCCAGCCTCGAAAAAGCCGTCACGCTCTACGCCGATCGCTGCAACACGCTCAACGTTCTGGCCGATGCCGTCGAGGTCTTCTACAGCACGATCGAGGTCAATCCGGAACTGCTCGCCCAGCATCTGTCGCCCGAAGCTGCGCCGGCGCTGGCGGATTTTGTCGCCGGTCTGGCCACCGTTGCCTGGGAAACACCGGCTATCAGTGCGCTGATCAAGGAAAGCATCGCCAAGCACGGCCTGAAAATGCCCAAACTGGCGATGCCTCTGCGTGTCATCCTGACCGGCCAGGCCCAGGCGCCCTCCGTGGATGCGCTGGTCGAGATGATCGGCCGCGAGCATGTTGTCATGGCTTTGTCGAAACATCTCTAAAAATCGTGAAAGGCCCTTTACAAGGACCAGGTCGGTCCCTATAATGCGGCCTTCTTTCGCGGCGGGGGTATAGCTCAGCTGGGAGAGCGCTTGCATGGCATGCAAGAGGTCAGCGGTTCGATCCCGCTTACCTCCACCCTAGGACACCGCCCTTTCACGGCGGTAACCGGGGTTCGAATCCCCGTGGGGACGCCAAGGTTTTAGCAGTATTGGAGTGGTAGTTCAGTTGGTTAGAATACCGGCCTGTCACGCCGGGGGTCGCGGGTTCGAGTCCCGTCCACTCCGCCAACATTCAAGAAAACCGGACCCGTCCGGTTTTTTTTCGGGTAAGAGGCAATAGCCTCGAATCCAACAAGTTCGGCTTGTCTCTCGACTGTGGGGGTATAGCTCAGCTGGGAGAGCGCTTGCATGGCATGCAAGAGGTCAGCGGTTCGATCCCGCTTACCTCCACCAAGCGCCGAACGAGGTAGTCAGTTTTGTCCGGGTCCCCATCGTCTAGAGGCCTAGGACACCGCCCTTTCACGGCGGTAACCGGGGTTCGAATCCCCGTGGGGACGCCAAGCTTTAAGCGCGGAGTGGTAGTTCAGTTGGTTAGAATACCGGCCTGTCACGCCGGGGGTCGCGGGTTCGAGTCCCGTCCACTCCGCCAACATTCAAAAGACCAGCCCAGGCTGGTCTTTTTAGTTTCTCGGGGAAAAGTCTGCTTTCCCCTGCGGGTTATAATCGGGCGCTTAGTCGACTCGGCAGCGCCAGGAGCACAATTCATGCAGCAAGGTAGCGTCCTGTCGCCATACCGCCAACTATTTGCCTTCCTGCTTGGCGCAGCGCTGTCGACGCTTTCGGGGACGCTTTACGCCAACCCTGAGGACGGGACCAGCTTCCCCTCGCTCAGTCTTTCATCGATGGCGGAACCCGGGCTGAATGCCGACGAGGCACTGACCGTCCACGAAATTCGCCAGGTGCCGCAACTGCCGGCGACGATCGACCTGACCCTACATTCAACGAATCTTTGGGAACGCATCCGCAACGGATTTGCGATGACCGACCTCAACGACGACCTGGTGCTCTACTACCAGCAGTGGTACCAGAATCGTCCCGATGCCTTGCGCCGCATGGTGACGCGCAGCCGGCCCTACCTCTTCCACATCGTCGAGGAACTTGAGGCACGCGGCATGCCGACGGAACTGGCCCTGCTCCCCATGGTGGAGAGTTCGTTCAATCCGAACGCTTACTCACCGGCACACGCGGCCGGCCTGTGGCAGTTCATCCCGTCAACCGGCAAGCGCTTCAATCTCGAGCAGAACTGGTGGCGCGACGAGCGGCGCGACGTCGTGTCATCGACTACAGCGGCATTGGACTATTTGCAGGCCATCTATGAAATGCACGGCGACTGGCACCTGGCACTGGCGTCGTACAACTGGGGTGAAGGGGCCGTCAAGCGGGCCATCGGCAAGAACGAGGCGCGCGGGCTGCCGACAAACTACCCGAACCTGACCATGCCCAACGAAACCCGGCATTACGTGCCGAAGCTCCAGGCATTGAAGAACATTCTGGGCAATCCGGCGCTGATCGCGCGGTTCGACTTGCCGATGATTCCCAACGAACCCTATTTTGCGACGCTGGAAACGCGCCGGCCGATGGACGTCAAGACTGCAGCCCGCCTGGCCAACATGTCGATCGAGGAATTCCAGCGCCTCAACCCCTCGCACAACCGCCCGATCATCAATCCTTCGTCGGCAATCGTCATCCCGACCGACAAGCTCGATGCCTTCCGCGACAACCTGAACAATACCCAGGCACCGCTGACGCAGTGGCAAGCCTATACGCTGACGGCGCCGGAAAGGCTGGACCGCATTGCCGCCAATTTCGACACCACGGCCAGCGAGCTCGCCCGCGCCAACGGCCTGTCGGAACGGGTTCGCCTTGGCGCCGGCTCGACCCTGCTCGTTCCGGGAATCGGCAACAGCGCCAGCCTGAACAATCTTCTCAATGCACAAGGCCCGCAACACATTATCGAAGCGGAGTCGAAGGCGCGCTGCGCCAAGGTCGGCAAAGGCAAGCACGCCGTGGTGAAGTGCAGCAAAGGCGAATCGCGCGCTACTGAAAAGGGCGGCAAGTCGTCGGGCGCGAAAGCCCAGGGCAAGACAGGCAAGTCATCCGCTACGACCGCGCGTCACGCACCCGCCAAAGCCAGCAGCGCCAAATCGCCGGCCAAGGGAAAGCGGCGCTAAGTCAGCTTCCTGTAACGCCGCCACGGCGGCCGGGGCATTGCCCCACGCGCTGAGCGTGCCATGCTAGGCCACCAGATGGCAGCGAACGACGTGCGTGCCAGACACCTCGGTCACACCCGGATAGCCTTGCCGGCAAACATCGGTCGCCTTGGGACAACGCGGATGGAAGTGGCAACCGCTCGGCGGATTGGCCGGCGATGGCGTTTCGCCGGGCAAACGAATGATGTCGGCTCGCGCGTCCAGATTGGGCACCGGCACGGCCGACAGCAAGGCCTGGGTGTAGGGATGCCGGGGCGAACGCAGGACTTCTTCCGCCCTGCCCTGCTCGACGATGCGACCAAGGTACATGACGGCGATGTCGTGGGCCAGATATTCGACGACAGCGAAGTTGTGCGTGATGAACAGGTAGGCGATGCCGAGCTCGGCCTGCAGACTTTTCAACAGATTGAGGATTTGCGCCTGCACCGAGACGTCGAGCGCCGAGGTCGGCTCGTCGCAAATGAGCAGTTCCGGCTGCACGGCCAGGGCGCGGGCGATGGCGATGCGCTGGCGCTGGCCACCGGAGAATTCGTGCGGATAACGGTCGCCGGCATCGTCGGGCAGGCCGACCTGTTTGAGCAACGCGGAGACTGCCGCCGCCCTTGCTTCCGGGTCCGTCTCGACGCCCAGCGCGCCCATGCCTTCGGCGATGATTTCGCCGACGCGCAGGCGCGGGTTGAGCGAGGCGAACGGGTCCTGGAAAATCATTTGCATGTGGCGGCGTGCGTCGCGCAGGCGCCGACCCTTGAGACCGACCAGTTCGCTGCCGCCCAGCGTGACGCTGCCAGCTGTCGGCTGGATCAGTTGCAGGAGCGCCTTGCCGACGGTCGTCTTGCCGCAGCCGGACTCGCCGACCAGGGCCAGCGTGCTCCCGGCGGAAATGGCCAGCGAAACGCCGTCGACCGCACGGACGTGACCGACCGTACGCTGGAGGAAGCCCTTGCGGATCGGGAAATGGACCTTGAGGTCGCTGACTTGCAGGAAAGGCTTGCCGGGATCGATGTCGAGTTCGGTGACAGCATGGCGGGTTCCGTCATCTTCTGCCGCCGAGCCTTGCCATTGGCAACGGACCGAGTGTCCGTCGGCAACCTCGCGCCACGGCGGAGAAACCTCACGACAAACCGGCATGACGTGGGCGCAGCGGTCGGCGAAGCGACAGCCGGCCGGCATGGCGGCGAGCGACGGGACCTGGCCGGGGATTGTGGTCAGCTTGAGGCCGCGTCGCGAGATTTCCGGCAGTGCCTCGAACAGCGCTTGCGTGTAGGGATGGCGCGGCTGGGTGAAGAACTCTTCGCGGCTCGCCACTTCGACCAGTTCGCCGGCGTACATGACGCCGATCCGGTGGGCCATGCGGGCGACGACGCCGAGGTCGTGGGTGATGAGCAACATGCCCATGCCACGGTCAACCTGAATTTTGGCCAATAAATCGAGAATCTGGTCCTGGACGGTGACGTCGAGTGCGGTGGTCGGCTCGTCGGCGATGAGCAGTTCCGGTTCGCCGGCCAGGGCGATGGCGATCATGACGCGCTGCTTCATGCCGCCGGAGAGCTGGAAGGGGTATTCGGTCAGCCGGCGCTCGGGGTCGGCGATGCCGACCTGACGCAGCAGGTCGACCATGCGTTCGGTTGCCGCGTCGCCGCGCAGGTCGAGGTGGCGTTCGAGTACTTCGCCAATCTGGCGGCCGACGGTGAGGACCGGGTTGAGGCTGGTCGCCGGTTCCTGGAAGATCATCGCCATCCGGCCGCCGCGGTAGGCGCGCATGTCGGCTTCGGAGAGGCTGAGCAGGGGCTCGCCTTCGAGGGCGACATTGCCTTCGAGAATGCGGCCGGCAGCCGGCAGCAGGCGCATGATGCCTTGCGCCGTGGCCGACTTGCCGCAGCCGGATTCGCCGAGCAGGGCGAAGGTTTCGCCCTTTTCAATCGAGAAGGAAATGCCGTCGACCGCAGCCAGCGTTTTTTTGCCGGCGGTGAAGCCGAGGCGGAGGTTTTCAACCTTCAGCATTTACGCAGCCCTCGGGTCGAATGCGTCGCGCACGGCGTCGGCGAACAGGTTGGCGGCGAGGACGAGGATGAACATGGCGCTAAACGCCGCGGCCAGCGACCACCAGACGACCGGCTCGCGGCCGAGTTCCATGCGGGCGTTGTTGATCATGGTGCCGAAGCTGGTCATCGTCGGATCGACGCCGATGCCGACGTAGGACAGCACGGCCTCGGCCAGCACGAGACCGGAGAAGTCCATGACCAGCGCGATGATGACGATGTGCATGAGGTTGGGCAGGATGTGGCGGACGATGATGCGCCAGCTCGACACGCCGAAGGCCTGCGCCGCCTGGATGTATTCGAGTTCGCGCAGTTTGAGCGTTTCGCCGCGCAGCAGCCGGCACAGCCCCGTCCAGCTCGTGATGCCGAGGATAAAACAAAGGGCCAGCAGGCGCAGGTCGGCGCGCTCGGCGGCGGTCGAGAACCATTGCGGATGGGTGTCGATAACGACCTGCATCATGAGCACGGCAGCGGCGATGAGCAGCACGCCGGGGATCGAGTTGAGCACGGTGTAGATGTACTGGATCACGTCATCGACCCAGCCGCGGAAATAGCCGGCGACGATGCCGAGCAATACCGCCATGGGCAGCATGACCAGCGTCGTAACGAGGCCGATGATGAGCCCGGTGCGCACGCTTTTGAGGATCTGGTAGAGCACGTCCTGGCCGACCTTATCGGTGCCGAAGACGTGGTAGTAGCCGGACAGCCAGAACAGCGGGACGGCAATAACCAGAATGAGCAGCAGCGTGAGCAGCACGGCATCCCAGGCGAAAGTGGCTTCGCGTAATTTCAATTTTGGGCATTTTTTCCGGTTGACCGTCACAACCGCGCCAAACACGCCCAACCAGCCGATAAAGGCGAGTACGCCAGCCTTGAAGGCCGTAAAAGCCGCATCCTCCGCCACTTCGTCCTCGCGCTCGCCGAGATGCTTGCCGCCGTGCTTGAGGCGCGGGTAGTCGCGCACCGTGCCCTGCCCCGGCACGTCGATGGTTTCCTTGGCGTAGAGTCGGGTGGCGAACGGCGCCGAGTAGGTCTTCTCGTTGCGCGAACGCAGTGGCGCGGCGAGCGCATCGAGCACGGAAAGGACTTCGACGGCATAAACCGCCTTCTGCCCCGGCTTGCTTTCCAGCTGCGCCCGGTAATGCAGCGAATCGAGCAGGCCGATCAGGATGAAGGCCAGCAGCACCGTCGCCGAGGCCATCGCGATGCGATTTTCTCCAAGTCGTCGCCAGGACACCAACAAACGTTCATCTCGAGAGGCAAGAAAGCCAAAAAATAGGCCAAAGGCTACCAGCAACCAAATAAAGATATCTGACCAGAGAACGACAATCTGAAATTGCATTACTGCAGCCTTATCCGGGGGTCAGCCACGGTATAGGAAATGTCTGTCAGTAGCAGGGCGACGATATAAAGCACCGCTCCGATAAAGACCATTGAGCGCACCACAGCAAAATCCTGCGCATTGATCGCATCGATGGTGTAGCTACCCAAACCAGGAATACCAAAAAACGATTCCATGACGAGAGCCCCCATAAATAGCGTTGGTATCGCCACAATCGACTGCGTCAATATCGGCGTCATGCCATTTCTTAGGACGTGTCTAAACAGAATGAGCGCCTCGGGAAGCCCCTTTGCTCTAGCCGTACGAACGTAGTCTTTGGTAATTTCATCAAGAAAAATGGTGCGGTACCAGCGCGTACCTGAGCCAATCCCCGACACCACGCCGATCAGCACCGGCAAAATCAGAAACCGCCACGCCTCCAGACCGGCACCAAAGCCCGAAATCGGCACCAGCCGCCAGACCTTGCTGATCAGATACTGCCCGCCGATGATGTAGAACAGTCCGGAAATCGACATCATCGCCACACACAGCACGACGCCCCAGAAATCGAAAGCCGTGGCGCGGAAAAAGGCCAGCGTCAGCGCGAAGGTGATGGTCACGAACAGGCCAAGAATGAAGGTCGGCAGCGCGATGGCCAGCGACGGCAGCATCCGGTTGCCAATTTCGCGGGCGATGTCGCGGCCATCCTCGGCCCGCCCGAAATCGCCAACGAACATGCGGGCCGATTTCTCGAAAAAGATGGTGTTGGTCACGCTCGCCAACCCGCCAGCCTCGGCATTGATCAGCAACGGCTTGTCGTAACCGCGCTCGACCTTCCATTTCTCGATCGCCTCCGGCGTCACGCGTTTGACGCCAAGCTGCATGCGCGCCATGTCGTCCGGCGTGTTGACGACGAAGAACAGCGCGAACGTGACGAGGTTCACCCCGATCAGGATGGGCAGCGCGTAGAGCAGGCGGCGGGCGATGTAGGCGAGCATTGGCCCGATTATGCCAAGAGCTGGCCGCGAAGGGAAAAGGCAAAACGGGAGAAGGCGAACGCCAGCCAAGAACCCGGCGAAAATCAACAGCGCTCAGGCCGCGACGAACTCTTTCAGAACCGTTCTGAAACAACGCGTGGGACGAGCAATCATCCTGCGCCCATCACGCTCAAGAGGCTGGCTAGTCAAGCCAGAACGAATTGCTGCGATGCCCGAGCAGATAGATCAGGCCGGCCACGAACAGCAACAATGGGGATGCAATCTCGATGATGATCTCAAGCATCGCTTCAGTCACCTCACATAATTCTGATGCGAGGAGTATGGCCCAGCCAACGCCACCTTGAAATACAACAAAAGTAATAACAAACAACAAATACAAACCTGAAAAATCACTCTATAGAGCCAATAAATATATTTTTATATTTACTTTCAACATATTGCAAAAACACACCGCCCAAAACAACCCACCCAAAAACACCAATGAAATGAAATTTTTTACAAAAAAATAAATTTTGCTGTTAAAGACATTTATTTTGTACTATGATGAATCCGTATCCAGACAGGATTACTCCCCGGTAGCAACTTCAATCCCTGCCACAACCCGGCGGGGATTTTTTTCGCCATGTGTTTTGGAAAGGCTGCAGCCAGGCGCCTGGCGCCGGCGAACCGAAACGGGTGCATGGAAGGTTCCGGCCACAAAAAAGCCCTCCACACCATTTTCAGAACCGGAGGGCCATGCCAAACCATCAGAAGGGTGCAGAAAACGCGCCCGTTTATTTCCCGACTGTCAAAATTGCCGGGGGTACTGCGTATATCGGACGTTCAGCCCGTACCACCCACGCCACAAGATGAAACTTCGCAACGCGCTCGGGACAAGTTGCAACTGGCTTCATGGTGATTCATGTTCCTATCCTTCACAGTGATTGCTGTAAAGGAGGACGCCGTCAGCGTTTCGCTGGCAACCCCGCTACCGTAGCTTTCGTCTGTAGGCCGGAGGCTTTGCGTCCCCACTTTTCAATGGGTTTGCCAATAATTAATGAATTACTGATTGATGCATCACGAAGAATAGACGAACGACCACGCATGTCAATGCCCATGATCTGATCAAGGTTTTAGCGGCAGGAAAATTCCTGAATGCATCCCGTCGGGCTGCGCGCTTGTCAGGTTATTGTTCAGTTCGCCGAGGGAGTTGGCAGACGCAGCGCCGCCTGCCTTGCTCACGATACACTCCTGGCGCTTTACCAATCGTCACAAAAGGCCGGGGGAAATTTACGCCAAAGGCATTAAAATACGCCCCGCCGCACAACGGGAAGGCCGAAAAAACAAAACCCCGTCATTCTCAACTTATTGAATAAGAAGGAAAAACGGGGTTAATGGTCGCTTGGCGGAGAGGGTGGGATTCGAACCCACGGTACCTTGCAGTACGCCTGATTTCGAATCAGGTACATTCGACCACTCTGCCACCTCTCCGCAGCGGCCGGCGCTTTGATTTTTTTTGTCGTCGGCTGCGGCGATGGCGGTTCGCGCCTGCCATTGCCGACGCCGGCGCAGCATGACCTCGTCGTCCTCATCCAGCCCGGCCTGCTGAGTTATTCGACCGACGACAACGGCAATCCGATCGGCCTGGAATATGATCTGGCGCAGGCCTTCGCCCAGGAACTGGGGGTCGGCGTCAAATTCGACATCGCCGAGCCGGCGCAACTCGACGAGAAACTCGCCGACGAAAAATACCATCTCGCCGCCGCCTGGCTTTCACCTGGGAAGGATCCGCAGATCCAGGCGACACCCCCGATTTTCCTGACGCATGACGCGCTCGTTCAGCACGAAGCCTCCCTGCCGCTCACCGACAAGAAGCAACTGGCGGACAAGACCATCCACGTCATGGCCGGTTCGCGCCAGGCGGCTTCCCTGGTAAAACTCGCGAAAGAAATCGCCGGACTGAAGGTGGTCGAAGTCAGCGACGGCGACCTGCTCGAACTGCTGGAAAAACTGGGCAACCGGCGTATCGAGTACGTCGCCATCGACGAAAGCTTCGAGGATATCGCCATCCAGTTCGTGCCCAACCTGCGTGTGACGCTGCCCTTGAGCGAAACGCAGCCGGTGGTCTGGCAACTCGGCCGGCATCCGAATCCGGAACTGCGCGACAAGTTGAACGCCTTCATCGAGCGGGTTCAACACGACGGTACGCTGGCCCGGTTGGAAGACCGCTATCTCGGCCACGTCCGGCGCCTCACGCAAACGGACATCGTGAAATTCCTCGGGGAAGTCGAGACCACGCTGCCCAAGTTCCGCAAATCCTTCCAGGCCGCGCAGGCGCTGACCGGCATCGACTGGCGTCTGCTTGCGGCGGTGGCTTACCACGAGTCGAATTGGGACCCGAACGCCACGAGTTACACCAATGTGCGCGGCATCATGATGCTGACGGAGGACACGGCCGACCGCCTGCAGGTCAACAATCGCCTCGATCCGAACGAGAGCATCCTGGCCGGGGCGCGCTACATCAACATGCTGAAGGAGCAGTTGCCCGAAGAGGTCAGCGAGCCGGACCGGACCTGGCTGGCCCTGGCCGCCTACAACATCGGTCCCGGCCATTTCAGTTCGGCGCGCACCCTCGCCCGGCAACTGAAGGCTGACCCCGATTCCTGGTACGACATGAAGCGCGTGCTGCCCAAACTCGCCCAGCCGAAGTATTTCAGCCAGTTGAAGACGGGCCGCGCCCGGGGTGGCGAGGCCGTGATCCTCGTCGAAAACATCCGCAGCTATTACGACATCCTGCTGCGCAACGCCCCGCCGTTCGCGCCCACGCCATCGGCAGCCGAAGGCCTCAAGCGGCTGGTGCTGGAAATCGAGGAGCGGCGCAAGGCCTATGTGAAGCGGATCAACGCCGCGAAGACCATTTCCGCGACTGAAAAGGAACCGATGGCCGAAGCGCCGCTGCGCCTGCCGACCATCGAGCACGGCGCAAGCGGGGAATAAGGCCTGGCGCCCCGCCAAATAAAAAGGGGGCCGCAGCCCCCTCGATGCCGTTTGGCCAGCCGTATCAGGCCGTGAGCACTTCCAGGCCGCCCATGTAGGGACGCAGTGCGGCCGGGATGGTCACGCTGCCGTCGGCGTTCTGGTTGTTCTCGAGGATGGCGACCAGCGTGCGGCCGACCGCCAGGCCGGAGCCATTGAGCGTGTGGCAGATTTCCGGCTTGTTCTTGTCGTTGCGGAAACGCGCCTGCATGCGACGGGCCTGGAAGGCGCCAAAGTTGGAGCAGGAGGAAATCTCGCGATAGGTGTTCTGCGCCGGCAGCCAGACTTCGAGGTCGTAGGTCTTCTGGCTGGAGAAACCCATGTCGCCCGAGCACAGCACCATGCGGCGGTAAGGCAGCTCCAGCTTTTCGAGGATGACTTCGGCGTGACGGGTCAGCGCCTCGTGCGCCTCGGCCGATTGGTCCGGATGAACGATCTGCACCAACTCGACCTTGTCGAACTGGTGCTGGCGAATCATGCCGCGCACGTCGCGACCGCCGGAGCCGGCTTCGGACCGGAAGCACGGCGTGTGGCAGACGAACTTGAGCGGCAGCGCCTCGGCGGCAAGGATTTCGTCGCGCACGATGTTGGTCACCGGCACTTCGGCCGTCGGGATCAGGTAGAGCGGATCCTGATCGCCGCGCAACACCTTGAACAGGTCTTCCTCGAACTTCGGCAACTGGCCGGTGCCGTAGAGGCTGGCGGCATTGACGAGGTACGGGGCATAGAGCTCGGTGTAGCCGTGCTCGGCCGTGTGCGTATCGAGCATGAACTGGGCGAGCGCACGATGCAGGCGGGCCAGGCCCCCTTTGAGCAGCGAGAAGCGCGAGCCGGCGATCTTGGCGGCGGTGGCGAAATCGAGCTGGCCGAGCTGCTCGCCAACGTCGGTGTGATCCTTGACCGGGAAATCGAAGTTCCGCGGCGTACCCCAGCGCTTGATTTCGACGTTGCCGGTTTCATCGGAACCGACCGGCACGGAGTCGTCAGGAATGTTCGGCAGCGCGGCAAGGATGGCATTGAACTGCTCGAGCAACTCGCCGAGACGGGCCTCGGACGCCTTGAGCTCATCGCCCAGCGCGCCGACCTGCGCCATGACGGCGGAAGCGTCCTCGCCCTTGCCCTTCAACATGCCGATCTGCTTGGACAGCGTATTGCGCTGCGCCTGAAGATCCTGCGTGCGGGTCTGCAGCGTCTTGCGCTCGGTTTCCAGCGCCTTGAATTCGGTGAAGTCGATGGGCTTGCCACGCTTGGCGAGGCCTTCGGCCACGGCGTCGAGGTTGGAGCGGAGTTGTTGGATGTCGAGCATGAGTTTTCCTGAATCGCGGCGGTGGACCAGGCTTTGACGGTCAACCGGAAAATTTGGCCAAAAACGAAATTATACGCGAGGGATAGGGCAAGCCGCGCCGGGTCGGCCTGCGCATTTGACTCCTTGGCCGGCCAAAATTAGGTACCATCGAAGCCATAAAAAACCCATCCGACCTTGCCCGCGCATTTTCGGAGACCGCAATGGAAAACCCCGTTGCACGGCATTTGCCCAGCAGAGCCGTTTCGTTCTTTTGCCGCATGGCCGCCGCCAGCCTGATTGCCGGTGCCGCCATCTTCCCGGCTGCCCACGCCGGCGACCTGAGCAAGGCCGACATCGAACGTCGTTTCGAGCCGCCGCTGCACGTTCAGGACAAACTCACGCAGATTCCCGCCTGGCCATTGACCAGCGAACTGGAGCCGGAAGCCGGCCCGGTCGGCTACGTCTTCGAATCCATCGATCTGGCGCCTGTCCCCGGCTTCGAAGGCACACCGATGAATTTCCTGGTCTCCATCGACCGCAAGGGCAACTTCATAAACGTCGAACTGCTGCGCCAGCATGAGCCGGTCTTTCTCGGCGGCCTCGGTGAGGCGCCGCTGCGCGAATTCATCACGCAATACGCCGGCCGCAATATCAAGCAGCAGTTCCTCATCGCGCTGAACGCCGCCCGCAACCGCACCGGCCCGGCCGACACGCGCAGCGGCCAGACGACGCTGGACGGCGTGTCGAAAGCCACCGCCTCGGTGCGCATCGTCAACCAGACCGTGCTCGGCGCCGCCCTCGAAGTCGCCCGCGCCAAACTGGGTTTTGCCGACCGCAGCAAACGCGGCCCGGCGGCGCAGGTGCGGACCGATGTCGACGACCCGGTGGCCTTCGCAGAAATGCTCCAGAACGGCATGGTCGGCCGTCTGCGGCTGACCAATGCCGAAGTCGAAAAGCTGTTCGTCGGCACCGACGGTGCCGAGGTCGACGAAGAAGGCCTCGCCGAGCCGAATGCCGTGTTCACCGACATCTACATCGCCTACCTCAACGCGCCGAGCGTCGGCCGCGCCATACTCGGCGAGCCTCAATACAAGGCTGCGATGGAGCGCAATTTCGAGAACCGCCACCTGTGGTGGATCGCCTCGGCCGGGCGCTACCCCATCGTCGATGACAACTTCGTGCCCGGTGGCCAATCCTCGCGCCTGAGCATGGCGCAGGACGGCCTTTTCCTCGAACTGCGCGACCAGGGCTTCGAGCCGAAGGACATCGCCGGCCCGCCCGAACTCAACACCTCGCGCCTCTTCGGTGTCTATGCCGAAGCCGGCCTCGACCCCGGCCGGCCGCTCGACCTGACGCTGACCATCACGCGCGCCAAGGGAATGATCCTGCCCACCCTCACGCACAAGACGGTCACCCTCAAATACGCCCCGCCCAGCAGCTTGTTCAGCTACCCGCCCGAGCCGCTGCCGGAATGGGTGCTGGCCTGGCAACAACGCTGGCTCGACCTCAGCATCCTCGGTGCCGCGCTGATCCTGCTCAGCATCGCTCTCGCCCGACCGCGCTGGATTTCCGTCGACGCCCGCCGCCTTAAAATATTCCGCCTCGGCTTTCTCGCCTTTACGCTGCTTTACGTCGGCTGGTACGTACAGGGCCAGCTTTCCATCGTCCAGGTCACCGGCGCGATCAAATCGCTCAAATCCGGCCAGGGCCTGTCGAGTTTCCTCTACGACCCGATTTCGCTGCTGCTCATCGCCTTCACGCTAGTCAGCTTCGTGATCTGGGGCCGCGGAACTTTCTGCGGCTGGCTTTGCCCATTCGGCGCGCTGCAGGAATTTGTCGGCCAGCTTGCCCGCAAGCTGCATCTGCCACGCCTGCACATTCCGCTGGCCGTCGCCAAGCGCCTCGAATGGGGCCGCTACATCGCCCTCGCCGTGCTGGTCGGCGCCGCCCTGTTCCTGCCGCGTCAGGGCGAAAGCCTCAACGAGCTGGAACCCTTCAAGACGGCGATCACCGTCGGCTTCGACCGCAGCTGGCCGTTCGTCGCCTACGCCGTCGCGCTGCTCGTCGCCGGCGCCTTCTATTACAAATTTTTCTGCCGCTTCATCTGCCCGCTCGGCGCAGTCATGTCGCTCGGCGGGCGGCTGCGCCGTTTCGACTGGCTGCCCCGCCGCGTCGAGTGCGGCAAGCCCTGCCAGAGCTGCAAGGCCAAATGTGCCTACGACGCCATCGAACCGACCGGCGAAATCCGCTACGACGCCTGCTTCCAGTGCCTCGACTGCGTCGGCATCTACCATGACGCCAAGCGCTGTCCGGTGCTGCTCTATGAAAAGAAGGGGCTGGTTCTCACGCCGAAGGGCGTGATGGTCGCCGGATCAGGCGACTGAGCAGCGACCAGAAGCGCGTCAGCAGCCACCCTGCGAGCAGCAAGAAAACGACGAGCAGGCCCAGGAAAACCAGCGGTGAGGCGAGCATGGCCCACAGTCCACCAAGCACCATGCCCTCCTCGCCGAACGAGGCAATCCAGTTCGAGAACGGTTCCGGCGAGGTGTTGATCGCCAGCCGGCTGCCGGCCTTGGCGAAATGCGTGCCGGCCGTGATCGTGCCGCCGATCAGCCCGGCCGCTACAGTCCACGCCGGATCGACTTCACCCATCGCAAACGCGGCAAGCAAGGCACCGGCCGGAATGCGGATGAAGGTCTGGAAACTGTCCCACAGCGAATCGAAGGCGGGAATCTTGTCGGCGATCAGTTCGGCGAAAGCCATGATGCCGGCGACACCGATGACCAGCGGGGTCTTCAGAACCGCCAGCGTTTCCGGCAGTTGCAGATAACCGAAGGTGCTCAACAGCCCGGCCAGAAAAACGACCAGATACAGCCGCAAGCCACTCGCCCAGGCCAGGCCGGCGGACAGGGCGATGGTCTGGAGCATATCCATTAAGCTTGGGCGCCTTTATGCCGTCATTCCCGCGACAGCGGGAATCCAGTCTTTATTGCAGACAAATCGTGGATTCCCGCTGTCGCGGGAATGACAAGAACGGGTCATCACTTCTTTCCCGCCTTCCGATCCAGTTCCCGCAAGTGCGCCAACTTTTCCCCGATCTTGCCTTCCAGCCCGCGCGGGGTCGGCTCGTACCAGCCCGGTTCGGTCATCCCTTCGGGCAGGTAGGTTTCGCCGGCGGCGTAGGCTCCCGGTTCGTCGTGCGCGTAGCGGTAGGCGTGGCCGTGGCCGAGTTCCTTCATGAGTTTGGTCGGCGCGTTGCGCAGGTGGATCGGCACCGGGCGCGAGGCGTCCTGCTTCACGAAGGCGCGGGCGGCGTTGTACGCGTTGTAGCCGGCGTTCGACTTGGCGGCGACGGCGAGGTAGATGACGGCCTGGGCCAGCGCCAGTTCGCCCTCGGGCGAGCCGAGGCGCTCGTAGGTTTCGGCCGCGTCGTTGGCCAGTTGCATGGCGCGCGGGTCGGCCAGGCCGATGTCTTCCCAGGCCATGCGGATGATGCGCCGGGCCAGGTAGCGGGCGTCGGCGCCGCCATCGAGCATGCGCGTCAGCCAGTAGAGCGCCGCATCCGGGTTCGACCCGCGCACCGATTTGTGCAGCGCCGAGATCTGGTCGTAGAAGGCGTCGCCGCCCTTGTCGAAACGGCGCAGGCTCTGCGCCATCGCTTTTTCGATGAATTCGCCATTGACCGCAACAATGCCGGCCGTGCGCGCCGCCGTGCGTACCTGTTCAAGCAGGTTGAGCAGTCGCCGCGCGTCGCCGTCGGCCAAACCGACCATTCGCTCCCGCGCCGAGGCGTCGAAACTCAGGCCGGCCAGCGCCTCGGCACAGGCCCGGTCGAACAGCTGCCCCATCTCGGCTTCGTCGAGCGACTTGAGCACATAGACCGAGGCCCGCGACAGCAAAGCGGAATTGAGTTCGAACGAGGGGTTTTCGGTCGTCGCGCCGATGAAGGTCAGCAGCCCGGACTCGACGAAGGGCAAAAAGCCGTCCTGTTGCGCCTTGTTGAAACGGTGGATTTCATCGACGAACAGGATGGTGCGCTTGCCCTGCGTGCGCCACATCTCGGCCTGCGCCACGGCCTCGCGCACTTCCTTGATGCCGGAAAACACGGCCGACAGCGCGATGAACTCGCACTGGAACTGCGTCGCCATCATGCGAGCCAGCGTCGTCTTGCCGACGCCCGGCGGCCCCCAGAGGATCATCGAATGCGGCTGGCCGGACGCGAACGCCAGGCGCAACGGCATGCCCGGCCCGAGCAGGTGTTGCTGGCCGATCACGTCGTCCGGCGTTTGCGGGCGCAGTTGCTCGGCGAGCGGGGCGTGATCCGGCACTCCACGGTCAACCGGAAAATCCGGCGAATTTTGAGAAAACAGATCGTTCAATTCAACCCCGCTGTCAGCAGCCACGCTATCCAAACCGGCAGTGTACCGCCCCCTGCCGGTGAGCCCAAATCACATGCGATCCAATGGCGACACCACGCCCCGTCCACCTCGGTTGAGCACATGGGTATAAATCATGGTTGTCGACACATCGGCATGGCCCAGCAATTCCTGCACCGTACGAATGTCGTAGCCCGCATCCAGCAAACGAAGCACCTCATCCTCGTTCAGCACCGTCGGCAAGCGGGCTGGCTTTTTGGGCCGAACCAGATCGTCAAGCCAAGGCAGATCGACACCCAGAACCTGCTTATACAAAAACAACAATGCCGATAGCGCCTGACGTTGCGTTGACGCCGCCACATCGCGTTCACTGGCCAGATACGACAAATAGGCCGTAACCTCCCGCCCCCCAAGCTCTTGCGGATGGCGCATGCCGCAGTAACGGATGAACGACGCTATCCAATGGACATACGCCTGCTCCGTGCGTATGCTGTAATGCCGAATGCGTATCGCCGCACGCACCTGATCCATCATCCGCGGCGACCCCGCAATTTTTCTGTCAGAAATGTCCGGTTTCATAGAACAATTAATACTGTATGGATAAACAGTTATACAATCAAAACTCCTGCTCGGCAAGGAATTTCCCTGTCCTGCGCCCCGGGTTATTGGACAACCGCTCCGTTTATTGGACGTTTTTGACGTCTACTACTAGTTAGAGCTCTCTATGTTTTCGCCCACTTACGCTCAATTCTTGATCGGCTCTGTTGCTGGGGCATGCTGTGGCGCTTGGGTGCGAGCACTTGGCGGTCTTACCCTAAACGGGTTTGTTGACTGGGCTCACCTAAAGCATTTTCTGCTTGGCTCACTTGTTATCCCCGAGTTGTCCTTGTACGCCCTCGGCACCTTCATCGTTATAGGTTCCCCCGTATTTTTCTGGGCTCGCCAGCGCAACCGTCTTTCCCTGTGGCTGTTTGCTGGCTTATCTGCTGTTGTCGGTTTCTTGGCTTCTTACCCCGTTAGTCTTGTTCCATCATGGGCGTTTGTTTATGCCTTCTCCGGGTTCATCGGTGGCTCAATCTGTTTTGCCACAACACGAGCTCTAACATCCCGCTCCAGCGGACCGTCGGCCAGCTTCGCTGCCCGCCGTCCGCTGAGCTAGCACGTTAGAGGTCTCGCTTGAGCACAATCGCAGGTGGTCAAACACTCGCCCGAATACTAGGGGCAATCGAAGGTTTCTACGTTACCTTTGGCGAGTGGCCGTCCGCTATTCGCCTCACTCCCGGCTACATCAGACATTTGCAAAATGAAGTCTTGCCGCCGGAGGCATTCTCAAAATTCATCGGAAAAGTTGCGCTCGTCCCTGACGAATCTGCAACCGTTGTAGCTGAAAACTCAAGTGGTCATCGCTACAACTATGGCTCGTCTGGCTTTTCCAAGATCAAGCCGCCTATTCGTGCAAGGGAGTGGCTCGGCCTTGGCAACCTCTAACACTGCGGTCAAGGCCGCTCCCTCCGGTCGCTGGACGCTGCGCGATAAAGCTCCGCGCAGCGCCCCTTACCTACAACGTTAAAAGTCATGAGCGATCTAGCGTTCTTTGCCCTTATCGCGACAACTGTTCTCTTCCTCGGACTGTGCGTGCCATTTCTGCGTGCGCTCGAGGATGAGGCCCCGGACGTCTATCTGTCGCTCGGATCGCCTTCAGTCGCGACGTACATCTGGAAAAAGAAACTCCTGATGCCTTTTTCCCGAATGGTCCTCTTGCGGGAATACAGGCTGCAACTCGCGTCTTTTCCGCGCTCAAAGGCGTGGGCCAGTTGGCTGTTTGTAGCTCATTGGCTTCAACTTGTGGCGCTAGCGTGGTTCCTGGCCACTCTGTTCCTCCCGGTAAGAACATGACTTTTAACACTACGGTCGAGGTGCGGCTTCGCCGCTGGGACGCCGTGCCGGCGGAGCCGGCCCGCCGCCCCTCACCTTCACGTTGGGCATCATGAACATCTCATCTTGGCTTCGTCGCGAATACTCCTTTCCGCAATGGATGAGTCCGCTGCAGTGGATGCGGAAAGCGGCGAGATTT
>JAGTRT010000009.1 GCA_018261895.1 Pseudomonadota bacterium
GCCTTCCATCGCGGCGACGCGCTTTTCGAGCACGTCCTGCGTCGGGTTCATGATGCGGGTGTAGATGTTGCCGGCGACCTTGAGGTCGAACAGGTCGGCACCGTGCTGGGTGCTGTCGAAGGCGTAGGAGGTCGTCTGGTAGATGGGGACGGCGACGGCCTTGGTGGTCGGGTCGGGGGAGTAACCACCGTGTACGGCGAGGGTTTCAATCTTCATGAGCTTGTCTCTCTTGCTGTTGTCATTGAACGGAAAAATCTGCAGCTGCCTAGCTTAGCGCGCTCATCGACGGGCGCCAATAACGATGTCTTCTATGCTTATGCCCAAGGCATCAATCGCCTGCGTTGTCCGCTTCTTCATCGCCCGGGAAGGTGTCGATGCTTTGGCGTGCTGCCTTGATCATGAAGCGGCCGGGGTCGAGGGCGTCGACGAGATCGCGCTCCAGCGGCAGCGGTTCGCCTTCGATGCGGCTGACCAGCAGGTCGGCCATGAGCGCCGACCACACGATGCCGCGCGCGCCGAAGCCCTGGACGCACCACAGGCCGGGCTGGCGCGGGATGTTGTGCAGGCGGGTGTTGGGCGTGGCGGCGGCGACGTCGGGCACCGGGCCGACGACGGGCAGGCGGTCGGGCGACATGGGGCGGAAGCCGACGCGGCCGTGCAGCGTGGCCGGGTCGAGGCCGGCGGCGAAGTCGGGCAGGGTGAGGCGCAGGCGGGCGAGGTTGTCGCGGTGGTCGGTTTCGCGTTCGGCGGTTTCGTCGTCCTCGTAGGACAGCGAGGCGCCGATCAGTTGGGTGCCGTCGACCTCGGGGATGGCGTAGCCGACCTGGAAGAGCACGGCCTTGAGCGGCGCTCCGGCCGCGGCCGGCAGGTGGCTGACCTGGCCCCGGCCCGAGCGTTGCGGCAACCAGGAAAATTGCTCGAAACGCGTTGCGGCGGCGCCGCTGGCCATGATCAGCACGGGCGCTTCGGCGAGGATATTGCCCGCGGAGTCGAGCGCCTGCCATTTCGAATTTGGCCGAAAAATCCGGTTGACCGTGGAATTGAAGTGCGTCGTGATTTGGCCGGGAAAAGCGGCCAGCGCGGCCTTGCAGACGGATGAAGGCTGCGCCCAGCCGCCGCCGGGAAACCACCAGCCGCCGATGGTGACGGGCTGGCCGAGCAGGCGACTAGCCTCGTCCTTGTCGACGAACTGCAGCAGTTCTGGCGGGAAGCCGAGCTGCTCGACGGCGCGCTTCTGTTGTGCCTCGTGCTCCGGTTCGCGCGCCAGATGCAGCACGCCGCAGGGCGACCAGCGGGCGTCGGGCAGGCTGGCGAGCAGTTGGCGCACGGCGAGGAAGCCGGCGCGGGTGATGCGGGAAAGGCGGTTGTCGTCGGCACTGGGCAGGGGGCGCAGCATGCCGGCGAGGTTGCTCGATGCGCCGGTGGCCGGGGCGGCGGCCTGTTCGAGCACGGTGACCTGCCAGCCGGCGGCGGCCAGCGCGTAGGCCGTAGCACTCCCGGCAATACCGGCGCCGATGACGATGGCCCGGCGATCGGTCGGCGCGAGGTGGCGATCCGGCCGTCGCGAACGGAAGCGGCCGACCAGCATCTGCCGCTTGCCAACCGGGCCGGGGCGCTTTTCGACATCGAACTCGGCGTCTTTCAAGGCCTGACGGACATGGCCGGCGACCGTCCACGTGGCGAGGGTGGCGCCCGGTGCGGTGAGTCGGGCGAGGCCCTTGCAGAAGTGGGGCGACCACAGCTCGGGGTTTTTCGCCGGCGAGAAGCCGTCGAGGTAGTAGGCGTCGACCGAGGCGTCGATGGTGCGCAGTTGCGTCGACGCATCGCCGAACAGCAGCGTCAAAATGACCTGTCCGCCATCAAGGCGCAGGCGGTGCATGCCGGGCACCAGTGGCGGCCAGTGTTTTTGCAGTTCCGCCGCCAGTTCGGCGAATTCCGGCCAGGCTTGCTGGCAGGTGGCGAGGTCTTCCACGGTCAACGGGAATTTTTCGCAAGAAATGAAATGCAGTCGCCGGCAGCGTTGCGGGTCGTCCCGCCAGGCCTGCCACGCCGCGAGGAAATTCAGCCCGGTGCCGAAGCCGGTTTCGAGGATGACGAAGCGCTCACGGCTCTGCCACCGCTGCGGCAGTTCGTTGCCGCCGAGAAAGACATGCCGCGCCTGCTTCGGGCCGCCGAGGGCGGAGTGATAGACGTCGTCAAACGCTGCGGAGTAGGGCGTGCCGTAGGCGACGAATTCGATCTGCGCGGGCTGCAGTTTTTCCACTAATGCAGGCGCGAGAGGTGGTCTTTGTGTGGCGTGACGCTGGCCGTTGCCGGCATGTCGTCGAGCACCAGATTCCACTGCGCGTGCTCGGCCCCGGCGCGCAGCATGGTGCACAGGGTTTGCAGCATGTCGGCGGTGAGCGGCAACTGGAAGCTGCGTTCGCGCGCTTCGCGGAAGGTCAGGTTGAAACTGCCGTCGCTCAGCGTATCAACCTTGACCTCGCTGCTCAGCAGCGGCGTCGAACCGAGCGGGTAGTTCGCCTGGTCGTCGGCAAAGGGTTGCTCGAAACTGAGCGCTTCCTCGGGAGAAAGCTCGCCGACCACCGGCGTGGCAACCGCTTCCTTGCCGGCCAGCCGGGCAAGGTGCGGCCAAAGCTCGCGCAGAAAACGGCGCGTCACCCAGACCCGGAATTCCTCGTTGTCCTGCGTCGCAACGCGCAGGAGCAGACGATCCTGAAGGAAGTCACAAGCGACTTGAAGCTGACGAATTTGCATCAAAAATTACCGGAAAACTCGATGATCGAGCGAGCGCAGGCGAGACCAGTCCGCAGGGCGCAGGACGCCACGCAGTGGCGGTTCTGAGCGTAGCGAAGAATTCGGCTTTGCCGAACACAAGGCGCACGGCATCTTGCATAGCAGCGCTATGCAAGATGCCGTGCAACGCCGTATCGCCAAGCGCAGCCGATCATCATTCGGGGCGCATGGAGGGGAATAGAATGACATCACGAATCGCAGCCGCATCCGTCAGCAGCATGATCAGACGGTCAATCCCGATCCCGCAACCACCGGTCGGCGGCAGCCCGTATTCCAGCGCGCGGATGAAATCGGCGTCGTAATACATGGCTTCCTCATCCCCTGCATCCTTGGCCTTCGCCTGTTCCTGGAAGCGTGCCGCCTGATCTTCGGCATCATTCAACTCCGAGAAGCCATTGGCAATTTCGCGGCCGACAATGAACAGCTCGAAACGCTCGGTGATCTCAGCATTGGTATCGGAAGCGCGGGCCAGCGGCGAGACCTCGACCGGGTAGTCGATGATGAAGGTCGGTTCCCAGCACTGGGCTTCGGCGCAGGCTTCGAACAGCTGCAACTGCAGGCTGCCCAGGCCGCCCGGCTTGACCGGCTCGCCGAAGGCCTTGATCTTGGTCTTGAGGAAGTCGGGGTCGGCCAGCTCGGCATCGGTGAATTCCGGATGTTCGCGCTGGATGGCCTGGTTGATGGTCAGACGGTGGAAAGGCTTGGACAGGTCGAGTTCGCGACCCTGATACGTGAAGACTTCCTTGCCCAGAGCTTCGCGGGCGGCGTGACGGAGCAGGCCTTCGGTGAAATCCATGAGCGTGTGGTAGTTCGCATACGCCTCGTAGAACTCCATCATCGTGAATTCAGGGTTGTGGCGCGGGCTCAGGCCTTCGTTGCGGAAGTTGCGGTTGATCTCGAAGACCTTCTCGAAACCGCCGACGACGAGGCGCTTGAGGTAGAGCTCGGGCGCGATGCGCAGGAACTGCTGCATGTCGAGCGCGTTGTGATGCGTGACGAAGGGCTTGGCCGAGGCGCCGCCGGGGATCGGGTGCATCATCGGCGTTTCGACTTCCATGAAGCCGTGGCCGGTCATGTAGTTGCGGATCGAGGCGACGATGGCTGAACGGGCGCGGAAGGTGAAACGCGTTTCCTCGTTCATGATCAGGTCGACGTAACGCTGGCGATACTTCATTTCCTGGTCGGCCAGGCCATGGAACTTGTCCGGCAGCGGGCGCAGCGACTTGGTCAGCAGGCGGATCTCGGCGGCCTGGACGGACAGTTCGCCCGTCTTGGTTTTCATCAGCACCCCGCGCACGCCGATGATGTCGCCCAGGTCCCAGGACTTGAAGTCGGCATAGACCTCTTCACCGACGCGGTCGCGCGTGATGTAGAGCTGGATGCGGCCCGACAGATCCTGAATGGTGGCGAACGAAGCCTTGCCCATGACCCGCTTGAGCATCATGCGGCCAGCCAGCTTGACCTCGACCGGCATGCCTTCAAGTTCCTCAGCCGACTTGTCGCCATAACCCTCGAGAACCTTGGCCGCGGTGTTTTCGCGCTGGAAGTCGTTCGGGAAAGCCTTCCCCGACTTGCGCCATTCCGCCAGTTTGGCGCGGCGCTCGGCGATGAGCTGGTTTTCGTCTTGCTGGACCGGGGCTTGCTGTTCGGCGTTGGACATGAAGAATCCTTGAAAATGGGGGTTGCTGCAGGCAAATGCCTATAACCCTGAATTTTCGCCGATTTTGGGTATTGGGGACAAGGTTGGAGTAGGGGCGGGTTGGGGTTTTTCTGAAACGTCGGGTTTTCGCCGCTGACCGGCGGGCGAGTGATTTTGCTGATGCGCTGGTTTCCGCGCCTGACGCGCGAGCGTACTTTCTTTTGGGCAAACAAAAGAAAGTAGGCTCGCCGGTCAACGGCGAAAACCAGCGGTTCAGAAACGCAACGCCGCGTGTCAGGTGCGAAACACAGCGCCTCAGAAACGCAATGCCGCGTCAGGCGCGAAAACCCTCCACGCCAATGCAATAATCCACCCCCATGGAAATCCTCATTGAAATCATCCTCAAAGCAGGCCGCTCAGCCGTCGAGCTGGCTTTCTTCGTCCTGCTCCCCGTCATGGTCGTCATGCTGTCGCTCATGCGCCTGCTCGAAGCGCGGGGCGTGCTGGATTGGGTGGTGGCACGCCTGGCGCCGCTGCTCAAGCCGGTCGGGCTGACCGGGTTGGGTGTCTTCGCGGCCTTGCAGATCAATTTCGTGAGTTTCGCGGCGCCGATGGCGACCTTGACGATGATGGAGCAGCGCGGGGCGTCGGATCGCCACATCGCGGCAACGCTGGCCATGGTCTTCGCCATGTCGCAGGCCAACGCGGCCTTGCCGATGATGACGATGGGCCTCGATTTCGGGCTGACCCTTTGCTATTCGCTGATCGGCGGCATGACGGCTGCAGCGGCGACCTATTACCTGTTTGGCCGGGCCTTGTCGGATCAGGAGAGCCGGCTCGACGAAACCTTGCGGCATCCGGTCGCCGAGAGCGCCAAGGGGGTGCTGGATGTGATCAACCGGGCGGGGGCGGAGGCGTTCAAGTTGTCGGTGGGGGCGATTCCCATGCTCGTGCTGTCGCTGGTCGTGGTGACGGCGCTGCGGGCCGGCGGCGCCATCGATGCGCTGACGAACTGGCTGGCGCCCGTGCTGTCGGCCGCGTCCATCGACCGTGCCCTGATTCTGCCGACGCTGACCAAATACATAGCCGGCGGCACGGCAATGATGGGGGTCATGGATGAAATGCGCCGGGCGGGGCAGGTCAGCGTCGAATTGCTCAATGCCAGCGCCGGTTTCCTGATTTCGCCCTTCGACCTGCCCGGCGTGGCCGTGCTGATCTCGGCCGGTCCGCGCATTGCCTCGGTGTGGAAACCGGCTGCCCTGGGTGCCTGCGTCGGTATCGCAGTCCGCACGGTCGGGCATATACTGGCCGTATGAATACCCGACAACTTGCCCGAATTCTCCTGTCGGCCAGCGCCAGCCTGATGTTCGGTGGCGCCGTGGCGGCGCCGACGAACCTGCTCGGTTTCGACGACATGTCCTGCACGGCGTGGGCGAAGTCGAAGGACGATCCCGATCAGCGGGCGGCCTATGTGGTCTGGGTGCGCGGCTTTCTGAGCGGCCACAACTACGCCTTGCCGAACCAGCAGGTTTCCAGCTTTTCCAGCAGCACGCTGGAATTGAAGCTGAATCAGTATTGCAGCCGGAATCCGACCGGCCAGATCAGCGACGCGGCCATGCGTCTGAGCGACGAACTTTCGGGGCGGAACCAGCCGATCAGGAAGTAAGACGCCCGCACCCCTGATCGGTGGCTGCGCGCAGCGCGCTTACTTCGCAAAAACCGCGTTGAATTTGCCCTGATCGACGTATTTCGTGAAGGTGGTAAAGGCCGCGTTGACGTTGGGATTGCTCATCAATTCCTGCATCGCGAGTTTGCCGATGATTTCGAACGAGTCCTTGAGCGCATTGCTGCCTTCCTTGTCGCGCGCCTGTTTGACTTGCTGCGTGCAATTTTCGGTCATCAGCTTGGTAAACATCGCGGCCATCTTCCGATCGAAGGCTTCGCGATCCGCCTGTGTCACGTTGGAAAGACTTTGTATTTCCGGGTGTGCCGACATGCCGATAAAGACCCAGCGCGCCATGTCCTTGCGCTCTTTGCCGGTCGTGTTGTCGGCCAGGCACGCGGTCAGGGCATCGGTGGCAGGGCCGGCGAACGACGGGGCGGCAGCAGCGGTCAAGATGCCCGCGGCAAGGATGGCGACGATTTTTTTCATGCGACTTTCTCCAGAGGTTTTTCCAAAATCACGGAATGACGCGACATGATGTATGCAATCGGCAAAATGGAAAAGCGCGACGAACAGGGCTGAGCGAATTGGCCCCGGAAGTTCGTTCCCGAAAAGTCGAACGGGTTGCTAGGTCGCGCTGTAATGAACGGCCAGCCAGACCGTCGGCTGGTCGGGGTCGGTCCATTCGACGCGGTGCCGGCGATGCGGGGCGATGTCGATGAAATCGCCGGGGCCCAGCGGCAAGGGTTCGGGCGTGTCTTCAAAGCGCAGCGCGGCGTGGCCCTGGAGGACGCAGACCCATTCGCCCTCGGGCTGGTCGTACCAGAAGTCCGGCGGGCTGCTCTGGCCGGTGGAAACGATGCGTTCGATGCGCAAGCCGGGGCGGTCGAGCAGATTTGAAAATTGCTCGTTTTTTCCGGTTGACCGTGGAATTGCCGTCAGCAGGTTGTCGATCATCTTTACTCCGGCTTGTAGAGCGCCATGGCGTCGAGACGGCGCTCGATTTCGGCGGTCAGCTGCCGATAGGCCGCGCTGCGGGTATCGCCGAACTGGCGCTGGAATTCGGCGGCGTGGAGGTATTCCGGCAGGTCGTTGATGGTCGGGATGATGTCGGCGTCGGTCAGGGGTCGCTTGAGCAGCGCATCGAGGCGTGAATCCTTGCGGCTCAGCATCTCGCCGAAGCGGGTGCCGGCCCGGTCGGCGGCGAGGTCGGCGAACGAGAAGCCGCTGCCGTGCTGGGCATCGGCCAGTTCCTTGTAGACGCCGATGGCGTCGGCGACGGGTTCGCCGGCCCAGGCGGCCAGGGTGGCGGAGACGATGAAATGCTGCGCGCTGTCGATGCGGCCGGCCAGGGTGGGGGCGACCGGGCGCAATTGCGGCCAGGTTTTGGCTTCGGGAATGAGTGAGGCGATATTTTTCTCGGCCAGGAAAACGCCGAGGACGAGCAGGGCGGCGCGGCGGTTTTCGTACTGGTCGGCGCCGTCGATGTCGAGCAGCGGGCGCAGGATGTCGATCAGCGCTATCCGGCGGCCTGCCGCGTGGTGGTCGAACAGCGCGGCCAGCGATGCCTGGGCCGAGCGGATGCGAACGAGGTCGTCCGGCTTGAAGGCGATGGAACGGGCGCGGTCGAGCAGGGCGGGTGCCCAGACGTAAGCAACGATAACGCGCTGGTGCTTTGGGTCGAAGATCAGTTCGCGCACGGCCTGGCGGGCCAGCGTCCATTCCGGCCCGTAGCCGGAGCCCTGGATGGCCGACGCGAGCAGGAATTCGAGCAGGCCCGGCGGGATCGGCAATTGGCCGATGGATGCCGCATCGATCTTTGGTTCACCGGGGCCCTCGCGGAGGATTGCACGGAAATTGAGATAGCGCTCGATCGGCAGCCAAGGGACGCGTCGGGTGAGGCGGATTTCGGCTGTTTCCTCGCCGAGCAGCAGCGCGCCCCGGCCGTGCAGGCTGCGGCTGGCCACTGCGTTGATGAGCTCGTCGATCAAGGCCGCCGGAACGCTTGTCCGGCGTGCCTCGCCATTGAGCAGCCGACGCGGGTCGTTGGTATGGAACAGCCAGCGCGCCTGATTGACGGCCTTCTGCGAGATGGTTTCGCTGCGCTCGACCAGCGGCTGGCTGTCGAGCGCCAGCAGGAAAAGGCCGCCGACGGCCAGCACGAGCAAAAGCAGCGTGCCGGCCAGCCAGGCGAGGAGGCGAGTCATGAATGACTCACCTCGGCCTAGACGCCCTGTTTCAGGCTGGCTTCGATGAACGGATCGAGGTCGCCGTCGAGCACGGCCTGGGTGTTGCCGGTCTCGTAGCTGGTGCGCAGGTCCTTGACGCGGCTCTGGTCGAGCACGTAGGAGCGGATCTGGTGGCCCCAGCCAATGTCGGACTTGGCGTCTTCGAGCTTCTGCTGTTCGGCCTGCTGCTTGCGCAGTTCGAACTCGTAGATGCGGGCGCGCAGCATCTGCCAGGCTTCGTCGCGGTTGCGGTGCTGCGAACGGTCGTTCTGGCACTGCACGACGATGCCGGTCGGCACGTGGGTCAGACGCACGGCGGAGTCGGTCTTGTTGATGTGCTGACCGCCGGCGCCGGAGGCACGGTAGGTGTCGGTCCGCACGTCGGCCGGGTTGATGTTGATCTCGATCGAGTCATCGACTTCCGGGAAGACGAAGACGCTGGTGAACGAGGTGTGGCGACGCGCGTTCGAGTCGAAGGGCGACTTGCGGACGAGGCGGTGGATGCCGGTCTCGGTGCGCAGCGTGCCGTAGGCGTAGTCGCCGGTAAATTTGACCGTGGCGCTCTTGATGCCGGCCACGTCGCCTTCGGATTCTTCCATGACCTCGACGCTGAAGCCCTTCTTTTCGCCGTACTTGAGGTACATGCGGAGCAGCATCGAGGCCCAGTCCTGGGCTTCCGTACCACCGGCACCAGCCTGGATTTCCAGGAAGCAGGGCATGGGGTCGGACGGGTTGTTGAACATGCGGCGGAATTCGAGGGCGGCGAGCTTCTTTTCCAGCTCGGCGTTGTCGGCCTCGACGGCGAGCAAGGTGTCGTCGTCGCCGTCTTCCTTGCCCATGTCGAACAGCTCGCGGCCGTCATTGACGCCACTGTCCACGGCTTCGAGGACGAGAACGATGTCTTCCAGCGATTTCTTTTCCTTGCCCAGTTCCTGGGCGCGTTTCGGATCGTCCCAGATCTTGGGATCTTCCATCTCCTTGGAAAGGAGGGTCAGGCGTTCGCGTTTCTGATCGTAGTCAAAGATACCTCCGCAGCTCGGCGGCGCGCTGCGCCAGATCGTCGAGCTTGTTGGAGATGCTGTTGAAAACCGGACATTATAAAGCTTTCGGCGCGGTCAATAGGCGCCGTTTTGGGCAGCAATTTTTTCGTTGCCAACGGCATGATTCCTTGCTGCGCGGGCGTAGAATGGCCTTGCTGCGACGCAACAATCAGAAGGAGCCGTCATCCTCGCCGGGCGCCGCGCATTTAAGGGTTGGACTGAACATGAACAAGATGCTGACCATCGACGGCAACGAAGCCGTCGCCAACGTGGCTTACCGCGTGTCCGAAGTGATCGCCATTTACCCGATCACCCCCTCGTCCGGCATGGGCGAACTGTCCGATGAGTGGGCTGCGCAAGGCAGGAAGAATGTCTGGGACTGCATCCCGCGCGTCGTCGAACTGCAGTCCGAAGGCGGCGCCGCCGGCACCGTCCATGGCGCGCTGCAGGCCGGCTCGCTGGCGACGACCTTCACGGCGTCGCAGGGCCTGCTGCTCATGATCCCGAACATGTACAAGATCGCCGGCGAACTGACGCCGACGGTCTTCCACGTCGCCGCCCGCGCCGTCGCCACGCACGCGCTGTCGATCTTCGGCGACCATTCCGACGTGATGGCGACGCGCGGCACGGGCTTCGCGCTGCTCGCGTCGAATTCGGTCCAGGAAGCGCAGGACATGGCGGCCATCGCCTCGGCGGCGACGCTGGCCGGGCGCCTGCCGGTGCTGCATTTCTTCGATGGCTTCCGCACCTCGCACGAGGTGGCCAAGATTACCGGTGTCGACGATGACGTCTTGCGCAAGCTGCTGCCGCCGGAACTGATCGCCGCCCATCGCCACCGTTCGCTGTCGCCGGAGCACCCGGTGCTGCGCGGCAGTTCGCAGAATCCGGATGTCTTTTTCCAGGCTCGCGAAGCGCAGAACCCGTGGTTTGACGCATTCCCGGGCATCGTCCAGCAGGCGATGGACGAGTTCGCCGAACTGACCGGGCGGCAATATCACCTGTTCGACTACGTCGGCGCGCCTGATGCCGAGCGCGTCATCGTCATGATGGGTTCGGGGGCGGAGACGGCGCAGGAAACGGTCGAACACCTCAACCGCCAGGGCGAGAAGGTCGGCCTGCTCAAGGTCCGGCTCTACCGGCCGTGGGCGCCCGAGGCCTTGCTGGCGGCGCTGCCGGCAACAACCAGGGCCATCGCCGTGCTCGACCGTTGCAAGGAGCCGGGCGCCGATGGTGAGCCGCTGTTCAAGGATGTGCTCGTCGCGCTGGCTGAAGATGCGGCCGGCGAGTCGCCGCGCTTCGCTCGCCTGCCGATGGTGATTGGCGGGCGCTACGGGCTGGCCTCCAAGGAGTTCACGCCGGATTTCGTTTTTGCCGTTTTTTTCCGGTTGACCGTCAAATCGGGCAACAAGCGCTTCACGGTCGGCATTCACGACGATGTGACGCACCTGTCGCTGCCCGGCGATCCGACCTTCCGTACCGATGCCGTGCGCGAGACCTTCGGTGCCGTGTTCTACGGCCTCGGCTCGGACGGCACGGTCTCGGCCAACAAGAATTCGATCAAGATCATCGGCGACGAAACCGATCTCTACGCCCAGGGCTATTTCGTCTACGACTCGAAGAAATCCGGCGCGATGACCGTCTCGCACCTGCGCTTCGGGCCGCAGCCGATCCGCTCGACCTACCTGACCGGCGAGGGCGACGCCCGGTTCGTCGCCTGCCACCAGCCGCTCTTCCTCGAAACGCATGACCTGCTGACCCACGCCGCGCCGGGCGCCGTCTTCCTGCTCAACACGCCGGTTCCGGCCGACAAGGTGTGGGCGACGCTGCCGGCTGCCATGCAGCAGCAGATGATCGCGAAACGCATTCGCTTCCATGTCATCGACGCCTACGGTGTTGCGCTTGAAGCCGACATGGGCCGGCGCATCAATACGGTCATGCAGACCTGCTTCTTCGCCATTTCCGGAATCCTGCCGCAGGATGAGGCCATTGCCGCGATCAAGCACGCTGTCGAAAAAACTTACGGTCGCAAGGGCCGGCGCATCGCCGAACTGAATTACCGGGCCATCGACAAGACGCTGGCCTGCCTGCACGAAGTCGCGGTGCCGAACGCGTTCGCCGCTGCCGACATCGCCATCCCGGCACGCCTCGCGCAGGAAGCCTCGGCCTTCGTCCGTCAGGTCACCCTGCCGATGATCGCCGGCCGGGGCAACGCCTTGCCCGTCTCGGTATTCCCGGTCGATGGTACCTTCCCGACCGGCACGGCGAAGTACGAAAAGCGCAATCTCGCGCTGCAGATTCCCGTGCTCGAAACCGATCTGTGCACGCAGTGCGGCAAGTGCGTGTTCGTCTGCCCGCATTCCGCCATCCGCGCCAAGGCCTACCCGGCCGAACTCGCCGATGGCGCGCCGGCGACCTTCAAGACCATGGCCATCCGCAGCAAGGATTACCCGGCCGGTTGGAAGATGAGCTACCAGGTGGCGCCCGAGGATTGCACGGGCTGCACGCTGTGCGTCGAGGTCTGCCCGATCCGCGACAAATCCAACGTCTCGCGCAAGGCGCTGAACATGGCCGAGCAGGCCCCGCTGCGCGCGCCGGAGGCCGAGAACTGGGACTTCTTCCTCAAGCTGCCCGATTACGACCGCACGGTGGCCAAGCGCAACACCATTCCCGGTTCGATGCTGCTGCCGTCGCTCTTCGAGTTTTCCGGCGCCTGCGTCGGCTGCGGCGAAACGCCGTACATCAAGCTGGCCACGCAACTCTTCGGCGACCGCATGCTGGTCGCCAACGCCACCGGCTGCTCGTCGATCTACGGCGGCAACCTGCCGACCACGCCCTACACCACCGACGCGCACGGCCGCGGTCCGGCCTGGAGCAATTCGCTGTTCGAGGACAACGCCGAATTCGGCCTCGGCATGCGCCTCGCCACCAACCAGCTGGCCGAGGCGGCGCGCGTGCAACTGCGGGCCATGGCCCTCGAAATCGGCGACGCGCAGGTCAAGGCCTTGCTGAACGCCGACCAGAGCACCGAAGCCGGCATTCAGGAACAACGGGATCGCGTTGCCCAACTGCAGGCGAAACTGTCGGCGATCGGCTCGCCGGCTGCCGACCAGCTGGCCGCCGTGGCCGAATACCTGATCCGCCGCAGCGTGTGGATTATCGGCGGTGACGGCTGGGCCTACGACATCGGCTTCGGCGGCCTCGACCACGTGCTGTCGTCGGGCGAGGACGTCAATATCCTCGTCCTCGATACCGAGGTCTATTCCAACACCGGCGGCCAGAATTCCAAGGCCACGCCGCGCGGCGCCGTCGCCAAGTTCGCCGCTGGCGGTCAGCCAAACCGCAAGAAGGATCTGGCACGCATCGCCATGGACTACGAGAACGTCTATGTCGCCCAGGTGGCCTACGGCGCCAAGGACGTCCATACGCTCAAGGCTTTCCTCGAGGCCGAGAGCTATCCCGGCGTCTCGATCATCATCGCCTACAGCCCGTGCATCGCCCATGGCGTCGATCTTTCGCACAACCTGAGCCAGCAGGATCTAGCCGTCAAGGCCGGTCACTGGCCGCTGCTCCGCTACGACCCGCGCCTGCGCGGGCAGGGCAGGAACCCGCTTTCCGTCGACAGCGCGGCACCGAGCATTCCGTTCAGCGACTTTGCCGGCAACGAGGCACGGTTTACCATCCTCGAACGCCTGAAGCCGGATGCGTCGGTGCGTTTCATGGCGCAAGCCGGCAAGGACGCCCGTCTGCGCCATCAGGAATATGTCGAACTGTCGGAAATGCTGCTGCCCGAGGCGGCCATCGACGAAAAAGTCAAAGAGGCCCAGGCGGCCGCCGAACAAAAGGAAGAACCGAATGCCTGATCTGTCCACGACCTATCTTGGCCTGCACCTCAAGAACCCGCTGGTGCCCTCGTCGAGTCCGCTCAGTCGCGACCTCGACGCCGTGCTCCACCTTGAAGATGCGGGCGCCGCCGCCATCGTCATGCATTCACTGTTCGAAGAGGATGTGCGCCACGACGAGCGGATGATCGATCGTTTTCTGGTTCACCCTGAAACCTTCGGAGAAGCTGCCGGGCACCTGCCATTCGGCCACGATTACCAGAGCCGGCTCGACAGTTATCTCGAAAAGATCCAGCGCCTCAAGTCGCGCCTCTCCATTCCCGTCGTCGCCAGCCTCAACGGCTCGACGCTCAGCGGCTGGGTCGAACTCGGCAAGGAGCTCGAGTCGGCGGGAGCAGATGCGCTCGAACTCAACGCCTGGTACATGCCGAGCGACCCCAAGGTCTCCGGCGCCGCCATCGAAGACCACCACATCTCCTTGCTGCAGGAGCTCAAGACCGCCGTCAGCATCCCGGTCGGCATGAAGTTGTCGCCCTTCTTCTCCTCGCTACCGCACTTCGTCCACCAGGCCGAAGCGGCCGGAGCTGCCGGCATATCGCTCTTTAACCGCTTCTTCCAGCCTGACATCGACCTGGAAACGCTGAGCGTCGTCGATCAGGTGCAGCTGTCGACCTCGGCCGACATCCTGCTCGCCATGCGCTGGATCGCCATCCTGCGCGGCAGCACCAATCTCTCGCTGGCCGCCACCGGCGGCGTTCATACGCCAGCCGACGCCCTCAAACTCCTGCTCGCCGGTGCCGACGTCATCCACATGGCCAGCGCCCTGCTCAAACGCGGCCCCCATGCACTCAGCGATGTGCTTCAGGGAATCGAAGAATGGCTGACCGAGCGCGAATACGCCTCGGTCGCGCAAATGAAAGGCTCAATGAGCCAGCAGAACTCCCCCAACCCGAGCACTTTCGCGCGGGCGGCTTATCTGCACGTGCTGAACTCGTTCGTGCCGCCGGAAGGGGTTCGGTACTAACGACTCTCCCCGCTGGATGGTGCTTTCCAGTCTTGTCGTGTCGGAAAACTTTACAGGGGCTGGTTTTCGAGTTATGAAAATGCGATTTTGGCTGTCTGGAAGGGCTTGTGGGTTGGTTGTCTATTCCATGTGATTTCAAAGTGGCATGGCTTGTGCTGATTGGTAACTGGAGCCGTTAAATTCGATACGGCCTTAAGCACAAGGTGTCCAAAATGAAATCTGCAAAATCCAAATCCCTCGTTGTACTTTCAGCCGTTTTGCTCACCAATTTGTTTTTGGCGAATGTAGCGCTTGCGGCTACGTGTTCGCTGGATAGCGTCACGATTTCGAGCATTGAGAAGAGTCCATTAGATGGTGCTGGGGTGATTTACTCTGGTTCTCAAACTGCAACAGGTTGCCTTGGGACGTATAAGATCAATGGGGTCAATGGAGATGGCGTTCTCGCGCCCGATGAGAATATCGGGCGGCTTGGAGATGGTCTCCTGAATGGCGAAAAGAAGGGTTCGACTACGGTCCTCTCGGGCAGTGAGTTCCTCACAACCCCGGCAGACCAGATGCTTGATCTTGATGGCAACGGAACTGCTACGGATCCGGGTTGGATCAAATTGGCTAAGGGTGACTATGCGAATGGAGCATGGACAACTGTAGAGTATCCCTCGAAACCCTTGGATGCGGATGGCCTTTCTTTGATAGCGCAGGTATTGAAGGTTGAGTTCGTTTGCACCAACGGTGATTGCACCAAGGGCGAGTGGAAGTTAATAACCACAACGGACATCATTTCGAAAGTTCAGGCTGTTCTAGGGCGCAACGCATTTGATCACCTAGCCTTTGTCTTGCATTCTGGAAAGGATGGTTTTGGTGTCTACGATTTCAATTTCAATATTCTTGGACAGGGTCTGACTGGGTTTGATTTTGTCACCCCCTATTCTTTCACTGGAACCTGGAATACTGACGATTTCACGAATGATGGAGGAAAGGCCCAAACCATTTCGTACATCTCTGTTTGGGCTCGAGATCCTCAGCCGTCGAACGATATTCCTGAACCGGAAACACTTGCCCTGCTCGGTTTCGGACTTCTTGGTCTTGTTATGATTCAGCGTAGGAAAAACTGAGCTTTCGTCAGGATTAATTTAGAGGTGCCTTAAGGCACCTCTTTTATTTTCTGGGGGCGCAAAATCGATTGTTATTCTAGGTGTTCCACCATCAACTGTGGGCTTTCGACGCCCATGTATTCGTTGATGGCCAGTCGGTAGGCGAGGCGGGTGCGGTTGCCGGGCTGGGTGGTGAAGTTGAACTGGATGGCGTCGATGCGGGTGTCGCCTTTGCGCAGGCGGAGCTTGAGGTGTTTTTCCTTGAGCACGCGTTGCTGTTCGACGTCGAATTCGTCCATGAACAGCGGCGCCGGGAAGCCCTGGCCCCAGATTTCGTTTTCGAGCAGGCGGGCGGTTTCGAGGGAGATGTAGCCGCCTTCGAGGTTGCCGTCGGTTTCCAGCGTGCGGGTCAGGTCGGCCGGGGCGAGTAGTTCGCCGGCGACTTCGGCGAACAGGGATTTGAATTTTTCGAAGTTTTCTGCGTTGACCGTAGCGCCGGCCGCCATGGCGTGGCCGCCGAAGCGGATGAGCAGGCCAGGGGCGCGTTTGGCGACAAGGTCGAGGGCGTCGCGCAGGTGCAGGCCGGGAATCGAGCGGCCGGAGCCTTTGACGATGCCGCCTTCGCCGGGCGCAAAGGCGAAAACGGGGCGATGCAGTTTGTCCTTGATGCGCGAGGCGAGGATGCCGACGACGCCTTCGTGCCAGCTTTCGTCAAAGAGCGCGATGCCCGGGGAGGCCTCATTGGCGTCGAGCGAGTCGAGCAGGACGAGCGCCTGTTCCTGCATGCCGGATTCGATTTCGCGGCGTTCGCGGTTGAGGGTGTCGAGTTCCTGGGCGATTTGCAGGGCGCGGCTGGCGTCATCGGTGAGCAGGCATTCGACGCCGAGGCGCATGTCGGCGAGGCGGCCGGCGGCGTTGAGGCGGGGGCCTAGGATGAAGCCGAGATCCATCGCCGTCGCCTTTTTCGGGTCGCGCCCGGCGGCCTTGAACAGGGCGGCGATGCCGGGCTGCATCTGGCCGGCGCGCATGCGTTTGAGGCCCTGGCTGACGAGGATACGGTTGTTGCGGTCGAGCTTGACGACGTCGGCGACGGTGCCCAGCGCGACGAGGTCGAGCAGGTTGGCGAAATTGGGTTCCGGGCGTTCTGCAAAATAGCCCCGTTCGCGCAGCTCGGCACGCAGGGCGAGCATGACGTAGAACATGACGCCGACGCCGGCGATGCACTTCGACGGGAAGTCGCAGCCGGGCTGGTTGGGATTGACGATGCAGTCGGCCTCGGGAAGCGTTTCGGCAGGCAGGTGGTGGTCGGTGATCAGCGTCGCGATGCCGTGCTGCTGGGCGCGGGCGACGCCTTCGAGCGAGGCGATGCCGTTGTCGACGGTAATGATGAGGTCGGGCGATTGCTGGGCGGCCACATCGACAATGCCCGGCGACAGGCCGTAGCCCAGCTTGAAGCGGTCGGGCAGCAGGAAGTCGACATCGGCGCCGAGCGCCCTTAGTGCGCGCATGCCGACGGCCGTGGCGGTGGCGCCGTCGCAGTCGTAGTCGCCGATGATCAGCATCTTCGCCTCGGCCTCGATGGCGTCGGCCAGCAGTTGGGCGGCATCCGTGGCATGGGTCAGTGCCGTGGGCGGGATCAGCGACTTGAGTTCGTAGTCGAGCTCGGATTTGTCGGTGATGCCGCGAGCGGCGTAGAGCCGGGCGAGCAGCGGGTGCAGGCCCTGTTGTTCAAGCTGCCAGACGGTGCGGGGTGGTGCGCTGCGGGTGGTGACCTTGGTCATGGCGCTGTTCCTTCGGCCAGTCCCTTGGCGATGGATGGCAATGCGGCACCCTTGCGCCAGAATTTCCAGCGGTCCTTGCCGTGCAGCCTCCAGGTGAGCTGGCCGTAGATGGTCGGGGCGATGAGGGTCAGCGTGTCGATCTTGCGGCCAAGCGCGTCACCGAGCGGGACGAACCAGTCGCGATCCAGCGCCGCAAAGGCGTTACGCCAGTCGTCGCCGTTTTCATAAAGCACCGGCGGCAGCAGGCTGTCGAGGACGACGAGTGGATGATCGTCCGGTGCGGCGTCGGCGAGCAGTGTGGCGAGGCTGGCCGGGCAGGGCGGGGCTTCGATACCGGCGGCCAGCGCCAGGCCGATGGCCAGCGGATTGTCGCTGCACAGGGCGGTGAAGGGCGGTTCCGGAATCTCCGGAAGATTTCCGCCACCCCACAGCCACAGGCTGTTTACGGCCGGTTTTCCCTCGGCCTGACGGCGGGCATTGACCGGGTGGCCGTGCAGGAACATCTGGACCTCGTTGAGCCAGCGGGTCAACGGGCCGTTCTTGTCGGTCAGTTCATCGTCGAGGCGCCGCCCGGCAACGGTGGACATGGGCTCGGCATGGTGGGGCTGCGCCGCATTCAGGCGCAGGTACCAGCGGCGCGCGGCGGCGACATGGAACTGACCGATGTCGCCGAATTCGGCGTTCAATGCGCCCGCGATGGCATGGGCTTCATCGAGTTCAATCTCGAAGGCCCCGGCATCGGCGAGGACAATGCGTTCGTGGTGAAAGCGCAGGTGGACGGGGTCGGCACACAGCCAATGGCCGTCGCTGGTCGGGTTCTTCCCGGCTTCGCCGTGCAGGCGCAAGGCACCGAAAGGCGCGTCAGTAAGCCCGAATTGCATGGCCAGCACATCTTCGAAGGCTCGGCGCGGCAGGCGGGAGAATGCGGCGCGGGCAGCCAGCCATTCGAAGCCGGGCGCCGCCATTTTTCTGAGGGTCAGTTGGTCGTTCGGTTCTGGCCAGATCAGTTCGGGGACAAGCAGGGTGAGGCGCACGGGCAGCAGACAAGGGATAAGCGACCAAAAAGTGTACCATAGCGACTTTCGTCGCCCGGTTGTTATACGAATGGCATTGCCTTACGAGCTGTTGATCGGCCTGCGCTACACGCGCGCCAAGAAACGCAATCACTTCATTTCATTCATTTCGCTCATTTCGATGCTCGGTATCGGGCTCGGCGTGGCCGCCCTGATCGTGGTGCTGTCGGTCATGAACGGCTTCCAGAAGGAACTGCGCACGCGCATCCTCGGCGTTGCATCGCACATCCAGATTACTGGCGTGAATGGCGAGTTGCCGAACTGGGCCCTTGTTGCCGAGCAGGCGAGCAAGCATCCGGAAGTCCGGGCCAGCGCGCCGTTTGTCCAGTCGCAAGGCATGTTCAGCGTCGATGGCACGGTCAAGGGCACGCTGGTACGGGGCATCCTGCCCGATCAGGAAGACCGCGTCGCCGATTTTCGCAAGACGATCCAGAGCGGCAGTCTTGACGACCTGCGGCCGGGTGAGTTCGGTGTCGTGCTGGGCTCCGACCTGGCCCGTTCGCTGCGGGTGTTTACCGGCGACAAGCTGACGCTGATCGCGCCGCAGGGCACCGTGACGCCGGCCGGCGTGATGCCGCGCCTCAAATCATTCAAGGTCGTCGGCATCTTTGAAGTCGGCATGTATGAGTACGACTCGGGGCTGGCCCTGATCAATCTCGAAGACGCGCAGAAGCTCTACCAGATGGACGACCGGGTGACCGGCGTGCGGCTCAAGGTCGACGATCTCTTCCAGGCGCCGCGCATTGCCCGCGAACTGGTCCGTTACATCGACGCCGACGCCTACCTGAGCGACTGGACGCGCAGCCACGCCAATTTCTTCCGCGCCGTGCAGATCGAGAAGAACATGATGTTCATCATCCTCTCGCTGATCGTCGCCGTCGCCGCCTTCAACCTCGTGTCGACGCTGGTCATGGCGGTCACCGACAAGCAGGCCGACATCGCCATCCTGCGCACACTCGGGGCGCGGCCGCTGTCGATCATGGCGGTCTTCGTCGTGCAGGGGGCGCTGGTCGGCTTCATCGGACTCGGTCTCGGCATCGTTGGTGGCGTGCTGCTGGCGCTCAACATCGACGTCGTTGTCCCCTTCATCGAACAGTTGCTCGGCGTGCATTTCCTTTCGAAGGAGGTCTATTACATCTCCGACCTGCCTTCCGAGTTGCAGTGGGGCGATGTCTGGGGCGTCACGCTGATTGCCTTCGTGCTCGCCCTGTTGGCGACGCTTTACCCCAGTTGGCGGGCTTCCCGCGTCAATCCGGCGGAGGCCCTGCGCTATGAGTGAGCCGATTCTGATCGCCCGCGGGCTGTCCAAGGTATTTCGGGGCGGCGGGCTGGACGTGCCTGTGCTGTCCGGTATCGACCTCCAGGTCAATCCCGGGGAAACGCTGGCCATTGTCGGTGCCTCCGGTTCCGGCAAGAGTACCTTGCTGCATTTGCTGGGCGGCCTGGATACGCCGACGGCAGGCAACGTCATGCTGATGGGGCGCGACTTCTCGTCGCTCGGCGAAGTTGAACGTGGCGACTGGCGCAACCGGCATCTCGGCTTCGTCTATCAGTTCCATCATCTGCTGGCGGAGTTCTCAGCGCTGGAAAATGTGGCCATGCCTTTGCTGATTCGTCGGGTGGAACGCGGCGAAGCCTTGCGGAAAGCCGGCGAGATTCTCACCGCCGTTGGCCTCGGCCACCGGGTGGAGCATCGTCCCGGCGAACTGTCCGGTGGCGAGCGTCAGCGCGCCGCCATCGCCCGCGCGCTGGTCAGCGATCCGTCGTGTCTGTTGGCCGACGAACCGACCGGTAACCTCGACAGCCATACGGCTTCGATTGTTTTCGGTTTGCTCATCGAGCGCGTGCGCGAGCAGCAGGCTAGTCTGATCGTCGTGACGCACGATCAGCGCCTGGCAGCGAGGGCGGATCGGGTGCTAAATTTGAATGACGGTGTTCTTTGCTAATAGTTTGATAAGTGTCATACAATAAAAATATGATTAAACTAACATAGCGATTATTGCTATCGGCGAGACGCTGAGGAGATTCGAAATGCAAGCTCTTTTTTCCCCGGCAGTCGCCCTGATGAACCGGCTTCGCTACAACAGCAAGTTCTTGCTGCTCGGTTCGGCAGTGCTGGTTGTGATGCTGGTTCTGCTCTATTCTGTTTTTTCCTTCCTGAGTCGGGATATCGCAACGGCCGAGCAGGAAATGGCCGGGCTGCAGATGATCAAGCCGATCAATCGCCTGGCACAGGCAATGCAGCAGCATCGCGGATTGTCGTCTGGCGTGCTCAACGGCAACGAGGGAATGAAGGAGAAGCGGGCTGCCAAGGAAAAAGAGGTGGCTGCAGCCATCGTGGCTACCGATACGGCGCTCTCGCCCCTGTTGCGCGAAACGGCTGACTGGAAGGCGATTCGTCGTGACTGGGACGCCATTGCCGGGCAAGGGCTGACGTGGACGCCGCCCGAGAATATCAAGCGCCATACGCAAATGATCGGCAACGTCCTGCAATTCATGGTGACGGTGGCCGACGAGACGCAAATGACCCTCGATCCGGTCATGGATACCTACTATTTCATGGATACGCTGGTCACCAAGATGCCGGCGATGCTTGAACAAATGGGGATTACTCGGGCGCGTGGCACCGGCCTGCTGACCAAGAAGGAATTGTCGCAGCAGCAGCGGGTCGAGTTTTCGTCGATCCTGGCGCAGATGGAAGGTACGCTGCGCGCACAGAACATCAATCTGGAAAAGGTGATGCGCTATTCGTCGGCGATGCAGCCGGCCCTTTCGGGTCCGACCAGGGAATTTTCAGCGGGGGCTGAGAAGATTTTTGTCCTGGTTCGTGACGATATTTTGGGGGAAAAGTACGCGACAGCGCCGCAGGATTATTTTGCGATGACGACGCAGGTTATCGACCTCGGCTACAAGGTCATGTTCGATACGCTGATTCCGCAATTCGAGCATCAATTGCAGGGGCGGATCGATCGGTTGCGCAAGGTTCTGTTGCTGGAAATCGGCATGGCTGTCGGCATTTCCCTGCTCGTCATGTATCTTGGCATTGGTACCTATTATTCGGTCATCAACAGCGTCGGGGACTTCTCGCGCGGCGCCAGCCGTTTGGCCGATGGTGACCTGACGACCGAGTTCGATACGCAGGGTGTCGATGAACTTCATGGCGCCGGCCAGAATTTCAATGGTATGGCAGCGGCCTTCCGAAAATTGCTCGGGGGCATTCAGGAAGACGTTCGTCAACTCAATGAAGCGGCTGAACAACTGGCGTCGTCGAGTCAGCAGATTTCTTCGGGCACTGCCTCACAGAGCGATTCTGCCTCAAGCATGGCGGCCGCCGTCGAGCAAATGACCGTTGGCATCGATCATATTTCCCGCAATGCGCAGGATGCGCAGATGTTCTCGCGAGAATCGGATGAGGTTGCGACACGTGGTGGCCAGATCGTGCAGGGGGTGGTCAGTGAAATTCAGGGCATTGCGCTGACTGTCAATGAATCGGCTGCTGCGGTCGAGGCTCTCGGTCAACAATCCGGACAGATCTCGGCCATCGTCGGCACGATCAAGGATATTGCCGACCAGACCAACCTGCTGGCGCTCAATGCTGCCATCGAGGCGGCGCGGGCCGGCGAGTCGGGGCGTGGCTTTGCCGTGGTGGCCGATGAGGTTAGAAAGCTGGCCGAACGGACGACCAAATCGACGCAGGAAATTTCGGACATGATTTCGGCCGTTCAGTCAGGTACGGCGACGGCGGTATCGAGCATGAAGGAGGGCGTTGCGCGGGTGTCGTCTGGCGTCGAGCAGGCACGCCTCGCCGGTGAAGCGATTGGTCTGGTTCAGGCCCAGTCGCGTCAGGTTCTCAATGCCGTTTCCGAGATTTCCGTAGCCTTGCGCGAACAGGCAGTGGCCAGCACCGAGATCGCGCAGAACGTCGAGCGCATCGCCCAGATGGCTGAGGAAAACAGCACAGCGGCGAGTGGCAATGCCGCTACGTCAGATACGCTGCGCAAGCTGGCGCACGCGCTGACGACAGCTATCGCCCGCTTCCGGACCTGAGTTTTTTGCGGCGCCGCCACGCGTTGATCAGGTAGATCCGCCAGGCCGTTTTCGTCGCGAAATAGCCGACGACAGCGAGGCCGCCAGCGAGCAGGACGAGGCCGATGCCGAGCGGTTGGGCGACGGAGAGCATCCAGCTTTGCATGGCGTTGGTCCAGCCGATGAAGTCGGTGGCGCTGAAGGACGGTGGTGTGATGAAGCCGTTGCTCTGGCCGATTGTCAGCCGCCCGATCTGGTAGGCCAGCAGGTAGAGCGGCACGATGGTGAACGGGTTGGTGTAGAAGGTCACGAACATCGCGAGCGGCAGATTGACGCGGAAGATCAACGCGCAGACCGCTGCGCCGAGCATCTGCAGCGGACCGGGGATCAGGCCGCAGAACAGCCCGGCCGCGACCGCGCCCGCTGCCGAATGGCGGTTCAGGTGCCACAGCCGCGGGTGCAGCAGCGATGAGGCAAACGGCCGCAGCCAGGGGTTGTCGCGGATCGTTTGCGGATCGGGCAGGTATTTTTTCAGGGTCCGGCGCATGCCTGCAATATTAACCCGGCGCCCGAATTTGTCGTCCCCGCGCTGGCGGTAAACGAAATCCTGCCCTTGCACGCCGAGGGTACTTTCTGCACGGGGAACGACGTCTCGCTTGCGTCGTCGTTCGTCAGTTTATTATGACGGCATGCGCCTGAATATTCTCGCTTTCGCGGCCGGCATCCTGTGCCTGCAGATGCAGCCGGAACTGCCCGGCTGGGCGCCGTGGGCGCTGGCCGGCGGGTTGCTGGTGGTGCCCCGGTTGCGCTGGTCGGGATGGCCTGTTCGACTGCTGGCCATTTTCGGCTGCTTCGCGCTGGGCGTGGCCTGGGCCGATTGGCGGGCTGAAACCAGACTGGCCGACGAACTGGGTGCCGAATGGGAGGGGCGCGATGTCGAGGTGGTCGGCGTCGTCGCCGGCCTGCCGCAAGATTTCAGCAACGGAACACGTTTCGAATTTGACGTAAATTTCCGGTTGACCGTGGGATCCGTCGTGCCTGGGCGCATCATGCTCTCCTGGTACCAGGGGCGGCGCGACGACGAGCAATTCGTCCGCTTGCCGGTGCGTCCCGGCGAACGCTGGCGCTTTACCGTGCGTCTCAAGCGCCCGCACGGCAACGCCAATCCTGGCGGCTTCGATTACGAGGCCTGGCTGCTCGAACGCGATATCCGGGCGAGCGGCTACATCCGCCCCAATTCGCCGCAGCGCCTCGACGAGATGGTCTGGCAACCGGGCTACATCATCGAACGGACGCGTTTCGCCATCCGCGAATCGTTTTTCAGCATCCTGCCGGAAGAGGCCTATCCCTGGGCCGGTGTGCTGGTCGCCCTCGTCGTCGGCGATCAGAAGGCCATTCAGGGCGATTTGTGGACGACCTTCAACCGGACAGGGACGACCCATCTCATGAGCATTTCGGGGCTCCACGTCACGATGGTCGCGGCGCTCTTCGGCTGGCTGGTGGGCTTGGGCTGGCGACGCGTTCCCCGTCTGGCGCTGCGCCTGCCGGCGCAGAAGGCCGGGTTGCTGGCAGCCTGCGCGGCGGCTTTTGCCTATGCGCTGCTTGCCGGCTTTGCCGTGCCCGCCCAGCGCACGCTCTACATGTTGCTGGTGGCCGCAGCTGCGATGCTCTCGGGGCGCATCGTTGCGCCGAGCCGGATATTGAGCCTGGCCTTGCTGGTCGTCGTGCTGTTCGATCCGTGGGCGGTGCTGGCGGCGGGCTTCTGGCTGTCGTTCTGCGCCGTGGGTGCCTTGCTCTACATCGGCTCGGCAACGGTTGGCGAGGCGCGCGGGCGCTGGGCGAAAGTCCGGGCCTGGGGCGTCGTGCAATGGGCGGCGACACTGGCCTCGCTGCCCATCCTGCTTCTCGTTTTCCAGCAGTTTTCGCTGGTCTCGCCGTTGGCCAATGCGCTGGCCATCCCCGTGATCAGCTTCATCGTTACCCCGCTGGCCTTGCTCGGCGCGCTGGTGCCATGGTGGCCCATCCTCGCGCTGGCGCATTGGGTCATGGACTGGCTCATGCTCTTCCTCAACTGGTGTGCGACCTGGCCGGTCTGGCTGGCGCCGGCGCCGCCGCTGTGGGCAGCGCTGGCGGCGGGTATCGGCGTGGCCGTCTGCCTCTTGCCACGCGGCATGCCCGGCCGCGGCCTGGGGGCCGTGTTGATGATTCCGGCCCTGTTCTGGCCCGTCGACAAGCCGCCCGAGGGTGAGGCCCGGGTGACCGTCCTTGATGTCGGACAGGGCCTGGCCACCGTTGTCCGGACGCGCGAGCACACACTGATCTACGATCCCGGTCCGCTCTACAGCGCCGAATCGGATGCCGGTCAGCGTGTCGTCGTCCCATACCTGCGCGCGCAGGGCATCGGTCGGGTCGACAAACTCATGGTGACGCATCGCGACGCCGACCATGCCGGCGGCACGGCGTCGGTTCGTGCAGCCCTGGAGGTTGAGGAGGTGCTGTCGTCGGTCGCCGGTATCGGCGGGCAGCCCTGCATCGCCGGCCAGCAGTGGGATTGGGATGGTGTCCGCTTCACTGTGCTGCACCCGGCGGCGGACGCGTACGAGGGCGACAGCAAGTCGAACCATCTATCCTGCGTGCTGCGCATCGAAGCCGGCGGTCGGCGGATGCTGCTCACCTCGGACATCGAGGCGCCTGATGAGGCGGCTCTCCTCCAGCGCTATCCGGATGGCCTGGCGGCCGACATCATGCTCATGCCCCACCATGGGTCGAAAACATCATCGACGCCGGCTTTCCTGCAGGCGGTGGGGGCAAAGGAGGTGGTGATTCCGGTCGGCTATCGCAATCGCTTCGGACACCCCAAGCCCGAGGTGCTGGCGCGCTACGCGGCGATGGGGGCGAGGATTGCGCGCACCGACCGCGACGGCGCCATCCGTATCAGAATGGGCAGCGATGGCGTGGCTGTGTCAGGATGGCGGGATGAACATCGCCGGTACTGGCATGGCCAGTGATACATTGGCGGTAGAGGAGAGAGACCATGCAATTCAAACAACAAACCGTGCAATGCCTCAGTCCTTCCGGCCTGCACCGGATGGCCTATACAGAGTGGGGAGCGCGCGACAATCCGCGCGTGCTCGTCTGCGTCCATGGCCTGACGCGAAACGGCCGCGATTTTGACGCACTGGCCGAGGCCATGTCCGGACACTACCGCGTCGTTTGTCCGGACGTTGTCGGGCGCGGCCGGAGCGCCCATCTGCGCGACCCGGCCGCCTATGGCATTCCGCAATACGTGGGCGACATGGTCACGCTGATCGCCCGCCTGAATGTTGAAACCGTGCATTGGGTCGGTACCTCGATGGGCGGGCTGATCGGCATGGCGCTGGCGGCGCAGGAGAATTCGCCGATCCGCAAGCTTGTGCTCAACGATGTCGGGCCGGTCATCACCGCCGAATCGCTGCAGCGCATTGGCACCTATGTCGGCACCGATCCCGACTGGGCCACCTTCGACGAGGCGCTGGCCTTCGTCAAGCTGGTCAGTGAGCCGTTCGGCGCGCTGACCGAGGCCCAGTGGTATCACCTCACCGAAACCAGCGTGGCGCAGGGCAGCGACGGTCGCTGGCGCTTCCGCTACGATCCGCGCATAGCCGAGCCATTCCGCGCGGCCTTCGCCGACAAGGATGTCGATCTCTGGCCGCTCTACGGGCAGGTCAAATGTCCGACCCTGGCCATTCGCGGCGCGGTTTCCGATTTGCTGACCCGTGACACGTGGCAAAAAATGGGCAGTTGCGGGCCGATGGCCAAACTGGCCGAAATCGACGGTGTCGGTCATGCGCCGATGTTCCAGTCGGCAGATCAGATCGCCGTCGTCCGGGACTTTCTGTTGAGCGCATGAGACACATCGTTGTTCAGGGGCTGAAGCTCGAATATCGTGATTTTCCGGCAACGGCTGAGGGCCGTCCGACGCTTTTGCTGCTGCATGAAGGCCTGGGCTGCGTCAGCATGTGGCGCCACTTTCCGGAAAAGCTGGCGGCGGCAACCGGTTGTCGGCTGATCGTCTGGTCGCGGGCCGGCTATGGCGGCTCCGAGGCCTACGCCGAGCCACGAACCCCGCGCTACATGCACCGTGAGGGCGAGGAAATGCTGCCGGCGCTCTTGGCTGCACTCCATATCGAGCGGCCACTGCTGATCGGGCACAGCGACGGCGGCAGCATCGCCCTGATTTTTGCCGGTGCCTTTCCCGAGGCGCCGCTGGGCGTGGCCGTCATGGCGCCGCACGAGTTCGTCGAGGACATCACGCTGGCCGGTATTCGCGACGCCCGCACGGCCTGGCAGACCACCGACCTGCCGAAGAAACTGGCGCGTTACCATCACGAGCAGACCGAACGCGTTTTCAGCGACTGGAACGATACCTGGCTATCGCCGGCGTTCCGTGACTGGAACATCGAGGAATACCTGCCGAAGATCCGCCGCCCGGTGTTGGCCATTCAGGGCGAGGATGATGAATACGCCACGATGCGCCAGATCGAGGTGATTGCCGAGAAAGTGCCCGGCACGACCTTGCTCAAATTGCCTGAATGCGGCCATTCACCGCATCGCGATCAGGAACTGGCCGTGCTGGAAGGGTTGTGCGCGTTCGTCAGCCGCGCCATCGGGTCCTGACGGTAGTAGCGGCAAAGCAGGCCATAGATGGCCGGATAGTCCTGGATGACGAGATCCGGAGCGTCAAAGAAGCATTCGCTGAGGACCGCGAAGAACTCGGCCGGGTCGGTGCTGGCGTAGGGGTCGATGGCCGTCTCTTCGCACTGGTCGACACGCTCGCAGAAGTCGTCGTAGGCCGCCGAGAACTTTGCTTCCCATTCCGTTTCGGTGATGCCCGAATGCAGCGCCGGCATGCCGTCCGCCTCGCCGTTGAGCATGTCCAGCTTGTGGGCGAACTCATGGATTACGACGTTGTAGCCATCGCCGGCGAGTTGCACGTCGCTCCATGAAATGATGAGCGGCCCGCCTTCCCAGGCTTCGCCGGAGAGCACGTCGTCGTATTCATGCACGACGCCAGATTCGTCCTCGATCCGTCGCGGGACGACGAATTCGTCGGGATAGACGACGATGCCAACCCAGTCGCGATAGGCGCCGAGGCCCAGCTTGAGAATGGGCAGGCAGCCCTGGATGGCGATGGACAGACAGATTTCGTCGGTCAGTTCGAGCGCGCCGGCGGTGCTGAATTCCTTCTCGGCGAGGAAGGTTTCGGCGAGCGACTTGAGTTGTTGCTGTTCGTCCGCATCGAGCGTGCCGACGAAGGGCAGTGCAGCCGTGACGGTTTTCCAGAGATGGTTGGGAATGGCCTTGGGGCTTTTGCCACGCAGGCGCTCGATCAGGCTTCTCATCGCTTCATGGTCAGCCAGATACCGGTGAAAATCAGCGCGATGCCGAAATAGTGGTACCAGAACGGGACTTCACCGAGAAACAGGAAGGAGAGCAGGGTGCCGAAGACCGGCATGAGGTGGATGAACAGGCTGGCCTTGTTGGCGCCGACCTCGGCGACGCCCTTGTTGTAGAAGATGTAGCCGATGAAGCTGGGGAAAATGCCGACATAGGCCAGGGCGGTCAGCGAGCCGAGGCGCAGGTTGAGGTGCTTGCCCTGCGCCAGTTCCCAGGCGTAGGCCGGGCCGAGGGCGCAAAGGCCGATGGCCGTCGTCGCGCCGAGCATGAGCATGGGATGGACGCCCGCCGGGCGCCAGGCCAGCGCGACGGTGTAGATGGCCCAGTCGAGCACGGCGACGAGCATCCAGACGTCGCCGATGTTGAGGTTGAGGTGGGCGAGCACAGCCAGATCGCCGCGCGAGACGATGGTTACTGCGCCACAGAGCGAAATGAGGACGCCAAAGGCTTCGATTCGCCGCAGGTGTTTGCCGAGGAAGGCCCAGGAAATGGCGATGGTGGCGATAGGCACGAAGGAATTGAGCAGGGCGGCGTTGGTTGCGCTGGTGTTCTGCAGGGCGATGTAGGCGAAGGTGTTGTAGCCGCCAACGCCGAGCAGGCCGAGAACGAGCAGCGGCTTCCAGCCCTGCTTGAGCAGCGGCCACTGGGTCTTGAGGTGTGGCAGGGCCAGCGGCAGGATGAGCACGAAGGCGATCATCCAGCGCCAGAAGGCGAAGGTCAGTGGCGGAATGTCGCCGCGGACGCCGCGTCCGACGACCATGTTGCCCGACCAGAAGAGTACCGTCAGGGTCAGGAGGAGGTAGGGGTTGGCGAAGTAGCGAGTGAATATTGCAGACATGGGGCGATTATGCCTGAGCCGGAGAAGGCCTCTCAGACGGTATAATCCCTAATATGGTTTCCGTTGTTCACTCTGTCGCTTCACTGAGCGACTTCGATCAGTTCCTGGCCACGCTGGCCGAGGGGCTGCCACCGGCCGAGGCTGAGCGTCTCAAGGCGGCGGTCGAGTATGCGTGGACCGCCTATGGCGAGCGCGCGTTGGGGAGCGGCGAACGGATCTGGTCGCATGCTTTGGGCATGGCGGTCATCATTGCCGGCCTCAAGCTGGATGTCGAATCGCGGATTGCGGCGTTGCTCTTTGCCATTCCGGCGCAGGATGAGCATGGCGTCGCGACGATCGAGGCGCGTTTCGGCAAGCCGGCTGCGCACCTCGTGCATGGCATCTCGCGGCTCAACAAGCTGCGTCCGATCACCAAGGGTTTCGTCGCCACCAACATCGAGGCGGGCGAGGTCAATCCAGCCGAGATGAAGGCGCAGATCGAAGTGCTGCGCAAGATGCTGCTGGCCATGGTCGAAGACATCCGCGTCGTGCTGCTGCGCCTGGCCAGTCGGACGCAGACCCTGCGCTTCTATGCGGCCAATCCGGACGATCTGCGCGTGCAGGTGGCGCGCGAAACGCTGGAACTCTATTCGCCGCTGGCCAACCGGCTCGGGGTCTGGGAATTGAAATGGGAGCTGGAGGACCTGTCCTTCCGCTTCATCCATCCGGAGACCTACAAGAAACTGGCCAAGCTGCTCGATGAAAAACGTAGCGAACGCGAGCAGTTCATCGTCGATGCCGTGGCCAGGGTGCGTAGCGAACTCGAGGCGGTGGGCGTGCATAACGCCGAAATCTATGGCCGCCCGAAGCACATCTACAGCATCTGGAACAAGATGCGAAAAAAGGGCGTCGAGTTCTCTGAGGTCTATGACGTGCGCGCCCTGCGCATCATCGTTGATGACCTGCGCGAGTGCTACACGGCGCTCGGCATCGTGCACAACCTGTGGTTGCCGATCCCCAAGGAGTTTGACGATTACATCTCGAATCCCAAGGGCAACAACTATCGCTCGCTGCATACCGCCGTGCGTTGTCCGGACGGGCGCAGCCTGGAAATCCAGATTCGTACGTGGGAAATGCACAAGCACGCCGAACTCGGCGTTGCGGCGCACTGGCGCTACAAGGAAGGCAGCAAGCGGACGACCGAGGACGATTACGATGAAAAGATCGCCTGGCTGCGCCAGCTGCTGACCTGGAAGGACGAAGTCGCCGACAGTTCGGACTGGGTCAAGCATTACAAGCAGGCAGCGCTCGACGAGACCATCTACGTCATCACGCCGCAGGGCAAGGTGGTTGACCTGCCAGCCGGCTCGACGCCGGTCGATTTCGCCTACCGCGTGCATACCGATCTCGGTCATCGTTGCCGGGGCGCCAAGATTGGCGGCCAGCTGGTGCCGTTGAACACCTCGCTCGAAACGGGGCAGGAGGTCGAGATCGTGACCGCGAAGGTGGGCGGGCCGTCGCGCGACTGGCTGAATCCGCTGCTCGGCTACATCCATACCAAGAGCGCGCGGGTCAAGGTGCGCGCCTGGTTCTCGAATCTGGCGCTCGAAGAAACCTTGAGCGAAGGCCGCAATCTGATCGGCAAGGAATTGCAGCGGGCAGGGCAGACCGGGGCGAATATCGAAGAACTTTCGCGCAAGCTCGGTTTTGCCAAGGCTGACGATCTGTACATTGCCGCGGCGCGCGGTGATCTGAATCAGCGGCAGTTCCAGGCCGTGGCCAAGGGCGGCGACCTGCTGGCCGAGACGCAGCTGCCGGACGAGGTGGTGGCCAAGCCGAGCAAGCCGGTACAGGGCAATCAGGGTATCCTCATCGTCGGTGTCGACAAGCTGCTGACGCAACTGGCCCGTTGCTGCAAACCGGCGCCGCCGGATGAAATCCAGGGGTTCATCACGCGTGGCAAGGGCATTTCGATCCATCGCATGGATTGCCCGAATTTCTCGAATCTTGCTGCCCTGCATCCGGAACGCGTGATCGAGACGGATTGGGGGCAGTCCACGACGGGCGTCTTCGCGACCGACATCGTGGTCGATGCGCACGACCGTCAGGGCCTGCTGCGCGATATTTCCGAAATTTTCACGCGCGAAAAGCTCAACGTGATTGGCGTCAATACGCAATCCAAGCAGGGCAAGGCGCACATGAGCTTCACCGTCGAGATTACCAACCTGCAGCAAATGCAGCGCACGCTGACACTGATCCACGACGTCGAAGGCGTCGTCGGTGTCCGTCGCGCCTGATCGTCAAGGAGTTCGCATGAAAGGCAATTTTGCAGCCATCGCCCTGGTCGTCATTGGCGCCGTGGCGCTGGGCGTCAATCTGGATTGGTTCGAGCTCGATCTCGTCGCGCTGATCAAGAAGTGGTGGCCGCTGGTGTTGATTGCGCTGGGCGTCGCCCTGTTCGCCACGCCCGACGATACGGGCAAAAAGGCCTGATCGTTCGCCACCAATGAAAATGCGGCCCGCGGGCCGCATTTTCATTTTGGGCTTTTTTTCCGGTTGACCGTGAGATTCGCTTTCAGACGGTGCCCAGTGTCGCCATCAGCTCGCCCTGGCCGTTGTGCGGCTTGCTGCGCGATGAACGGCGGCGCTGGTAGTTGCCCTGGCTGTTCATTTCCCAGCCTTGCTGGTTGTCGGCGAGATAGAACTTCAGACCTTCGGTAATCACCCGCTTTTTCAGTTTCGGGTCGAGGATGGGGAAGGCGAGTTCGATGCGCTTGAAGAAATTGCGCTCCATCCAGTCGGCGCTCGACAGGTAAACCGATTCCTCGCCGCCGGCCAGGAAGTAGAAGATGCGGTGGTGTTCGAGGAAGCGGCCGATGATCGAGCGCACGCGGATATTGTCGGACAGGCCGGGTACGCCGGGCCGCAGGGCGCAGACGCCGCGGACGATGAGGTCGATTTCGACGCCGGCTTGCGAGGCCTTGTAGAGGGTATCGATGACTTCCGGTTCGAGCAGGGCGTTCATCTTGGCGACGATGCGCGCCTTGCCACCCGCCTTGGCGATTTCGGCTTCGGCCTGGATGGCGGTAACGATGTTCGGCTGCAGCGTGAACGGGGCCTGCCAGAGGTGCTTCAGTGTGCGCGCCTTGCCGAGCCCGGTGAGTTGCTTGAAGACTTCGCTGACGTCGTTGGTGACTTCCTCGTTGGCCGTCATCAGGCCGAAGTCGGTGTACAGGCGGGCGGTGCGCGGGTGGTAGTTGCCGGTGCCGAGGTGGGCGTAACGCTTGAGGCCGCCTTCTTCGCGACGGACGATGAGCAGCGCCTTGGCGTGCACCTTGTAGCCGACGACGCCATAGACGACGTGGGCGCCGACCTGTTCGAGCTTGGTCGCCCAGCCGATGTTGGCCTCCTCGTCGAAACGGGCCATGAGCTCGACGACGACGGTGACTTCCTTGCCGTTCTGGGCGGCGCGGATCAGCGATTCCATGAGGACCGAGTCGGTGCCGGTGCGATAGACCGTCATCTTGATGGCCACCACGGCCGGGTCGGTCGCCGCCTGGCTGAGAAACTCGATGACCGGGGCGAAGGACTGGTAGGGATGGTGAAGCAGGACGTCGGTCTTGCGTATCGTGTCGAAGATGTTGACACCCTTGCCGACGACTTTGGGCAATCCGGGGACGAAGGGGCGGAATTTCATGTCCGGGCGATCGACCCAGTCCGGCACCTGCATCAGGCGGACGAGATTGACCGGGCCGTTGACGCGGTAAAGATCGGCCGGCTGCAGATTGAACTGGGAAAGCAGGAATTCCGTCATCGGCTCCGAGCAGTTGTTCGCGACTTCGAGGCGAACGGCGTTGCCGAAATGGCGCTGCGGGAGTTCGCCCTGCAACTTGGTGCGCAGGTTGGTGACCTCTTCCTCGTCGACGAAGAGGTCGGAGTTGCGCGTGGCGCGGAATTGGTAGCAGCCGAGTACGGTCATGCCGGTGAACAGCTCGCCGACGAATTCGTGCAGGATCGACGACAGGAAGACGAAACCGTATTCGCAGCCAGCCAGTTCCTCGGGCAACTGGATGACGCGCGGCAGCACGCGCGGCGCTTGGACGATGGCGGCATTCGAACTACGTCCAAAGGCGTCCTTGCCCTCGAGTTCGATGGCGAAATTCAGGCTCTTGTTGAGTACCTTGGGGAAGGGGTGCGAGGGGTCGAGCCCGATGGGCGTGAGGACCGGGACCATTTCTCGGATGAAATAGTTGCGGATCCATTCCCGCTGCGCCTCGTTCCAGGACGACCGGCGCAGGAAGCTGATGCCTTGCTCGGAAAGTGCCGGCAGGATCACGTCATTGAGGTGCTGATACTGCTCATTGACGATGGCGTGGGCTTCGGCCGACACCAGCCGGAAGGCTTCCAGGGCCGTCTTGCCATCGGTCGTGGTGACCGCCGCGCGCGCCTTGACCTGTTCCTTGAGGCCGGCCATGCGGATTTCGAAGAATTCGTCGAGGTTGCTTGAGACGATGCAGAGAAAGCGCAGGCGCTCGAGCAATGGCACGCGCTCATCCTGGGCTTGCGCCAGCACGCGCCGGTTGAAGGCGAGGAGCCCGAGTTCGCGGTTGAGATAATTTTCCGGTGGAAAGCGTGGTTTGGCGGGCGGATGGGGCATCGCTAGATCTCCATGTGATACCTGAAGTATAGGCTTCAAGATCATCATTTTGTTGCACTAATGTTTCAGTGCGATGACCGTCTGTGGTGTTTCCGACGGTCAACCGGAAAAAATGGCCAAATTTGAAATCGAGCGCACAGGCGAGTCGGGGAAAACACGCGCTGCCGCGACAGAGGCGGGAGGGCGAATGGCCCCACAAACCGGGTTTCCTGACCCGGTCAGGGGCCAGCTATCAGTAGGTGTAGAACACAAACACGCCGCCACCAACGTCTGGACTGGCGTTGGAATAGCCGGACACGAGATAGCCCTGGAGCTTCCAGTGCGGGTCGAGCTTGTGGGTCACGAATCCGGTGAGTTCGCGGATCGGCGAACCGCTTTCCTGGACTTTCTGGCGATAGTCGTAGCTCAAGCCCAGCGCACTGGATGGCGTTGCACGAAACGACCAGCCCAGCGAGGCATAAAACGGATCTTTCAGGTCGGTGCCATCGGGATCGCCCATTTTCTTGTAGCCCAGCGTCCCGAAAAGCGTATGGCTCGCCAGCGTCCGATAAACCTCGGTTTGCACCGAGAAATCGTTTTCCCCGGTGCTCAGGCCCTTGTTCTTGTCGGCGGTGGCGAGCTTGACCTTGGCTGCCAGCTCGACAAGCCACGGGCCTTGTTGCAACGCACTCCAGCTACCGGACAGGACGATATCCCCGAGGCCGGCTTCCTTCCTGCGCGTGGATTGGCCGTTGTTCAGCGTGATCCGGTCGGCACCCGAACCGGAAACGGTTGAGGGGCCCGTGGATTCGACGTAGGGGATCGTCGCGCGAAACGTCCAGTCGTCCGTTTCATACTTGATGCCGAATGGCATGTACAGCGTATCGGTCGATTCGGTGGCGCCGTATTTGCCGGTCGAAAAATCGAGGCCGGTACTGAAACTGAGACTGTTGTCAGCATGGCTGGGCAAAGCAATGGCTAGCCAGACAACGGGGAGAATTCGCATTTCCAATCGAGATTCCTATGCGTTTTGGATAAAACCGTGATTTTATCGTGGTCTTTGCGTCGGTGATGGAAAAAGAGGCATCAGTGGCGTTCAGCCCGCTCAATCTTTTCCATCTTTCCAAGCTTCTCGACCTTCTCAGCCTTCTCGACCTTCTCAGCCTTCTCGACCTTCTCAGCCTTCTCGACCTTCTCAGCCTTCTCGACCTTCTCAGCCTTCTCGACACCTTCTCAGCCTTCTCAGCCTTCTCAGTCTTCTCGACCTTCTCAGCCTTTTCGACCTTCTCGGCCTTCTCGGCCTTCTCGGCCTTCTCGGCCTTCTCGGCCTTCTCGGACTTCTCGGCCTTCTCGGACTTCTCGGCCTTCTCGGCCTTCTCGGCCTTCTCGGACTTCTCGGCCTTCTCGGCCTTCTCGGCCTTCTCGGCCTTCTCGGCCTTCTCGGCCTTCTCGGCCTTCTCGGACTTCTCGGACTTCTCGGCCTTCTCGGACTTCTCCGCACTTTCGGCTTTTTCGGCCGCCCTGGCCGACTCGATACCTTCGGTTTTGACTGACGAACCGAACCTGTGCAACTCCGATTTACGAGGCAGTTGCGGGCCACGACTCTCGGCGGCGCCCAGTTCGATGTGATTCACAATGAGCTGGCCCGCGCGCCCAACTTGCGCGTCGACAAAGACCCTCCGGTTTGGCTGGAGCGCTTTCAACTGGGTGGCAGTTGCGTTCGGCAGTGACATGTCGACACCGCCTGCCGTAATCTTTCCGCGACCATCGGACGCCTGAACGAGGCCTTCGATCAGTATCCGGCTGGCGTTGTCCTTGAAACGATAGGTGGGATCGACCTTGACGCTGCTCGGAACGATTTCTGAACCGGTCCATTGACCTTTGACCATCGCTGCCGGCACATCGATGGTGCCGGCAATGGCAATCCCGTTGATTCTGGCTTGCTTGCCCGAGTTGACGACTTTGCCCAGCGCGCTGGCCTGCTTGAGACCAGGGCTGGGCTGGACACGCGTCGCGACCAGCATGCCATTGGCACCGGATAGTCCGCTGACCTTCACCAGTTGGCCAAGCGCGAGTCCATTGCCCGGTCCGCGGGTGTTGGGGCTGATGGCGATATTCTGTCCGAGAACCTGAATGACCTTGCCGCCATGCGGAAGTTTGGTGATCGGTCCCTCGAGGGCATTCAGAATGGCGATGTTTCGGGCGTGTAAGCCCTTCGTCGAATTGGTGGCATCAATCGAAACGACCTGACCGACGGCGAGGTTGTCGATGGAGGCGGGTTCGCCATTCTCATTGACGGCGACTCCCCGGTCGAAATGAACCTCGACCCCATTGACGCAAACCGAAGCAAAGCCGCTGACCACGCCGACGATACCAACCGATTCACCGTCCGCCAGGGGCGCGCCGGTGCCACCGATGCCGCCGCCGACAGCGGGTGACCCGGTGCCGCCGATGCCGCCGCTACCCGATTCTTCGTTTCCGCCCGCTTTGATCCGGGTCGCCGGACTTCCCGTGCCGCCGATACCGCCGCGCGCCTGATGGCTCTTTCCCGGATGCTCCGGGTCGACGCAAACGGGGGCCGACCAGGCGACCAGAGGAAACGCAGCGACGAGCAGCGAGAGCAGGCAGCGTTTCATTTCTTGGCTGCAGTTTCTGTCGCGTCGGTGCTGTAGAAATACACGCCGCAAGTAAAGCGCTTCTTGGGTGCGCTGTCCGAGGCTGCTGACTCATCGGCGGGTTGCGATGCCATGGTATGCAACTGGGTCAGCGTCTGCATGCCGAGCTTTGCAGCGCGCATACGCAATTTTTCGACCTGAGCTTCGGTCAGCAGATCATGGTGCACGCTACGTTCGAACCAGGGGCTGGTCGTTGCCAGAACATTGTCCGCCGCTGCTGCGGCGTGATCGCCGAGATTGTGACCGTAGTACGCCAGTTTTTCTTCAAGGCCTTCTCTCGGGACGAAAGCGTGGCTGAGCAGCACGACTTCATCGGCTTCGTTGATGCTGACGACACCGAGGCGCAGCCATTCGTCGAGCACGGAGCGGGGTCGAATATCCTGGCTGATGCTGCTGACCAGCGTTTCGAACGAAGCCTCTTCCGCCTTGCGGGCCAAACGCGGGAGTGGGCGGGGTTGACCGTTTTCATCCAGCCATTGCGGGCTGGTAATCCAGGTGGCGACGACTTGCGCACTGAGTGAAATCTTGGGTGGCAGATTGGCTTCGACGTCGGGCAATTCGCGCAGGCGCTTGACATCCTTGCGGTGCACGCCCGTCAGCAGGCTGATCCGGCTGTCGGTGGATGGTTTGTTGTCCAGCCGGAAGTCGCGTTCGGCCACTTCGACGAAGACCCGTTTCAGAAGCTCGATGGCCATCGGCAGGGTGATTTCGTGCGCCAGCATGACGCGAACGATGGGCGAAAGGACGCGGTGAATTGCTGAAAGAAGAACGGATCGCAGAGGGGAGTCTGACATCAACTGTTGCCGGAAGGGAAACGGATAGAAAATGCGCGCATCTGACCTCAGCCCCGGCTGGGCGTGATCGACTTGGTCTGGTCGAGCGCCATGCGGCGGTCGTGCCGTGAGCGGCGGTCAACCAGAATCAGTCCATCACCCGTGCTGTAGGGAGGCAACAGGTCAGGCGACATTCTACGTCCGCGCCGTCGTTTGGCGAACAGTGTTTGCAACCAATCGTCAGATTCTTCTCGAATGTTCAGCGCAGGCCAGCCTGGCGCAGCAAACAGGGCGCTGGGGGCGGAAGGATCTGTTTTGGGTTTCATTTGCGGAATATTTTCCCACTTGATATGGGTGCCGTAAAGCAGAGATTTTCCTCAACCGTGACCGATGTCACATTTTCACAATCTCCGGTTTTCCCTATTCACCGTGGCGGGTATCGACCTGGATGCCCATTTTTTTCAGCATCGGCGTTGGCAGTTCGCCACCTGCGCAAACAATGACGGCATCGTTCGGCCGCGTGATGATGTCGTCGCCATGCTTGAGCGACACATCGGCAATGCCGATTTCGCTGACCGTGCTTTCCAGTATCTGCTCGATTTTGCCTTCGGCAATGGCATCGGCCAGGCGGGTCCGGTTTTTCGGCTTGACCCGGTCGAAGGCCTTGCCGCGATAACTCAGGATGACCGTCGTGCCCGGTTCGTTGGCGACATCGAGCGCGGCTTCGAGGGCGCTGTCGCCACCGCCCACTACCAGCACGTGTTTGCCTTGGTATTGGTCGGCTTCAATCAGCCGATAGACGACCTTGGCCTGTTCTTCGCCCTTGGCGCCAAGTTTTCGCGGTGTGCCGCGACGTCCGATGGCGAGCAGGACATTGGCTGCCGTATAGGTGGCCTTGTTGCTGCGGATGGAGTAAATGCCGTCGACGGGTTTGATTTCTTCCATGCGCTCGCTGAACTGGATGTTCGGCGTTGCCTTGTCGAGGATGCCTTGCCAGATCTCCATGAGCTCTTCCTTGCTGATTTCGCGAACCTTGATTTCGCCGATCAGCGGCAGTTTCATGGGGGCCGTCATGACCAGCTTGTTGCGCGGGTAGTGGTAGGTCGTGCCGCCCAGAGAGTCTTCCTGTTCGATGGTGACGTACTTGAGGCCTGCTTCCTTGGCGGCCAGCGAGGCGGCGATGCCGGCCGGGCCGGCGCCGATGATGACGAGATCGAGTTCCGCCGTGCCGCGCGGGCGGGCGGCAATGGATTTGACGGCGTGCGTGCCCTGGCGGATCGCGTTGCGGATCAGGCCCATGCCGCCGAGTTCGCCGGCGATGTAAATGCCCGGAATATTGGTCTGGAAATCCGGATCGACCTGGGGAATATCCATGCCCCGCTTTTCGGTGCCGAACACGAGCTTGATGGCGCCGACGGGGCAGGCCGGGGCGCAGGCGCCGTGGCCGATGCAGTGCGTCGGGTTGATGAGGACGCCCTTGCCCTTGATGACGCCAAGTGCTTTTTCCGGACAGTTCCTGACGCAGGCGCCGGAACCCATGCAGATCGACAGGTCGACGACAGGGTGCAACGATGGCGGTTCGGTCAGGCCGGCTTCCTGCGCTTCCTTGAGCACGGCATGGCAGGTTTCGGAGACCTTTTTCTTGGAACGCAGGTGAAAGATTGCTGGAATGAGGATCAGCAGGAGGGGCGGAAGGTAATAGATCAGATCGGACATTGTGTTTCTGAATTTGCGAGCTTGTTTTCGAGGGTGCTGACGGTGCTCATCGGATCCTCGCCAGGCTCATGCTGGACTGCGGCAATTGTGACGGTCAACCGGAAATTTTGCCCAAAATTGAAATGTTCGAAGGACTCCCTGATCTCACGGGCAAGCTTGCCCGCCATGTCCCCCGGCGTGTTGGGCAACAAAATCACGAAGGTGTTCCTGTCCCATTGGCAGCTGGTATCCGATGACCGGGTTCGGTCGGCAATCAGATTGGCGCACTGGCACAAGTGCTCGTCGAGTATGGGGGACGAACCGTCCGGCGCGACGCGGCAGCCGATGAGCGAAAGCGGCAGACGGTAGCGGTCGGAGATGGCCGAGACGTGCGCCAGCTCGGCTTCCAGACATTCGGGCGAGGCCAGGCCGGTCAGTGAATCGCGCAAGGGCATGCAAGTTTCGGCGCTCGGCGGGTCGGCATGAAGCGCATAGCGCACGAACAAGGCAATGAACAATGAAAGAATCAGGTGCTCATCAAGGCGTTCGTGGACGCTTGCGAATTGCCAGGTTAGCATGACAAAAAACGCGCCCAGCAGCAGCCACAGACGCAGCGGCAAATTTTGATAGCGCCAGGCCCACCACGCAGAGACGAGCGGTGCCCAGAAGAGGAGCGTCGATGCCAGCTCGGAGCTCGTCTGGCCGCTCCGCAAGCGAATGCCGATGCTGGCAATGACCAGAACGTAGATCGAAATATCGACGGCCAGCCCGGCAATGCGCTCGGGAACCTTCCAGCCCGACTGATGGGCAATCCAGAGCAATAGCAGCGGCAGCGCGACGACGAGATAGATCGCACTCGTTCCGGTCGGCCACAGGCGCTGAAACTCGACGCTGGCAACGACAAACAGCCCGAGAAGGGCGCCCATCGCGCCCTTGCTCTGGATGGTTTTGGTGCTGCCTGAGCCCGTTCGATTTTCTGTCATGTCAATGTTCTCCCGTCAGGCGTGCACCTTGCCAAGTGAATTTTTGGTATTCTTCGTGTCGTGTGAAATTTTACCTCGCGTTGCCGCAGACCGATACCCCGTTGGGATTTTGGGGCTTGGCGCGGGGAATGGCCCAAGGCCGATAATCCGATTCGAATTCATGAATACATCAGCGCTTGGCCCCATGACGGTGATTTCTCTGGATGGAGAAGCAAAGAACTCCACGGAGAAAGTATTTCGCGGTGTCTGGCGGATATCCATCGCCGTCCTTGTCATATTGCTTCTTTTCCTGGCCTGGCTTGTCCGGGCGGGCGACCTGTACGATTCCAACTCCGATTTCGCCTACAACATCGGCCTGATCGGCGGATTGCTGATGCTCAGCCTGCTGTTCTATCCGCTGAGAAAGCGGATTCATGCACTGGGGCGCCTGGGGACGATGGAGTCCTGGTTCAAGTTCCACATGATCGCCGGTATTACCGGGCCGCTTCTGGTGCTTTTCCATTCGACCTTCAAAACCGGTTCGCTGAATGGTGCGATGGCGCTCTATGCGATGCTGCTGGTTGCATCCAGTGGCGTGATCGGGCGCTTCATCTATCGCCATGTCCACCAGGGGCTCTATGGCAAGCACCTGACGCTGGCCGAGGTAACCGCAGAACTGGGCGAATGTGCGGAGCATGTCAAATCCGTTTTTGCCTTGCGTCCGGATATCGAGCCCAGACTGAAGGCATTTCAGGAAATGGCGTTTGACCAGTCTGGATCCTGGTTGTCGCGGACTTGGCGCTTCATGACCTTGCGCTGGCGCAGCCAACGCCTGGCCAAGGCTGTTCGGTATGACGCCAAAAAAGCCTTGAGCAAGCTGTTCCGCAAGCAAGGCGGGCGGCGTCGGGAGGTCATCGTCAATTACCGATTGGCGCGGCAACAAATTGACCAATACCTCGATGCGGTGGTCAAGGCCTCCCAATTGGAGGTGTGGGAAAAGCTATTTTCGTATTGGCACCTGATCCACGTGCCTTTCCTTTATTTGCTGGTCTTCAGTGGAGTCGTCCATGTCGTTGCGGTCCACATGTATTGACCGGCTGTTCTCCCTCCTGGCGATTGTTGCTGCCCTCACGGTTAGTGAAGGGGTGTTCGCGCAATCGATCGAAAAGGTGCTCATGCCTGGCGAAGTCATCGCCGGACATGCCAAGTACGAGAACGACTGCGAGCAGTGCCATCAGCGGTTCGACAAGAAGGCCCAGGCCAAGCTCTGTATCGACTGCCACAAGGATATCGGGGTCGATATCCGAAACAAGACCCGCTTGCACGGACATCTTGAGGACAACAATTGCCGCAACTGCCATACCGACCATAAGGGGCGAACGGCCAATATCGCACCGATCGACAAAAAGAAATTCGATCATGCGAAGACCGATTTCAAGCTGCTTGGTGCCCACAAGGACACCAAATGCGAAAGCTGCCATTTGCCAAAGCGCAAATACCGGGAAGCGCCGAAGCTCTGCAACGATTGCCACAAGAAAATCGATGACGAGAAAGGGCACAAGGGCCATCTCGGTACCAAGTGCGAGAACTGCCACAACGAGAAGAAGTGGACCGAAACCAAGTTCGATCACGAAAAAACCAAGTTCTCGCTGGTTGGCGGCAAGCATGCCGATGTCAAGTGCAAGGAATGTCACGAAGACAAGACCTACCAGAAAACGCCGTTAACCTGTAATGGCTGCCACAAGAAGATCGATCAGGAAAAGGGGCACAAGGGGCGCTACGGCATCAAGTGCGAGTCCTGCCACAACGACAAGGGGTGGAAGGAGATCGACTTCGATCATGACAAGGACACCAAATACGCCCTGAAGGGCAAGCACCGCCAGGCCAAGTGCAATACCTGCCACCTGCCGGAAAAGGGAAACATCTACCAGTCAAAGCTGCCGACCAAGTGCTTTGCCTGTCACAAGAAGGATGACCAGGAAAAAGGCCATCGGGGCGAACTGGGCGAAAAGTGCGAGAGCTGCCATAACGAACGCGACTGGAAAAAATCCGAGTTCGATCACGACGACACCGATTTTCCCCTGCGCGACAAGCACAAGGACGCCAAATGCGACACTTGCCACAAGGGCGGCGTCAGCGGCCCCAAAGCCACGAAATTGAAGGTGGAAACCGCCTGTATTGCCTGTCACCGCAAAAATGACGACGAGAAGGGGCACAAGGGGCGCTACGGCGAGAAGTGTGGCACCTGCCATACCGCCAAGGAGTGGAAGACCAGTACCTTCAATCATGACAAGGAAACCAAGTACCTGCTCAAGGGCAAGCACCGGGAAACCAAATGCGATGCCTGCCATTTGCCGGAGAAAGGCAATATCTACAAAACCAGGCTGGAGGAAACCTGTATTGCTTGTCACAAGAAGGACGACAAGCATAAGGGCCAGCTCGGCAACAAGTGCGAGAACTGCCATGACGAAAAGAAATGGAAGGATGCGCCCTTCGATCACAACAAGTCGCGCTTTGCGCTGACCGGCAGCCACGCCAAGGTTGAATGCAAAAAGTGCCACCTGACGCCAGCCTTCAAGGATGCACCGCTGACCTGCAACGGCTGTCATGAAAAGGACGACAAGCACAAGGGCGGCTACGGCAAGAAATGCGAAACCTGCCACACCACCGGTACCTGGAAGACTTGGGATTTCGATCATGCGGCTACGCGCTTTGTGCTGACTGGCAAGCACACCAAAATTGAATGCAAGGATTGCCACAAGGAGACAAAGACCAAAGCGATCAAGCCTTCACGATCCTGTTTTTCTTGTCATGCCCAAGACGATATTCACAACGGCGGATTTGGCGTCCAGTGCGAGATTTGCCACATTTCATCGAACTGGAAGTATGTCAAACGATAGGTGAATTTTTGTTTGTGTGATATTTTCCCGCCTAATTGATTTTCGAATTTTGAAGTCCGTTGTCATCTCGTGCGGTTATTGATGTCTTTTTTGCATTTCTTGCGTCTGGCTCGAGGTTTGGGTTTCGGCGGTTGATTGATGGTTGGGGTATTCCGATGAAACTATTGCGTCGCCTGTCGCTGGTTCTAATTCCTGTGGCCGTGCTCCTGTTTGGGGCGTGGGGGCAGGCAATTGGCCAATCAGAGACAAGCGGCGCAGTGCCGGGGCTGGCCTTCGATCATGCACAGACTGGATTCCTGCTGGATAGCGCGCACAAAGCTGTGGCCTGTGAATCCTGTCATACCTCTGCGACCTTCCGTGGGACCCCGAAAACCTGTGCAACCTGTCACGGTGGGCCGGGGACGCGTGCCCCGGGCAAGTCGCCGAACCATATTCAGACTGGAAGCATCGCTTGCGACACATGCCACGTGACGACCAATTGGCAATCGGCCAGGATGAATCACAATGCAGTTTCTACGGTTGCCTGTAGCGTCTGTCACGATGGCAAGCATGCTGATTCAAATGCCTTGGGCAAGTCGGTTAGCCACGTACCCACCATTGCGGCCTGTAGCACCTGTCACCTGAATTCAACAGCTTTTTCACCGGCAACGATGAGTCACGCCGGAACTGCTGGTCAATGTAATTCCTGCCACAGCGGGGCTTTTGTTTCGGTCAATGCCCAAGCCAAGGGGGCAAATCACGTTACGACCACGGCGCAATGTGATCAATGCCATCCGACGACTGTATCCTGGTATGCCAATGCTTTTGATCACGTAGCAACGCCGCCGGTAGATGGTCGTTGCGCTGATTGTCACAACGGTACGCGGGCGTTGGGTAAATCGGTTCGTCATCTTCCAACAACCGTGCAGTGTGATACCTGCCATAAAAACACCACCACATTTACTGGTGCGCAAATGAATCATGCGGGTACCACCGGTACCTGTTCAACTTGTCACAGCGGGAGCTTTACCGGTATCAATGCGCTGACCAAGCCGTTGACACACGTTTCTACCACGGCGCAGTGCGATAGCTGCCACACGAATACTGCCAGTTGGCAGGGGGCAAAGTTCGACCACGCCACGGTTACCCCGTCCGTAGCTGGCCGTTGCGCTACCTGTCACAACGGTAGCACGGCATTAGGCATGCCGTCTTTGGCCACACATATTCCGACGACGGCGTCGTGCGACGTTTGTCACACTGGATTTACGGCTTTTGCTCCAACCCGAATGAATCACGCCGGCACCACCGGGCCGGCGTCTGCAGGCAATTGTTCAACTTGCCATAGCGGCACTTATGTATCGAGCAATGCACAGAAACAGTCGGCGACCCACATTGTTGATGGCCGCCAATGCGATACCTGCCATACGTCCACGATTACATGGGCAACTGCTACCTGGGCTCACGATCCAGCAAATACCAACTGTTCGACTTGCCACAACAATAGCCCGACCATTGGTATGCCGACGACGCATATTCCGACAACAGCGTCGTGTTCAAATTGCCACAAGAATTTTGTTTCTTTCCGCCCGGCAGCAATGGATCACACCGGGCTGACGAACTGCACGACCTGCCACGGTGGTGGTTACAAATATGTGAATGCAAAAGCCAAGTCGGCGAGCCATATTCCGACGACGGCTGAGTGCAGTACTTGTCACTCCGGATTTTCGGTTTTCGCTCCGGCAACGATGAATCATGCTGCGACTGCGGGGCCGGTAGCAGCAGGAAACTGCCTGACCTGCCATAACGGCACTTTCGCCGCAGCCAACGCGGCCGCGAAGCCGGTATCTCACATTCCTACAGGGGCGCAATCCTGTGACTCTTGTCACAGCACATCTGCCTGGAAGCCAACGAGCTATTCCCATAGTGGCGTGGTGGTCGGCAGTTGTGGAACCTGTCACAACGGCACCGGCGCTCTTGGCAAGTCGGCCAAACACTTGCCGACCTCGGTTGCCTGCGATGTATGTCACACCAACTTCAATTCGTTTTCTCCTGCGCGGATGAATCACGCTGGCACCGCCAATCCTTCTGCAACGATTGGTTCGAGTTCCTGTTCAACTTGTCACGGCGGTGCATATATTTCGATTAATGCGCAGGTCAAACCGTCGACCCACGTTGCAACTAACGCGCAGTGCGACACCTGTCATACATCGAACACCAGTTGGGCAACAGCCACATTCGTACATGATCCGGCTAAAGTTACGGGACTTTGTTCTACTTGCCACAACGGTACACCGGTCCTTGGCAAGCCGACGACGCATATTCCGACGACTGCTCAGTGTGATACTTGTCACAGCAACAGCAACTTTACTGCCTTCCGTTCCAACGTAACGATGAGCCATTCGGGAACGACGGGTCCGATAGCTCCGGGTAACTGTTCGAGTTGTCATGGCGGCAATTTCATTTATGCCAATGCACTCGGCAAAACCTCAAACCATGTTGCCACGAATGCCCAGTGCGATACATGCCATACCGGTGGTTATGTTTCGTGGCTCGGGGCGACATTTGTTCATGCTGCCAGTGCGACAGGTGCTTGTTCGACTTGCCACAACGGCTCAATCCCTAAGGCATACGCCAAGCCCAATACGCACATTCCGACAACGGCGCAGTGCGACACTTGTCATGGCAATTACACTTCATTCAAGCCTGCGGCAATGAATCATAGTGGAACTTCGGCACAGTGCTCGGCTTGTCACAGCGGTGGTTTTACGTCGGTGAATGCCATGGCCAAGCCGGTAACGCACATTCCGACCGGGGCACAGTGCGACACTTGCCATAACAACGGATTCGTCTCCTTCATGCCAAGTCCGATGAATCATTCGGCGACCCATACGCCTGTTGCCGCTGGGAATTGCTCAACCTGTCACGGTGATACAGCGCCTTATCTGATTTATAACGCACAGCACAAATCGGCCAATCACGTTAACGATAGCCGTCAGTGCGACTCATGTCATACATCGACGACTACTTGGGCAACAGCTAGATATACCCACCTCGCCTCGGCCGTCGGGACCTGCGACACTTGCCACAAGCCGACAGGATCTGGTCTCCCGAAGTCGGGTACGCATATTCCGACTACTGCACAGTGCGACACTTGCCACAATTCATACGTGGCCTTTTCACCGGCAACGATGAGCCATACGGGTACGGCGAACAACTGTCTGAACTGTCATAACGGCGCCTACGCCACAGTGAATGCTCAGGCTCGCTCCGCAAAACATATCCCAACCGGGACCCAATCCTGCGACACCTGCCATGGAACGGTAGCGTGGAAACCGACAACCTATACCCACACAGGGGTGGTACCGGGTTCTTGCGGCTCCTGCCACAACGGGACCAACGCCCTGACGAAGTCGGCCTCTCACCTGCCGACGACAGGCAATGCCTGTGATGACTGCCACAAGAACTATGCGGCATTTACGCCGGCCAAGATGAACCATTCGACGGGTAGTGTGGCTGTTACAGGGAATTGTTCAACCTGTCACGGTGGTGCCTATCTGTCGATTAATGCCCAGATCAAATCGCCGACGCACATTGCCGATAACCGTCAATGTGATACATGTCATACCTCGACCACAACTTGGGCAACTGCTACGTTTGCGCATGATTCGAGTGCGGCGGGCAAATGCTCAAACTGCCACAACGGCACGAATGCCCTCGGCAAACCGACGACACATATCCCGACGACCGCGCAGTGTGACAGCTGCCACAAAAATTATAGTTCCTTCCGCCCGGCCACGATGAGCCATACCGGTACGACCGGGCCTTTGGCTGTCGGAAATTGTTCAACCTGTCACGCTGGTGCCTTTGTGTCTGTCAATGCACTGGCCAAACCGACGACGCACATTCCGGTGACCGGGCAGTGCGACACCTGTCACACCAAGGGGTATTCGACCTGGTCGCCAGCCGTCATGAGTCATACTGGCCTGAGCAGTTGTACGACCTGCCATAGCGGGGTTTATTTGCTGCAGAATGCCCAGATCAAGCCGGCAACACATGTGCCAACCACTGCGCAATGCAGTACCTGCCACAGTTCGACGACCTCATGGGCGACAGTTACCTTCAACCACACCGGAAATACAGCTGCTTGCTCAACTTGCCACAATGGTACCCAGGCCCTTGGCAAACCGACTAACCACATTCCGACGACGGCGAGCTGCGACACTTGCCACAAGAATTTCACTGCGTTCAACCCGGCTGCGATGAGTCATGTTTCAACCGTCGGTCCGATTGCTGCGGGGAATTGTTCGACTTGCCATAGTGGCTCGTATATTTTTGCCAACGCCCAGGCCAAGTCGGCCAACCACGTGGTTACGTCGGCTCAGTGCGATACTTGCCACAACTCGACGGTAAGTTGGGTTGGTGCTTCTTATGCCCACAATGCCAGTGCGACAGGCACATGTTCGAACTGCCACAATGGGACAACGGCGCTTGGTAAACCTTCCGGCACTCATATCCCGACGTCGGCTCAATGTGATACATGTCACACGAACTTTACCGCCTTCAAGCCGGCAAAGATGAATCACGCAGGGACAGCAGCGCAATGTACGACCTGTCACTCAGGTGGATATGTGACTTCCAATGCACAGGCCAAGCCGCTTGGCCATATTCCAACCGGTGGGCAGTGCGATACCTGCCACAACAACGGCTTTGTCTCGTTTATGCCGAGCCCGATGAATCACTCAGCGACCAACGCACCCGTTGCCGCAGGGAATTGTTCGACCTGTCACGGTGACAGCGCGCCATATCTAATCTATAACGCGCAGCACAAATCGGCCAACCACGTAAACGATAGTCGTCAGTGCGATACCTGCCATACGTCAACGACCACCTGGGCGACGGCTAAATATTCCCACCTGGCTACGGCTGTGGGGACCTGCGATACATGCCACAAGCCGACCGGTTCCGGGCTGCCGAAACCGAGCACTCACGTTCCGACAACTGCCCAGTGCGACACCTGTCATAACTCCTACGTGGCATTTTCACCCGCGACGATGAATCACGGAGGAACGAGCGGCAATTGCCTTAGCTGTCACAACGGAGGCTACACCACAGTGAATGCCCAGGTACGGTCAGGCAATCACATCCCGACAGGAACGCGTTCGTGCGATGAGTGTCATGGTACGGTAGCCTGGAAACCTGCGACCTACAACCATAGTGGTGTGGCGGCGGGCTCCTGCGTCACTTGTCACAACGGTACCCTTGCGCTGAACAAGCCGGCTTCCCATTTGCCGACCAATGCGGCCTGCGATACCTGCCATACGAATTTCGTCGCCTTCGCTCCGGCCAAGATGAACCACGCCGGAACCAATACGCCGGCTGCGGCAAATAACTGTTCGACCTGCCACAGCGGTGGCTATCTTTCGATCAATGCACAGGTCAAGTCGGCGACTCACGTCACGACTTCAGCGCAGTGCGATACCTGCCACAAGTCAACGGTTTCCTGGGCCACAGCGACCTTCGTCCATGATGCGACTACGGTCGGCAAATGTTCAACATGCCATAACGGCACGACTGCGCTGGCCAAGCCGTCGACGCATATACCGACGACGGCTCAGTGCGATACATGTCACAAGAATACGACTTCGTTCCGTCCGGCCTCAATGAGCCATGCAGCGACGACTGGACCGGTGGCGATTGGCAACTGTTCTACCTGCCACGGTGGGGCGTACGTAACCGTTAATGCTCTGGCCAAGCCGACCTCCCATATTCCTGTGACCGGTCAGTGTGATACGTGTCACAACAAGGGTTATGTCTCCTGGGCACCGGCTACCATGAGCCATACAGGGCTGACCAGTTGTACAACCTGCCATAGCGGTGCCTATGTTGCGCAGAACGCACAAATCAAAACGGCGACGCATATTGTGACGACGGCGCAGTGCAGCACCTGTCACAACTCGACGACGACTTGGGCAACCGGTACGTTCAACCATTCGGGGGTAGTTGCTGGCAGTTGCTCAACCTGCCATAACGGAACCAATGCGTTGGGAAAACCAACTTTGCATATCCCGACAACAGCAACCTGTGACACTTGCCACAAGAACTACACGACCTTCAACCCGGCAACGATGACCCATAACGGTGTCACGACGCCAAACGGTGCTTGTGCGACCTGTCACAATGGTGCATACACTGCCGCAGGTGCCTTGGCCAAAAATGTGGCGCATATACCAACCACCCAATCCTGCAATATCTGCCACTCGACGACAGCCTGGAAACCGACTACTTTCTCGCATACAGGCATTACTGCCGCTTGCTCAAGTTGTCACAACGGTACCGCTGCGCAGGGCAAGCCGACAGTACATATTCCGAGCGGGGCCAAGGAATGCAACCTATGTCACCGTACCGGGCTCGCATGGTTGCCCTTGCTCAACTATTCGCATACCGAGACGACAAACTGCACCAGTTGCCACCTAGCTTCGTATCCGGGGATGGACGTAAAGCAGGCGAACCACGTGCCGACCACTTCTGGTTGTGAAATTTGCCATACCACGACCGCTTGGTCTCCGATGAAGAAACCCTATGCGCATACCGGGGTTGTCAGTGGAACGTGTGCGACTTGCCATACCGGGAATTACACGGGAGTGCTTGGCAAGCCTAGCAATCACATTCCGACAACCTTGCCAGCTGGCATGCCAGGTAACGAATGTTCGCTGTGCCATAGCAGCAAGACAACCTTCTCGACGGAGCGGATGAATCACGGAACGATGCAGACGTCCTGCGTCACCTGTCACGACAGCACTTCATCGTACCTAGGGTCGATGGATAAAGTCACTCGCGGTTCCCGGCATCATAACTCGACCGGGAAGGACTGTTCCTCCTCGGGTTGTCATAGGCCACTGGGCTCCAAGGGTACTGCCTACACCAAATGGGATTGATGTTGAAAATCGATATTTACAGCTCACGCTTGGTCGCACATCGTTGTCGTCGCTTTATTTGTAAGCTTTCAGCAATGTTCCTTTTGGGGCTAGGCCTCCTGGGAGGTGCTAGTGCAAACGTTATTCAGGGAATTGATATTTCCCGGGTGGATGACAACGCTCAGATCGTGATTCGGTTCGAAACTGAAATTCAGTATTTAAGGCATGCACCCGAGCGAGAGGCTAAAGACCTTCGCGTTTTCTTCAAGGTTACGCAGCCGGGTTTTTCCGAGGGAGCGTTGATGCAGGAGGTGTTGCGGTCGCCGGCCAGCGACCTTGTTCCGCGCTTCAAGGTAATTTACCCGGAACTGGTTAATGGCATGCTGATTGCGTTTGAAAAATCAATTCGCTTTACCCTTAAGGCAGGTGGCGACGCGCAAAGTATTGTGCTTTTGATTCCCTTGCCCGCAGACAAGAAAAGGGCTGCTCCTGCAGAGAAAAAGACCTTGGGTGCGCCAGAAAAGGCTACGGCGCCGGTGCCGGTTGTTGTCCCAGAAGATCAAGTTCCGAAACAAACCCCAGATGCTGAAAAGCCATCTGATACACCGGCGCCGTTTAGTCACGAGCAGATTGAAAGTCTGGCGACCGGCTTCATTGGCGAAGCTAGGGATGCGCTTATTCTAGGCGATGCCCCGAAGGCCGTGAATCGGCTGAATCGCCTGCTTGGCTTGCCAAACAATAGCCAGACGGAAAATGCTCAGGCACTGATCGGCGAGGCACGCGAGAAAAATGGCGAGATAGCAAAAGCTCGAGCTGAATATGAACTTTATTTAAAGCTATTCCCGAATGGCGCTGCTGCTCCCAAGGTCAAGGAACGCCTTGCCGGGTTACCCAAGACAGATCCTGTACGTCGTACTGAGAGTCGTGTCAGACGTGATGACCGTCCTGCAGAATGGACAACTTTTGCAAGCCTCTCGACATACTGGTTCAATGGACAATCCAAGCAGGATTCAGGACCGATGACACGGGATCAGAATACCCTGATTTCTTCATTGAGCGTAAATGCGCGTCTGCGTGATTCGGTAACCGATACGAGATTCGTGTTCAGGGATACGGATAGCCGTAACTTCCTCCGTCAAGATCGTGACTACAACCGGATTTATTCGGCTTACGTCGAAAGGACTGATCGCGAGGTCGGCTACTTTGTTCGGGCAGGGCGTCAAAATCCAAATGGTGCCGGGGTGCTCGAACGCTTTGATGGGGTCACTGGAAATTATAACCTTGCCACTGACTGGAAGATTGGTGCCGTTGCCGGTTCCGTGGTGAGCTTCCCGACAAAAGGCTTTGGCGGATTCGATCTGACGGTTAATAAGAGGTTTTACGGTGCCAACTTTGAATACCTTCCACAGCTTGGTCGACCTGGTGCCAGCCTTTATGCCATCGAGCAGACGCTCGAAGGCTATGTCGACCGGCGCGCACTAGGTACTGAGATTCGCTATTTCGATGGGCACTTCAGCGCGTTCGGTACTCTCGATTACGACATCCTTTACAAGGGGGTCAATATCGGTATGGCTCAGGCCAACTATACCGATCCGTGGGGTAACAGCTATTTTGTCAATTACGACTATCGTAAAAGTCCTACGTACAGCCTGAATAACGCTTTGCAAAGTACCAGTCTTTTGGGTATCACTCAGGTTGGTGCTCTGGTTGATACTTATGGCATCGGTCAGGCCCGCAAGATTGTTGTCGATTCAACGCCGACCATGAGCATGTTCGGGACGGGCGTGACGGTTCCGGTTGGTGAAAAATGGCAGTTCGGTTTTGATTTTCGAGGCTCCAAGGTATCAGGTCAAAACGTTGTCCTTGCCCTGAGGCAGATTTGTAAAGGCGGACTTGATTCTTCAGCGATTGGCGCCAGTGCTACAGATCCGATGTGTATTGGCGGCCCCTTGGGCGATGTTCTTGTTTCCCAAATGTGTAGCGGGTCTTACGATCCGTTTACCGAAACATGTAATGCGGGACAAAATATTCAGGGCACGACAAATACCTATACGATGCAAGCAATTGGTACAAACTTGTTCGTGCCTGGTGGTGTCGGCGTTGCAATGGCCAGTTTCAACAAGGGCGATACTTCTTCAGGGCGGAATTACGGGCTAACCTATGTTTTCCCGTTTGCTGAGGCTTGGCGTCTGGAAGGCAGCATGCGCTATTTCTCATCAAAGAGCGATGCTGGCTCGGGACAGACCAATTTTTCTCCCAGCCTGAAATTGGGTTATCAGTGGCGTAGCGCAGTATTTCTTGAGACCGAAATTGGTACTTCGGATCAGAGGACAACCGGCACCAATCCTGGGACCAACAAGCGCGAATACCTTTATCTTGGTATGCGCTGGGACTATCGATAATAGTCGTTTGATAGCTTATAAATTGTTTTCGATTTCTTGCAACCCTGAGGTTGTAGTAGCTTTGTTGCGCTTCAATTTACAGAATGATTTGGTGAGCCCTTTATGACTTTTGTTTATATCGTTTTGGCCAGTATTTCTCTATCTCTCCTCGTGTTGTGGGGCTTGGGGAAGTATGCCGCCAAAAAATCGAATGCAGGCGAAAAGGTTGATATCGCCACGGCACTGCGTGATCTGCTGATTGCCAAGGCTGAGGGGCGTATTGATCAAGCGGAGTTCGAGCGCCAGCAGGCGATGTTGCACGCAACGGTTCTGCAGTCCGATTCAGGATCGTCGACGCGTGACTGGACTGTCATCTTGCGTTGGGCTGCTCCCGCGATTTTGATTGTGCTGGTTGCCGGCGGGCTGTATTGGGGGGCGCCATCGCCGAGTGGCGTGCCGGCCAGCGGCAACGAGGAAATTGCCAAGCTGCCTGAAGCAAAACAGAACGCGCAGGCGGGTAGCGGTGGCGATCTGAATACCGTTGCAAAGAAGCTCGCCGACAAGATGGCCAAGGACCCGAATAATGGTGAGGGATGGTTGCTGCTGGCCAAGACCTATATCGAACTGCGGCGCCATGCGGAAGCGGATGCAGCTTATGAGAAGGCGTCGGCGCTCGTTACCCTTGATGCGTCGGCATTGGCGGACTGGGCTGACGCTCGCGTCATGACCAAGGATCGGAAATGGGATGACGAGTCACGGAAAATCGTCAAGCGGGCTGTGGCTGCCGATCCCAAGCACGTCAAGGCGTTGGCGCTGGCTGGCAGCGAAGCTTTTGATCGGGCTGACTACAAGGCAGCTATCGATTTCTGGAAGCGCATGAAGGCGGCAGCCGCGCCCGATTCGATGGATGCCAAGTTGGCGGATGCCAATATTGCTGAGGCCAATGCCATGATGTCGGGCAAGAAGCCTGTTGCCGGCGCCGCGCCGGCTGCCGCGATTGACGCTGTAGCCGGTACGGTGACGCTGAGTTCGAAGCTGAAGGGCAAGGTTGGCGCCGAGGATACGGTTTTCGTCACGGCGAAAGCGCCGGACGGCAGTGGCGCACCGCTGGCCGTGGGGCGTTTCAAGGGCAAGGATTTTCCGATCGAGTTTCGTCTCGATGACAGCGCTGCCATCATGCCGGGGCGGACCATTTCGCAGTTTTCTGAAGTGCTCGTGACCGCTAAGGTCTCCAAGAGCGGTACTGCCGACGCGAGCAAGGGCGACATCCTGGCTGCACCAGTCAAGGCCAAGCTGGGTACGACGAATCTGGTTGTGGAATTGAACGCCGAGCGCTGAGCCCGGCGTAACGCCTATGCCGGCAAGTGTGCCGGGAACAAGGGGGCGCGGCCCGTGGCAAGATAGTTCTTGCAGCGCTCAATATATTCCTTCGTGCTTTTTGGCATTGCCGTTCTGGCGCGGGAAATATAGAAAATCAGGTCGCGGCCCTGGCGGATGAGCTGTTGCCCATCTGACAGGTTGTAGGTGAACGGGGCGCTGTAGACGCTTTGGTCATTCCTGACGGTCAGATCGGCGAGGCGCTCTCCTGCCGTGACCATGCGGGCCCAGACGTCGAAGATGTCGCTGTCAGTACGCAGGGTTTCGGTCTTGATCTTGGCGGCAATCGCGAGATCGCGCACCGGACCCTCGATGTCGGAAAATGCCGGAATGCCGCTGAAATTATCGATCATCGCGTTGGAGATCAGGTCAATGTCGCGCAGCACCTGGCCAATCTTGATGTAGCGGCTCTCGTAGAAGTCCTCGAGGGGAATCGAAAAGGCGCGGAAAGGTTCGCCCCACAGTTCGTCGATGCCTTCTTCGCCGCTGCGGTGCATGACGCAACGACCCAGTTCCATGGCGTCGAGCAGGCATTTGCCGCACTCGCGCATGAGCGGGTTGTCACTCAGGATTTCGATGCCGCAAGCCTGCAGTTCGACGAGTTTGCGGAAAATGTCGGCGGCGCGGTTGAACAGCGCACCAGCCAGCATGGCCCCCTTGACGCGTTTGCGGGCAGGGTCGGTTTCTGCTTCGTAAGTCGTACGTGCCTCATGGAGGCGGGTGCCGGGGATGTTCAGGCCGTGTTCGGTGTGGTTGAACAGGCGTCGGGTCAGGGCGTCGATGAGCCGTTTCTTGGCTTCCAGCGTGTCGGCAGGAACGGGATAGGTCTTGATCCAGTATCCGTCGTAGAAGACGCGCTCCAGCCCGTCGATGACACGGCGGGTGCCTTCCGGTGGATTGTCAGCGTGGCTCGGTACGTGAGCCAGTTGGTGCGCATTGGTCATGGTCGTCAACAGGAATGCTTCGGCATGGATTGGTTTCGGGCCAATTAAACATCATATGCCGTGAATCAGCGAGCCGGGAATTGTACCTTGACCGCTAAGCCTTTTGGCGTATTCGTTGCGCCGAGTTTCAGTGTCGCGGAATGCAGTTCGGCGATGCGGGCGACGATGGCCAACCCGAGGCCGCTGCCCGGTTGGCTGCCCTGATTGAGGCGGTGAAAGCGACGGAGCACCGATTCCCTTTCCTCGGCAGGAATTCCCGGGCCGTTATCGGAAACGGTCAGCGTGACAGACGACGCGTCACGTTCGGCCTCGACGCGAACCTGACCCCCTTCCGGCGTATAGCGTACGGCGTTGTCGACCAGGTTGCGGATGAGTACGCGCAGCCATTCAGCCTGTCCGGTGACCATGGCGTTGCCGGTGGCGGTGAGGTCGAAATCGATGTTTTTCGCGAGAATTTGCGGACCGAGGTCGGCGCAGACCTCTTCGGCCAGCTTTGCCAGATCGACTGCCTGGGGATCGGGCAGACCGGATTCCGGGTCAAGGCGGGCGAGGTGCAGCATCTGATCGACCAGGTGGGCGGCGCGGGTCAGGCCGCTTTGCAACTGGTTAAGCGAACGATCGCGTTCTTCGTTGTCGCGCGCACGCTGGGCAACCTGAAGCTGGGCCTGAAGCGCTGCCAGCGGGGTGCGCAGTTCGTGGGCGGCGTCGGCCGTGAAGCGGCGTTCGGCCTCCAGCGTGTGTTCGACGCGCTGAAAGAGGCCATTGAGGGCTTCAAGCAGGGTGCGGATTTCTTCCGGGGCGGTGGCCGGCTGGACCGGCTGTAATTGCTGCGGGTCGCGGCTGGCGATCTGGCGGGCGATACCGTCCAGCGGGGCGAAGCCGCGCCGGGTGGCAAGCCAGACCCAGAGTCCGATCAAGGGCAGGCCAAAAAGGGCGGGAAAGAGCAGGCGCCAGGCGATGTGGCCGATCAGTTCGTCTCGGATGTGATGGTTTTCGCTGACCTGGACCTGCAGGGTATGGTCTTCGTTCCACTGGCTGAAATGGCGCCAGTGGCCGTCCTGGTTGGTCTGCGTTTCGGAAAAGCCGGTTTCCACGGTCAACGGGAAATTTGGCGCATTTTTGGAACGCATGAGCAGCGTGCCGTCGGTGCGCCAGATCTGGAAGCGCAGTCGGCGCTGGTATTTATGTGTGGCGTCGCCGAGATCCTCGATGTCCTCGCCTTCGTCGTGGCTGGCCAGGGCGAGCAGGGTCTGGGCGGCCTGGGCGAGCTGGGCGTCGAACAGTTCGTCCACTTCGTGGTGGGCGTCGATGTAGCTGAAGGCCATGGTGACCAGCCAGGCGGCGGATACGCCGCCAAGCAGCAGGCCGAGCAGGCGGCGGCGCAGCGAGAACCAGACGGTGGTCATTTGGGAATGGTGTAGCCGACCCCGCGCAGGGTGCGGATGAGGTCGCTGCCCAGTTTCTTGCGCAGATGATGGATATGCACTTCCAGGGCGTTGCTGTCCGGTTCGTCGCGCCAGCCGTAAACCGACTGTTCGAGCTGGGTGCGGGTCAGCACGCGGCCGGCATTTTCGAGCAGCATCTGGAGCAGGGAATATTCCCTGCTGGAGAGTTCGACCTCCTGGCCGGCCAGCGTGACGCGGTGGGCGGCGAGATCGACAGCCAGGTCCCCGTGCGTGAGCATCGGCGCGGCACGACCGGCGCTGCGCCGGGTCAGGGCGCGGATCCGGGCGCTCAGCTCGTCGAGATCGATCGGTTTGACGAGGTAGTCGTCGGCGCCGGCATCGAGCCCGGATACCTTGTCGCCGGTCGCATCGCGGGCGGTGAGGATGAGGATGGGAACGGTCACCCCCCGACTGCGCGCGCGATTCAGGACATCCATGCCGGAAAGCCTGGGCAGGCCGAGGTCGAGGACGACCAGATCGAAGCTTTCGCTTTGCAGCGCCTGATCGGCGGAATGGCCGTCGCGCAGCCAGTCGACCGCGAAGCCGGACTGGCGCAGACCGATGGTCAGGCCGTCGCCGAGTTCCGGATCGTCTTCAACAAGGAGGATACGCATGGGCGGATTTTAGTGGTCTGCTTCGTGAATGGCGAGCCAAGATGAAAGCACTGGATTTGTGTTCCTGGCTAGGCGCGAACCGCAGCAATAGCCGAAGCTATTGCGAGGATGAGCAACAACGCCAGGGGCGCAAAGACTAGCTTTCATGGATCGAGCAATTGCGAAGTAGATCACTTAGCTTGCCAGCCACCAGCTGGCAGCAGCGATCCAGACCAGCAGGAAGATGGCAGCCAGCGGTCGTGCGGAGGGAATGGCTTGTTCCGGCGAACCTTGCTTGTGGCCGGTCACCATGGCGCGAACCAGGTTTTCACCGTGCAAGAGGCTTCCGGAAATGACGCCGGCAACGTGTACGAAGACGACGGTGAGCATCGTCGCGGCCAGACCTTCGTGCAGTTCTTCCAGCCATTCGCCGCCCAGCTCGTTGTACATCGCCCAGCCAACGAGACCGGTGGCGATGCCCAAGGCGAGCAGCAGGACGATGGCCCAGCCGCCGGCCGGGTTATGGCCGGTGTGATGGTCCGGTTCTAGGCGCAGCAGACTGCGCAGGTAGTCGACTACCGAAGTCGGGCCGCGGACGAAATCGACGAAACGCGCGTAACGCGAACCGATGAAGCCCCAGGGCAGACGGAACAGCGCCACGGCGACAACAACGCCGCCGGCAAAGGCGTGGACGAGGCGGAAGGTTTCACTTTCCGAGGTCAGCCAGGCGAGGATGAAACCACCGACCATGAGCCAGTGGCCAAGCCGTACCGGCCAGTCCCAGACGAGGATTTTTTGCATGATCTACTCCCGAAGTTCGCGAATGCTGATGTCGTGTTCGCTGTAACTGCCCTTGGCGGCGCCGGGGTGGCAGCCTTCGCAATTGGCTGCCGATTTGACGCGCGGGTCGCGCCAGAAACGGGCCGGAATTTCGCGATGCTTGCGCACGAAGCGCTGGGTTTGCGTGATGCGCGGCGGATTGCCGGCGTCGCCCAAGCGGCTCGCGCTGCCGGCATTGCGCTCGAAGAAGGATTTCAATTTTGCGGCATTTTCCCGGTCGACCGTGGCATCGGTCCCGAAGTGGTCGTTCAGCCCGGCCATCAGTTTGCGCCAGTCGTCAGCGGCGAGCAGCGCCGGTTGGTAGGCGATGTGGCAGCTGCTGCATTCGCTGATGAAAGCGGCTGGCGCATCGGCCGGCATGGGCAGGCGGTCGGCATGGGCGTGAAAGGCCACGCCGAAGAGGGTCATCAGAAGTATCTTTTTCATGTCAGCGCACCTCGCTCAGGTAGCTCAGGAAATCCGCCTTCTCGGCTGGCGAGCAGGCGCGGCCGACGACTTCCTTGCAGTTGCGGCCGAACCATTTTTCGACCTTGGCCGGGTCGCTCAGGCGTTCCGGATTGGCGGCAACGGCCAGTGGTTTGATCGCCTTGCCGGTGACGGCGTGCTGGCCTGCATGCATCGGGTTGTCGGTGTGGCAGCTGGTGCAGGCCGGCATTTTGTCGTTATTGGTGAAGCGCTGGCGGAACAAGGTTTCGCCGCGTTTGGCCGAGGGCGCGAAGCCGGGTTGTTGGGCGGCGGCTTCGGCGACGTAGGTCTGGCGAATCTGTTGCGGGGTTTCGGCGTGGCAGGCCAGGCTGGCCAGCAGCATGACGAGGGGAATGGCTCGCATCGTTGTTCTCCTTGAGGTGTTCATGGGAAAGGAGTGTAGAAATCGAGCCTTAATGGCGTCTTAGCTGAAACTTAAGGGAGGATTAAAGCTAAGATTCCCGCTTAAGGGGGCATTGCACCCCGGTCATCCACCAGGAAAGCCTTAGCGGAAAGCATTCATGAAACTTCAGCATCTGCCCATTGGCGCCCGTTTCGAATATGAGGGCATGGTTCATGTGAAGACCGGGCCACTGACCGCTGCGGCGGAAAACGGTGGGCAGCGCATCATTCCCCGCCATGCCGTGCTGCGGCCGCTCGATTTGCCCGCCACGGAGGGCAAGGGCAAGCTGGAGGCACCGGTGGTGCGCAAGGCGTTCAATACCTTTTTCGAGACTTGCGAGCGACTGGTGGGAGAGGGCGGGCGCGCCGAACTGGCACAGGCGCGCCAGCGTTTCCTAAAGGCGATCGACTAAGGCGTTCTGCCTGACCAGAAACGCGTTTATTGGGGCAAAAAAATGGAAGGCGTCTGCCTTCCATTTTTGTTGCGGGCGATTCGGACGATCAGAAGTTGATGCCGACCTTGGCCAGAATGGCCCAGTTTTCGAAGCTGACGCCGCTTGTTTCACCGGTGTTCAGGTAACGGACATCGATGCCGGAGTAATACATGCCCTTGCGGTAGTTGGCACCGGCGACAGCGCCATAGCCGAACAGGGTTTCGTTGTTGCGGCCGTTGTCGGCCATGACGGCGGCCAGGACGGGGCCGGCGCCGACCGAGAAACCACCGCCCAGCGGCAGCGTGTAACGCGGCGACAGCTCGAAGGACGTCGCCTTGATGCCGGATTCGTCGGTATGGTTGATCTGGACGTGGGTGCGGATACGGTTGTCCGGGGTCTGGATCAGGCCGCAGTTCATGTTGAAATCGAGTCCATAGACGAACAGGGTGTCATCGTTGCTGGACGGTGCGCCCATGACGCCGGCGCTGATTGCCAGGGTCGGTTCGAACTTGAAGCCGGATTGCAGGCCAGGGAAGAATTTCAGGCCATCGGCGTGGCTCGCCGTGGCGCCCAGGGCGAGGCCGGCGACGAGGAGGGTGGAAGCGATGCGATTGAGTTTCATGGTCTCTCCGGTGGTAAGTTGTTCTCGACTGCATCGGCGCGACGGCCGAGCGTCAAGTCCCGCCACTCTATCCGGACGCACGCCCCCGGTATGTGACCCAGGTCGCATAGCCGCTTATTTTTTCAGCAGCGCAGCCTGTACGGCATCGAGATCGGTGGCTTTGATCAAGCCCATCTTGTTCTGGATCACCTTGCCGTCACGGTCGATGAACAGCGTGTAGGGCAGCCCGCCCTTGCTGTTGCCGAGCGCCTGCATGAGCGGAATGCCCTTTTCCTTGGCCACGAAGACCGGGTAATCGATCTGGTATTTCCTGGCAAATTGCTTGGCCGGCGGGGCATCGTCCTCAATGCCAATGCCCAGCACCTCGATCTTGCCCTTGTTGGCGGCGCGGAACTTGTTGAGTTCGGGAATTTCGGCGCGGCAGGGGGCGCACCAGCGGGCCCAGAAATTGACCACTAGTGGTTTTCCCTTGTAACGCTCCAGGGCCACCGGTTTGTCGTCCAGATCGTTCAGGGTGGCAGCGAAGAGCGGCGCCGAGGAGGTTTGCTCGTTGGCTGCGGCCAGGCCTGAAAAAAAGCTAAAAATGAGAATGGAGAGTTGTTTGTTCAAGATGGGTCACCGTGCTCCAAAAGGCATTGCCCGATGTTAGCACCGAGCGCCTTGGCGACCATTAAAAGGTTTCAAATTGCGACCAACCGGTTGCGGGAAGAGCTTGATCCAGATTAAGAAAAGCGTAGTGCTCACGTCGGAATGCATATGCTAATTGTCATTTTCCCGGGAAAATCACCTGGAATGTTAAATAATTCCGTTCTGCTAATTGTCCTTTGGAATGCCCTCTGTTATTGTTTTCGCGAATCTACAAAAACCTGAAAAATATGAAAATCAATCAGCCGGCAATCGATAGTGAATTTGTGATCCATCCCGACTGCAGCATCATCAGCCGCACCGATGAAAAGGGCGTCATCACCTACGTCAATGACGACTTTGTCGAGGCTTCGGGGTTTTCCCGCGAAGAGCTGATCGGCCAGCCGCACAACATCGTTCGCCACCCGGATCTTCCGCCCGAGGCTTTCCGCGACATGTGGGCGACCCTCAGGCGAGGCAAACCCTGGGGGGGCATCGTCAAGAACCGGCGCAAGGACGGTTCCTTCTATTGGGTCCGGGCCATGGCGACGCCCATGGCGGCGGGCGGTTACATGTCGGTGCGGACGAAGGCGACGGCGGCCGAAATTCGTGCAGCCAGCGCGCTGTATGCGCAAATGCGCCAGGATCCTGGGATACAGCTCGAGCAGGGTGAGTTGCGTGGCGGTTTGCTGACCCGCTTTTTCCGCCGCATCAACGATATCGATCTGAGCAAGCGTCTATGGGCGTCTACGCTGGCATCGATTGTCATTGTCTGCATCAGCCTGATGCTTGGCCTGCAGGTGGTGGACGCCGTGCCGAAAGCCAGCCTGACGCCGGAAATCGCGGCCCGTGTGGCCGGGCTGCACGACTGGATGTTGATTATCGGTGGTTTGACCCTGCTGGCCTGGCCGCCGGTGGCCTGGCTGATCATCCGCGAGTTCAATCGACCGGTCCGCTCGGCGATCCGGGTGGCGCAGCAGATGGCCGCCATGGACCTGAGCCAGCCCATGCCGCCGCAAAGTGACGATGAAATCGGCGTGTTGCTGGCCCAGCTGGCCATCATGCGCAATCATTTCCAGGAAATGGCGGCCATGCTGCGTCAGAGCACCAGCAAGCTCGACGTGATGGCGAAGCGCCTGGCCGAATCCAGTCACGCCTCGGCCACGGCGGCTGCCGATCAGGCCGAAGTGGCGACCAACATGGCAGCCTCGGTCGAGGAGTTGTCGGTTTCGATCGATCATGTCACCGAGTTTTCCACCGAGGCGGATGCGCTTTCCCGCGAATCGGGCAAGGCTTCCCGCGAGGGCGGCGGCGTGATTCAAAAGGCGGCCCACGAAATGTCGTCCATTGCGGAAACGGTCAATACCTCCGCCGCGACCATTCGCGAGCTGGAATCCTATTCCGTCGAGATTTCGACCATCGTTGCCGTGATCAAGGAAATCGCCGACCAGACCAATTTGCTGGCGCTCAACGCAGCCATCGAGGCGGCCCGTGCCGGCGAGCAGGGCCGTGGTTTTGCCGTGGTGGCCGACGAGGTGCGCAAGCTGGCCGAGCGTACGGCGTCGTCGACGACGCAGATCACCGGCATGATCGAGAAGGTCCAGGCCAGTTCCCGCCACGCCGTGGCGGAAATGGAAAACAGCGTGCAGCAGGTCGAGGCCGGGGTCGATTTGGCACGCCAGGCCGAGCAGTCGATTTCGGCGATTCAGGGCAGTTCGACCCAGGTGGCCGATGCGGTTAACGAAATTTCGCTGGCGATCAAGGAGCAGAGCGTGGCTGCCCGGGAAATCGCCCAGAACGTCGAGCGGGTCGCCCAGATGACCGAGCAGGGCTCGTATGCCAGCCAGGCGGCGGCGGAGCTGGCAGCCGATGTCAACGCGCTCGCCGGCGAACTGCGCGAACTGGCTGCGACGTTCAAGATCTGATTTCACGGTCTACCGGAAAAAACGGCCAAAATCGAAATCCGCCGTAGCCGGCGGGGCGGTACATGGGGTGTGACAATTTGTCGCACCCCATACTTTTGGCAGACTATGAAACAATGCGCTTCTGCCCATTCTCCATATCGCCCGACACCCACTTGTGAACAAGAAGATACTGATCGACGTCATTGGTCTTGAATTGATCGCGCTGGTCGTGGTGGTGGGTTACAAGTTATCCCCGATGTTGTTGCCGAAGGCGGATGTGACGGTTCTGCCCGACCCCGTTTGCAACCTGCAGCGCGAGGCCTGCGGGGTGACCCTGCCGTCCGGCGGCAGCGTGCGCTTGTCGATGGGGACGCGGCCCATCCCGCTGGTCAAACCCTTCGAGGTCGAAGTCAGCACGGCGGGTTTTACGCCGACGCGCGTCGAGGTCGATTTTTCCGGCATCGACATGAACATGGGTTTCAATCGCAGCGAACTGGCGCCGGGCAAAGCCGGCAGCCATACGGCGCAGGTCACCCTGCCGGTCTGCGTGACAGGCCGCATGGACTGGCAGGCAACCGTGCTGGTTGAGACCGGCAGCGAGCGCGTGGCCATTCCCTACCGCTTTACCTCCGGGGAGCCTCAGTAAATGATCGAGCGCATCCTGATCCTGGTCGCCATCCTGCTGGCTGGCGTGATCGCCGGCGTCGGCCTGCTCTGGCATCCGGAGACGCCCGAGCGGCCGCTGCCCAAGGCGCAGGCGCCGGCCGGCGGTGATTTCACGCTGCAGTCGGCCAGGGGCGCGGTGTCGCTGAAGGATTTTCGCGGCAAGCTCGTGCTGCTCTATTTCGGCTACACCTATTGCCCCGATATCTGCCCGACCTCGCTGGCCGCAACGGTCACCGGCCTGAAGCAGCTGACACCGGAAGAGGCGGCCAAGGTCGCCATGATCTTCATCTCGGTCGATCCCCAGCGCGACACGCCGGCCCGTCTGGCCGAATATGTCGAATTCTTCGATCCATCCCTGGTCGGCGTCACGGGCGAGCCAGCCGTCATCGCCGACATCGCGCGCCGCTACGGCGTCTTCTATTCGGCGCAGAAGGTCGATTCGGCCGGCGGCTACGTGGTGGATCACTCGGCCGATACGTTGATCGTTGCCCCGGATGGCCGGCTGGTCGCCAGGATCGCCCATGCCACGCCGCCCGCCGAGGTCGCTGTCGCCATTCGCAAGCATTTGAACCTACCCTGAAGGAGTAAAAGCATGAAGCAATTGTCCCTGCTCGCTGTTGGCCTGATGTTCTCGGCGGGCGTGCTGGCTGCCGCAGCCGATGCCGTGTCCGTGCAGGATCCCGTCGTGCGCCTGGCGCCCCCCAATGCGCCGGCGACGGCTGCCTTCATGGTCATCAAGAACGGCGGCGACAAGGATATCAAGGTCGTCAAGGCGGCCAACCCGGCCTCGCGCGTGACCGAACTGCACACCCATCTGAACGAGGGCGGCGTCATGAAAATGCGTCCGGTGCCAAGCATCGACATCAAGGCCAAGGGCGAGGCCGTGCTCAAGCCGGGCGGGCTGCATGTCATGATGATCGATCTCAAGGCGCCGATGAAGGAAGGCGATGTCGTGCCGATCACCCTGAGCTTCGACGACGGCAGCAGCAAGCAGGTCGATGCCAAGGTGGTTCGTCCGACCCCGGCGCCGATGCCGGCTGCCATGGAGCACCAGCACAAGCATTGAGCTCCTCCGCAGCGCGAAAAAAAGCCCTGAATGACACGCTCGTTCAGGGCTTTTTGCTTTTGCGGGCCTTCTCACGGTCTACCGGAAAAAAGGCCCAAAATCGAAATCAGGTTTTGACCGGCCGTTTCGACAGCTTGCGCTGCAAGGTGCGTCGGTGCATCTTCAGGGCGCGGGCCGTGGCCGAGACGTTGCCGTCGTTTTCGTTGAGCACGCGCTGGATGTGCTCCCATTCCAGGCGGTCGACCGACAGGGGTTCGTCGGACGGCGGCAGGTCGACGTCCGGGCTGTCGTCATCGTCGAAGGCCGAGAGGATGGCTTCGATTTCGACGGGTTTGGCGAGGTACTGGATGGCGCCGAGCTTGACCGCATCGACAGCTGTCGCGATGCTGGCGTAGCCGGTCAGGACGACGATGCGGCAGGCCGGGTTGATCTCCAGCAGTTGCGGGATCAGGGCCAGGCCGGAGCTGCCATTCAGGTTGAGGTCGAGCACGACGCGGCCGAGCTTCCGATCGCGCGCCGCGGCCAGGGCCGACGGGACGTCGAGGGCGCCCAGCGCGGGGTGGCCGCGCCGTTCCAGCGTGCGAACGAGGATGGCATTGAAGCTGGGATCGTCGTCGATGACCAGGGTCGATTTACTCATGGTTTTGTCCGTGGCAGTTCGATGCGGGCAAGGGCGCCCCCTTCTTCGGGATTGGCAAGCGTCAGGGTGCCGCCCAGTTGTTCGATGGCGGCGCGCGTCAACATCAGGCCGACACCGCTGCCCCGCTCGTGCGGCGGGAAGGCTTCCTGGCCGCCGAGTTCGAGGACGCGCTCGGGAAAGCCCGGGCCGTGGTCGCGAATGTCGATGCAGACCGTGTCGGTACACCAGCTCAGCCGAATCTCCAGCGGGAAGGCGGTGACGTTGGCCGCGTTGTTGAGCAGGTTGAGGACGGCCTGCTCCAGACGGGGATCGGCGACGATGTCGGGGGCTGCCCCGTCGCTGGCGATGATCAGCCGGCTGCTGGCCTGCGGCCGGGCGGCGTGCCAATGCTGGCGCAGGTGGTCGAGCCAGCGGTTGGCCGGCTGCAGCGGTGCGCCTTCCAGGCGTTCGGCCCCGGCCCGGCGCGACAGGCCGGTGATGATCTCCTTGCACACGCCGATCTGCTGGAGCAGCAGGCGAACGTCGTCACGCGTCGTCTCGGCGAGCTTCGGGTCGTTGGCCAGCTCGCCGGCGAGCAGCGCCATGGTGCCGAGCGGTGTGCCCAGTTCGTGCGCGGCACCGGCGGCCAGCGTCCCCATGGCCATGATGCGTTCGTCGCGCAGCGCCTGTTCGCGGGCAGTGGCCAGTTCGGCATCGCGCTGGCGGATGACGCGGGTGGTATGGACGATGATCCAGCCGATCATGATCACCGAGATGACGAAGATCAGCCACATGCCGCCCAGATGGAGCCGGGTGGCACGCGTTGCGTCGGGCATGGCGAGCGGCAGGTAATAGAGCATCAGCAGCGAATAGGCGGTGATGGCGACGGCCGTGACGATGGAGACGAAGCGCGCCGGCAGCGTCAGTGCGGCGACCGCGACGGGCGGCAGGAGCAGGGAAACGAGCGGATTGGCTGCGCCGCCGCTGAGAAAGACCACGGCGCTGAGCATGCCGATGTCGAAAATCAGCTGGCTGAACAACTCGGCGGCGCTGGCCATGTGCGAGCGGGCCAGGCGCCACTGGGCGAAGGCGTTGAAGACGATGCCGATGGCGACGATGCCGAGCAGCGGCACCTGCGGCACCGGAATGTCGAGCAGGCCCGGGGCGACCATGATGAGCTGGGCGAGCACGGCGAGCACCACCCAGCGACCCATGACCAGACGGCGCAGGTTGGCCAGGTAGTCGAAATTCGCAGTCGTTCGCGGGATGATCGCCATGGGGCGAATTATGCGTTATTTGGCGAGGTTTTCCGTGGCCGGCGAGGTGCGACCATTTGCCGCACCCGTTGCCGGTTGCTTCTCACGGTCAACCGGAAAAAATGCCCAAAATCAGAATCTTTCCGGCGGGCCGGGGCAAGCGGCATCAGAGCAGGTAGGGGACGAAACGCCGGGTGCGCTGCATGTATTCGGCGTATTGGGCACCGAAATAAGCCAGGCATTCGCGCTCGTCGGCATGCGCCGTCAGCCACAGCGAAAGCGTGGCAATCCCCCCCAGGGCCGCGCCCGCCAGGCTCGGGTCCTGGAAGAAGGCGCCCCAGGCCAGGGCCAGCAGCGATGAATACATTGGATGGCGGATGTAGGCGAAGATGCCATGCGTCACCAGTTGGGTGGTCTTCTCGAATTCGTAGAAGGAATCCTCGTTGCGTTGCGCATCCGGCGCGCCTTCCCGCTTGAGCGTGCGGGCGCCGGCGATGACGAGGGCGATGCTGAGCAGCATGAGCAGCCACGAGGTGAACTGGTGTGGCGAGTACGGATCGTCGCCCCAGACATGGTGGTTGAGGACGATCAGGCCGAGGATCGCTTCCCAGGCGAAGAAGCGCCAGAAACCGTGGCTGCCCGGCTGGCGCAGGGGCTTGCGCGACCACCAGACGACGATGGCGGAGCCGGCGAGAAAGAGGAGCAGGTCGTTCATGTCAGTGGGCAAAGGCCGTGGTCATGGCGGCGATCATGTAGCCGTGGTCGAGCACACCGGCACTTTCGCGGATGCTGTGCATGGCCCACATCGGCGAACCGACATCGACGCTGGGAATGCCCAGGCGCGAGGCGACGATGGGGCCGATGGTGCTGCCGCAACCGAGGTCGGTGCGGTGCGCGTACTGCTGGCAGGGCACGCCGGCCTGCTCGCAGATGGCCATGAAGCGGGCGGCCGTCTCGGCACTCGTGCTGTAGCGCTGGTTGGCGTTGCTCTTGATGACCGGGCCGCCATTGACCAGCGCGCGGTGGCAGGGCTCGTAGGCGGCCGGAAAGTTCGGGTGCCAGCCGTGCGCCATGTCGGCGCTGATGAAGAAACTGCGCGCCAGCATGCGCCGCTGGTCTTCGCCATCGAGGCCTGCACAGGCCGCCAGCCGGGTGACGACATCGGTCACGAAACTGCCGCCGGCGCCCGTGGCGCTCTCGCTGCCGACTTCCTCGTGATCGAAGAAGGCGCACAGGCAGGTGGCTGCGGGGGCTTGCGTGGCGAGCAGGGCGCTCAGCGCGGCGTGGCAGGAAGCGAGGTTGTCGAGCTGGCTGTTGGCGACGAACTCGCGGTCCACGCCCCAGAGGGCGCCTTTCTGCGTGTCGTAGGCGTTGAGTTCCCAGGTCAGCAGGTCGCCCGGTTCGACGCCGAGCTTGGCGGCGATGGGTTCGCGGAAGCGCGCTTCGGCTTTGACACCATCCTCGGAAACGCCGAGCAGCAGCGGCAGTTCGGTCTGCTTGTTGAATTTGAGACCGCTTTCATTGACCTCGCGGTTCATGTGGATGGCCAGGTTGGGCAGGCGCAGTAGCGGTTCGTCGAAGCGGATAAGGCGCGACTCGAAACCGCCCGGAACGCGCACATTGACGCGGCCGGCCAGCGACAGGTCGCGGTCGGCGAAGGTGGCGAGGATGGGGCCGCCATAAACCTCGACGCCAAGGCGGACCATGCCGGCGTTGTCTTCGGCCGGTTTCGGCTTGAGGCGCAGCCCGGGCGAATCGGTGTGGGCGCCGATCAGCCGCAGGCCGGTCGTCGCGGCTGGCTGGCTGCCGACGATGAAGGCGATGATCGACGAGCCGCCGCGCACGACATAGCGCCGGTCGCCGGCCTTCAGTGACCAGCGCTCGGCTTCGTCGAGGCGGGTGTAGCCGGCCGCAGTCAGGCGGGCTTCGCAGGTATCGACGGCGTGCCAGGGACTCGGGCTGGCGTCGATGAAAGCGAGCAGGTCCTGCGCCTGGGCGCGGGTGGCGTCGGGAATGTTCATGGTCTTTTGAGTTTCAGCAATTCGAGCAACTGGCTGGCAACGCGCTCATCATAAAGCATCGCGATGTGACCGACCGGCGGCAGTTCGACATCGCGGGCGCCGGGCAGACGCTGGTTGTCCTGCGGCATGACGTAATTGTCGTAGGCATTGCGCAGGCTGACGGCGGGAATCTTGATCGTTTCGGTCGCCATGTCGCGCAGCCACAGCGAACCGGGCGTCATCTCGCGGGAATTCTGGCCAAAACCGAGGCGGGCGAGGACGCTGCCGGCGTGCGGCGTGGCCAGGGTGTAAAGGCGATCGACGCGCAGGATGCCGTGGCGGGCCAGGTAGGAGCGGCAAATCAGGCCGCCCATGCTGTGCCCGACCAGCGTGACCTGCTGGCTGCCGGTTTCGGCGCAGACTTCCTCGATGCGCTGGTTGAGCTGCGGCACGAGCTTGCCCATGCTGGTGTAGGGCGGCGCCAGGCTGACCGTGGCGACCGAATGGCCGGCAGCTTCAAGGCGGCGGCGCAACAGCCACCAGACGCCGCGGCTGCAACCGAAACCATGCACGAGCAGGATGGGCTTTTTGCCCGCCGGCAGCCGATCGGCCGGCATCCACAGCCGTTCAAACGGAATGACGAGCAGGAAGGTGAGCAGGAAAGCCAGGTATTCGCCGACCATGATGCGCAGCCGCCGGGCAAAGCCCAGCGCCGGTGCCGGCGTGGCGTACTTCATGCCGAAATACCAGGTCGTGGCGTTCATCCAGAAGCGCAGGCCGAGCAGGCAGTTGATCGCGCCGACGATGGCCAGCGGCCAGTCGAGCTGCATGAAATGGCGGCCGATGTAGAGATAGCCGCTGACTTCCAGCGCAATCCAGATGAACAGCGAAATGGGTACCATGCCGGTCAGGTCGCGCTTTCTGCCGGTTTGGCCAGCCACAGGCAGGCGCCTTTGGATTCCTTGTCGATGGCGGCCAGCGCGTGTTCGTGTTCGGCCAGTTCCTCGGACGTGGCGCGGCGCACGGTCAGCGGCTTGCGCTGCCGGACCTGGCCATCGGCACCGATGTTCGGGCGCGGGGCGGCATCGGGTTCGATCATCAGCGTGTTCTGGCCGCGCGTCATGGCCAGGAAAACGTCGGCCAGCAGCTCGGTATCGAGTAGTGCGCCGTGCAGGGTGCGGCTCGAATTGTCGATCTCGTAGCGTTCGCACAGCGCATCGAGGCTGTTGCGCTTGCCCGGGTGCAGTTCCTTGGCCATCTTCAGCGTGTCGATGACGCCGTTGCAGATGGTGCCGACCGGCACGCGGCCGAGGCGGTCGAGTTCGGCATTGAGGAAGCCGATGTCGAAGGGCGCGTTATGGATGATTAGCTCGGCGCCGTTGATGAATTCCAGGAATTCGTCGGCGATGTCGGCGAATTTCGGCTTGTCGGCGAGGAATTCAAGCGTGATGCCGTGGACGGCCTGGGCGCCTTCGTCGATCTCGCGTTCCGGGTTGATGTATTTGTGCAGGTGATGACCGGTGAAACGACGGTTCACCATCTCGATGCAGGCCACTTCGATGATGCGGTGGCCCGAGCGCGGGTCGAGGCCGGTGGTTTCAGTGTCGAGGACGATCTGTCTCATTTTTTAGTCGCTAGTTGTTAGCAGGGGAGTTGTTAGCTGATTTTGCGCTGGAAACCAATGGCTAGCGACCAGCAACCAGCTCATCAATGCCGCGGTTGGCCAGGGCGTCGGCGCGTTCGTTTTCCGGGTGGCCGGCGTGGCCCTTGACCCACACCCATTCCAGCTTGTGCTGCTTGACCTGGGCGTCGAGCAGTTGCCAGAGGTCGGCGTTCTTCACTGGCTTCTTGTCGGATGTTTTCCAGCCGTTGCGTTTCCAGCCGTGTATCCACTCGTTGATGCCCTTCAGGACGTACTGCGAATCGGTGTAGATCTTGCCGCCGACCGGGCGCTTGAGGGCCTCGATGGCGCGGATCGCGGCGGTCAGCTCCATGCGGTTGTTGGTCGTTTCCTTCTCGCCGCCCCACAGTTCCTTTTCGTGCGGGCCGACGCGCAGGATCGCACCCCAGCCGCCGGGGCCGGGATTGCCCTTGCAGGCGCCATCGGTAAATATTTCTACGAGTTCTTCAGCGGCCATGGCCTTCCTTTTGTGCTATCGGGCGCAGCGCCTTGGCGCGCACCGACTTGTTTCGCCAGTTGGGGGTGATCAGGTGCATGCCGTGCACCCGCTTGATGGCGCGCAGGATATAGACCCCACCCGAGAAATTCCACCAGCGGTCGCCGGCGCTCTCGATGAATTGCCAGCGCTGCACCCATTTGAGTTGTTCGACCGGGGGCACGTAGCAGCCGAGCTTGCTGCGATCGAGTTCGAAGCCGAGCAGTTTGAGCCAGTCCTTGAGCCGGGGCAGGGACAGATAGCTGCCGTTCCACGGGAATTCGCCACTGCGGTCGAACTTGCGCTTGATGCCCCACAAGGACATCGGGTTGAAGCCGATGACGATGAGTTGTCCTTCGGGAATCAGGATGCGTTCGACCTCGCGCAAAATCTGGTGCGGTTCGTCGCTGAATTCGAGGACGTGGGGGAGCACGACGAGATCGGCGCTCACCGACGCAAAGGGGAGGGCAGCGCAGTCGCAGATCGTGTCGACTGCCCCGAACTCGCCGGCCTTGAGGCGCAGTGGAACGCGGTTGGCGCGCAGGAAATCGGCTTGCGGCAGGCCGAGCTGCAGGGCGTGGAATCCGAAGATGTCGGCCACGGCCGCGTCGATCTGGCGCTGCTCCCAATCCAGCACGTAGCGGCCGGGGGCCGTGGCCAGCCAGGCATCGAGCCCGGGAATTGACATCCGGGGCGCTGCGCTCGATAGTTCCGGTATGTTTGAAGTCTCGTTCATTCCCGCGTTCAAGGACAATTACATCTGGTTGCTGACCCGTGGCAAGCGCGCCGTCGTGGTCGATCCTGGTGACGCCGCGCCGGTCATCGCCCGTCTGGAAGCCGACGGGCTGACGCTCGAAGGCATCCTGATCACGCACCACCACGCCGATCATCAGGGCGGCATCGCCGAACTGACAGCGCGTTGGCAAGCCGAGATCTATGCACCGGTCGTCGAGTCTATCACAGGCTGCACCCGTCCTCTTTCCGGTGGCGAACTGATCGAGGTGCTGGGTGAAACGGTCGCTGTCCTGGCCGTTCCCGGCCATACGCGGGGCCATCTCGCCTACTCGGTGCCGGGGGCGCTTTTCTGCGGCGATACGCTGTTCGGCGCGGGTTGTGGTCGCCTGTTCGAGGGGACGCCGGAGCAGATGTCGGCCTCGCTCGACCAGATCGCCGCCTTGCCGGACGACACGCTGATCTATTGCGCCCACGAATACACTGGGATGAATTTGCGCTTCGCGCTGGCCATCGAGCCGGACAACGCCGCCCTGCAGGCGCGGGTGGCGAAGGTCGCAGCGCTGCGGGCAGCGGGTCGGCCGAGCGTGCCCCTGACGCTGGCCGAGGAGAAGGCGACCAACCCCTTCCTGCGTTGCGAGGTGCCGGCCGTGGTCGATGCGGGACTGCGACATGCCGCCCAGACCGGTGAAGACCCCGATTTGACGGTCAACCGGAAAAAAGCCTCAATTTTCAAATTTATCCGCAGCTGGCGGAATACGTTCTAAGTCCGATTGGCCAGCGCTAGGCTTTGCCCTGGCGCATGCGGCTGCTGATCTTGTGCAGCGTGTCGAGCACGCGGGCGGCGTTGAACGGTTTGATGATGAAGCCGCTGGCCCCGTTCTGGATCGATTCCTGAACCGTTTCCGGGTCGGAGTTGCTGGTCACCATGACCACCTCGACCGCCGGATTGGCGACCTTGATTTCGCACAGGGCTTCGATCCCGCTCTTCTCGGGCATCATGACGTCCATGCAGACGATGTCCGGCTTGAGCCGATCGACGACGTCGATGGCGGCCTGGCCGTTGCGCGCCTCACCCACGACGTCGTACTCCTCGCCGCGCAGCATGGCGCGCAGGATGCTGCGCATCATGTCATTGTCGTCGGCGATGACGATGGTTGTGCGTCTTCTGGCCATGTATCAGGTCGCATCCGCCCGGCAGACGCGATCCCTGCCTTCTTCCTTGGCCCGGAGAAGCGCCTTTTCCGCCGCCTCGACGAGGTCATCCGGCGGATTGTCGAAGCCCGGGGCCGCCGAGGCGACGCCGATGCTCAAGCTCACCTGGCCGCCGGGGACGGCGGCGTGCGGAATGTGCAGTTCGCGAATCGCCGTACGGATTTTTTCGGCCACCATGAGGGCGCCGCTGATCGTCGTTTCCGGCAGCACCACGGCGAATTCCTCGGGGCCAAAACGCGCCACGATATCCGAGGGTCGCTCGGCATGCCGGCGCAAGGCGGTGGCGACGGCGCGCAGGCAGTCGTCGCCAGCCAGATGGCCGTAGCGCTCGTTGAACAACCTGAATTGGTCGATATCGCACATCAACATCGCGATGCTGTTCGAGTGCCGGCGCGCCCGGCGCCACTCGATGGACATGGCGTCGTTGAAATAGCGCCGATTGGAAACGCCCGTCAGCCCGTCGCAGGAAGCGATCCGCACCAGTTCCTGATTGGCGGCATCGAGCTTGCGGGTCAGCGCGATCATGGACGAACGCATGAGGACGATATGTTGCAGGGCGCGGATCTTGGCGCCGAGGGCGATTTCGCTCACCGGTTTGAGCAGGTAATCATCGCCGCCGGCGGCGACGCAAGCAGCGATGCTCGGATCGTCAACGCCGGAAAGCAGAAAAATGATCGGTGTCCATTCGCCCGGTTTCTCGTTGGCCCGGATCGCCTGGGCGATACGGCTTCCTTCACCATCCGGCAGCGCTGCGTCAAGGAAGACCAAGTCGGGCTGAACCGTGGTCATGCTTTCCAATGCTTCGTCGGTGCTACAGGCCGAAAACATGGTCGCGCCGAACTTGTCGACCTGCTGGGTCGGCAAGCGGATTTCGCAGCGACTATCTTCGACAACGAGAATTTTCATGGCGTCTAGCGGAACGCGATCAGCTCAGTCTAGCGGCAATATCGATTGAAGAAAACCAGTGCCGCCACGGCGATGCTGACGGCGACAACGCCCCAGCCAATTCCCCAGTACAAGGCGCGGCTGGCCTGGTAATGCGCGGCGCGCTGCTTGAACTGAAAATGGCGCTGCAGTTCGCCCAGGGTGAGCACTGCGAAGAAAACGAAAAAGATCATCCCGCAGAACATGAAGATAATGATTTCATTGGTCATTTGACGACAGGCGCCTGCCGTGCGGTGGAGGTAGAGCAGCAGTCCATCGGTGCGGAAGGCGAATGTGACGACGAGGTAGGCCAGGCCGGCAAAGAGACCAATCAGTCCGATACCCAGCCAGGTACGTCCGCGCTTGAGTTCTGCGAGCAAGCTGGAAATTTCTTCAATGAACCATTTCATATGCGTTTTGCCGATATTGCCTTCGTGGCGGTATGCTAAATTTCGTCGATATAAAACTATAAAGGCAGAATATCATGGCCGAGCCGACCGCAAACCACTCTGCAAGCGTGTCCCGCCTTGTCGAAGCAGTGAAATCGCCGCGCAGCCGGAAAATCGGGAAGTGGCTGGCCGCAATTTTCGTGGCGATCGGTGTGCTGGGGTTCTTCGCCGCACCGCCCCTGCTCAAGTCGATATTGCAGAAACAGCTTTCCCAGGAGCTGCATCGCGATGTCAGTGTGGAAAATATCGACATCAACCCGTACGGCCTGTCGGCGAAGATCAGCGGATTTTCGGTCAAGGCCGAAGGCGGCAAGGAAGTGGCTGGATTTGACGAACTGTTCGTCAATCTCTCGTCGTCATCCATATTCCGGCTGGCCGCCGTCGTCGATGAAATCCGCCTGCAGGGCCTGAGGATCAATGTCGCCCGTGTTGCCGAAGGCCGCTACGACATTTCCGACCTGCTCGACGAGTGGATGAAACCAAAGGACGAGCCGGATACGGGGACGCCCCGTTTTTCCCTGAACAATATCCAGTTGATCAAGGGCAGCATCGTTTTCGATGACCAGCCCAAGGGCAAGGTGCATACGATCAGCGACATCAATCTGGCGCTGCCCTTCGTTTCCAGCCTGCCTTACCACACCGACATTCTGGTCAATCCGTCGTTTTCAGCCAGTATCGATGGGTCTGCGCTGGTCTTGACCGGCGATGCCAAGCCGTTTTCGGAAACCCACGAAAGCAAGCTCAACCTCGATCTGGACCGCTTCGACCTGGCTGTGCTCCAGCCCTATTTGCCCGACTCCCTGCCCTTCAAATTGTCCTCCGGAACGCTGGATTCCGAATTGAAGGCGATGTTCCAGGAAGTGTCGAAGGACGTCTATTCGGTCTCCATCGTCGGCGCAGTCCATGTTTCCGGGCTGGCGGTGGCTGAAAGCAATGGCCAGGCACTGATTGGCTGGAAGCGTCTGGATGTCGAACTCGACAACGTGGATCTCATCAACAGCAAGGCAAGCGTCAAACAGGTGGCGCTCGATGGGCTGGACCTGACGCTGGGAGTGAACAAGCAGGGTGAATTCAATGTCCTGAGGATCGCCGACAAACTGGCTGCACCCGCTGCTGCGGCGCCGGAAGCGAAGCCGAAGCCGGCCGGCAAGCCCTTCGAATGGTCGCTGGGTGGCTTTGATTTGAGCAATGGCCTGATACGCTGGCATGACGACTCCAACCTGTCGCCGGTGAGCGGCGAAATTCGGAATCTCACGGTCAAGGTCGGCAAGGTCGATGGCAAACTCGTCGAGCCCATCGAAGTGGTCGAGGCCAGCTATCAACTCGATCTCGGCGAGCGTTTCCGGGTTGAAAAAATGGGCGTCAAGGGCGTCACGGTCGATTTGCCGGGGCACCGCCTCGATATCGCGGAATTGACCAACACCGGCACCCGCGCCCGCATGCTGCGCAACAAGGAGGGCAAGGTCGAGTGGGTCAGTTCGCCCATCCTCAAGACCATTCGTGCCACCGATGCCAAGGTCAAGGACGAAAAGCCCTGGATCGGCAAGGTTGGCAAACTGGCCATTGAAGACCTCGGCTTCCGTTTCGAGGATCGCGCGCTGCAGCCGACCGCCGTCCAGGAGATCGACGGCTTCAGCCTGCATGGCGAAGGGCTGACCAATGAGCACAACAAGAAGGGCTCGATTTCCCTGAAAGGCAAAATCAACCGGAAGGGTAGCCTGAATGTCGATGGCAGCCTGCAGATCTTCCCGCTCGATGTGGCGGTGAAGGTCGATACCGTGGCGATTCCGCTCGTGCCGCTGGAGCCCTATTTTGGCCAGTTCCTCAATATCTCCCTGACCCGCGGGCAGATTTCCAACAAGGGGGAAGCGACGGCGAGGATCGAGGCCGACAAATTGAAGGCCGGCTACAAGGGATCCCTCACGCTGGGTGATTTCGTGGCGGTGGACAAGCTGAACAGCGCCGATTTCCTGAAGTGGAAATCGCTGTACTTCGGTGGCATTGATTTCCGTCTCGAACCGATGGCCATCAATATCGGCGAAATCGCGCTGACCGACTACTTTTCGCGTCTCATCCTGAACAAGGAGGGCAAGCTCAACGTTGCCGACATTGTCAGGAAGCCCGAGGCCGAGGCGGCGAAAAAGGATGAGGCCGCACCGGCAGACCCGAAGCTGGCCAGCAAGGACGCGGCACCCGCCAAGCCGCCGGTTCCCATCAAGATCGGCAAGATCACGCTGCAGAACGGGACGGTCAATTTCTCCGACCTGTTCGTCAAACCGAATTACAACGTCAATCTGAACAAGCTGGGTGGGCGGGTGACCAATTTGTCGTCCGCAGCCGATACGGTGGCCGACATGGAGTTGCGCGGCCGCTATGCCAATTCCGCGCCGGTACAGATTCTGGGCAAGCTCAATCCGCTGGCCGCCAAATCCTATCTCGACATCAAGGCCGATATCACGGGGGTCGATCTGGTCGGCTTCTCGCCGTATTCGGGCAAGTATGCCGGCTACGCCATCGAAAAGGGCAAGCTGTCGCTCAATGTCGCCTACAAACTGGAAAACAATCAGCTGTCCGCAGAAAATCGGCTGTTCATCGACCAGTTCACCTTTGGCGAAAAAGTCGAGAGTCCAGACGCGACGAAGCTGCCGGTCAACCTGGCCATTTCGCTGCTCAAGAACAATCGTGGCGAGATCGATCTCAACCTGCCCATTTCCGGCTCGCTGGACGATCCGCAATTCTCGATCGGCGGCCTGATCGTCAAGGTCATCGTCAACCTGTTCGTCAAGGCTGTCACTTCCCCGTTTGCGCTGCTGGGATCGATGTTCGGGGGCGGTGACGAGTTGTCCAACATCGAGTTCGCAGCGGGGCGGGCCACGCTGAACGACGCGGCAGGCGAGAAGCTCGCCGCGCTGGCCAAGGCCTTGACCGAGCGCAATGCGCTTAAGCTGGAAATCACCGGCCGTGCCGACCCGGTTGCCGACCGTGAAGGCGCCAAGCGCGCGGCGCTGGAACGCGCCATGCAGGCGGAAAAGCTCAAGGATCTCAAGAAGGCCGGAGAAGGGAAGTCGCTGGAGGAAATCGAGATTGCACCGGAAGAGCGTAATGGCTACCTGTTGCGAGCCTACAAGGAGGCCAAGTTCCCGAAACCGCGCAACATGATCGGCCTGCAAAAGGAATTGCCAACCGAGGAAATGGAAAAGCTGATGCTCACCAACCTGCCGGTCAGCGACGACGACGTCAAGGCGCTGGCCACGCGTCGGGCCGAAGCGGTCCAGGGCTGGCTGGTCGACCAGGGCAAGGTGCCGCCGGAGCGCGTGTTCCTGCTGCCGCCCAAGGTCGAGGCAGATGAAAAGGGCAGTGCCAGCCGTGTTGATTTTTCGCTGAAGTGAGCCGTTGATGAGTGAAACGATGGGGCTGGCGTTGATCGCCGGCGTGGTGGTGGTCATCCTGTTGCAGGTGGCCGTTTTGCTGCGCAGTAACCGTGGGCAGGATGAAGCGCGTTTCCGCGCGCAGCAGGAGGCGCAGGAAAAGGGACTGATGCGACTGGAGCGCGAACTCCGCGAGGAGTTGGCGCGAGGCCGGCGCGAAGGGGCCGAAGAGGCTTTCCGCGATCGCGAGGAGCGGGCGCAGTCGTCCAACCTGCTCGGCCAGGCGCTGAGTACGCAAGTCGCCCAGTTCGGTACCCTGCAGGCAGAGAGGCTGGAGGCCTTCGCCCGGGAACTGAACCGTTTTTCGCTGGGGCTCGACGAACGCTTCGAGCGTTTGAAAATTGCCGTGGAATCCCGGTTGACCGCAATACAGGCCGACAACGCCAACAAGCTCGAAGAAATGCGCCGCACGGTTGATGAAAAGCTGCATGCGACGCTGGAGCAGCGCCTTGGCGAATCGTTCAAGCTGGTCAGCGACCGCCTGGAGCAGGTCCATCGTGGCCTGGGCGAAATGCAGACGCTGGCGGCCGGGGTCGGCGACCTGAAACGGGTGCTGACCAACGTCAAGACACGCGGTACCTGGGGCGAAGTCCAGTTGTCGGCGCTGCTCGAACAGTTGCTGACGGCCGAGCAGTTCGGCTGCAATGTGGCGACCAAGCCGGGCAGCAACGAACGTGTCGATTTTGCCATCCGTCTGCCCGGCAAGGATGATGGGGCCGTGGTCTGGCTGCCGATCGACGCCAAGTATCCGATCGAGGATTATCAGCGCCTGCTCGATGCGCAGGATCGGGCGGACCCGGCGGGTGTCGAGGAGGCATCGCGAGCCATCGAAACCCGCTTGAAGAACGAGGCACGCAGCATCCACGAAAAATACGTCTCGCCACCGAATACAACGGATTTCGCCTTGCTCTACCTGCCGCTTGAAGGCCTCTACGCCGAAGCCTTGCGTCGGCCCGGCCTGGCGGAAGCCTTGCAGCGTGACTGGCGGGTCAGTCTGACCGGGCCGACGACGCTGGCGGCCATGCTCAACAGCCTGCAGATGGGCTTCCGTACCCTGGCCATCGAGCAGCGCTCGGCCGAAGTGTGGGCCGTGCTGGGTGCCGTGAAGACCGAGTTCGGCAAGTTCGGCGAGGCGCTGGCGCATACCAAGAAAAAGCTGGATGAGGCGAGCAACAGCATCAGCAAGGCGGAGACCCGGACCCGGCAACTGTCGCGACGTCTCAAGGAAGTCGAGGCCTTGCCGGTGGCAGAGGCCGAACAATTGATCGGTGTGGCGGATTTCGATGGCGAAGACGAGTGAACTGGAGGTCGCCTACATGGCGACCACTTATCGGGTATTCCTGCCCAGCGGGGTGTGTGAATTGCGTCTCGGGCAGGCCAGCGATACCTTGCGTTGCTGGCTCGAAACAGCCGGTGAGAACACGTTTGCGCTGATCTCGGCGCAAAATCCTGACGGCCAGCAACTCGACGAAAGCGCCAATGCCGAGCGCCAATCGCAACTGGAGTGCGATTTGCTGGAGGGGAACTACGAACCCTATGCGGCCCAGCACGAAGCCGACGATGGTCAGTGGCCGATGGAGGAAAGCTGCTTCGTGCCTGGCATTTCCTGCGAAGATGCTTGTGCCCTGGCGGCTGACTTTGGGCAGAATGCCGTGGTGTATGGTGGTGCAGATGCCGTTCCGCAGCTTGTATGGATAGAAGACCAGGATCAATGAGCAAAAAAATAGGCCGTTTCGAAGTACGTGGCGAGTTGGGGCGCGGCGCCCAAAGCGTGGTCCATCTTGGTTTCGATCCGCAATTGCAGCGTGAGATTGCCATCAAGACCCTCTATTTCGCCAGACCGGACCCGGAACACCAGGAGGCCTTGCTGGCCGAAGCGCGAACGGTCAGCAAAATGCGCCATCCCAGCATCGTGCCGATTTTCGAAGCCGGGGAGCAGGATGGCGATCTCTACCTCGTATTCGAATACGTTCCGGGCAAGAGCCTGGGAGAATTTCTGCGGCAGAGCGGTGCCTTGCCGCCGGTCAAGGCCATTTCGATCCTGAGGCCCATCCTCGACGCCATCGCCTACGCGCATTCGCAGGGGATCATCCATCGCGACCTCAAGCCGTCGAACATCATGCTGGACGACAACGGGCGGCCGCGGGTCATGGATTTCGGCATTGCTGCGCGGGTGGATGCGTCCAACGACCCGGCCGACCGGATCACCGGTACGCCGGCCTACATGGCGCCGGAATACATCCTGCGACGCGAGATCAGTGCGCGTTCGGACATTTTTGCAGCCGGCTTGATCCTGTTTGAAATGCTGACCGGACAGCGGGCCGTGGTCGCCGACAGTGTCGGTGAAATCATGAAACGTCTAGCCAGGGAAGACATCAAGTTGCCGCAGGATGTCGCCATCGACGAACCACTGAGCGCCATCGTTCACAAGGCACTGGCTCGCGATCCCGGATTGCGTTTCCAGACGGCGGAGCAGTTTGGCGAGGCGCTGGACAATTACCTGGATCCTGAGGACGTGGTATCGGGTGGTCCCGGTGGTCGGCAGGCGACGCTGGATTTCCTGCTCCGGCGCATGCGCCACAAGAGCGATTTCCCGGCGCTGTCGGAATCGGTGAGCGCCATCAACCGGATCGCCAACAGCGAGACGGAAAGCATCGACAAGCTGTCCAACACCATCCTCAAGGATTTCGCGCTGACCAACAAGCTGCTGCGTCTGGTCAATTCGGCCTACTTCAGACAGGCTGGGGGCGGCAGCATCAGTACGGTGTCGCGCGCCGTGGTCGTGCTCGGTTTCGAGGCCGTGCGCAATATCGCCATCACCGTGTTGCTGTTCGATCACTTGCAGAACAAGGTCAACGCCAACCAGTTGAAAGAGGATTTCCTCCGCGCCAACATGGCCGGGGTGCTGGCGAAAGATATTGGTGCCGCAGCGAAAATGCGTGACCTAGAGCAGTCGTTCATCTGCTCGCTTTTCCACAGTCTGGGACGGCTGCTGTCGCAATACTATTTCCCGGAAGATGCCGAAGAGATTCGCCGTGTCGTCTCGCAGAAAAACTGCAGCGAGGAACTGGCCGCCAAGCAGGTGCTCGGCATTTCATTCGAGGAAATCGGTATCGCCATCGCCCAGCTCTGGGGCTTCCCGCCGCTGATCGTGGCGACGATGCGTCGGCTGCCTGCCGGTTCCGTCAAGAAGTCGGTCAGTCAGGAAGACCGCTTGCGCATGCTGTCCGGTTTTTCCAACGAGCTGTGCGACGTGATTGCCCTCGCAACCCCGGAGTTGCGGGACCGCGAACTGAAGAAAACCATGTCGCGTTTTGCCGATGCCGTGTCGCTCGGCCACAGCGACCTGATGCAAACGGTGCAGCGGGCCGTCGAGGAGGTTGCGGATTTCGCCCGCATCATTCACCTCAACCTGCCGCAGACGACGTTCGGCAAGCAGATGCGCCAGTTTACCGAGTCGGGCGAAAAGCCGCGTGCCGAGGAGGCCAATGGCAGCGACTTTGCCGATGGCACGGTGATTGGCGACAGCGGGCCGCTGGCCGATCTTGAGGGCGGCGCCGATCTTCAGGCAGTGGACGCCCAGACGATCCTGACGGCCGGCATCCAGGACATCAGCAACACGCTGATCGATGGCTTCCAGCTCAACGACATCCTGCGCATCATTCTGGAAACGATGTATCGGGCGATGGGCTTCAAGCGCGTCGTGCTGTGCATTCGCGATGTCAAGGCGGGCGTCATGCAGGGCCGTTTCGGGTTTGGTCCGGAAGCCAATGAACTGGCCAAGGCGTTTCGCTTTCCCTTGAGTTTCACGCCGGACATCTTCCATGTCGCGACCTCGAAGGGCGCCGATCTCTTGATCAACGACATCAACGATCCCAAGATCGCCAGCCGGATTCCCGAGTGGTATCGCAAGGCCGTGCCGGCCAACTCCTTCGTGCTGTTTCCGCTGAATATCAAGGGTAATCCGGTGGCGCTGATCTATGCCGACCGTGATGAGCCGGGCGGCATTTCCATCCCGGAAAAGGAATTGCAGTTGCTGCGCACCCTGCGCAACCAGGCCATCCTGGCTATCAAACAGGGCTCCTGAAAACAGAAAAGCCCGCATTTGCGGGCTTTCTTGATGGCTGATCGAGGGTTCTTACCAGAGGTGCCACCAGGCTGACTTGCGCTTCAGGCCGTCCTTGTAGAAGCGGCTGGTCGGGAAGTTCTTGCGCATCACGCGGTCGGCGTCGTCACGCAAGTCGTTCATGCCGAGCTTGTCGTAGGCGGTTATGAGGATGAACATGGCTTCCTCGATGGCCGGGGCCTGCGGGTAGGTCTTGATCGCGTACTGGGCGCGATTCGCCGCCGCGATGTAGGCACCGCGATTGACGTAGTAGCGCGCGACGTGAACCTCAAGCGAGGCCATCGCGTTGATCAGGTAGTTCATGCGCAACGCGGCATCGGGGGTGTATTTGCTGTTCGGGAAGCGGGTGACCAGTTCCTTGAAGGCATCGAATGCTTCGCGCGCTGCCTTGGGGTCGCGTTCGGTCGGGTCCTGCGTGCTGACGTAGGCGGTCAGGCCGAGGTCTTCATTGAAATTGACCAGGCCCTTCAGGTAATAAACGTAATCGACCGCCGGATGACTCGGGTGGAGCTTGATGAAGCGGTCACAGGCGGCCAGCGCCGCGCCCGGCTCGTTGTTCTTCCAGTAGGCGTAGCCCAGTTCCAGTTGGGCCTGCTGGGCATAGCGGCCGTAGGGGAAGCGTGCTTCCAGCTTCTCCAGCATTTTTGCTGCCTTGTCCCAGTTGCCGTCGGCTTGCGCATCCTTGGCTTCGCCGTAAAGCTTGCCAGCCGACCAGCCTGCAGTTTCGTCGATTTTGTCGGGCATCGAGCTGCAGCCGGCGATGAAGGCGACGACAAAAGCAGCCATCAGCGCGCGGAAGAGGGCGGGGAATGACCGGAATGCGGGTAAACTTCGCATCATGAATGATGATCCTGTTGAAGACTCCGGCGATTATAGCCGAACTGAACCGCTCCGCCTGACCGTTCCTGACGCCTCCTGCGGTCGCCGCCTCGATCAGGTGCTGGCTGAACTGCTGCCGCAACATTCCCGCAACCGTTTGCAGGGATGGGTGCGGGATGCCTGCGTACTGGTCGATGGCAAGCCCGAGACCGAACCCAAGCGCAAGGTGATGGGCGGCGAGACGCTGCTTGTCAGCGAACCCGACGATATCCGCAACCAGCCCGAGCTGCCGGAAGACATACCGCTCGACGTGGTTTTCGAGGACGAGACGCTGCTCGTCATCAACAAGCCGGCCGGGCTGGTCGTACATCCGGGCAGCGGCAACTGGAGCGGCACGCTGATGAATGCGCTGCTCCACCACGTGCCGGGTATCGAGGCGGTGCCACGTGCCGGCATCGTGCATCGGCTGGACAAGGACACCAGCGGCCTGCTGGTCGTGGCCAAGACGCTCGAAGCGCAGACGGATCTGGTCCGCCAGCTGCAGGCGCGCACCGTGCGGCGCATTTACCTGGCGCTCGCGGCGGGGGCGATGAAGCACGAGGGGACGGTCAATGAGCCCATCGGCCGTCATCCATCGCAGCGCATCAAGATGGCCATCGTGCCGGAAAACCGGGGCGGCAAGCCGGCCATCACCAATATCCGCATTCTTGAACTTTTCCCCTACACGACCTTCGTCGAGTGTTCGCTCGAAACCGGCAGGACGCACCAGATTCGCGTGCACATGGCGGCTATCCATCATCCGCTCGTCGGCGACCAGGTTTATGGCAAACACAACCCGAAGCTGCCGGTGTTCCATCGCCAGGCGCTGCATGCGACGCGCCTCGGCCTCGTCCATCCGTTGACCGGCCTCAAGATGCAATGGGAAGTACCGATGCCGGAGGATATGCGTGAGCTTCTCGATACCCTGCGCTATGGCTAATCTGCTGGTGCCGGACTGGCCGGCGCCAGCTCGGGTGCGCAGCCTGCAGACGCTGCGTGGTGGCGGTTGCAGTCTGGCGCCATGGGGCAGTTTCAACCTGGGGGACCACGTCGGGGACGATCCGGCCCATGTCGCGGCCAATCGGGCAGCCCTGCGCGAGCATTTGCCGGGCGAACCGGCCTGGCTGACGCAGGTGCACGGCATTTTGACGGTCAACCCGAAAAAAAGCCCAAATTTGAAATCCGCCGACGCCGCTTACACCGATGAAGCCGGCGTCGTTTGCGTGGTCATGACGGCCGATTGCCTGCCGGTGCTGTTCTGCGAGCGTGCCGGTACGGTCGTGGCGGCGGCGCACGCTGGCTGGCGCGGCCTGGCTGCCGGTGTGCTTGAGGAAACGATGGCTGGGATGGCGGTGCCGGCCAGCGAGTTGCTGGTTTGGCTGGGGCCGGCCATTGGCCCGACGGCCTTCGAGGTGGGCGACGAGGTCCGTGCCGCCTTTGTCGCGCACGATGCGCAGGCAGCAAGTGCGTTCGCCCCGAAATCGCCAGGCAAGTGGCTGGCCGATATCTACGCCCTGGCGCGCCAACGCCTGCTGGCGGCAGGAGTCCGGTCGATCAGCGGTGGTGACCGATGCACGTACAGCGAATCAGCCGACTTCTTTTCCTATCGCCGCGATGGTGTGACGGGTCGCATGGCGACGCTGATCTGGCTGGCCGAAGCAGATTAGCCGCTGCCGGATGTCGCAGGTATCCGTCTAAAAGACGGTGCCGCCGAAGACATCCTTGAAATAGGACTCGACATTGCCGTCCGGGACGTGGCGCCCAGGCTGAGCCATCGCCGCGGCGGGGCAGGACACGCCCTTCACGCTCCCTTTGAAAATGGCGTCATAACTCATGCGCTCGCCTTTCTTGGGTTTGATCCAGGACACAATTTTGCGGATGGACATGATGAACTCCTTGGACGATTTGATGGGGTCATCCTCACTATAGAGAGCTTGTTGCGTTGCAACAAATCAGGAATTCTTTCGTCGCGGGTAAGTTTCACTAACCCGTAGGCGCAAAAAAGGCAGCGAAGCGATTCGCTGCCTGATGGGCCTCCGCGTCTGACGCTGGCTTATTTGCGCCAGGCGTCGGCCTGGACCAAAGAATCCTCGCGCCATGCTTCGCGGGCGGCCTGGTTGGCCACCCAGTTGGGCAGGAAGGTAAAGGCTTCGTCGAGCAGATGCGGCGTGTGCCGGCCCGGCGAATAGCGTTGCGAACGATCGTAATATTCGCGCAGTGCCGGCTTGAAGTTCGGGTGGGCGCAGTTCTCGATGATGACCTTGGCTCGCAGTTTGGGCGACAGACCGCGCAGATCGGCCAGCCCCTGCTCGGTGACGATGACCTGCACGTCATGTTCGGTGTGATCGACGTGCGACACCATCGGGACGATGCACGAAATGCTGCCGCCCTTGGCGCTCGACGGCGTCATGAAGATCGAGACGAAGGCATTGCGGGCGAAGTCCCCGGAGCCGCCGATGCCGTTCATGATCGACGTGCCCATGATGTGGGTCGAATTCACGTTGCCGTAAATGTCGGCCTCGATCAGGCCGTTCATGGCGATGACGCCGAGGCGGCGGATGACCTCAGGATGATTGGAGATTTCCTGCGGGCGCAGGATGATCGAATCCTTGAAGCGTGGCAGGTCGGCGTTCAGTTCCGCCAGTGCCTGCGGGCTCAGCGAGAACGAGGTGGCCGACGCGCAGGTCAGCTTGCCCGACTTGATGAGATCGAGCATGCCGTCCTGCAGCACTTCGGTGTAGGCCGTGAGGTTCTCGAAGGGCCCATCCTGCAGGCCGGCCATCACGGCGTTGGCCACATTGCCGACACCGGACTGCAAGGGCAGCAGGTTGGCCGGCAGGCGGCCTTTCTTGACTTCGTGCTGGAGGAATTCGAGGATGTGCCCGGCGATCAACTGTGAGTTCTTGTCGGGCGGCGAAAACGGAGAATTTCGGTCGGCCTTGTTCGTCTCGATGACGGCTATGACCTTGTCCGGATTGATCCGGTAGTACGGATCGCCGATGCGATCTTCCGTCCGGACGAGCGGGATGGGCTGACGATGCGGCGGCAGCGCCGTGCCGTAGTAGATGTCGTGCATGCCTTCCAGCGCTGGGTTCTGCCAGGAGTTCACCTCAAGGATCACCTTGTCGGCCTGGTCCAGCCAGGTCTTGTTGTTGCCGACGGAAGAAGACGGAATCAGGCGGCCGTCTTCCAGAATGCCCGCCACTTCGACCACGGCGACGTCGAGTTTGCCGAGGAAGCCGGACCAGACGAACTGGGCGACGTGCGACAGGTGGATGTCGATGTATTCCATCTCGCCGGCGTTGATGCGTTTGCGGCAGGTCGGGTCGGATTGGTAGGGCAGGCGCATCTCGATGCCATCCACCATGGCCAGAGCGCCGTCGAGTTCCGGTGCCGTCGAGGCACCGGTCCACACGCCGATCTTGAACTTCTGTCCGTGCAGGTTGGCATCCATGATGCGCTTGGCCAGCGCGGTTGGTACCAGCTTGGGATAGCCCGCGCCGGTAAAGCCGCTCATCCCGACATTGACGCCGGATTGAATCAGATTGGCAGCCTCGTCGGCCGACATGATCTTGCCGCGCAGCGCGGCGTTCAGGATACGTGAACCTCCAACCATCTTTTTTCGATGCTCCAGGGTGGGTTTGCAATAGTTGAACGACAAAATCCGAGTCAAAAAAAGAGCCCGCATAAAGCGGGCTCAATCCAGTTCCCAAGCGCATGAATAGGACTGGAGGAGACTTTTCAAATTTAACAAAGTCCCCGTTCGCGAACGAACGAGATTTTTTTGATCGACAAGTTAGTCAAACTTAATCGTTGGGTTCGGGTATCAGCGGGCGCCGGCGCCGGCGTTGTCGGTGGCGGGCGTTGCCGGCGTCGCAATCGCGGGCGCTGCAGCCGCCTTGGTCTCTTCGGTGACAGCCGCATTGGGCAGCACGGGCGCTGTCGCCGGCGGGGGCAGGGACGGCGCGGCAACTGCCGGCGGCAACGTCGCGACGGACTCTTCCTTCTTGTTGCAGGCGGTGAGTGCGACGGTGAGCATTGCGGCGACAAGCAGTGACTTCTTCATGGAGCTTCCTTTCTGGGATGGTAGGCAGTGCGACCTGATCGTGGTCGGCAACGAAACATTAGTCAGCGCCTTGCTCCGCGGCAAACGACAAATTATGATTCCATGCCTTAGAAAAACTTAATCATCAGCCGTGACCTATCGTCTTCCTCCGCTGTCTGCCATGCGCGCTTTTGAATCAGCGGCGCGCCATTTGAGTTTCAAGAAAGCGGCCGAGGAATTGCACGTCACGCCGGCGGCGATCAGCCAGCAGATCAAGGCACTGGAGGCTTATCTCGGCGTGCAGCTCTTCCGGCGTCTGACGCGAGCGCTGGAGATCACCGCCCAAGGGCGGGCCATGCTGCCCAAGATCCGTGAAGGATTTGATTGCTTTGCCGCCGCCATCGACAGCACGCGCAGTGAAGTCGACGGGGTGTTGACCGTAACGGCGCCACCGTCTTTCGCCACGCGTTGGCTGGTTCCTCGCTTGCCACGTTTTTCCCTGGCTCACCCGGAAGTCGAACTGCGCCTGTCCAGTCGGGGGGATAGTGTCGATCGCCGGGGTGAAACATTGTTGCTCGACAACGACCGTTTCGACCTGCGCGAGGCCGACAGCCTGCTCGCCATTCGCTACGGTACCGGCAACTACCCCGGATTCCAGGTCGAGCAGATCTTCGCACCGGATTGGGTGCCGGTCTGCAGCCCGAAACTGCTCAGCCCCGAACGCCCGCTCTCGGTGCCGCAGGACCTGGCGCGCCACGTCCTGATCCACGACGAAACCATTCATGACGAAGAGCGCCAGCCCGGCTGGCGTGAGTGGCTGGCCAGTGCCGGCATCCGTAACGTCGACGCCGAACGCGGACCGCGTTTCTCGAATGCCGTAATGGCCGTCGAGGCAGCCCTCGATGGCCAGGGCGTTGCGTTGGCCCTGAAGCCGTTGGTCGAGGCCGATGTGGCAGCCGGTCGCCTGATCGTGCCCTTTGAAATCGCCGTGCCGTCGCCCTTCGCTTACTTTCTGGTCATGCGCAAGGCGGTCGCACAGCGCCATTCCGTTGCCGCGTTTCGCAGCTGGTTGCTCGACGAGGCGCTATCGGTGCAGCCGAACTGGCTGGCCGGCGTATAATCCGCGCCTTTCCCCCTGAGCCGATTTTTGTGAGCACTCTTTCCTGGATCATTGCCGTCTCGCTGGCCGGTGGCGCTTTGAGCGTGCTTGCTGCGGCCGTGCTGAGCATCGCGATGGGCACCCAGCGCATCAGCATGCTGATCTCCTACGCCATCGGTGCCTTGCTGGGGGCGGCCTTCCTGGAAATCCTGCCGCATGCGCTGGAACATGGCGACATGCATCGAACCACGGCTACCGTCCTGTTCGGCATTCTGGCCTTCTTCGTCCTCGAGAAACTGGTCCTCTGGCGGCACTGTCACCACGACCACTGCGAGGCGCACGATGCCCATGCCCCGGCCCACGACCATGGGCGCTCGGGTTTGCTCATCCTGGTCGGCGATACCTTCCACAATTTTGTCGACGGCATCCTGATTGCGGCCGCGTTCCTGCAGAGTACGGAGCTTGGCATCGTGACCGCGCTGGCCATCATCGCCCACGAAATTCCGCAGGAGGTGGGCGACTACCTGATCCTGCTCCACTCCGGCTACACCAAGTTGCGCGCCCTGGCGTTCAATCTGCTGTCCAGCCTGGCCACGATGGTCGGCGCGATGCTGGCCTACTTTGCCCTGGCCGATCTGACGGAATGGATTCCGCTGCTGCTCTCGCTCGGTGCCGCGAGCATGATCTATGTCGCGGTGGCCGACCTGATTCCCGGGCTGCACAAACGCTCGGAGCTGAAGGAATCAGTCCTGCAAATCCTACTGATCGGTTCCGGTATCGGCTCGATCGCCCTCGTTCAGGCGCTGGTTGGCGAGTAGTTCGCGGTGTGCGCGAAGCTGGCGGCGGATCTTGCTGGTGGCGAAGTAGAGAATCAGGCCGCAGGGCAAGGCGCCGTAGAACAGGAAGGAAATGATGCCGGCGGTGATGCTCGGTTCATTGGCGGCGATCAGAACGGTGACGTATAGCCAGCCGATGACGATGATGATGGCGAAGGACATGGCGGCTATTGTATCGGTCATACGGGAAAACTGAAGCCTGGCAGCGGGAAGTGCAAGGTTCGCTGCTCGCTGAATTCGATTGCTCAAACCCCATCAGGCTGCTTGCTCTCCGGCGGGGAACTGGCCGACGGTAACAATGTACAAATCACGCGCCTTGATCAGGGCCCAATTTGGCATGCAAATTCATTGACAGCGCCGAATCGGGTATGGAGAATCCAAAGGCTTAAGCCCCGACAACAATATAGAGACGAGACTTCCCATGGCGCAGGGATCGAGCAATAACGATGCATTCGCGGGTTCTGCCGCCCAGTTCATGCAGAACGGGCAGCAGATGATGCAGCAGTTCATGGATTATCTGGGCAAGGCCGGTGCTCCGGCGGGGGTTGCGACACCGCCACCCGTTGATCCGCAGGCCCTGACGGCGCTGCAAAAGCAGTTCATGGATCAGCAGATGTCGCTCTGGCAGGCCATGCTCAACAAAAAGCCGGGGCAGGAGCCCGCCTTCAAGGTGGCGCCGGAGCCGGGCGACCGTCGTTTCTCGGCGGCAGAGTGGAAAGACAGCCCGATCTACGATTACCTGCACCAGGCCTATCTGCTCAATACCCAGTATCTGAAGCAGATGGTCGAAGTGATTCCGGCGCAGGACAACAAGGCCAAGGATCGCATGCGCTTCCTGGCGCGCCAGATTGCCGATGCCATGGCGCCGTCCAATTTTGCCGCGACCAATCCGGAATTCATCAAGCTGGCGCTGGAAACCAAGGGCCAGAGCATTACCGACGGCATCAACAATCTGCTCAAGGATTTCGAGAAGGGCCGCATTTCGATGACCGACGAATCGGTCTTCGAGGTGGGCAAGAATATCGCGACCACCGAAGGCGCCGTCGTCTACGAAAACGACGTGATGCAGCTGATCCAGTATTCGCCGCTGACGCCCAAGGTCGGCACGCGGCCGTTGCTGGTCGTGCCGCCCTGCATCAACAAGTTCTACATCATGGACCTGCAGCCGGACAACTCGCTGATCCGCTTCATGATCGAGCAGGGCAATACCGTTTTCCTCGTTTCGTGGCGTAATCCCAAAGAGGCAGAAGGGCATCTGGGTTGGGACGATTATGTCGAGCGTGGCCCGATTGCGGCCTTGAACGTCGTTCGCGAAATCACCAAGGTCAAGCAACTCAATGTCCTCGGCTTCTGTGTCGGCGGCACCATTGTGACCTCCGCTCTGGCGGTGCTCAAGGCGCGCGGCGAAGAACCGGCAGCTTCCCTGACGCTGCTGACGACCCTGCTCGATTTTACCGATACCGGTGAAATCGGCCTTTTCATTGACGAGCAGGGCATCAAGGCGCGTGAAGGTACGATCGGCAAGGGTGGCCTGCTGCCTGCCCGCGATCTGCAGAATACCTTCTCGTTCCTGCGCGCCAACGATCTGGTCTGGAATTACGTGACGGGCAACTACCTGAAAGGCCAGAAGCCGCAGGCCTTCGACCTGTTGTACTGGAACTCGGATTCGACCAACCTGCCGGGGCCGTTCGCCTGCTGGTACATGCGCAACATGTATCTCGAGAACAATCTGCGGGTGCCCGGCAAGCTGGCCATGTGCGGAACAACGGTCGACCTCGGCAAGCTCGACATGCCGGTCTATTTGCTGGCGACGCGCGAGGATCATATCGTGCCCTGGCAATCCGCCTACCTGAGCACGGGCATCCTCGGCGGCAAGGTGCGTTTCGTCCTTGGTGCATCCGGCCATATTGCCGGTGTGATCAACCCGGTCAGCAAGAACAAGCGCAGCTACTGGGTGAATGAGGATGTGAAGGTCGACGCCGACAGCTGGCTGGCGGCGGCAGAAGAAAAGAAGGGAAGCTGGTGGGCCGATTGGGCCGCCTGGCTCAAACCGTTGTCCGGAGAACAGCGGGCACCGCGCAAACCTGGAAACGCCAAATACAAGCCGATCGAACCGGCACCAGGCAGATACGTCAGGGAACGTGCGGTATAAAAACTTCTCGATGAGGGTATAACAATGTCGCGAGTTGCATTGGTTACGGGCGGAATGGGCGGTCTCGGCGAGGCCGTCTGCATCAAGTTGGCAGCGCTTGGTTACAAGGTGGTGACCACCTATTCACCGGGCAATGCGAAGGTTCAGGATTGGCTCAAGGCCATGAACAACATGGGTTACGGCTTCAAGGCCTACCCGTGCGATGTGACCGATTTCGATTCGGCCCATCAATGCGTGGAGACGGTGAGCAAGGAGGTCGGTCCGGTCGATGTGCTGGTCAATAACGCCGGCATCACACGCGACATGACCTTCAAGAAAATGACGAAATCGGACTGGGATGCGGTCATGCACACCAACCTCGACTCCGTGTTCAACATGACCAAGCAGGTCATGGATGGCATGATCGAGCGCAAGTGGGGCCGCGTCATCAATGTCTCGTCGGTGAATGGCCAGAAAGGCGCTTTCGGCCAGACCAACTACTCGGCGGCCAAGGCCGGCATGCATGGTTTTACCAAGGCGCTGGCGCTGGAAGTAGCCAAGCAGGGCGTGACCGTCAATACGATTTCCCCGGGCTACATCGGCACCAAGATGGTGACGGCGATTCCGCAGGAAATCCTCGATTCGAAAATTCTGCCGCAGATCCCGGTCAATCGCCTGGGCAAGCCGGAAGAAATCGCCGGCCTGGTGGCTTACCTCGCTTCCGACGAAGCGGCGTTCGTGACCGGCGCCAATATTTCCATCAACGGTGGTCAGCACATGTTCTGACCGACGTAATTTTTTACCCCGCTCTAATTTAATCAAGGAAGGAAAAACTATGACACAACGTGTTGCTCTCGTTACCGGCGCTATGGGTGGTCTTGGAACCGCAATCTGCCAGGAACTGGCCAAGGCAGGTCACAAGGTCGTTGCCGCCTATCATCCGGAATTCGACAACAAGGACGCTTGGCTGGGTGAAATGTCTGCTGCCGGTTTCAGCGATTTCGTCTGCGTCGCCGGCGACGTCTCCAAACTGGAAGACTGCCAGAAGATGGTTGCCGAAGCTGAAGCCGCTTGCGGTCAGGTCGACATCCTGATCAACAACGCCGGTATCACCCGTGACCGCATGTTCGCCAAGATGGAACGCGACGGCTGGGATGCCGTGATCGCGACCAACCTGACCTCGCTGTTCAACATGACCAAGCAAGTCTCCGCCAAGATGGCCGAGCGTGGCTGGGGCCGTATCGTCAACATCTCCTCCGTCAACGGCGTCAAGGGTCAGGCTGGCCAGACCAACTACTCCGCTGCCAAGGCTGGCGTGATCGGCTTCACCAAGGCACTGGCTGCCGAACTGGCCGCCAAGGGCGTGACTGTCAACGCCATCGCCCCGGGCTATGTCGCGACCAAGATGGTCATGGCCATCAAGCCGGAAGTTCTGCAGACCATCGTTGACTCCGTCCCGATGAAGCGCCTGGCCAAGCCGGAAGAAATCGGCTACGCCTGTGCCTACCTGTCGAACGACCTGTCTGGCTTCACCACCGGCGCCACGATCAACATCAATGGCGGTCTGTACTACCAGTAAAACAGTGTTGCGGCATTCAGCATGAAATATTGCTGAATTTCTGCGATGCAACAGGAACGGGCGCCCTAAAGCGCCCGTTTTTTTTGCTATAATGTTGCGCTGCACACAAACTCGTCCTGAAGGATCAAAGCATGTCGGAACCGGTACGCCTGATCAAGAAATACCCCAATCGTCGTCTTTACGATACCAAGACGAGTGCGTACATCACGCTGGGCGATGTGAAGGAACTGGTTCTCAAGTTCGAGGCCTTCAAGGTCGTCGACGCCAAGACCAATGAGGATCTGACGCGCAGCATCCTGCTTCAGATCATTCTCGAGGAAGAATCCGGCGGCATGCCGATGTTCTCGAGCGAACTGCTCTCCGGGTTCATTCGCTTCTACGGCAGCACGATGCAGGGCATGCTCGGCAAGTACCTCGAGAACAACATGCGGACCTTCGTCGATTTCCAGGGCAAGCTGCAGGAGCAGTCGCGTACCCTGTACGGTCCGAACGGTGGCGACACCACGCACATGCAGACGGATTTCTGGAACCAGTTCCTGAATTTCCAGCAGCCGGCCATGCAGAACATGATGACGGCCTACATGGACCAGTCGAAGAAAATGTTCCAGTCGATGCAGGACCAGATGAAGAACCAGACGCGGACGATGTTCACCGGCTTCCAGTACAACCCGGGCGACAAGACCGAGTAGTTTCGCCAGGGCCGTGATCGGCCCGGCAAAATTTCAATTTTGGCTGTTTTTTCCGGTTGACCGTCAGATCGTGTTTTACAGCACGATCTGCGCCCCCAACTCGACCACGCGATTCGACGGAATCCGGAAGTAGGCTGTCGCGCTGCCGGCGTTGCGGAACAGGGCGACGAAGAGCAGTTCGCGCCAGTAGGCCATGTCCGATTTGAGTTTCGGAATCAGCGTTTCGCGTCCGAGGAAAAACGAGGCGTCCATCATGTCGATGTGCAGCCCCGCGTCGGCGCAGAGCGCAAGGGCGGCCGGGATGTCCGGTTCATCCTTGTAGCCGTATTGCACGACGACTTGCGCGAAGTTGCCGTCCAGCTTGCTGACTTCGATGCGGTCGATATCCGGCACGTAGGGCACGTCGAAGACCGACACGCTGAGAACGACCACCTGCTCGTGCAGTGTCTTGAAATGCTTGAGGCTGTGCAGCAGCGCATGCGGCACGGCTTCCGGATTGGGCGTCATGAAGATCGCCGTGCCGGGTACCCGCTCGATGCCGCTGCCGGCGATGTCCTGGATGAAGGGCTTGAGTTCCAGGGCTTCGGCCGCCATGCGTTCGTGCAGCAACTCGCGGCCCCGTTTCCAGGTGGTCAGCAGGATGAAGACGCCCAAGCCGAAGACGAGCGGGAACCAGCCGCCATCGGGAATCTTGACCGAATTGGCGAGGAAGAATCCAAGGTCGATGATGATGAAAGGCAGGGCGCCGAGCACGGCGCGCACGGGGCTCCATTGCCACAGGCGGATGGCGACGGCGATGGCCAGCAGGTTGGTGATCAGCATCGTGCCGGTCACCGCGATGCCATAGGCCGCCGCCAGATTGGACGAGGTCTGGAAGCCGATGACCAGGCCAATGATGGCGACCAGCAACAGCCAGTTGATCGCTGGCAGGTAGATCTGGCCGATCTCGCGGTCTGACGTATGCTGGATTTCCAGACGCGGCGTGTAGCCGAGCTGGATGGCCTGCTGGGTGATAGAGAAGGCGCCGGAAATCACCGCCTGCGAGGCGATGATGGTTGCCACCGTAGACAGGATGACGAGCGGCGACAGCGCCCATTCCGGAGCGAGCCGGTAGAACGGATTCTCGACGGCGCCGGGATTGTCGAGCAGCAAGGCTCCCTGGCCGAAGTAGTTGATGATCAGTGCCGGCAGCACGTAGCCCAGCCAGGCGTACTGGATCGGCTTGGCGCCAAAGTGCCCCATGTCGGCATACAGCGCCTCGGCGCCGGTGATGCAGAGGACGACGGCGCCCAGCGCGAAGAAGCCGAGCACCGAATTGCCGAACAGGAAATTGATGCCATAAACCGGGTTGACCGCAGCCAGGACCGCCGGGTGCTCAATGATCGCGACGCCGCCGAGCAGGGCCAGCACGGCGAACCAGATCAGCATGATGGGCCCGAACAGCGCGCCGACGCTGGCCGTACCCCGGCGCTGGATAAAAAAGAGCCCGACCAGAATGACCAGCGTGATCGGCTGGATGTACGGTTTGAAAGCGGGCGTGATCAGTTCCAGACCTTCGACCGCCGAGAGCACCGAAATGGCCGGCGTGATGACGCCGTCGCCGTAGAACAGCGCAGCCCCGAACAGCCCGAGCGCGATGAGCAGCTTGTGCCGGCGCGAGGCCGGGTCGCCGTTGTGCAGGGCCAGCGTCATCAGCGCAATGATGCCGCCTTCACCCTTGTTGTTGGCGCGCATGATGAAAGACACGTACTTGAGCGTGACGACGATGATCAGCGACCAGAGGAACAGCGACAGGATGCCGAGCACGTTCTCTGGCGTGATCGGCACCGGATGGTGGGCGCCGCCGAAGACTTCCTTGATCGAATAGAGCGGGCTGGTGCCGATGTCGCCATAAACAATGCCGAGCGCGGCCAGGGTCAGCGTCGCCAGACGCTTGTTGTCAGAGGTTTGCATGGAGATTCCTTACGGCTGGAAGCGGTAGCCGACGCCGGTTTCGGTCAGGAAGTGGCGGGGCTGGGTGGGATCGTTTTCAAGTTTCTGGCGCAGGTGGCCGACGTAGACCCGCAGGTAATGGCTGCTCTCGACGTAGGACGGCCCCCAGATTTCGCGCAGCAGGTTGCGCTGGGTCAGCACCTTGCCGGGATGGCCGAGCAGGGTGGAGAGCAGGCGGTATTCAATGGGCGTCAAATGCACCGCCTGGCCGCCGCGCAAAACCAGACGGCGGGACAAATCGACTACGACGTCGCCGAATTCGACGACGGGCGTTGCAGCTTCGCCTCTGCGCAGGCGGCGTCGCAACAGGGCACGGACGCGGGCGCGCAGTTCGCCGACGCTGAACGGCTTGGTCAGGTAGTCGTCGGCGCCGGCGTCGAGGGCGTCGATCTTGTCGTTTTCCTGCGTGCGCGCCGAGAGGATGAGGACCGGGACTTCCGACCAGCCGCGCAGGTCGCGGATCAGGTCGATGCCGTTGCCGTCGGGCAGGCCGAGGTCGAGGATGAGCAGATCGGGCTTCTGGACGCCGGCCTCGATCAGGCCACCGGCCATCGTTTCGGCTTCGATTACCGAACAGCCTTCCTCCTCGACGGCGGCCCGGACGAAGCGGCGGATAGTCTTTTCATCCTCGATGAGCAGCACCTTGGGTTTCGGCGTGTTCATACGCTTTCCTCCTCGAGGATCGGCGGCGTGCCGCGCGGCAGGGTGAAGCTGATGCTGGCGCCGCCTTCCGGCCGGTTGGTGGCGCGGATCGTGCCGCCATGGGCTTCGACAATCGCCCGGCAGATGGCCAGCCCGAGGCCGGTGCCCGGTTTGCCGGCAACGCTGTCGCCGCGCACGAACATGTCGAACATCCTGTCGTTGTCAGTATCCGCCAGGCCGGGGCCGCGGTCGCTGATGCTCACTTCGATGAATTCCCCGGCCGGCTGCGCCGCGATGTCGATGTTGCTGCCCGGTGGTGCGTATTTGGCGGCGTTCTCGAGCAAATTGCAGAAGACGCGTTCGAGCAGCACGGCATCGAATTCGAGCAGTGGCAGGTCTGCCGGCAGTCTGACCTTGACCGGATGGGCGACGAGCGCGCTTTCGATGAGCTTGATGCTGGCCCCGATGACTTCTTCGAGCGGCTGCCATTCCCGGCGCAGCGTGATTTCGCCGGCATTGAGGCGCGCCATGTCGAGCAGGTTGCCGACCAGATTGGCCAGGCGTGCGGCCTGTTCGTGCATAGCCTGGGCGGTTTCCAGCGCCGTGTCGGGCAGCGTCGGCTTGATCAGGAACAGCGAATCGGCTAGCCCCACCAGCGCCGTCAGCGGCGTCCGCAAGTCGTGCGAAAGGGCCGACAGGATGGAGCTGCGCAGGCGCTCGGACACCATCTTGAGCTGCGTCGACTGCGCGACATCGACATAGTGGAGCCGTTCGAGCGCGATGCCGATGAGTGAGGCCAGTGCTTCGAGCAGGGCGACCTGTTCGTCGGGCAGGCTGACAACTTCCGTCGGAAAGGCGATGGCAAGGACGCCACGGGTTCGCATCGAGGCGCGCAGGGGCAGGTACAGCGAGGCATATCCGTTGGACAGTTCCTGATTGCGCACGGTCTTGCCGCTGTCCTCGGCAATGTTGGCGAGCAGCGGATCAATCTTGCAGTTTGGAGACGATCCCATTGCGACGGTCGGATGGCCCTGGTCGTCGGGCAACAGGATGAGCGATTCGGCAGCCAGTTGACCTTGCGTAAATGCGTGGCAAATTTCGACAACCTGCGCCTGGCTCAAGGCGCCGGCCAGTTGCCGGGCAACGTCGTACAGCGCTTGCGTGCGTAGTTCGCGGGTCAGGGCTTCGTGGGCCTTCTGTTTCAGGCCGGCGGCGAGGTGGCCGGTGATCAGGCCGGTGATGAGCATGACGGCAAAGGTCACCAGATACTGGATGTTTTCGACAGCCAGCGAAAAGCGTGGCGGGACGAAAAAGATGTCGAACAGCAGGACGCCGAGAACTGAGGCAAGCACCGCACTGCCGCGCCCGAAAGTGATGGCGACGAGCAATACCGTGAGCAGGAAGAGCATGACGATATTGGCGAGATCGAGATAACCGAGCAGCGGAGTAGCCACCAGCGTGGTGGTGGCGCAGGCCAGAACGGTGAGCAGCATGCGCTGCCAGGGCGTGAAGCGCTCGGGTAAAGACGGTGATCGGGATGTTTCGCTGTTCATGATTTTCTTTCTGAAAACCGACAATGCCAGCGTACGTCGACTGGTCTAAAAACGATGCATATTCTCACCATCCCGGCGTAAAAATGTCGTAAAGATTGGGCGCGGAAAGTCGGGGTTGTATCGGCCGCGACGTTGTCGCCGGGGCTGGATTTTGTCGGCGCCCGGAGCTATGGTGAATTCATATGCTGCTCGTGCGTTTGAACCTTCCGCGTGTCAGAATGTCTGTCTAGCTTCACCTCGGATTCGAAAAGTGAAAGAACGTCGCCGCTCCCCTCGTGTGTATCTCAAAGGCCATGTCCAGCTCAGCCTCGGTGGAAATCATCTGGATTTGCCGGCGGCCGACATTTCGGTGTCGGGTATCGGCGTCCTGGTGGATGCCAGCGTGCTGGGCGCCAAGCCGAGTGGTGAAGTGGGCGTCTGCCGGATCGAGTCGCCCGATCTGGGCGGACGCGTCGAAGCCTACGTCAGCATCATGCGCATTCGTCGCGTCGGCGAGCGCCGGCTGGTCGGCCTGCGCTTCGAATCGATCAGCGATGACGAGCTCGAACTGATCCGCGAATACAAACGGAAGTGCCGGGAAACCCCGGCAGTTTCGTGATCGCTTTCGGTTACGGCCGGAAAAAGCTTTCCAGATCCTGGAAAACCGCATGGTCGGCGTTGTGCCGGCGGATCGCGATGACATCCTCCAGCTTTTCGACCTGCTTCATCATCTGCGCCAGCCGCTGGTCTTCGTTGACCAAGAGCCAGATGCGGCTCTGTCGTCCGTCGCCAACCGGCAGGCAGAGGATGCCTTCGACGTTGTAGGCGCGGCGCGAAAACAGGCCGACGACGTGCGACATGACGCCGGCGTGATTATTGACGTCGATTTCCAGCACGGCGCGGGCCAGGGCGTTTTGTTCGTTACGGTTGATGGCGTTCATCTCAGGCTCCAATCATGTCGCGGTTGGCGGCGCCCGGCGGCACCATGGGATAGACCTTCTGTTCGGCGTCGATGCTGGCGTGGATCAGGCAGGGGCCGGGGCGGGAAATCGCCTCCATGAGCGTCGCACAGGGATTGGCCGAGGCGTCGAGGTCGACGGCGGCAATGCCGAAACCCTGGGCGATCTTGACGAAATCCGGCGACGAGCGGAATTGCGAGGCGAACAGGCGCTCGCCGTAGAACAGCGTCTGCTGCTGATGGACGAGGCCGAGTGTGGCGTTGTCCATGAGCACGATCTTGATGTTCACGTTTTCCTCGGCGGCGGTGACCAGTTCCTGAATGTTCATCATGATCGAGCCGTCACCGGTAAAGCAGACCACGGTGCGCTCACGTTCGGCCAGCGCCGCGCCGATGGCGGCCGGCACACCGAAGCCCATGGTGCCCAGCCCGCCCGAGGTTAGCCACTGGCGCGGGCGGCGCAGCGGGTAGGCCTGGGCGACCCACATCTGGTGCTGGCCGACGTCGGTGGCGATGATGGCATCGTCGTCGAGGCAGGCGGCGACGCTCTGGATCAGCCCGAAATGCGAGCGCGGGTTGTCGAGATCGCTCATGGCCAGCGGAAATTCGGCTTTCAGGGCGTTTACACGGTCAACCCATTTTTTTCGCGAATTTTGAAATGTCGCCGGCAGCAACTGGCCGAGCGCTTCGCCGATATCGGCCGTGATACCGATGTGCGCAGTCTTGATCTTGTCGAGTTCGGCCGGGTCGATGTCGATGTGAATGATCTTGGCCTGCGGACAGAAGGCCGCCACCTTGCCCGTGGCGCGGTCGTCGAAGCGGGCGCCGACGGCGATGAGCAGGTCGCATTCGTCGAGTGCCAGATTGGTGTAGCGGGCGGCGTGCATGCCGAGCATGCCCAGTGCCAGCGGATGATCGACCGGCATGGCGCCGAGCGCCATGAGCGTCATCACGGTTGGCAGGCCAGCTTTTTCGGCGAGTTCGATGGCAGCAGCCGAGGCACCGGAATGGATGACGCCGCCACCGAGGTAAAGAATGGGCCTTTCGGCCGCGTTGATCATGGCAGCGGCCTGTTCGATCAATGCCGCATCGGCGGCGGGAGCGTGCTCAGCACGAGCGGGTTCCGGCCAGGCGCTGATTTCGATGGCCTGGGTCTGCACATCCTTCGGGATATCGACGAGCACCGGGCCGGGGCGGCCGGAGGCGGCGATCCGGAAGGCGCGCGGGATGACCTCGAGCAGTTCCTCGGCCGACGAGACGAGGAAGTTGTGCTTGGTGATCGGGATGCCCAGGCCGTAGGTGTCGACTTCCTGGAAGGCGTCGGTGCCGATCATCGCCTTCGGCACCTGACCGGTGATGGCGACGAGCGGAATCGAATCGAGCTTGGCGTCGGCGATGGCGGTCAGCAGATTGGTCGCGCCGGGGCCGGAGGAGGCGAGGCAGACGGCCGGCTGGCCGGTGGCGCGGGCCATGCCCTGGGCCATGAAGCCGGCGCCCTGTTCGTGGCGGGCGAGGACGTGGTGGATGGCGGTCGACTGGCCGAGCGCGTCGTAGATCGGCAGGATGGCGCCGCCCGGTATGCCGGCGACGGTGCGGATGCCCTGGCGTTCGAGCAGGCGCACGGTGATCTGGGCGCCGGTGAGAGTTTCTGTCATGGAGGTTTCCTTTCTGTTGTTGGCACAACCGCCGGGCTCCAAAAACAAAACCCCGCCGGTTTGCGCCGGCGGGGTTTGGGGTTCTGTGCTGCTTCTGCTTACCCGATCCGCGACGGCGCGTGCATAACGACGCCTACTACGACCACGCGTACGACGACCGGTTCCACTGCAAAGGCAGCGGCAGAGCGGAAGGTCGGGCGAGTGTTCATGCGGATTTCGGGAGGGTTGGCTAAATTCAGTCTGCGAACTATGAAGGAGCCAGCAAACAAAATCAAGTCTCTCGGGTCGTTCTCCGCCGGCACCGGCAACATTTTTTTACACGCGTCGATATTGACTGGTAGGGTGCTGGGTCGATTACACTCCGCAAGCAGAGCTTGAAAATACAAGCTTCTGAAATTATTGGTGAATTTGGAGAGTTGATGACGAGTAAGCGCAAGGTTCTGGTTGTCGATGCATCGAAAGTCGTCAGGGCATCGCTGGCCAAGCTGCTGTCGGGTCGATTCGACGTGCGTGACGAGGCAACCGATGACTCTGCCTGGCAGACGATGGTCCTCGACAGCGCCATTGTGGCCGTCGTGTCCGGATTGCGCCTGCCCGGACCGGATAGTGTCGGCTTGCTCGAACACCTTCGTGCGAGCAAATTGTCGCGGCTGAACGGCGTCCCGTTTTTCCTGATCGTGTCGAGCGCCTTTTCCGAGAGCGAGCGTGAGGAAGCACTCCGCAGCGGCGTCACGGGATTTATCGAGAAGGATGCGATCGATTCGGTCGAAAGTATCGTTTCCGCCCATATGCAGTGGCGGGAAGATTCGGCGGAAGGCCGTGCCCCGGCACCACCGCCGGCCTTGCCCGACGAACCGTTCGAGCAGTTTGGCGCGGAGTCGGATATCGGCATCAGCAACATCATGGGGCATATCGCCGGGCTTGAACGGACAGACCGCGAGCCGCCGTCCGAGGACGCCTTCAGCAACACGGATACCGTGCTCGCCGAGGAAATGCTTGAGGAGTATCTGGCGAATAACATGCCGGGCCCGCTTGACGGCATGGGGGTTGGTGTCCTGGCTTTCGGCCTGGATGGCTACGACCAGCTCGTGGCCCGTTACGGGTCCGAACTGCCTTTCCTTGCTGCGCAGAAATTCTGTTTCCTCTTGTCCCGGAAGGTCCGTCCGGAGGACTACATCGGACAACTCGCCAACGGGCGGGTGGTGATCGTGACGCCATCCTCGTCGGCGCAGATCTGCGCCGGCTTTGCCAATCGGATCTGCAAGGCGATGGCCAGTTCGCAGGTATCGGTCAATGGCCAGCGAATTCATCTGACGGTCAGCGTCGGTGTTGCGGTCATGCCTGACGACGGGGCCACCCTGACGGAAACGGGGCTGTTGCAACTGGCCTATGAGCGCCTCGATACGGCCATGCGCGCCGGGGGCAACCGCGTGGTATCCAGTTCGAACGTGCAGGGAACGGGTTGCGTCAGTTGCGAGGCTTTCCTGCCGCAATTGAAGGAACTGATGGCATCGACCGATCCGGCCGTGCTGAACCATTGCATGGGTTCGATCGGGATGCAGTTGATGCCGCTGCTCAGGGAGCTCGACAAGCATTTCCGCCTGGGTTTGCCGATCGAGGAAATGAACAAGCGTTTCTGGGATCGGGAGCGGGCTGAACGGCTGGTGTCGTAGGCCCCGGGTCGATACCTGGTAGCCTGGCAGAAAAATGGAATGATTCATCCAGCGGGGAAATTCGCATGACCGAAGTGCCTGTCGATCCGGAGAACGGTCGCGTTCGGCTGTTTCACGCCAGCCTGGTCTGGCCTCTGCAGCTCGAGCCGCTGGCAACGTCCGGAAGCGACGGTCGCCACTGGGAGGTATTCGAGGCGCTCCGCGAGGGCAATCCGTGGCGCCGGATCGACGACGAGTTCATGGAGGATGCCGCCCAGTTCAAGGAACGTCATTACCGCGAATTCGTGTCCTTTTTGCCGTATGTCCAACGCTTCCTCTATGGCGAGGGACGCTCGCGCCATTCGTCGCCTGACGACCCGCCCGGCGGTTCGCCGCTGCATGTGTTTCGGCGCAAGGATATTGCCAGTCTGCGCCTGACCTTGCGCAAGGGCGAGCAACCGGTCGAACTGGAGGTCGTACATCTCGACCTGTATTTTTTTCATGATCTCGATGTCGTGCTGCTCAATCCAGAGGTGCGCGCCCGGGACCTGTCGCTCGATGTGGTGCGCGACATCCTGTTCCGTTTCGGGCGGGCCTATCCGTCGGGGTGGGAGGAGGGTGGCGAAGGCCTGCACAACGTTTACCTGGCCGAGTGGATTGGTGTCGACGGCCAGGTGGTCGCCCGTTCGGATGCGGAAAAGCGCGAAAAATACCTGAGTTACGTCTGCCAGCATCGCAGCCCCTGCGTCTCGGAACATTGGGCCAGCCTGTTGCGACCCATCGTCCTCTCGCATTCGGATGAAACGGGCGATTTGCGTTACCGCTTGATCGAATATCAGCGCATGCCCGTCATGGCCTTCCTCGCGGTAGACCAGCCACGGACCCTGAGTCGCGAGGATTGGGTGCGCATCGGCTTCGCCAGCACGCTGCATCCGGGCGAGACCCTGCCGATCAACGAGCCGGGCGTCATCGAATTCGAAAGCCGTTTCTGTCAGGACCGCTTCTGGACGAACAGCGAAGCCGGGCCGAACACGCGTTTCATCTGTACCGGGAATACGTTCACCGTGGTCGGCGATGCGGCCTCTTCGTTCTTCGTCGATGGCGAGCGCGGCGTGCTGGCGCAAGTTCGCCACCAGTATTTCCTGGTTTTCCTGATTGCCCACCTGCATCGCGCTTCCTTGCTGGCATTTTCGGAAGTGCTGGTCGATGCGGTCAACGATCTCGACATTCGCGACGACGTTTCGGTGCGACGCTTCAAGCGGCGGATCCGGGCCAATTTCGAGACCTTCCTGCGCTTCACGCATCGCTACTGGTTCCACGAACTCTCCGAGCGGCCGCATATCCAGACCATTTACCGGCTGTGTTCGAACCATCTGCACAATGACGCGATGTACGACGACGTGCGCGACGAAATCCGCGAGATGAGCCACTACCTGGACAGCGACTCTCAGCGCCGGCAATCGAATACCGTCGTCCGCCTGACCGTGATCACCATCCTCGGCCTCATCGCTACCGTGACCACCGGCTACTTCGGCATGAACATCATTTCCTTCGGCGAGGGCAGCGTCCTCGAACGCAGCCTGCACGGCCTGCTGGCGACATCCGTGTTCATTTCGCTGGTGCTCTTTGCCGTGGCCAAGTCGAAACGGCTATCCGACTTCCTTGAAGCCCTGTCCGACGAAAAACTCACCCTGGCCGGCAAATTCCGGGCGCTGTGGGGGGTTGTCAGGAAGACCGAACGCTAGCGCATCGCCGGAAACGGATTTCAATTTTGGCCTTTTTTTCCGGTTGACCGTCGAAGACCGATTTCCTCGGCGGTTTCCCGCCCGATCAGCGTATCCGCGAGGCTGGCGGGGATTTCCGCCGTGCGTTCGTCAATCGGCGTGCGTCCTCCCATGATCTCGGCCATCGTTTGCGGAAAACGCGGATTGCGCTCCGGTTCGGCGTAACCCTGCGGGTAGATCGGTTGGCTGGTCGCCAGGTCATATTTGTCCGTGGCGCCGAAGGTATGCAGCATTTCGTGGGCGATGACCACGGCGTTCTGCCGGCGCTGCTGGCGCGTCGCGAAGGCATGGATAATGCCGATCTGCCCCTTGCTCAGCCCGGTCGAATGGGGAAGGCTCGCTGATACGGCCGGATCGTGGAACAGCACGAACAAGCGGATATGCGGCTTGGGCGCGTCGATCCGGTCATGTTGCGCGGCCCACCAGCGCAGCTTCAGGCTCCACAGGATCGCTTCCAGCGCGCTCGCTTGACGGGGAGGCAAGGGCGGCGTTTCGGCGAGGGGCGGCGCAACGTGAAGTGCAATCGGCTGCAGGATGCCGAGGCCTTGCTGGGCAGTCTGTTGCTGCATCCATTCCGCGATGTCGGCAAAGCTGTCCCGGCTCAAGCTCCGCAGGTAATCTGCCGTAACAGGGGATGGGTCGCCCGCAATCGGATAAATGGCAACGTGGATGGTGTGTTCCCAGGCTGTCAGTCGGGTGTTGGCTCGCCAGGCGCTCAGACCGACCGAGGCGAGGGCGAGGAGCAGGATCAGGATGCGGAAACGACGAAACATGCGGTGTAAGGGATTGGAGTGGCAAATTGGATAGGTGCAGCGCGGACGGCGCATTATCGAGCAAAAAAGCGGAAATAATTAATGAATGCCTGTTCATTAATGCGAGCGCCATTGAATTGGATGGATTAAACTACTTCTTTGGTCGTATATTTTTCTATAGCGAGTCGAGCTGGTTGTGCACGGAATAAATATGACGAAGTTGCAGAAGGTGCTGGTGGTCGATGCTTCCCGGCTGGTCCGGGCATCGTTGAGCAAACTTCTGCGCGGGTATTTCGATGTTTGCGAGGAGCGTGATGCCGATTCGGCATGGCAAACGCTCGTCCTCGACTCATCGGTCATTGCGGTTTTCTCCGGTCTGGACATCTCGAGCATCGAGGGGGCCGGCCTCGTCGAGCGGCTTCGCGCCAGCAAGCTGCCCCGTCTCAACGGTTTGCCTTATTTCCTGCTGATCTCCGACAGCTTTACAGGCGCTGCCCGCGAGCGTGCCCTTGAAATCGGCGTTTCCGAGTTCATTCCGAAACGGACGGCCGGCCAGGAGTTCCGCAACCTGTTGCTGCACCTGATCAACCCGGACCTGTTGCCGCTCGAAGAGCAGACGGTCATGGGCGAGGTCGGGGAATTGAGCGATGTCGGTGTGCAAAGCGAGGTAGGGGTGACCGACCTCATGCTTCGCGTCGACAGCCTTCCCGATCTGAGTTGCGACGCTTCCCCGACCGACGGCGAAGACAGTGGACAAGTTGCCGAGAGCGCGGGCGAACCCGGCCGGATTGAGTCGCCGTCTGCCGAGGAAGCGAAGCAGGCACGTGGCGTCCTCGTCTTCGGCCTCGACGGCTACGAGGAATTCCGCTTGCGTTACGGCTGGGACCTGACCGACAAGATCGTTCAGAAAATACTCGGCTTGCTGTCGAGCAAGATTCATTCGGAAGAGCAAATGCTGCCCTTGGTCGGCGGGCGAATTGCCATCATTTCATCGGTGGCCGGGCGCGAACAGGCCGAGAAATTTGCCCGCAGTGTCTGTCTGGCGATGCAGGCCGCCGATATTTCGGTTCGCGGTACCCGCGTGCCGGTCACGGTGAGCGCCGGCATTGCGGCAATGCCCGATGATTTCGCGGCGACGACGACCGACGAACTCATGCATCTGGCCATCAGTCGCTACGATGCCGCGGTGCTGTCAGGCGGCAACCGGGTGGTCTGCGTGACCGGTTGCGGTGGCGACAGCATCGACCGCGAAGAATTCTTCGCCCGCCTCAAGGTCATGCTGGCCGACGAGCCGACATCGTCCATGATGTCCTGCAAGGGCTGGCTCGGCATCGTCTGCAAGCGCTGCCGGAAGTCCCGGGCAGCGGGGGAAGCGCCGCTTTGCCCACCGAGTGCGATGACGGAAAACTGCTGACCTTGCGTCAAATGGCGATCATGAAAAAACCCGGCCAAGGCCGGGTTTTTTGTGGGTTCGATCCGATCAGGCGCTGAGCGGAATCTTGCCGATCTTGACCTGCCATTCCTTCGGGCCGGTCTTGTGCACGCTGCTACCCGAAGAGTCGACGGCCACGGTGACCGGCATGTTCTCGACGTCGAACTCGTAGATCGCTTCCATGCCCAGATCGGCAAAGCCGACGACCTTGGCCGAC
>JAGTRT010000010.1 GCA_018261895.1 Pseudomonadota bacterium
TCCCCCTGAAACACCGAAAACGCCCGGCACCGCAGGAGAGGTGCGCATTCTACAGATTAAATCCTACCCGTCAATACATTCTCAAAAATATTTGAGATCAAGCCGAAAACCCAGGAACAAAAAAAGCGGCCGAAGCCGCTTTTTGAACCATCACGATAATCGGTTATGCGGAGAACGAGGACCCACACCCACAGGTCGATGTCGCATTTGGATTTCGGATCACAAATTGCGATCCCTCCAAGCCTTCGCTGTAGTCGATCTCAGCACCAACCAAATATTGAAAACTCATCGGATCAATCAAAAGGGTCACGCCATTTTTTTCCATGGTCGTGTCGTCTTCATTAACTTCTTCGTCGAACGTAAAACCATATTGAAAACCAGAGCACCCGCCACCGGTTACAAATACCCGCAATTTCAGACCGGGATTACCCTCTTCTTCAATCAATTCCTTAACCTTGCTTGCAGCACTATCTGTAAAAACAAAGGGTGTCGTCGTTTCAGCGACCGCGGTCATAAAGATAACTCCAGAAAAATTGGTAAAAATTTCGAGGCCAAAATACGGACCTACCGATTGAATTAGGCAGAAGTCGCCAACTTTAGTTCAACCGGCTTGCTTGCAGAATGCAGCAAGCGCCCTTCGATGACAGCCCCTTGCTGCATTTCTATCACAGCATATTCAACATCGCCAACAATGCGCGACTTGGATTGCATTTCGAGCGACTGGGCCACCACAACCGGACCAACAATGCTCCCGTTTGTAACCAAATGAGCCACCCTGACCTCTCCTTCGATTCGCGCGTGCTCACTCAGCACCAGCACCGAGGATGAGGCGCCGTCCGCCGCCAGAATACTCCCCTTCACCTCGCCATCAATGCGCAACCCACCCGTGAACCGGATACTTCCTTCTACAAAAGTACCCGCGCCAATCAAACTATCAATCCGCCCTGATGGGGTTACTTCAGTTTTCTTTCCGAACATCCGTTTCGCTCCTAGAGTTCAGCCAATCGCTTTGCTTTAAGTGTATCACCCTGCAAAATCGCCGCCTCAGCACTTTGCAACATCGCGCCTTCAGGCAACTCAAACACACCCTCCCTCCGAAGGAAATGTTTTATTTCAAGATGATAGTCAGCGGATACTTCCTTTTTATCCGGTAGCAGCACCTTGAACTCCTTCCCAGAAAACGTGTAATTTATTGTCAGTTGCAAACGACCTCGAAATTCAGCGTTCTGCTTGTCCGGCTGAAATGCCAGAAGCAATCGATATCGAAACATTCCGCGACGCTCAGCAGAAACACGAAAATTCTCAACCCGAAGAGATGCAACATCCCCTGCCACTGGAATCAAGCGCTCAAACAGCAGGATATCTTCCTTAAGCCGGGCATTTTGTGCTTCCAAGCCATTGATTTTCGATACCAATTGTTGCTGACTGGCACGCTCAATACTGACTGCATTTTGCCCCGTGCCGACAGCAGATCGCAGAACGTTTAGCTCCTCGCGCTGCGCGCGCAATTGCTCCCGCAATTCGCCAACCTCATGCTCAAGCTCCCCCGCCTCATTTCGCTGGGCAATCAACGAACTTACTACGCCAACCAACAGCACCAGCAAAATCACCGGCACGGCAAACCATTGCCAAGGCAAATGGCTTTTCACCACAACCTTTGGGGCAGTAATACCGAAGCGCCTGCGGAATCGCCGCAACTTCAATGTCACAGTAGGGGTTTTCATATCCAGAAAAGCAGTACCTGCATGGGATACATCACAATTCTGCCGATATTCAAAAATGTGGAGATGGGCGGGTTACGGACGCAACACCCCATAAATTACTCAATTGCAATTTCAGCCAGACATCATACGCTCTCGAAACCCCAAAATAAAAAAGCCGCCCAATGGGCGGCTTTCGGTCTTGGGCGAGCTTAACGCTTGGAGAACTGCTTGCGACGACGCGCCTTGTGGAAGCCGACCTTCTTACGCTCAACTTCACGAGCATCGCGGGTAACAAAACCAGCCTTCGAGAGAGCCGGCTTCAACGCAGCATCATACTCAATCAGAGCACGAGTGATGCCGTGACGCACAGCACCAGCCTGACCAGACTCGCCGCCACCGACAACATTGACCTTGATGTCAAAACCGCTCAATTGCTCTACCAGCTCGAGCGGCTGACGAACAATCATGCGACCGGTTTCGCGAGAGAAAAACTGATCAACCGGCTTACCGTTGACAACAATCGCGCCAGAACCACGCTTCATGAATACGCGGGCGACAGCACTCTTGCGACGACCGGTACCGTAAAAATAACCTTCAGCCATGATTACCCCTTAAATTTCCAGAGCCTTGGGCTGCTGGGCAGTGTGAGGATGCTGTTCGCCAGCGTAGCACTTAAGCTTCTTGAGCATGGCGTAGCCCAGCGGACCCTTCGGCAGCATGCCCTTGACGGCAGTTTCCAGAGCACGGCCCGGGAAACGCTGCTGCATCTTCTTGAAGTTGGTTTCGTAGATACCGCCGGGATAGCCAGAGTGGCGGTAGTACTTCTTGTCGTCGGCCTTGTTACCGGTCACGGTCAGCTTTTCGACATTGGTAACGACGATGAAATCACCGGTATCAACGTGCGGGGTATAGATAGCTTTGTGCTTGCCACGCAGTCGGCGGGCAATTTCGGTTGCGAGGCGGCCGAGCACCTTGTCTGTGGCGTCTACCACAAACCACTCGCGCTTCACCTCATGTGGCTTGGCGGAAAACGTTTTCATGTAAGTGCCGTCCTGAAAAATTTGGGCGCAGATTGGAGAAAGGCGCGGATTCTAGTCGACTACAGCAAAGACTGTCAATCACTTTGAGCGCATTTCGATGAAAGACAAAAAAAACGCGGCTCGCTGAGCCGCGTTAAATCCACACCAAAGGAGGAGGGTGGAGGAGACAAATCTGAACCGAAGAACTCATCGCTATTAAGTCACTACAGTTCGTACGCTTCTCATTCTCCACGAAGCACGATGTCGGCGCAAGAATTATTTGTGCAACGCACAATACATAAATGTATGCGTTAATTTAATTATTTAATATAACAAATATCGTTGTATTAATTACAACTTTAATATAAATATGTTCATACTTAACCAATGATAAATAATGTACCTGTGCCGTATCGCATAGACAACGACTGAAATAATGCTGCGCTGCAGCATATCCCTGCAATTGCCACCGAAAGCCGCTCATCCGCTAGAATCCAATGTCTTGCAAGGAGACCAAAATGGAATGCACCGTTAGATGGATGGGTAACGACGCAGGCATGTCGTTTGTCGCAGAAACCGGAAGCGGCCACGCTGTCGTCATGGATGGCGCAGTGGAAGCCGGCGGAAGGAATATCGGCCTCAGGCCGATGGAAATGGTGCTGGCCGGAACCGGCGGTTGCACGGCGTTCGACGTCGTTTTGATCCTGAAGAAAGGACGCCATGCCGTCAGCGGTTGCGACGTAAGCCTGAAAGCCGAACGCGCCGAGAGCGATCCGAAGATCTTTACGCACGTCCATTTCCACTACCGCGTCAAAGGCAAGCAACTCAAGTCGGATGCCGTGGCGCGGGCGATCGAATTATCGAAAGACAAATATTGCTCCGCCTCGATCATGATTGGCAAAACAGCAGAAATCACGCACGACTTCGAGATTATCGAAGAGGCCTGACAGCCATTAGCCTGCGCTCAGAGGCGGTAGGCGGTCCCGGTCATGAACTTGGCCGCCAATTTCATGGCTGACTTGATGGGCGCAGGCAATTCAGCGGCACCATGCGCGATTGCCGTTTCGGCATGCTGGATTTCGTCCAGGCGCATTTGATCGACGATGGCTCGGGAGCGAGCATCTTCCGGCGGCAGACTTCGCAGATGGCCATCGAGATGGCGCTCAACCTGTCTCTCCGTTTCAGCGAGAAAGCCCAGGTTCCATTTATCCCCGAGCACGCCCGCAGTGACGCCAAGGGTTAAGGAACCCAGATACAGAAGCGGGTTCAGCAAGCTTTTTCGCCCACCCAACTCGGCAATTCGCTGCTCGGTCCAGGCCAGGTGCTCGGTCTCGTCGTCTGCTGCGCTACGCAGCGCGTCGCGTATCGCGGGATCCCGAGACGTCAGTGCCTGCCCTTGATAGAGGGCCTGGGCACAGATTTCTCCGCAATGGTTCACGCGCATCAAACCAATGACGTGACGCCTTTGCGCCTCATCGAGATTGGCGTCCGGCAGCGCAGCCCCTGGCGTCGCCCGGACAGTGCGCGCAGGCGCCAGAACCGTGCGCAAGGCACGATCGAATTCGACAATGAACTGGTCAGCGGTCATGATTCAGCGTTTGATATCCGGGTGACCACCTCGCCGCAAGGCATTGCGAGCCTCTTCGGCGTCCTGAACGATGTTCCCGATCGGACAGAAATATTCGAGAAACAAGGCGGCGTGCTGACGGTTCGCATAGGCATCCTGGATGCGGACCCACTCATTTTTTCTCGCCTTTGACCAAGTGCCATCACCCCTACCCGAAGCATAAATGCGCCGCTCACGCGCCTCGCACCGCATTCCCTCGTAGGTGACGTTGCGTACACCTTGCGGCGTCAGGACAACCAGGACATAGCGCACAACGCCGTCGCTACCGACACTGAGCGTTGCACCATCAATAAAAAACCGGTTTTCCGTTGCTGCGCTCACATAAAACGGCAACAGCGTTTCCTGCCTGGGGGCCGCGGGCAGCTGAACTTCGATTTCCTGCCATTGCTTGTTTTCGTAATCGTCGTCGAACTCAGCCGACGCGCTGGCCGACAAGAAGAGGGTGACGAAAGCAAAAGAAGCCCTACGCAGCAAGCTCATGGCGAGTCCTCGAACGAGCCCGAAAGGTCATTTTCCGGGGAGTCCGCAAGCGACCGACGATGCTTTGCGGCCTTTCGATCAAAATCGATGAAGCGGACGAGTTCATTGAGCGCCTGTTCATAGACGGAACGCTTGAACTCGATCACCGAATCGAGCGGAATCCAGTAATCGTTCCAGCGCCAGGCGTCGAATTCCGGCTTGCTGGTGGCGCGCAGACTCACGTCGGTATCGCGCCCGACGAGGCGGAGCAGGAACCAGATTTGTTTCTGGCCTTTGTAAGACCCGCGCCACTCGCGCTTGATCCAGTTTGTCGGCACTTCGTAACGTAACCAGCCTTTGGTTCGCCCAAGGATGCGCACGTGCTCGGGCAAGAGCCCGACCTCTTCGTACAGTTCACGGTACATGGCTTCTTCGGGCGTTTCGCCCCGCTTGATGCCACCTTGCGGAAACTGCCAGGAATGCTCACGTATGCGCTTGCCCCAGAAAACCTCGTTCTTGGTGTTACAAAGAATGATGCCGACGTTCGGGCGGTAGCCTTCACGGTCGAGCATAGAAATCCTGCAAAAATTAATGGTTACCCCGATTCTTTCACAAAGGGCGTCCGCATGCAAAGAAGCGGGACCGTGTAAAATCGAGGTTTCGCAACGAATTCAAGAGCATCCCATGCGCACTTCGCAGTTCTTTTTCACCACTCTCAAGGAAGCCCCGGCCGACGCCGAAGTCATCAGTCAGAAAATGATGTTGCGGGCCGGTTACATTAAGCGCGCCGCCGCAGGCATTTATACCTGGATGCCGCTGGGCCTGCGCGTGTTGCGCAAGGTCGAGAATATCGTGCGCGAGGAGATGAACAACGCTGGCGCACTGGAACTGCTGATGCCGGCCGTGCAGCCTTTCGAGTTGTGGGAAGAATCTGGTCGCGGACCGGCCTATGGCCCTGAATTGCTGCGTTTCAAGGACCGCCACCAGCGCGATTTCGTGATCGGACCGACGCACGAAGAGGTCATCACCGATGTCGTGCGCCGCGACGTGAAGAGCTATCGCCAGTTGCCGATTCACCTTTACCAGATCCAGAGCAAGTTCCGCGACGAGATTCGCCCACGTTTCGGCGTCATGCGCGGCCGTGAATTCCTGATGAAGGATGGCTACTCTTTCCACGCTTCCTTTGATGACCTGAAGCGCGAATACAGCAACATGTACGAGACTTATGGCCGCATTTTCACGCGCCTGGGGTTGAAATTCCGTGCGGTCGCCGCCGATACGGGTTCGATCGGCGGCACGGGTTCGCATGAATTCCACGTGCTGGCCGATTCTGGCGAGGACGATATCGCTTACTGCCCGACCTCGGATTACGCGGCCAATATTGAGTTGGCCGAGGCGATTGCCCCGACGACCCCGCGCGGTGCGGCCAGCCAGGCGCTGAGCAAGGTCGCGACGCCAGGCAAGGCCGCATGTGCCGATGTCGCCGAGTTTTTGGGCGTTCCGCTCGAAAAGATCGTGAAGTCCATCGCCGTCATGAGCGAGAAGGAGGACGGCAGCAAGGTTTTCGCCCTGCTGCTGCTGCGTGGCGATCACGAGTTGAACGAAATCAAGGCGGGCAAGATCGCCGCCATCACGCCCTTCCGTTTCGCGACGGAAGGCGAGGTTGAGGAATTTCTGGGTTGCAAGCCAGGCTACATCGGCCCGGCAACGGCCGACCGGAGCAAGGTGCTGGTCATTGCCGACCGCAGCGTGGCCGCGATGAGCGACTTCGTCTGCGGTGCCAACGAGGCGGGCTTCCATCTGACCGGCGTGAATTTCGGCCGCGATGTGGCCGAGCCGGAAGTGGCCGATCTGCGCAATGTCGTCGCCGGCGATCCGTCGCCGGATGGCCTGGGTTCGCTCGACATCCTGCGCGGCATCGAAGTGGGTCACATCTTCCAGCTGCGTACCAAGTATGCCGAAGCACTGAACTGCGCCTTCCTCGACGAGCAGGGCAAGAGCCAGATCATGGAGATGGGCTGCTACGGGATCGGCGTGTCGCGCATCGTCGGCGCCGCCATTGAGCAGGGCAACGACGACAAGGGCATCATCCTGCCGCCGGCGATCGCGCCGTTCGAGGTTTGCATCGTACCGATGGGCTATTTCAAGAGCGATGCGGTCAAGGCGGCTGCCGACCAGCTTTACGCCGACCTCAAGAGGACTGGCGTCGACGTCGTGCTGGACGACCGCAACGAGCGTCCGGGCGTGATGTTCGCCGACATGGAACTGATCGGCATCCCGCATCGTATCGTCATTGGCGAACGCGGCCTCAAGGAAGCTCAGTTCGAATACAAGGGGCGGACCGATGCGGAAGCGACCATGGTCGCCCAAAGTGAAATCCTTGACCTGATCAGGGGAAAGCTGTGCGCCGGCTAATCACGGCGCTGTGTTTGTGCGGTGCGTCGGCGGCGTTTGCCGGCGCACAAAAGTACGAACCGCTCTCGGCCAGCGTACAGGCCGCCTTGCACAAGGCCGTTTCGGACAGCCGGCCAACGGTCAGTTCGTTCAAGAACCCGATGGAAGCGGCCGACTGGCTGGGCGAGATGTCACGCCGCCTGGAAAAGCGCATCCCGAACCGGGAATACCGCATCGACCTGCTGCGTAGCGTGCATTACGAAGCGACGCGCGCCGGGCTCGACCCGCAACTGGTGCTCGGCCTCATGCAGGTCGAGTCGGGTTTCCGCAAATACGCCGTGTCGTCGGCCGGGGCGCGTGGCTACATGCAGGTCATGCCGTTCTGGGTCAAGGTCATCGGCCGGCCGGAGGATTCGCTGTTCGATCTGCGCACCAGCCTGCGCTACGGCTGCACGATCCTGCGTCACTACCTGGATATCGAAAAGGGCGACCTGTTCCGCGCCCTCGGCCGCTACAACGGCAGCCTGGGCAAACCGGAATATCCCAACATGGTCCGTGCCGCCTGGCAAAACCAGTGGAGTTACGAAAAGCCGGCCCGCCTGGCGCAGGCCGAACGCTGAGATTCTGAATTTGGCCGTTTTTTCCGGTTGACCGTCAAATCTCACGGTCAACCGGAAAAAACGGCCAAAATGGAAATCAGCGCATGCCGGGCAGCATGCCCTTCATGCCGCGCATCAGCTTGCCGATGCCGCCCTTGCTCATCATCTTCATCATTTTCTGCGTCTGCTCGAACTGGTTGAGCAGACGATTGACTTCCTGCACCTGCACGCCCGCCCCCATCGCGATACGGCGTTTGCGGCTGGCCTTGATCAGTTCCGGCTTGGCGCGCTCCAGCGGCGTCATCGAATTGATGATGCCTTCGACACGACCCACCATCTTGGTTTCCGCGCCGGCCGGCAACTGCCCGGCCATCTGGGCGATCTGCGCCGGCATCTTGTCCATCATCGCCGTCAGGCCGCCCATGTTGCGCATCTGGGCAATCTGCTCCTTGAAGTCATTCAAATCGAAGCCCTTGCCCGATTTGAGCTTCTTGGCGAAGGCCATGGCCTTTTCTTCGTCGAGCCCCTTCTTGGCATCCTCGATCAGCGACAGGACGTCGCCCATGCCCAGAATGCGCGACGCCATCCGCTCCGGATGGAAGGCCTCCAGACCCGTCAGCTTTTCGCCCACACCCGAGAACTTGATCGGCTTGCCGGTGATGTGCCTCACCGACAGCGCCGCACCGCCGCGTGCATCGCCGTCCAGTTTGGTCAGCACGACGCCGGTCAGCGGGAGCGCTTCGTTGAAGGACTTGGCCGTATTGACCGCATCCTGACCCAACATGGCATCGACGACGAACAGCGTTTCGATCGGATTGATCGCCGCATGCAGACGCTTGATTTCGGCCATCATCTCTTCGTCGATAGCCAGACGACCGGCCGTATCGACCAGCAACACATCGTGGTAGTGACGCTTGGCCCAATCGATGGCCGCCAGCGCAATCGCCTCGGGCTTCTCGCCCGTCGTCGACGGGAAGAAATCGATCCCGGCCTGCCCGGCCACCGACTTCAGCTGCTCGATAGCCGCCGGACGATAAACGTCGCAGGAAACCACCAGCACCTTCTTCTTGTGATTTTCCTTGAGGAATTTGCCCAGCTTGCCGACCGTCGTCGTCTTGCCGGCGCCCTGCAGACCCGCCATCAGCACAATCGCCGGCGGTTGGGTATTGAAATTGATGCCCTCGTGGGCATCGCCCATGATCTTGGTCAGTTCGGCATGCACAACACCGATCAATGCCTGCCCCGGACTCAGCGAACCGATGACCGCCTCGCCCAGCGCCTTTTCCTTGACGGCGGCGATAAACTCCTTGACCACCGGCAAGGCCACGTCGGCCTCGAGCAGCGCCATGCGCACTTCGCGCAACGCGTCGGCGATGTTGGTTTCAGTCAGGCGAGCTTCGCCCTTGAGCGTCTTCATGACGCGAGCAAGGCGATTGGTCAGGTTATCGAGCATGTCGTTTGGGCTTCTAGTAGAATCTAAGGATGGTTGATATTGTAATTCAGCTTCTGCCGCACATTCTCGCCGCCCTGATATATGGCGCACTTGGCTTCCATTTCTGGAATACCCGCTGGCGCGAAGGCGAAAAACAGTGCGTTGCCTGCCCCATGCAAACCTGGGAGCGCGTAGCCATTGCCACCGCGCTGGCCATTCATGCCGGCGGCCTTTACGACGCGCTCTTTGCCGACGTCGGCATGCGCTTCTCCTTCAGTTTCGCCCTCTCCCTCATGATGTGGCTGGCCGTGCTCATCTACTGGCTGGAAAGCTTCATGGCGCGCATGGAAGGCATGCAACCCATGGTCCTGCCGCTCGCCGCAGTGTGCACCGCCACCCCCGTCCTCTTTCCGCATGTCCATCTGGTCGCCAACGCCAGCGCCACCGGCTTCAAGCTCCACTTCCTTGCTGCCATGCTGGCCTACAGCCTGCTGACCCTCTCCGCCCTGCACGCCATCTTCATGGGCTTTACCGAAAGCGCTCTGCACAAGCGCTCGCTCAAACGCAGCCTGAACAGCCTGCCCCCCCTGCTCACGATGGAAAAGCTGCTGTTCAGGATGCTGACGCTCGGGTTCATCCTGCTAACCCTGACCGTCGGCAGCGGCGTCTTCTTCTCCGAAGCCCTTTTCGGCAAACCCCTGACACTGGATCACAAGACACTGTTCGCCTTTGCCTCCTGGAGCATCTTCGCCACCCTCCTGGTCGGACGGCATGCCTGGGGCTGGCGTGGCAAACGCGCCCTGCGCTGGACCCTGGCCGGATTCGCGCTGCTCATCCTGGCCTATGTCGGCAGCCGTTTCGTTGCCGAAGTCATCCTCGGTCGAGTCTAAGCAGTGGATGACATCTCGCTGTCAGCACAGCTCATCGCGCTGATCGTCCTTCTGGCCATGTCGGCCTTTTTCTCGCTCAGCGAAACCGCGATGATGGCCAGCAACCGTTTTCGCCTGCGCCACCTGGCACAAGAAGGACATCACGGCGCCCAAAAGGCCATTGCGCTGCTCGACAAGACCGACAAGATGCTCGGCGTTATCCTGCTCGGCAACAATCTCATCAATTCGGCCGCCGCCACGCTGGTCGGCGTCATTACCATCGAGTTGTTCGGCGAAGAAAAATGGGCGCTAGCTGGCGGCACCCTGGCAGTCACCTTTGCCATCCTGGTTTTCTCGGAAATCACACCCAAAATTATCGGCGCCACCCATGCCGATAGCTTGGCCATCCGCCTCGGCTACCTGCTGACCCCTCTGCTTCGGCTGTTTTACCCGGTCGTCTGGTTCATCAACCTTTTCGCAGGTGGCCTCCTGCACCTTTTCCGTCTTTCACCGAAAGAATCGGATGCACAGGCCAAGCTCTCCCCGGAAGAGTTACGCAGCCTGGTGCTCGAATCATCGCACCTGATGCCGCAAAAACACCACGCGATACTGTCCAGCCTGTTCGAACTCAACAACATCACGGTCGAAGACGTCATGACCCCGCGTGGCCATATCGAGATTCTCGATCTCGATCAGGAGTGGGAGGCTGTCCACGCCCAACTCGCCACCAGCCATCACAGCCGATTGCCTGTCTGCCGCGAATCCCTGGACCAACTGATCGGCGTGTTGCCCGTTCGCCGCCTGCTGACCAACCTTGGCGACCCGGATTTTGACGAAGCGGCCCTGCTCCAGCAATTGCAGGCGCCTTACTACATTGCCCCGGGCACCCCTGTCTTTTCGCAGCTCGCCTTCTTCCAGGAAAACCGCCAGCGCATCGGATTCGTGGTCGACGAATACGGCGAAATCCTCGGCCTCCTTACTCTGGAAGACATCATCGAGGAGTTTGTCGGTGACTTCACCACGTCGTTGCCCGGCCTCGGCCACGAACTGGGCTGGTCGGCCGCAGGAGACGCCATCGTCGAGGGCTCCCGCGCCTTGCGCGACCTGAATCGCATGCTTGGTCTCGATTTCCCCATCGACGGTCCAAAGACACTCAACGGCCTCATTCTGGAACACTTCCAGGACATTCCGGAGTCAGGCACCAGCATCAAACTGGCCGGGGTCGCCGTCGAGATTCTGCAAACGCAGGATCGAAGCGTCGTCACCGTCCGAATCTTTCGCCCCGACAAGGGCTAGAAGCCCAGCCGTCCTTTACAAACCCGCGCCTGCGTAGCATTATCGACGAATCTAAACGGCATTACACATTGATCAATGGCAGCAACTCCTCAAAATCCTCCACTCGGCGGCCTGGCAAGGGCGCTTGTGCAAGCCGGGCAACTCAAGGAGGCTGAGGCGGAGCAGTTGCTGGCACAAGCGCAGAGCTCGAAAACCTCGCTCATCGAACAGATCATTGTCAGCAAGAAAGCGGGGGCACTGGACATCGCCCGTTTCGTCGCCGACACCTTCGGTTATCCACTGCTTGATCTCGGCGCCTTCGATGAAGGACAAATCCCGTCCGACGCCATCGACCGCAAGCTGATTGCGACGCACAAGGTCATTCCGCTCAACAAGCGAGGCAATCGTCTTTCCGTCGCGATCGCCGACCCGACCAATCTTCGCGCCCTCGATGAAATTCGTTTCCAGACAGGGCTCGCCGTCGATCCGATTGTGGTCGAACAACCCAAACTTGCTCCGCTGGTTGCCAAGTATTCAGAATCAGCCGCCGATGCGCTCAAGAGTTTCACCAGCGAAGACATCAACCTCGACTTTCTCGACGAAGAAGCCGCAGGCAAAGCAGATGAAGCAGCCGGGCAAGAAATCGACGACGCCCCGGTCGTCAAATTCATTCAGAAGATGCTGCTTGACGCCATCAATGATGGCGCCTCCGACATCCACTTTGAGCCCTACGAAAAGTTTTATCGCATCCGCTTCCGGGTCGACGGCGTCTTGCGCGAAGTGGCCACGCCGCCGCTCGCCATCAAGGAAAAAATCGCTTCCCGGATCAAGGTTATTTCGCGCCTGAACATTGCCGAAAAACGCGTCCCCCAAGACGGTCGCATGCGCCTCGTGCTCTCAAAGAACCGCGCTATCGACTTCCGGGTCAGCACACTTCCCACCTTGCAGGGCGAGAAGATCGTCATGCGTATTCTGGACCCCAGTTCCGCCACGCTGGGCATCGAAGCGCTAGGTTACGAGCCCGAACAGAAAGCCATGCTGATGGATGCGATCAGCCGGCCTTACGGCATGATTCTGGTCACTGGCCCGACCGGTTCAGGCAAAACGGTGTCACTTTACACCTGCCTCAATATCCTGAATAAAGACGGCATCAATATTTCAACAGCAGAAGACCCTGCTGAAATCAATCTTGCCGGCATTAATCAGGTCAACGTCGACGACCGTGCAGGATTGACCTTCCCTGTGGCCCTGAAAGCCTTCTTGCGCCAGGACCCGGACATCATCATGGTCGGCGAAATTCGCGACCTGGAAACAGCCGAAATCTCCATCAAGGCAGCACAAACCGGCCACCTTGTACTCTCGACCCTCCACACCAATGACGCCCCCCAAACGCTGACCCGTCTGATGAATATGGGCGTTCCCATGTTCAACATTGCGTCCAGCGTACTATTGATCACGGCCCAGCGACTGGCGCGGCGACTCTGCAATTGCAAACAGCCTATCACCGTTCCCGAACAGGCCCTGCTTGATGCCGGCTTCTCCGAAACGGACCTCGATGGATCATGGACGCTCTATGGCCCAGGCGGCTGCGACCGCTGCAAAGGTAGCGGATACAAGGGACGTGTCGGCATATACCAAGTCATGCCGATTTCCGAAGCAATGCAGCGCCTGATCCTGAGCGGCGCATCAGCGCTTGACCTGGCAGAACAAGCAAAGGCCGAAGGTGTAAAAAATCTGCGCGAATCGGGTTTGCTGAAAGTCAAGCAAGGCATGACATCGCTCGACGAAGTACTTAGTACGACCAACGCCTAATGAAAAGGAAAAGATATGGCTACCGCCGCAAGATCTAAGGCCTCGGCAGTCAAGGAGAGCACTTTCCTCTGGGAGGGGAAAAACAAGGACGGCAAGTCGATACGAGGAGAGATTCGAGCCGCAAGCGAATCGGTCGTCCAGACAATGTTGCGCCGCCAAGGCGTAACGAACGCCAAAGTTAAAAAAGTTCGCTTCAAAACTGGCGGCAAAGTCACTGAAAAAGATATAGCACTATTCACCCGGCAGTTAGCGACGATGATGAAATCAGGCGTTCCGCTATTGCAATCGTTCGACATTGTTGGGCGTGGACACGCCAATCCTGCCGTCGGCAAACTGCTGCTGGATATTAAATCTGATGTCGAGACAGGCAGTTCATTGTCCCAAGCATTTCGCAAATTTCCTTTATATTTCGACGCGCTGTATTGCAATCTAGTTGCCGCAGGCGAACAGGCTGGCATCCTGGATACACTTCTTGATCGCCTTGCCACTTACAAAGAAAAAATTCTGGCAATAAAAAGCAAAATCAAGTCAGCATTGTTTTATCCGATTTCAGTAATCGTGGTTGCATTCGTAATCACTGCAGTGATCATGATTTTTGTCATCCCCGCTTTTAAAGATGTATTCAAAAGTTTTGGGGCTGACTTACCCGCACCGACCCTTTTTGTCATCGCGATTTCTGACTTCTTCGTGGCCTATTGGTGGGCAATATTTGGGGCAATTGGCGGAGGTCTTTATGCCTTTTTTGAGGCATGGAAACGCTCCGAAAAAATTCAAATGACCATGGATCGCCTTCTGCTTCGCACACCGATTTTCGGTGATATCGTACGTAAGTCTGTTATTGCCCGGTGGACCAGAACCTTGTCTACAATGTTTGCCGCTGGCGTTCCACTGGTTGAGTCGCTGGAATCAGTGGGTGGAGCTGCAGGAAATTACGTCTACAAAGTAGCAACGCGTCAGATCCAGAGCGAAGTATCATCCGGAACGAATCTCACTTCAGCCATGCAAAACGTAAATCTGTTTCCGAACATGGTGACCCAAATGGTTGCCATTGGTGAAGAATCCGGCGCTTTGGACTCCATGCTCTCCAAGGTCGCCGACTTTTTCGAGCAGGAAGTTGACGATGCGGTAGAAGCCATGTCCAGTCTGATGGAACCTCTGATCATGGTTGTTCTTGGCACACTCATTGGTGGCATGGTTGTGGCCATGTACCTTCCGATCTTTAAACTCGGCTCGGTAGTCTGATGCCCCCTGATTTTCCTGTAGGCCTGGCTGTCTTAGCCGGGCTGCTTGGCTTGTGCGTCGGCAGTTTTTTGAATGTAGTCATTCACCGATTACCCAAGATGATGGAGCGGGACTGGCATGCGCAATGCGCCGAATTGCGCGGTGAGTCGCTTCCACTTTCTGACGAGCCATTTTCACTTGCGAGGCCCCGCTCGCGATGTCCGGAATGTGGTCATCAGATATCCGCATCGGAGAACATCCCCTTAATCAGCTATTTGCTGATCCTTAGAGGGAAGTGCTCGGGGTGCCACGCCCGAATCTCGCCGAGGTACCCAATTGTGGAAGCGTTGACTGGTCTGCTATCGGCTTACGCAGCCTGGCATTTCGGCGCGACAATTCAGGCGGCAGGAGCACTCCTCCTGTTATGGGCACTGATTGCATTGGCGGCGATTGACCTCGATACGCAATTACTGCCAGATTCCATCACTTTGCCCTTGCTCTGGCTGGGCCTGGGCGCAAACCTTTGGGGTGCTTATACGGACCTGTCTTCAGCCGTCATTGGCGCCATGCTTGGCTACATGGCGCTTTGGAGCGTTTTTTGGCTTTTCAAGCTGGCCACAGGCAAGGAAGGAATGGGTTATGGCGACTTCAAGCTGCTTGCTGCGCTGGGGGCATGGCTGGGCTGGCAAATGTTGCCTGCGATCATCCTGCTCTCATCCGTCGTTGGCGCTACTGTCGGCATTACGTTGATTGTAGCCGCTCGCCATGGCCGGAATGTACCCATCCCGTTTGGCCCCTACCTTGCCGCAGCAGGCGGGATCGCTCTGTTTTGGGGTGATTCGATCACGCGCAGCTATCTTGGTTTAATGGCTTGAAAATGCCAAGCTTGCCCTGATATGGGGAACTCCAACTCTCAGTTATAATTCAAGGTTTTGGAGGACTCCCATGCCGATTTACGAATATCGCTGTGACTCCTGCGGCTTCCAGAAAGAACATTTGCAAAAAATGAGCGATCCCGCGCTCACGATTTGTCCGGAATGCGGCAAGGAAAACTACAGTAAGCAACTCTCTGCCGCTGGTTTTCAGCTCAAGGGCAATGGCTGGTATGCCACCGATTTCAAGGGAGGCAGCAAAAAGGCCGATACGCCGCCCCCCTGCCAGACAGGGGAAGGAAGCTGCTCATCGTGCGCGGCCAGTTGATCAAACGCTATTTCATTACTGGACTCCTGATCTGGGTCCCGCTGGTCATCACCGGCTGGGTTTTGTCCTTGATAGTAAGCACGCTGGACCAGTCCTTGCGTCTGCTGCCCGAAGGAGTGCACCCGCAAAACCTGGTTGGGTTCGCCATTCCTGGCGCGGGCGCCGTGCTCACACTGGCCATGATTTTGCTGACCGGCCTGCTCGCCACCAATTTTATCGGGCAAAAACTGGTCGTTTGGTCGGAAAAGGTATTGGCCCGCATACCGGTGGTGAACTCGGTTTACCACAGCGTCAAACAGGTTTCGGATACGCTCTTTTCGCCAAATGGCAACGCTTTTCGCAAAGCACTGCTCATCCACTACCCGCATCAGGGAAGCTGGACCATTGCGTTCCAGACTGGACACCCGGGCGGCGACATCGTCAATCACCTTGATGGCGAATACGTCAGCGTTTATGTGCCTACTACGCCAAATCCGACATCGGGTTTCTTCCTGATGCTCCCGGCCAAAGACGTCATCGAGCTGGAAATGACTGTCGATGAAGCCCTCAAATACATCATCTCGATGGGTGTTGTTGCACCGCAGCCACACCCGCGCGTTATCACCAACACCTGAATCAAACGGAAAGTTTCATGCGTACCCACTATTGCGGACAACTCAACGCCTCCCTTGACGGGCAAATCGTCACTCTCTGCGGCTGGGCTCATCGCCGGCGTGACCATGGCGGCGTTATCTTCATTGACCTTCGTGACCGCGAAGGCCTGGCACAGGTGGTCTGCGACCCCGATCGCGCAGCCACTTTCGCCATTGCCGAATCGGTACGCAACGAGTTTTGCCTGAAGATCACCGGCAAGGTCCGCCCCCGTCCGGCTGGCACGACCAACGCCAACCTGGCTTCCGGCGAGATTGAAATCCTTTGTCACGATATCGAAGTGCTCAATCCCTCCGTCACGCCACCCTTCCAGCTTGACGAGGACAACCTCTCCGAAAACGTCCGCTTGCTGCATCGTGTGATCGACCTGCGTCGTCCGCAAATGCAGACCAATCTCCAGCTGCGCTACAAGACAGCCCGGGCTTTCCGCCGCTTCCTCGATGACAACGGTTTCATCGACATCGAAACACCGATGCTGACCAAATCCACTCCCGAAGGCGCTCGCGACTACCTCGTCCCGTCCCGCGTGCATTCCGGGCAGTTCTTCGCGCTCCCGCAGTCGCCGCAATTGTTCAAGCAGCTACTGATGGTGGCGGGCTTCGACCGCTACTACCAGATCGTCAAGTGCTTCCGCGACGAAGACCTGCGCGCCGACCGCCAGCCGGAATTCACCCAGGTCGATATCGAAACCTCGTTCATGAGCGAGGACGAAATCACCGCCCTTATGGAAAAGCTGATCCGTACCGTCTTCAAGGAAGCAATCGACGTCGACCTGCCGGAATTCCCGCGCATGACCTATGCCGAAGCCATGCATCGCTTCGGCTCGGACAAGCCTGACCTGCGTGTCACGCTGGAACTGACTGAAGTCACCGACGCCTTCAAGGATGTCGCCTTCAAGGTCTTCGCCGGCGTTGCCAACAGCGAAGGCGGCCGTATCGCCGCCATGCGCATCCCGGGTGGCGCCACACTGACCCGGGGCGAGATCGACGCCTACACCCAGTTCGTCGGTATCTACGGTGCCAAGGGCCTGGCCTACATCAAGGTCAATGACGTCACCCAGATCAACGAAACCGGCCTGCAATCGCCGATCGTCAAGAACCTCTCCGAAGCCTCGCTGAAGGCCGTCATCGAACGCACCGGCGCTCAATCCGGCGACCTGATCTTCTTCGGTGCCGACAAGGCCAAGATCGTCAATGACGCCCTCGGCGCCCTGCGCATCAAGATCGGCCACGAGAAGGGCTTCGTCACCGGCGCCAAGTGGGCACCGCTGTGGGTCATCGACTTCCCGATGTTCGAGTACGACGATGAGTCCAAGCGCTGGACGGCCTGCCATCACCCGTTCACCAGCCCGAAGGACGAGCATCTCGACCTGCTGGTCAGCGATCCGGGCAAGTGCCTGGCCAAGGCCTACGACCTGGCGCTGAATGGCTGGGAACTGGGCGGCGGTTCGGTGCGTATCCATCGCGCCGATGTCCAGGAAAAGGTTTTCTCCGCCCTCAACATTGGCCCGGAAGAACAGCAAGCCAAGTTCGGCTTCCTGCTCGACGCGCTGAAGTACGGCGCACCGCCGCACGGTGGCCTGGCCTTCGGTCTTGACCGCATTGTCACCATGATGACCGGTGCCGAATCGATCCGTGACGTGATCGCCTTCCCGAAGACCCAGCGCGCCCAGTGCCTGCTGACGGATGCACCGAGCAGCGTCGACGAGAAACAGTTGCGCGAATTGCACATTCGCCTGCGCCAGAAGGTTGAAACGCAGGTCGAAATCAGCGGCCAAGCCTAACCCGCCATGCAGTTCTGCCTGCGCTTCCTGATCGTCGCCTGGCTGGCGATCGGAAGCGCCTTTGGCTTCAGCTTTGGTAACTCACCTGCAATCGACACGGTGTCGGTTGCCGAGTTGCCTGTCGAGGCTAGGCAGACCCTGGCCTTGATCAAGAGCGGCGGCCCTTTTCCGTATGAGCGTGACGGGATTAATTTCGGCAACTACGAAAAACGGCTCCCGCTTCGCTCTCGTGGCTACTATCGGGAATACACGGTAAAAACGCCCTGGCGACGTGACCGCGGGCCACGCCGGATCATCGCCGGAGAACGTGGCGAGTTTTACTATACCGACGACCATTACCGAACGTTTCGACGGATTGCGGAATAGGCGGCATCGATGAGCGACCATGTTCTGAACAATACCCGGGCATCGGGCGTCTATTTTCTGGATGCCTCCCGACAACCCGCCATCGAGCAGTTGGCGAAAGACGCCCGCCTCACCTTGTTGAGCGCCGAGATTCAGAAGCATTCGACACTTGAGGACTTCCTGCGCCAACTGGGTTCGGCACTGAAATTCCCGGCCTGGTTTGGCGCCAATTTCGATGCGCTCTTCGATTGCCTGACCGACCGCGAATGGCAACCCGCCAAAGGCTTGGTCATTCAGATCAGCGGCATGAGCCGCTTGCGCTCGTCGGCACCGGTCGACTTTGCAACCCTGATCAGGGTTCTGCAGGATGCAGCGGAAACCCGTCGCACGATGCATGCGCCATTCTGGATCCTGATCGATACCCCCGCCCGCGGCATCCCTGCTTTCCCTGAGGCATGACAATCGGCCACAAGCAGCCGATTTCGGTTCTGGTCGTCATCCACACGACGGCACGCGAGGTACTGTTGCTTGAGCGAGCAGCGCATCCTGGATTCTGGCAATCCGTGACCGGCAGTCGCGAAGGCGAGGAAGCACTGGTCGATACCGCCCGACGCGAAGTCCTGGAAGAAACGGGCATCGATACCAGCCTGGGCCAACTTCGCGATTGGCACATGACCAATACCTTCGAAATCTTCGCTGAATGGCGGCACCGCTATGCCCCCGGGGTTTCGCACAATGTCGAACACGTCTTCAGCCTTGAACTGGCGACCCGCCCGGAGATCGTGATAGCCCCACGGGAACACCGAGACTGGCAATGGCTGCCTTGGGAGCAGGCTGCCGAGCGCTGCTTCTCGTGGAGCAATCGCGACGCCATTCTCATGCTTCCCCAAAGACCACATCCGGGGACTTGAAACCGCCAAAACCTCTCCTATATTCGGTGCACGGAAGCTTTATTCACCGAGGAGAAAACCATGGCAAACATTACCCGAATCGACCCATTCGACGACCTGTTCCGCGGCTTTTTCGTTCGCCCCGTGGATTTTGAAGGCGCCCAGACTCAGGCGCCCGCCATCAAGATGGACGTCAAGGAACAAGCCGACTGCTACCTGATCCATGCCGATCTGCCTGGCGTGAAAAAGGAAGACATCCACGTGGTGGTGGATGGCAACCAGGTCTCGGTCAGCGCCGAAATCAAGCAGGAGAAAGAGATCAAGGAAGGAGAACGCGTCCTTCGCTCGGAACGCTATTTCGGCAAGGTCTCGCGCTCATTCCAGTTGGGCCAGGAAATAGACGACACCAAGGCCGTTGCGAAGTACAACGACGGCGTCCTTGAACTTAGCTTGCCGAAACGCACGGAAAGCACGAGCAAGCGCCTCAGCATCAACTGATATTCCCGTTGTCCCCGCAAAGGCCGGACCCCGTTCCGGCCTTTTTCTTTGTACAATCCGCGGCGATTCCATTAGGAGCCCGCCATGAGCATCGAAGACCTTTCTCCCGGCACCAAGGCCGCCGTCCTGGCCGAAGCCCTCCCCTACATCAAGCGTTTCCACGGCAAGACCATCGTCGTCAAATACGGCGGCAACGCGATGACCGACGAGCACCTGAAAAGCTGCTTCGCCCGCGACGTCGTGCTGCTCGAACTGATCGGCTTCAACATCGTCGTTGTCCATGGCGGCGGACCGCAGATCGAAAACCTGCTCACCCGTGTCGGCAAGAAGGGCGAGTTCATCCAGGGCATGCGCGTCACCGATGCCGAAACGATGGAAGTCGTTGAAATGGTCCTCGGCGGCCAGGTCAACAAGGACATCGTCAACCTGATCAACCAGCATGGCGGCAAGGCCGTCGGCCTGACGGGCAAGGACGGCAACTGCATCCGCGCCAAGAAGCTGATGCTGGAAAACAAGGACAATCCGGGCGACCTCATCGACGTCGGCCAGGTGGGCGAAATCACCAAGATCGACCCGTCGCTGATCGACCACCTCGACAAGGGCGCGTTCATCCCGGTCATTGCCCCGATCGGGGTCGGCGAAAACGGCGAGACCTACAACATCAACGCCGATGTCGTCGCCGGCAAGATCGCCGAAGTCCTCAAGGCGGAAAAGCTGGTGCTGCTCACCAATACGCCGGGCGTACTCGACCAGAAGGGCGACCTGATCACGGGCATCACACCCAAGCAGATCGACGACATGGTCGCCGATGGCACCCTGTCCGGCGGCATGCTGCCGAAAATTGGCTCGGCGCTCGATGCGGCCCGCAATGGTGTCAAGGGCGTCCACATCATCGATGGCCGGGTCGAACACGCCTTGCTGCTCGAGATCCTGACCGACCACGGTGTCGGCACGATGATCAAGTCGCACTAAGCCGCGACATGCCCCAGCAAAGCCCGCAGCCGCGGGCTTTTTCTTTCCGCCTCAGGATTCGCCATGAAAAAGCCGGTCTGGCTGTTCGATCTCGACAACACGCTGCACAACGCGACGCCGCACATCTTCCCCCACATCAACCGGGCGATGCGCGAGTACATCGAGCGCCACCTTGGCGTAGACGAGCATGAGGCCAACCGCATACGCCAGCACTACTGGATACGCTACGGCGCCACCCTGCTCGGCCTGATGCGCCACCATGACACCGACCCGCGTCATTTCCTGCGCGAGACGCACCAGTTTCCCGACCTGCAACGCATGGTGGTCTTCGACAAGCACCTGATCCACACCCTGCGCCGCCTGCCCGGCCGCAAAATCATCTTCTCCAATGCCCCGCAGCACTACGCCGAAGCCATCCTCGACCTTACCGGACTGGGGCGCTGCTTCGATGCCGTTTACACCGTCGAAAACCTGCGTTTCCAGCCCAAACCCATGCTGGCCGGCTTTCGAACGCTGCTCCGCGCGGAGCGCCTCGACCCGCGCCGCTGCATCATGGTCGAGGACAGCCTGGCCAATCTCGTCACGGCCAAAAAACTCGGTATGAAAACCGTGTGGGTGAGTGCTGGCTTACGCCAATCGCCCTTTGTTGACGTTAAAATCCGCGCAGCAACACAACTCACAAAATGCTACGGTCAACTGGAAATTTTGGCCAAAAATGAAATTTGAGGAGAGGAAAAAGATGGCGACAAAACCGGGCGAACGCCGCCTGCAAATCCTGCAGACCCTGGCGGAAATGCTGGAAACCCCGAAGGGGGAAAAGATCACCACCGCGGCGCTGGCCGCCAAACTTGAGTGTTCCGAAGCGGCGCTTTACCGGCATTTCGCCAGCAAGGCGCAGATGTTCGAGGGGCTTATCGAGTTCATCGAACAAAGCCTGTTTAGCGTCATCAACCAGATCACGTCCGAGGAAAGCGAAGGCTTCAAGCAGGTCGAACTGATCATCGGCCTGCTGCTCCGCTTTGCCCAGCGCAACCGGGGCATGACCCGCGTCCTGATCGGCGATGCGCTGGTCAATGAAAACGAACGCTTGCAAGTCCGCATCAATGCCCTGCTCGACAAGGTCGAAGCTGCCTTGAAGCAAGCCTTGCGCATCGCCGCCACGCAGGAAAACCTCAAGCCGGATGCCGATTTCGGCGCCCTGGCCAACCTGCTGCGCTGCTACGTCGTCGGTCGCTGGGAACAATACGCCCGTAGCGGCTTTACGCGCGAACCGCTGACGCAGTGGCCGCAACAATGGCCCATGCTCTACTTCGCCTGCCTGTCGCAATCCGGCGCACCGGGCGCCTAGAAGCAGTTGTTAGTTGCCAGTCATTGGTCTTTAGCAAAAACAGGGGGCGCCATGGCGCCCCCTAACTTCGCTAACAACTGGCAACTACCGACTAGCAGCTAGCCCTTCAGATATTCCGCCGCATCCAGCGCGAAATAGGTCAGGATGCCATCGGCGCCGGCCCGCTTGAAGGCCAGCAGGCTCTCCAGCACGCAGGCCTTTTCGTCCAGCCAGCCATTCTGCGCCGCCGCCTTGAGCATGGCGTATTCGCCGCTCACCTGGTAGGCGTAGGTCGGCACCTTGAACTCATCCTTGACGCGGCGAACGATGTCCAGATACGGCATGCCCGGCTTGACCATGACCATGTCGGCGCCCTCTTCGAGATCGAGCGCCACCTCGCGCAAAGCCTCGTCGGTGTTGGCCGGATCCATCTGGTAGGTGTATTTGTTGCCTTTGCCCAGGTTGCCTGCCGAACCGACCGCATCGCGGAAAGGACCATAGAAAGCAGAAGCATATTTCGCCGAATAGGCCAGGATACGCGTATAAATCTTGCCGGCCGACTCGAGTTCGCTGCGAATGCGACCGATGCGACCGTCCATCATGTCCGACGGCGCGACGACATCCGCCCCCGCCTCGGCATGGCAAAGCGCCTGCCTGGCCAGCACGGCCAGGGTTTCATCGTTCAGCACATAACCCGTGTCGTCGATCAACCCGTCCTGACCATGGCTGGTATAGGGATCGAGCGCCACGTCGGTAATCACCCCCAACTCCGGAAACTCGCGCTTCAGCGCCTGAACGACGCGTGGCACCAGGCCGTCCGGGTTGAACGCCTCCTCGGCGCCGAGCGACTTCAGCGACGCATCGACCACGGGAAACAAGGCCAGCGCTGGAATTCCGAGCTTGACCGCCCGCTCCGCCGTTTTCAGCAAAATATCCAGCGACTGGCGCTCGACACCTGGCATCGACGACACCTTCTCGATCCGCCCCTCGCCTTCGAGCACGAACACCGGATAGATGAAATCGTTGGCCGTCAAAACCGATTCCCGCATCAGTCGGCGGGAAAAATCGTCACGACGCATCCGGCGCATCCGGCTACCGGGAAAACTACCGCTCACTACAGCCATGCTTCAACCTCAATCAATTGAACACACAAAATTTTCATTCAGCGCGGAACTTCCTTCCATCCCCTGCATCCAAGTCCGCAGATGGCACGCGCTGTCTCCCGCTTCACCTCCCTGAGCGGGCGCCTTGATCATGTTAAGGCGTTTTGGCCCCCGGACCCCCCTTATCCGGGGGCCCTTTGTTTTCCTTGGCCTTGATTTCGATCTCCAGCCAGTCGGCGAGCACCCGTTCCGCTTCGTCCACGCCCGTCTTTTTCAGGCTTGAAAACAGCTGCACCGAATACAGCGCTGCATCGCCCCAGGTCGCCACTTCCGCCTTAACCGAACGCAGGGCCTTGGTCTGCTCCTGACGGCTCAGCTTGTCAGCCTTCGAGAGGAGGATATGGATCGGCCGCCCGGTCGGCCGGAACCAGTCGATCAGCTTCAAATCCAGATCCGTCATCGGCCGCCGGACGTCCATGATGACGACGAGACCGGCCAGCTGATCCCGCTTGTTCAGATAGGGGCCGATCAAGCCTTCCCATTGCGAACGGATCGCCTCGGGCGCCTTGGCATAGCCATAGCCGGGCAGATCGACGAAATATTTGCCGTCGGCCAGCGTGAAATAGTTGAGGTGTTGCGTGCGCCCCGGCGTCTTGCTCACATAGGCCAGACGGACTCGCCCGGCGAGGGTATTGATGGCAGAAGATTTACCGGCATTCGAGCGCCCGGCGAAAGCCACTTCACGAATGGCATCCTGCGGTAAATCACGGAGATTGGCGACGGTTGTCAAAAAAACCGCCTGTTGGAACAGAGGCATAAAAAACTCGGAAGACGCGCCAAGAGGGCGGCGAACTGATATAGAATAACAGGTTTGTAACCTCCGTTCCGGCCAAAGCGCCTACAAGACGCGCATTAGGAGTTCGAAATGATCCGTACAGCGGCAATGGCAATTCTTCTTGCCACCAGTTTCGTCACCCACGCTTCCGAAGAAGCCCATGCCAAGGCTGACCCTGCCAAGGGCAAGGCCATCGCTGAATCCATCTGTGTCGCCTGCCATGGCGCCGATGGCAACAGCCCGACCCCGGCCAACCCGAACCTGGCCGGTCAGGTTGAAGAATACATCGCCAAGCAACTGAGGAACTTCAAGCCCGTCGGCGACAAGCCGGCCCTGCGCAACAACCCGATCATGGCCGGCATGGCTGCTCCGCTGTCCGATGACGACATCAAGAACGTCTCAGCCTGGTTTGCCAGCCAGAAGCAGAAGCCGGCTGCCGCCAAGGACGAAACCCAGATCGCGCTGGGCCAGAAGATCTGGCGCCAGGGTGATTTCAAGAAGGGCATCCCGGCCTGCGCCGGCTGCCACGGCCCGTCCGGTGCCGGCCTGCCCGCCCAATACCCGCGACTGGCTGGCCAGTTCCAGGAATACACCGAGGCCCAGTTGAAGGCCTTCCGTGTTGATGAGCGCGCCAACGATCCGGAAAAGATGATGCGCATGATCGCTGCCAAGCTTTCCGACGCCGAGATCAAGGCCGTCGCCGAATACGCAGCAGGCCTGCGCTAATCTGCGGACACACAGGAAAAGGCAGCTTCGGCTGCCTTTTTGCATTTTGGAGACTTGGCAGCCCTCGGTGACGAGGCTAGACTGGTCGAACCATACCCCAACGGAGTAGGAGACAAAAAATGAAGACGCTCAAACAGCTACTCGCCGGCCGCAATCGCCCTCTGGCCGTCGTCGCCCCCGGCGATACGGTCTATCACGCGCTGACCGTCATGGCCAAACACGAAGTCGGCGCCGTCATGGTGCTCGATGGCGAACAACTGGTCGGCATCTTTTCCGAACGCGACTACGCCCGCAAGATCATCCTGCAGGGCAAGACTTCGAAGGAAACCCTGGTCAGCGAAATCATGAGCGACAAGGTCGCCTACGTGACCCCGAATGTCTCGCTCGACGAGTGCATGGCGCTGATGACCGAAAAGCATTTCCGCCACCTGCCGGTGCTCGACGACGACGGCAATGTGACCGGCATCATTTCCATCGGCGACCTGGTCAAGGAAACCATCAGCGACCAGAAGTTCCTCATCGCTCAGCTGGAAAAATATATCGCCAGCTGACATGAGCAGCGGCAGCAGCATCCACTTCCGCATTCTCGACGATATCGCCCGTGATCTGACGGGCGATATCAATTTCCCGACCTGCCTGGATGCAGCGGTTCTGGTCAGCAATGCGCTGAAAGATCCCTTCGCCAGCATCGAACAGGTGGTTCAGGCCATTGGTGTCGAGCCGCTGATCTCGAGCAAGCTCCTGCGCCTGGCCAATTCGGTCGCCTACAACCCCGGCGGTGGCGAGGTATCCAGCATGAACGCCGCCATCCGGCGCCTGGGCTTCGACATCGTCCGCACCACATCGCTGGCCGTAGCCATGGATCAGATGCTGAAGTCGAAAAACCTGTCGACCTGGCAGCATATTGCCCGGCAAACCTGGGAACACTCGCTCCAGGTCGCCGCCATTGCCCGCGTACTGGCCCGGCAACTGGGCCGCGTGCATCCGGAAAAGGCCATGCTGAGCGGGCTGGTGCACAGCATCGGGGTTTTCTATCTGCTATTCCGGGCGGCTGAATACGCCGAATACCGCGACAACGAAGCCGCGCTGGTCGAATTGCTGGCCGGCTGGCATGAAGAGATTGGCGAAAATCTCCTGCACGCGCTCGGGATGCCCGCGGAGATCACCGATGCCGTGCGCAACCAGCGTCGCCTGAGTGCCCACGAAATTCCCTGCACCATCGGCGACATGCTCTATTTCGCGATCCTGCTCGCCAGCGAAGACCTGCCCTGGCAGGCGGCTGCCGCCGACCCGGCGGAAACCGCCAGGCGCGAGGCCGCGCGCGCCACCTACGCCGATCTGCTGAAGACGGCGGAAGACGACATCGCCGAGTTGCGCGCCGCGCTTTCCGGCTGAACCCACCGGCGTCCTGGCAGTCTCAATGGCATCGACACGGCTGCTGCTGTAAGAATTTCAGCAGCAGGCCGACTAATGGTCATACCCGCCACCAGGAAACGCCATGCTCATCCGCAAACCCCCGACCATCCCCGGCTCCGAAATCACCCCGCCGGCCGTTTATGCCGGACGCCGCGACTTCGTCCGGGCGCTCGCCATCGGGCTCGGTTCCGCCAGTCTGGGCCTGGCCCATGCCGCGCCGTCGCCCGACGCCAAATCCGGCCCCTTTGCCAAACTGCTGTCCAGCCCGTTGTCGGCCCGCGACGAGACGCTCACGCCCTACAAATCGATGACCACCTACGGCAATTTCTACGAGTTCGGCCCGGACAAGGACAGCCCGGCCAAAAACGCGCATCGGCTGCGGACACGACCGTGGTCGGTCACCGTCGATGGCGAGGTGAAGACGGCGAAGACCTTCGGCATCGACGACATCCTGAGCTGGGCGGCGCTCGAAGAGCGCATTTACCGCCTGCGCTGCGTCGAGGGCTGGAGCGCGGTCGTTCCCTGGGTCGGCTTTTCGTTCAGCGAATTGCTCAAACGCGTCGAGCCCACCGGGAACGCGAAGTATGTCGAATTCTGGAGCCTGGCCGATCCGGAACAAATGCCTTACGTCCGCATTCCGCTGCTCGACTGGCCGTATGTCGAAGCGCTGCGCATGGATGAAGCCCGCCATCCGCTGACCATGCTGGCCGTCGGCATGTACGGCGAGGTCATGCCCAAGCAGAACGGGGCGCCGATTCGCCTCGTCGTGCCTTGGAAATACGGCTTCAAGAGTGCAAAATCCATCGTCCGCATCCGTTTTGTCGAAAAGCAGCCGCAGACGGCGTGGATGAAAGCCGGGCCAGACGAATACGGTTTCTATTCCAACGTGAATCCCGACGTCCCGCATCGGCGCTGGAGCCAGGCCAGCGAGCGTCGTCTCGGCGACTTCCTCAAACGCAAGACCCTGCCCTTCAACGGCTATGCCGATCAAGTCGCCGGACTGTATGCCGGCATGGATTTACGGAAGAATTTCTGACATGAGCTTCAACCCGAATCAAGGCCAGCTCGGCCTGATCAAGTCCGTTCTCTTCGCTGTTTGCCTGCTGCCCGCGCTTCGCCTCGTGTGGGCCGCCCATACCGGCGACTTCGGCCCCAACCCGGTCGAATTCGTGCAACGCTGGACGGGCAGCTGGACCTTCAACCTGCTCCTGATCACGCTGTGCATCACGCCGCTGCGCGCCTACACGCAGATGCACTGGCTGACCCGGCTGCGCCGCATGCTCGGCCTGTTCTGCTTTTTCTACGCCGTCCTGCACTTCCTGAGCTTCATCGGCTTCGACCACGATTTCGTCATCGATGACATCGCCAAGGACATCTTCAAGCGCCCCTTCGTGACCGTCGGCTTTGCCGCCTTCCTGCTGCTGATTCCGCTGGCCGCGACGTCGAACAACTGGGCGATCCGCCAGCTCGGCGGACGCAAGTGGCAGGAACTGCATCGCAACATCTACCTCATCGGCATCCTGGCCTGCCTGCATTATTTCTGGCTGGTCAAGGCCACGGCATTGTTGTGGCCGATCGGCTACAGCATCGCGCTGGGCTTGCTGCTGGGTTGGCGCATACGGGAACGCAAGCGCAAGGCAATCCCGGTGCCGCCGGCCACCACCGCTGTCAAACCGATCAAATTCTTCAAGCAGCGGCCGGAATAGGGGCGTTCAGCACCGCCGGAACGCAATCTCACGGTCAACCGGAAAAAACGGCCAAAATCGAAATGCCGCGTGGCGGCGTTCAGCCTTTGCGCGGCAGGTCGAAGCGGACGATGGCGCGACCGTCTGGCGTCTTTTTAGGCTCGGCCTTCCAGGCGTGGCCATAGACGACTTCGAAGGTCGCCGGCAGCTTGCCATCCTTGCGCAGGGCCTCGTAGGCGGCCCGGGCATTCGCCCAGGACTGCCGCCCCGTCATGCCGTGGCGCCGGGCCTTCATGGCGCATGACGAGCCGGCGGCGCGCAGTTCGCCGAACAACGTGTCGAGGTCGTCGTAGGTCAGCGTGATGACTTCCATGTCCATGACCGGATCGGCAAAGCCGCAGCCGACCAACATGTCGCCGAGGTCGTGCATGTCGGCGAAGCGCTGGGTGTGGGCGTAGCCGTCAGCAAAGGCGGTACGCAATTCCTTGAGGGTGTCCGGCCCGAGGGTCGAGAACATGAGCAGCCCGCCGATCTCGAGCACGCGATGCGCCTCGGCCAGCGCCGGGATCGGATCGTCGAGCCAGTGCAGCAGCAGGTTCGACCAGACCATCGTGGCCGACCGGGATTTCAGCGGCAGATTGGCCGCATCCGCCGCCAGGCGAAGCGGTTCGCTGTTCTTGCCGAAGCTCAGCCAGCGTTGCCAGCCTACCTTCGGCGTACGGCCCGCGGTGAGCATGGCCGGCGCCACATCGAGGCCGATCAGCTCGGCGTCGGGATAACGCTCGGCCAGGCCGGCAAAACTACCGCCCCGGCTGCAGCCGAGGTCGAGGATGCGCTTGGGTTGCAGGGTGACGACATCGAGTCGTTCCTGCATCCGGCGATCGATCTCTCGGGCAAAAAAGTCGCCCTCGCCGTATTTCGGCGCGATGCGGGCGAAACGTCGACCGACCTGCTGGCGGTCGACGAAGCCGGCGTGTGGCGCGCCTGCGCTCAAACGGCCTTGACGCCGAGACGCGCGAACAGCGCGTCGTCACGCTCGATGTCGGGGTTGCCGGTGGTGAGCAGGAAGTCACCGTAGAACATCGAGTTGGCGCCAGCCAGGAAGCACAGGGCCTGCAGCTCGTCGCCCATTTCCTGACGACCGGCCGACAGGCGAACCCAGGACTTCGGCATGGTGATGCGGGCGGCGGCGATGGTGCGCACGAACTCGAAGGGGTCGAGGCGCGGGTTGTCGGCCAGCGGCGTGCCGGGGATCGGCACGAGGTTGTTGATCGGCACGGATTCCGGCGGCGTCGGCAGATTGGCCAGCTGGGCGATCAGCGCCGCGCGGTTCTTGCGCGACTCGCCCATGCCGATGATGCCGCCCGAACAGACGTTGATGCCGGCATCGCGGACCTGGTCGAGGGTATCGAGCCGGTCGTCGTGCGTGTGCGTCTTGATGACCTGACCGTAGAATTCCTTGTCGGTATCGAGATTGTGGTTGTAGTAGTCGAGGCCGGCGTCCTTGAGCTTCTCGGCCTGGCCGTCCTTGAGCATGCCCAGCGTGACGCAGGTCTGCATGCCGAGCGCCTTCACTTCGCGCACCATGTCGAGCACGCGGTCGAGGTCGTTGTCCTTCGGTCCCTTCCAGGCGGCGCCCATGCAGAAGCGGGAAGCGCCCTTGTCCTTGGCGGCCTTGGCCGCAGCAACGACCTGGTCAAGCGGCATCAGGCGTTCGCGTTCGGTGTCGGTGTCGTAGCGGGCCGACTGCGAGCAGTAGCTGCAATCCTCGGAACAGCCGCCGGTCTTGACCGAGAGCAGGGTCGAGCGTTGAATGGCGTTCGGATCGAAGTTGTCGCGATGCACGCCCTGCGCGCGCCAGATCAAATCCATCAACGGCAGATCGTAGAGGGCGAGCACTTCGTCGACCGACCAGCGACGGACGGGAGCGGACTCGGAGACGGACTGAACGGCGGCGACGGAACTAGCTTGCATGAAAGGCCTTGCGTGAAAAATGCTATAAAAATCAGATACGAAACGTATCGGTAATTATGGATTATCCCGAACGCTCCGGCAGGCTGTCAATTTTACCCCAGCCCGAAGACCTCAAACGCCTCGGCCGGAAAATCCTCGATGCCGTGCTGCCGGGGAGTTGCCTGCTGTGCGCCGCCGACAGTCCGGGCAGCCTGCTTTGCCCGGGCTGCACCGACGATCTCCCCCGCCTCCCCGAAGCGCTCTGCCCGATCTGCGCCATCCCGACCACCCACGGCGAGCGCTGCGGCACCTGCCTGAGCAAGCCGCCGGCCTTCGACCGCACCGTCGCGCTGTACGCCTACGACTTCCCGGCCGACCGCATCGTCCATGCGCTCAAATACGGCCACCAGTTGCCGGTGGCCGACTGGGCGGGACGACAGCTGGCCGACAAACTGGCCGGCACCCGGCTCGACCACGTCATTCCCCTGCCCCTGCACCCCGAACGCCTGCGCGAACGCGGCTTCAATCAGTCGGCCGAGATTGGGAAGGCATTTCAATTTTGGGCAAAAATTCCGGTTGACCGTGAAAGCCTGCTGCGCACGCGCGCCACGCCGCCCCAGGCCGCCATGCCGCACAAGGAACGCCACCAGAACGTCCGCGGCGCCTTCGAATGCCGCAAAGACTTCAGCGGGCAGCATCTGCTGCTCATCGACGACGTCATGACCACCGGCGCCACCGCCCGCGAATGCGCCCGCGTCCTCAAACTGCACGGCGCGGCCTCGGTCACCGTCGCCGTCATCGCCCGCGCGCTAAGACACTGAATTCGTGCTCTAATTCGCCCCCGTTACCGTTTGAAAGCCGTCGCGTGTTTGCCGTCGTTCTCTACCAGCCCGAAATTCCGCCCAACACGGGCAACATCATTCGCCTGTGCGCCAACACGGGGGCCGAACTCCATCTCGTCGAGCCGCTCGGCTTCGACATCACCGACAAGGGCCTGCGCCGCGCCGGCCTGGATTATCACGAGTACGCCCGCGTCGTCCGGCACGCCGACTGGGCAGCCTGCAAGGCGGCATTGGCCGGCCGCCGGCTGTTCGCGATGACGACCAAGGGCACGGGCAGTCCCTTCTCGACGGCCCTGCAGGATCAGGATGTATTTGTCTTTGGGCGCGAAACCAGCGGACTGCCGCCCGAGGTCCTCGCCGAATTTCCACCGGAATATCGCCTCCGCCTGCCCATGCAGGCCGGCCAGCGCAGCCTCAACCTCTCCAACGCTGCCGCCGTTACGGTCTTCGAAGCCTGGCGCCAGGCCGGCTTCGCTGGCTCAAGCTAGAGGCGCTAACAAAATGCAGCGAAGCGGTCCTGGCTAGGCGTGCCGACGAAGACAGTACGATTAGTACGGCGAGGAGGCAACAACGACGCCAGGAGTATTTTGTTTGCGCCTCTTAGGCGAGTTCTTCCTTCGGATCGCGGGCCATCAACTGCTCGACGGCCTGCGCTGCGTTCAAACGACCGTCCAGCACCGCCGCCACAGCCGCACTGATCGGCATGTCGACCGCCAGTCGACGCGACAACTGATCGACTTCGCGGGCCGTATAAACGCCCTCGGCGACGTGGCCGAGTTCTTCCAGAATCTGCGGCAGCGACTTGTTCTGCGCCAGCGCCAGACCGACGCGACGATTGCGCGACAGGTCGCCCGTGCAGGTCAAAATGAGGTCGCCCATGCCGGCCAGCCCCATGAAGGTCTGCCGTTCGGCGCCCAGGGCCAGGCCAAGCCGGGCAATTTCCGCCAGGCCCCGCGTCATCAGCGCCGCGCGCGAGTTCAGGCCAAGGCCGAGCCCGTCGCACACGCCGGTCGCAATGGCCAGCACGTTCTTCACGGCACCTCCGACCTCGACGCCGACGAGGTCATCGTTGGCGTAAATCCGGAGGCGCGTCGTGTGCAACTGGCGCGCTGCTTCCCGCGCGAAAGCCGGATCGTTGGCTGCGAGCGCCACAGCCGTCGGCTGCCCCGCCGCCACTTCCTCGGCAAAACTGGGGCCGGACAAGGCGCCACATTTCACCTGTTCGCCCAGCACATCGATCACGACCTGATGCGGCAACTTGCCACTACCCGCCTCGAAGCCCTTGCACACCCACAGCACCGGCAGCGTGCAGCCGATGGTCTTGAGGCGCTCGACCGTCGGGCGCAAGCCGGCAATTGGCGTCGCCACGATGAGCAATTCGGCCACGGCGACCGCGGCCTCGAAATCCGTCGCCACGGCGACCGATTCCGGCAACTTGTAGCCCGGGAAAAAGCGATGGTTTTCGCGCGTCGCCAGCAGATCCGCCGCGACGTCTTCCTCACGCGACCACAAGGTCAGGTCATGCTTGCCGGCGAAGGCGATCGCCAGCGCGGTACCCCAGGCACCGGCCCCGAGCAGCGTGATTTTCATAGGCCCCAGACCTGCGTGGAACGGATGTAGCCGGTGGCGCCATCGCGATGGCGAACCTTGGCCCAGCCCGGCGCGGCGGGCTCGATGAATTCAACGGCGACCCATTTGTCCAGTTCGGCCAGCACCGGGGATTCCGGCTTGTCCGACTGGCGGATTTCCGCTTTCGGCGCGGTCACGACCAGCGTCCGCTTATCGACCAGGTTGCGCGACTCCAGCCAGGCCAGCGTCCCTTCGGCATCGCGTACCTTGAGCCAGCCTTCCAGCTTGACGACGACCTCGACCGGCGTCTGCGCCTTGATCAGGTACAGCTTCTTGCCCTGCAGCGACGGCGCATCGAAAAGGATGGCCGCCGGCACGCCAACCGAACGGTAGTCGATGGCCAGTGCCGCACCGGCGGCACTGATCAGCGAGAGGGCGACAAGCGCGCGACGCCAGATGGTCATGTTTGTTACTGAATCGAAGCGTCGGCCGGCGCACCGGCGGCGGCTTCCTGCTGCTGCAGGCGCTGCATGTACATGCCTTCGAAATTGACCGGCTGCAGCACGATCGGCTGGAAGCCGGCGCGGGTGACGGCATCCGACACGGTTTCGCGAGCGTACGGGAACAGGATGTTCGGGCAGGCCACGGCAATCAGCGGCTCGACCTGGTCTTCCGGCACGTTCTGGATGCGGAAGATGCCACCCTGGCCGACTTCAACCAGGAAAACCGTCTTTTCGCCCAGCTTGGCTGTCACGGTCACGGTCAGCACAACTTCGAAAACGCCTTCGCCAACGGCGCGGCCGTTGCTGTTGAGCTTGATCTCGACCTGCGGCGCTTCGCGCTCCAGGAAGATTTCCGGAGCATTCGGCACTTCAACGGACAGATCCTTGATGTAAAGCTTTTCGATACCGAAGACGGGTTGCGCGTTTTGTTCCATGGTTTTCTTTCAGAAGTTAAATCGGTTCAGGTCAGCCTTCGAGCAGGGGTTTCAGCTTACCCGCCGCATCGAGAGCATAGAGATCGTCACAGCCACCCACGTGGGTATCGCCGATGAAGATTTGCGGCACTGTACGCCGCTGAGTTTTCTGCATCATTTCATCGCGACGATCCGGATCGAGATCGACACGAATTTCCTCGATCTGCGTCACGCCCCGGGCGCCCAGCAATTGCTTGGCACGGACGCAGAACGGACAGACCGCGGTCGTATACATGAGCACGTGTGCGGTCATTTGTTCTTGCCGCCCTTTTTCACCGGATAACCGGCACCGACCCAGGCGTCGACGCCGCCGGCCAGGTTGTACAGCTTCTCGAAGCCCTGCTTCTTGAGCTCGCCGCACGCCTTGTTCGAGCGCATGCCCGACGCGCAGCAGACGATGACCGGCTTGTCCTTGAATTTCTCGAGCTCGCCCAGACGCTCGGCCAGCTTGCTCACCGGAATGTTCTTCGCTTCCGGCAGATGCCCGGCGGCAAACTCGTCCGCCTCACGCACGTCGAGAATGTGGGCATCCTCGCGATTGATGAGCTGGGTCGCCTCGACCGGCCCGACGCTGTTGCCGGACGGACGCATGAGCACGGGCCAGAGCAGCGACAAGCCGCTGACGACGACCAGCGAAATCAGCAGGATATTTTGGTTGATAAACTCCATCGGCATTGCTTAAACCCCTGTTCCACAAAAAACTTCGCGCATCATGCCGACAAGCTGCAGGGTGCGCTGATCGCCCACCCGGTAATAGACTCGGTTGGCGTCCTTGCGGGTGACCAGCACGCCTTTCTCACGCAGGATGGCCAGATGCTGGGAGATATTGCTTTGCGACGTCCCCACGGCATCGACGATTTCCTGCACGCACGCCTCCTGATCGCCAAGCACACAAAGGATCTTGAGGCGCAGCGGGTGGGCGATGGATTTCAGCGCACGGGCGGCCAACTCGATGTGCTCCTGCTTGTCGATCAAACTGAAGGATGGCGTTTCCAAGATAAAACCTCGTTTCGATGAATGGCGCATTATAAAATAGCGTTTTGCGTTTCGCTTAATCCAATTCACTCATCGATGATCCTCGGACACAACCGGACTGGCCTGCGCTGGCCACGATGCAGCAGCAAGAAGCTGACGGCGGCGCTGATTGCCGCCGTTTTTCTTGGTAGCGCACCGGCCGGGGCCAAACCGGCCGCCGAAAAAAAATCCGCACCAGCCGTCGCCTCGCCTGAAATCGCCGAAAAGCAGGCCGACCTCGGCGAATTGCGCAGCCGCATCGAGGGCCTGCGCAAGGAATTGTCCGCCAACGAGGAAAACAAGGCCGATGCCGGCGACCGTCTGCGCGAATCGGACCGGCAGATTTCCCGCCTCCAGCGCGAGTTGCATGAGCTGACCGACACGCGCAGCCAGCTTGAACGCAAGCTCAAGAACCTCGAACAGCAATCCCAGGAACTCGGCGTGACCTTGAACCAGCAGCAGTCCCAACTGGAAAAGCTGCTCTACAAGCAATACCTGCGCGGCAACCCGGATTCGCTGCAACTGCTGCTCAACGGCGACGACCCCAACCAGATGGCGCGCGATCTGCACTATTTGTCGGCCATCGCCCTGACTCGCGCCGAGCTGATGGGCGAGATCGCCGCCACGCTCGACAAGAAGAAGTCACTGGCGGCCGATGCCAAGGAGCGCAGTGCCGAACTGGCCGAGATCGAAGCCGAACAGCAAAAACGCCATGCCGATCTAAAAAAACAGCGCGAAGAACGACAGACCCTGTACGCGCAGATCTCCAGCAAGGTGAACGCCCAGCGCAAGGAAATCGGCAACCTCCAGCAAAACGAAAAGCGGATGACCCAGCTCATCGACCGCCTGTCGAAAATCCTTGCCGCCCAGGCCGCCAAGGCCGAAGCCGCCCGCCTGGCTGAAGCGCGCCGGGCCGCCGCCCAGCAGAAGGAACGCGAGAGGGAGCGGGACAAGGAAAAACGCCATTCGCAGACGGAAGAGCGGGAAGTTGCCCGCACCACACCGAGCGTCGAACCCACTCGCCCGCGCTCCGTCGAAGCCGAGAACCGCTACGAACCCGCCCCCAGCGACGGCAGCTTCGCCCGCCAGCGCGGCAACCTTCGCCTGCCGGTGCGTGGCTCAGTCTCCGGTCGCTTCGGCTCGGCACGCGACGGCGGCGGCACCTGGCGCGGGCTGTTCATCAAGGCCGGCTCGGGCAGCGAGGTCAAGGCCATCGCCGGCGGCCGCGTGGTTTTCTCGGAATGGATGCGCGGTTTCGGCAATCTGCTGATTGTCGATCACGGCGACGCCTACCTGTCGATCTACGGCAATAACGATTCGCTGCTCAAACAGGTCGGCCAGGCCGTGAGGGGCGGAGAAACAATCGCCACCGTGGGTAACAGCGGAGGCAACCCGGATTCCGGTTTATACTTTGAACTCCGCCACCAAGGGCAACCGATCGACCCGATGAAATGGGCCAGCTTGAAATGAGCAAAACGAAAACCATTAGCTTGACCGCACTGATCAGCCTCAACTTCCCGGCCATGGCCGACAAGGAAGCCAAGCAGGGGCTGCCCATCGACGAGTTGCGCACCTTTGCCGAGGTCTACAGCGCCATCAAGCAGGGCTACGTCGAGCCGGTCGAAGACAAGAAGATGATCACCAATGCCATTTCCGGCATGCTGTCCAACCTCGATCCGCACTCGACCTACCTCGATGCCGATGCCTTCAAGGATCTGCAGGTCGGCACACAAGGCGAATTCGGCGGACTGGGCATTGAAGTCGGCATGGAAGACGGACTGGTCAAGGTCGTTTCGCCGATCGAGGACACCCCGGCCTATCGCGCTGGCGTCAAGGCGGGTGACCTGATCTTCAAGCTCGACGAAACGCCGGTCAAAGGACTGACGCTGTCCGAGGCCGTCAAGAAGATGCGCGGCAAGCCGAAGACACCGATCAAGCTGTCGATCATCCGCAAGGGCGAAACGAAGCCGATCGAACTCACCCTGGTCCGCGAAGTCATCAAGGTGCAGAGCGTCAAATCCAAGCTCGTCGAGCCGGGCTACGGCTGGGTTCGCGTCACGCAGTTCCAGGAAAACACCATCGCAGAGGTCGCCAAGCACGTTTCCGCTCTCTACAAGGATGGCAACAAGCTGCAGGGCCTCGTGCTCGACCTGCGCAACGATCCGGGCGGCCTGCTCAACGGCGCCATCGGCGTTTCCGCGGCCTTCCTGCCGCCCGACGTCAAGGTCGTGTCGACCGACGGCCGCACGGCGGATGCCAAGCAGGAATTCCGGGCCCGGGCGCAGGACTACCTGCGTGGCGGCAAGGATGATCCGCTCAAGAACCTGCCCGTCGAAGCCAAGAAGGTGCCGATGGTCGTGCTGGTCAATGGCGGGTCGGCGTCGGCATCGGAAATCGTCGCCGGCGCGCTGCAGGATCACAAGCGCGCCATCATCGTCGGCACCCAGACCTTCGGCAAGGGCTCGGTGCAGTCCGTCCTGCCGCTGCCCAACAACACCGCCATCAAGCTGACCACGGCCCGCTACTACACGCCGGAAGGGCGCTCCATCCAGGCCAAGGGAATCACGCCGGACATCGTCGTCGAGGAAAGCGCCAACGGCAACAGCAGCGGCATGCGCCTGCGCGAGGCTGATCTGGATCGCCACCTGAGCAACGATCGCGAAAAGGAAGCGGCCAAGCAGGAAGCCAAGGCCTCGGCCAAGCCGGTCAAGAATGGCAAGGACAAGAAGGAAGACGCCGAGGATGAAATGCCGCAACGCCTGGAATACGCCACCAAGGCCGACTACCAGTTCCAGCAGGCGCTGAATCTTCTCAAGGGCCTGCAGATCATGCAGAATAAAGCCCAATAGTTCATTGACCGGGAGGGATGATGGCCAACACAGCAGACCTCAAGAAAAATCGGGAGATCCTGTTCTCCAAGTTCCCGCCCGGGCAGGTGCCCGAGGCGGCCGACGATCTTAAACGACTGGACGAGCTTGAGGTCGAAGCCAAGCACGAACGACGTTCGCTCGGCGTGAGTTACGACCTGCAGCAGCACACCCTGCGCGAGCTCGACGAACATCTGGTCGACAAGGGCTATCACCTCGACAACACGCTATTCACCAAGCTGACCCGGGCCTTGATCTACTACGTTGAAGACACCCAGTTGCACAACATCGGCGCCCCGGAAAAACGCCTCAAGCGCTCGGCACAGGAAGCCTACGTTAACGCCTGGGAACACCACCCGCACGGCGACCACGACGACACACCGCCGGAGTGGCGGGAATACAAGTAGTTGCTAGTCGCCAGTTGCTGGTTGCCAGCAACGGCAATCCGGCGTTCCTGCTGACGACTGGCAACTTAGCACTAGCAACTTAATGACCGACGAGCAGCTTCTTCGTTACAGCCGACACATCCTGCTCGACGCACTCGGCATTGACGGTCAGACCCGCATCCTCGACACGCACGCGCTGATCATTGGCGCCGGCGGACTCGGCTCGCCGGCCGCGCTCTACTTGGCTTCGGCCGGGGTCGGCAGGATCACGCTGGTCGATGACGACACCGTGGATTTCACCAACCTGCAGCGGCAAATCCTGCACACGCAGGCGCGCGTCGGCATGGCCAAGGCCGAATCCGGCCGGCAGGCGCTAAGCGCCATCAACCCCGACATCGAGATCATTCCGCTGCAGCAACGCCTGTCCGGCGAAGCGCTCGATGCGCTGGTCGCCAGCGCTAATCTGGTGCTCGACTGCACCGACAATTTCGCGACGCGCCACGCGATCAACCGGGCTTGTGTGCACCACCGCAAGCCGCTGGTGTCCGGCGCCGCGATTCGCTTTGACGGGCAGATCAGCGTTTACGACCTGCGCCAGGACGACTCGCCTTGTTACCACTGCCTGTTCCCCGAAGGCGAGGATGTCGAGGAAGTGCGCTGCGCCGTGATGGGTGTTTTCGCGCCGCTGACCGGCATCATCGGCACCATGCAGGCGGCCGAGGCGCTCAAGCTGGCGGCCGGCATTGGCGAAGCGCTGACCGGACGGCTGCTGCTGCTCGATGCGCTGACCATGGAATGGCGCACCGTCCGCTTCAAGAAGGACAGTGATTGTGCGGTGTGCGGACCTAGCGGAAACGTGCGATCAGGCGAATATCTTCGCCAAGCTGGCGCAGATCGCGAATCTGCAGCCGCTGCTTGCCGTCTAGCGTAGTCAGTTCCGGCAGGTTGAACAGGCCGCTCGCAGCGTGGCCGATCAGGCAGGGCGCCAGATAGAGCAGCAGCTCGTCGACCAGCCCTTCGCGCAGCAATGAACCGTTGAGCTTGAAGCCGGCTTCGGTGTGTACCTCGTTGATGCCGCGCTGGGCGAGCAATTCGAGCAGCGCCTTGAGATCCACCTTGCCTGCACCATTATTTCGAATTTCGACAAAATTTCCGGTTGACCGTAAGAGAGCCATTTTTTCGGCATTCTCGACCGCACCGACGATCAAAACCGGCTCGCCTTGCAGGATGCGCGCCGTCGGCGAAATTTCCAGCTTGCTGTCGACCACCACGCGCAGGGGCTGACGCGTCGTTGTCACATCGCGCACGGTCAGCGACGGATCGTCGTCGCGCACGGTGCCGATGCCGGTCAGGATGGCGCAGGCCCGGGCCCGCCAGGCATGGCCGTCGCGGCGGGCATCCGGGCCAGTGATCCACTGGCTGACGCCGTTGTTGAGCGCCGTCTTGCCATCCAGGCTGGCTGCCGCCTTGAGGCGCAGCCACGGCCGGCCACGGGTCATGCGCGAGACAAAACCGATATTCAGTTCCCGCGCCTCGTTTTCGAGCAATCCGCTCGCGGTTTCGATGCCCGCCGCCCGCAACAGGGCCATCCCGTTGCCGGACACCAACGGATTCGGATCGGTCATCGCCGCCACGACGCGTGACACGCCGGCAGCGATCAACGCCTCGGCACAGGGTGGCGTCCGGCCGTGATGGCTGCACGGTTCCAGCGTGACGTAGGCGGTGGCGCCTTTGGCACTGTCGCCGGCTGCACGTAGCGCATGCACCTCGGCGTGCGGTTCGCCAGCCTTCTCGTGCCAGCCTTCGCCGACGATTTCCCCATCGCGGACCAGCACGCAGCCGACCCGCGGATTGGGCGAGGTCGTCCACAGGGCGCGCTCAGCCAACTGCAGGGCGCGCGCCATCATGCCGTGGTCGACGGCCGAGAAGCTCATTTTTTCTTCGGCGTGGGTGAAACTTCGCGGATGGCCTTGGAGAAGGCATCCACGTCTTCGAAATTGCGATAGACCGAGGCGAAGCGGATGTAGGCCACCTTGTCGAGCTTCTTCAGCTCGCGCATGACCAGTTCGCCCAGTTGCTGCGTACTGACTTCACGCTCGCCGGCCGACAGCAGGCGTTCCTCGATGTCCGCCACGGCCGCATCGACCGACTCGATGGACACCGGCCGCTTGCGCAGGGCCAGTTCGAGACTGGCGCGCAGCTTGGCCCGGCTGAACTCCGTGCGCAGGCCGTTTTTCTTGACCACCTGCGGCAGCTGGATTTCCGCCCGCTCGTAGGTCGTGAAACGCTTGTCGCAGGCATTGCACTTCCGGCGGCGGCGAACGACATCAGCCTCGTCGTTGAGACGGGTATCGGCAACCGCCGTATCTTCAGCGCCGCAGAAAGGACATTTCATAGTCGCTAGTCGCTAGTCGCTAGTTGTCAGCGCGCCTTCTGGCAACTCTGACTCACTAGCAACTAACAACTCTCCTCAGGCCCCGTAAACCGGGAAGCGCTTGCACAGCTCGGCCACCTTGGCGCGAACCGTGGCGGCGACGGCTTCGTCGTTCGGCGCGTCGAGCACGTCGGCAACCAGGTGCGCGATGGTCTCGGCTTCGATTTCGGTGAAACCGCGCGTCGTCATGGCCGGCGAACCGATGCGGATGCCGGACGTAACGAACGGCTTCTGCGGGTCGTTCGGAATGCCGTTCTTGTTGACCGTGATGTGGGCACGACCGAGAGCAGCTTCGGCGTCCTTGCCGGTGATGTTCTTCGAACGCAGGTCGACCAGAAACACGTGGCTTTCGGTACGGCCGGAAACGATGCGCAGACCGCGCTCCTCGCCGAGCACGCGAGCCATGACGCGGGCGTTGTTGATGACCTGTTCCTGGTAACGCTTGAATTCCGGCGTCGCAGCTTCCTTGAAGGCGACGGCCTTGGCGGCGATGACGTGCTCGAGCGGACCGCCTTGCAGGCCCGGGAAGATGGCGGAATTCAGGGCCTTTTCATGCTCGGCCTTCATGAGGATGACGCCACCGCGCGGACCACGCAGGGTCTTGTGCGTGGTCGAGGTCACGACATCGGCGAAGGGCACCGGGTTCGGATAGAAACCGGCGGCGATCAGGCCGGCGTAGTGGGCCATGTCGACCCAGAAAATGGCGCCGACTTCCTTGGCGATCTTGGCGAAGCGTTCCCAGTCGATACGCAGGGCATAGGCCGAGGCACCGGCGACGATGATCTTCGGCTTGTGCTCGCGGGCCAGCGCTTCCATGCGCTCGTAGTCGATCTCTTCCTTCTCGTTCAAGCCGTAGGACACGACGTTGAACCACTTGCCGGACATGTTGAGCGCCATGCCGTGGGTCAGGTGACCACCTTCGGCCAGGCTCATGCCCATGATGGTGTCGCCCGGCTTGGCAAAGGCCATCAGCACAGCCTGGTTGGCCTGCGAACCGGAATTCGGCTGGACGTTGGCAGCATCGGCGCCGAACAGCTTCTTCAGGCGGTCGATGGCGATCTGCTCGGCGACGTCGACGTGTTCGCAACCGCCGTAGTAACGCTTGCCCGGGTAGCCTTCGGCGTACTTGTTGGTGAGCTGGGAGCCCTGGGCTTCCATGACGGCCTTGCTCACGTAGTTTTCAGACGCGATCAGTTCGATGTGGTCTTCCTGACGCTGCACTTCGGCCTGAATGGCCTGCCAGAGTTCAGGGTCAACTTTTGCCAGGGTGTCTTTCGCGGAAGAAGCTCGTCAAGGGCGCCCGGTTCGAGATGATCCGTTTCGCCCCACGTATTCAGGCTCCACTGGCCATCGACGGAGGATATCCAGTTGATCCCGGCGTTGGGAATCAGGAAGTCGCGCGGCATTTCGAGCGGATTGCCCCGCACGAAACGGTTGATGATGTCGAGCACGCCGCCGTGCAGGACGATGGCGATGGTCTCCCCGGCATGCCGCGCCGCGAGTTCGGCGAGCTTGCCGGTTACGCGCTCGAACATGGTGAGCAGGCTTTCGCCATTCTCGAAATCGTAGTCGGCATTGCGCCCTTCGAAGGCGGCATAGCCTGCCGGATGATTGGCTTTCGCTTCATCGTAGGTCAGCCCCTCGAACACGCCGTAGCGCCGTTCGCGCATCTCGGGCACCGGCGTCGGGGTCAGCCCGAGTTCGGCGCCGATCGATTGCGCCGTCGTCCAGGCGCGCTGCAGATCGCTGCTGTAAAGCGCGACGATACCGGCCGACTTGAGCCAGCGACCGGCCGCAACGGCCTGCCGGCGGCCGGTTTCATTGAGCCCGATGTCGATCTGCCCCTGGATGCGCCGTTCGGCATTCCACTCGGTCTCGCCGTGGCGCACCAGGCAGATTCGCGTTGACCGGTTTGTAGGGATTTCCACCATTCTCTGCCTTCCGCCTTCACTGTAAATTTGGGCCACTGGGAATTTCAATTCACCCCGACCTCAGAAGTCGGGAATTCTATCAACCGAGGAGGACTTTTCGTGACCCTTCTGCTCAAGCTCTCGCAGCTGATCGACTGGCTCAATGAGCGCGTCGGCAAAGGCGCGTTCTGGCTGGTGCTGATCATGACGGCCATCAGCTCTGCCAACGCCGTCGTGCGCTTTCTTTTTGACTATAGTTCCAACGGCCTGCTGGAAATCCAGTGGTACCTGTTTGCTGCGATTTTCCTGCTGTGCTCGCCCTACACCCTGCAAAAAAACGAGCATGTCCGCATCGACGTGCTCTCCGGCAAGTTGTCGCCGCGCGGCCTGGCCGTGATCGACATCATTGGCACGCTGTTCTTCCTGCTGCCCATGGTCATCCTGGTCCTCTGGCTTTCGCTGCCGCTGATCGCCGAATCGATCAAGATCAACGAAATGTCCGCCAATGCGGGCGGCCTGCTGCGCTGGCCCGTCAAGATCCTGCTGCCGATCGGCTTCACCCTGCTCGCCCTGCAGGGCGTGTCCGAGCTGTTCAAGCGCATCGCCTTCCTGGCCGGTCGCATTGACGACCCGAACAAGAAGGAAAAGGGTCCGACCCCCGAAGAAGAACTGGCCGCCGCCATTGCCGCCGCCAAAGCTCAGGAGGCCAAATAATGGCGGAATTCATCATTGCCAATATGGCGCCGCTGATGTTCGGCGCCCTCGTCCTTTTCCTGCTGTTCGGCTACCCGGTTGCGTTTGCGCTGGCCGCCAACGGCATCGTTTTCGGCCTGATCGGCATCGAACTCGGCCTGCTCACCCCTGCCCTGTTCCAGGCCCTGCCGGAACGCATCTTCGGCATCATGGCCAATGACACGCTGCTGGCCATCCCCTTCTTCACCTTCATGGGGCTGATACTTGAACGATCAGGCATGGCCGAGGATCTGCTCGACACCATCGGCCAACTGTTCGGCCCGATGCGCGGCGGTCTGGCCTACGCCGTGATCTTCGTTGGCGCCCTGCTCGCGGCGACGACCGGCGTGGTGGCCGCCTCGGTGATCTCGATGGGTCTGATCTCGCTGCCCATCATGCTCCGCTACGGTTACGACAAGCGGCTGGCCTCGGGCGTCATCGCTGCCTCCGGCACGCTGGCCCAGATCATCCCGCCGTCGCTGGTGCTGATCATCATGGCCGACCAGCTCGGCAAGTCGGTCGGCGACATGTACGAAGGCGCCATGATTCCCGGCCTCATTCTGACCAGCCTCTATGTCGGCTATGTCGCCGTACTGTCGATCATCAAGCCCAACAGCTGCCCGGCCCTGCCGCCCGAAGCGCGTACCCTGCGCGGACTGAAACTGATGCTGCGCGTACTGACCACGCTGGTGCCGCCGCTGGTGCTCATCTTCCTGGTGCTGGGCACCATTTTCCTTGGCATCGCAACGCCGACCGAAGGTGGCGCCATGGGTGCCGCCGGCGCCATGATTCTGGCGCTGGCCCGCAAGCGGATTACCATGAAGCTGCTCAAACAGGCCATGGAAACCACCGGCAAGCTGTCGTCCTTCGTGGTCTTCATCCTCGTCGGTTCGACGGTGTTCGGCCTGGTCTTCCGCGGCGTCAACGGCGACCTGTGGGTCGAGCACCTGCTGCTCGGCCTGCCCGGCGGCCAGGTCGGCTTCCTGATCGTGGTCAACCTGCTGGTCTTCCTGCTCGCCTTCTTCCTCGACTTCTTCGAACTGTCCTTCATCATCGTGCCCTTGCTGGCACCGGTGGCGGACAAGCTGGGGATCGATCTGGTCTGGTTCGGCGTACTGCTCGCGGTCAACATGCAGACCTCGTTCATGCACCCGCCCTTCGGCTTTGCGCTGTTCTACCTGCGCTCGGTGGCGCCGGCCTCGATCAAGACGACGGATATTTACTGGGGTGCCATTCCCTTCGTCTGCATCCAGATCATCATGGTCGCGCTCATCATCATCTTCCCGAACATCGTCAGCTACGGCGACGAGGCGCAGAAGGAAATGCAGCGCCTGGAGAAGGAAGGCAAGGCCCCGGCCGCCATCGATCTCGATACGCTCATGAAGCCGAGCGAGGAAGAGGCGGAGGAGAAGAAGGAAGGCAACGAAGACGCCGATGCAGCTGCGTTGCTGAAGAATCTGCAGAGCGAGAACAAGTAATCCGGTGCGCTCACATCAAGGCGGGGTCTGCGGACCCCGCTTTTTTTCGCCCATTCACGGGATGAAGGGCAGCACCAGCTCGGTGGTGTCACGTGCGCCAGCCGAAAAATCCAGACAGGCCTGCATGAACATCCGGGTGGCCGAACTGACATGGCGCTGGCGCTGACGAACGAACTGGAATCGCCGGCGCAGCGCCAGTTCCGGCGTCTTGATCTCGACCAGACTGCCGCGTCGAAGTGCTTCGCGCAGGGCGAGGCGTGACAGGCAACCGACCCCCATGCCGCACTCGACGGCCCGCTTGATCGCTTCGGTGTGTTCCAGTTGCAGACAGACCTCGGCATCGACACCGGCCGCGCGCATCGCCCGGTCGAACAGGGCGCGCGTTCCCGAGCCGGATTCGCGAACGATCCACTGCTGTTCCGCGAGTTGTGCGGCACCGGCCACGCCGGGCTTCGCCAGCGGATGGCCGGGCGCGCAGAAGACGACCAGTTCGTCGTCCAGCCAGGGCTCGAAAACCAGGTCCGAATCGCTCGCATCGCCCTCGATCAGGCCGATATCCAGGTCGAAACGGCGCAAGCGTTCGATGACCTGCTGCGTGTTGCAGACGCTGAGATCGATCCGGCTCCCGGGGTTGTTCTTCAGGTAATCGACGACGACCAGTGTCGCCAGGTAGTTGCCGATGGTCAGCGTCGCCCCCACGGCAACCGGGGCCAGCCGGCCACCCGCCAGATACCCCTCCAGTTCGCCGGCCCGGGCCAGCATGTCCTCGGCCTGCGGCAACAAGCCCCGGCCGCTGCCATTGAGACGCAAAGATTTGCCGATACGGTCGAACAACGGGCAATCGAATTGGCGTTCCAGTTCGAGCAGGGCCGTACTGGCCGCCGACTGGGACATGTTGAGCTGCGCCGCGGCACGCGACACGTTCTCGAGGCGCGCGATGGCGGCGAAGACTTCGATCTGGCGCAGGGTGATTTTCATATCTTCATTTTAGATGACTGATATGCAAATTACCCGCTTTTATGGATAAACGATGCGCCCTAAGATCGGTCTCATTCGTATGAGCAGGAGCACCCGCATGAGCAATCTGGCCACTGAAACCGTCACCGCCGTCCATCACTGGAACGACAGTCTGTTCACCTTCCGCACCACCCGTAACCCCGGCCTGCGCTTTACCAACGGCCAGTTCGTGATGATTGGCCTGGAAGTCGATGGCCGTCCGCTGACCCGCGCCTACAGCATTGCCAGCGCCAACCACGAGGAATATCTCGAATTCTTCAGCATCAAGGTGCCTGATGGCCCGCTGACCTCCCGCCTGCAGCACCTCAAGCCTGGCGACCCGCTGCTGGTCAGCAAGAAGCCCACCGGGACGCTGGTCCTGCGCGATCTCAGGCCGGGCAAGCGCCTCTTCATGTTCGCCACCGGCACGGGCCTCGCGCCGTTCATGAGCCTGATCCACGATCCGGAAACCTACGAGCGTTTCGAGAAGGTCATCCTCATCCACGGCGTGCGCTGGACCAATGAGCTGGCCTACCACGACTACATCGAAAACGACCTCAAGGAGCACGAGTACTTCGCCGACTGGGTCAAGGAAAAGCTGGTCTACTACCCGACCGTGACGCGCGAACCGTTCCGCAACGAGGGGCGGCTGACCGACCTCATCGAGTCCGGCAAACTCTTCGCCGACATCAACCAGCCGCCGCTCGATCCGGCCACCGACCGCGCCATGATCTGCGGCAGCCCGGCCATGCTCGAAGACACCGCGGCCATGCTCGACGCCCGCGGCTTCGAGGTCGGCAACCATCACACCGGCAAGCTGGGCGATTACGTCATCGAACGCGCCTTCGTCGAAAAATAGGGGGTTCCCCCGGTGTCTCCTGGAGGGTGGGGCGGGCTATCGTCAGAATAGCCAAAATGAATTGGCGGTGCGTCGGCAAAGCGCGCATCATCCATCCATCGCCAGACAACGCAGCCCATCTGGCCCCGCCCACTCAACCGACGAAGGGAGTCATCATGGATATCGGAATCACCAAGAAAGACCGCGAAAAAATCGCCGACGGCCTGTCCCATTTGCTGGCCGACTCGTTCACGCTCTACCTGAAGACCCACAACTTCCACTGGAACGTCACCGGGCCGATGTTCAACACGCTGCACGTGATGTTCATGGACCAGTACACCGAACTGTGGAACGCGCTCGACCTCATCGCCGAACGCATTCGCGCACTGGGCGTCCCCGCCCCCGGCACCTACGCCGAATTCGCCAGGCTCACCGTGATCAAGGAAAGCGAAGGCAAGGTCTCGGCCGAGGACATGATCAAGCAACTGGTCGCCGGCCAGGAGGCCGTCACCAAAACCGCCCGCGGCATTTTCGCCATCGTCGACAAGGCCGGCGACGAGCCGACCGCCGACCTGCTGACCCAGCGCATGCAGATCCACGAAAAGAACGCCTGGATGTTGCGCAGCCTGCTGGAAAAGTAGGCTTTGACGGTCAACCGGGCTTGCTACGGTCTACCGTAAAAAATGGCCAAAATGAAAATACGATGGCCGCAATAAAAAACCCGCGAACTTCGCGGGTTTTTTGATTTTGGCCGAAATTTCCGGTTGACCGTGAGATTTACTTCCCGGTCTGCAGGAAGCCGTCCATCCGGCGTTCGGCCAGGCTGAACCAGGCGGACTGCGTTCGCCGATACTTGTCGTACTCGACGTAGATCTTCTTGAAGGCCGGGTTCTTGCCGGCTTCGTCGACATACAGGTCGGTCGCCGCCTTGTAGGTGGCCTTGAGGATTTCCGACGAGAATTCCCTGACCTTGACACCGGACTGCATGAGCTTGGCCAGCGCGGTCGGATTCTTGTGGTCGTATTCGGCCATCATCGTCACGTTGGCTTCGAAGGCTGCGGCCTGGAAGGCTTCCTGGTATTCCTTCGGCAGCTTGGCCCATTCGGCCTTGTTCACGAAGAAGTGGATGGTCGGGCCCGGCTCCCACCAACCCGGGTAGTAGTAGTTCTTGGCAACCTTGTAGAAGCCCAGCTTTTCGTCGTCGTACGGGCCAACCCACTCGGCCGCGTCGATGGTGCCCTTTTCCAGCGCCGGGTAGATGTCGCCGCCGGCGATCTGCTGCGGCACGACGCCGAGCGCCGAGAAGACGGTGCCGCCGAGGCCGGCGATACGCATCTTGATGCCCTTGAGGTCAGCCACAGTCTTCACTTCCTTGCGCCACCAGCCGCCCATCTGGGTACCGGTGTTGCCGCCGGCGAAGGAGACGACGTTGTAGTTGCTGTAGAAGTCGTCGAGCAGCTTCTGGCCGCCGCCGTAGTAGATCCAGGCGTTCATCTGGCGGGCCGTCATGCCGAATGGAACGGACGTACCGAAGCCGAAGGTCTTGTCCTTGCCGACGTAGTAGTAGGAACAGGTGTGGCAGCACTCGACGGTGCCCTGCTGCACGGCGTCCAGCGCCTGCAGGCCGGGAACGATTTCACCGCCCGGGAAAACGCGGATGTCGAACTTGCCGTTGGTCATGGCACGCAGACGGTTGGCCAGCACTTCAGCGCCGCCGTAGATGGTATCCAGGCTCTTCGGGAAGCTGGACGTCAGGCGCCACTTGATATTGGGCAGCGCCTGGGCAATGGCCGGCGCGGCGACGGTGGCGGCGGCACCGGCAACGGCACCGACGGAAGCTTTTTTCAGAAAATCACGACGTTGCATCTTGTCTCCTCCAGGAATGGTTGGGCACGTCAGAATCATGCCATTCCATTCTAGCCAAAACGTTCGTCTTGGCGAGTTGAGGAAAACCCTAAGACGCGCTACTCGCCGGCGATGGTCATCCGGTCGATGAGGATCGAACCGCTCTGCTTGGTGCCGCGCACCTGCACGTCGTTGCCGACGGCGACGATGCCGGCCAGCATGGCCTTGAGGTTGCCCGCGATGGTGATTTCCTCGACCGGATAGGCGATCTTGCCGTTCTCGACCCAGTAGCCCGCCGCCCCGCGCGAATAGTCGCCGGTCACGTAATTGATGCCGTGGCCGAGCAGCTCGGTCACCAGCAGGCCGCGGCCCATCTTGGCAATCAGCCCCTGCAGGTCGTGCTCGCCCGGCTGGATGATCAGGTTATGGCTGCCGCCGGCATTGGCCGTCGTCTGCATGCCCAGCTTGCGCGCCGTGTAGGTGCTCAGGAAGTAGCCCTGCAGCACGCCGTCGGTGACCACGTCGCGATCCTTCGTCGCCACCCCGTCGCTGTCGAACGAGGCACTGCCCAGGCCGCAGGGAATATGTGGCCGCTCAACGATCTGTACGAAATCCGGCATGATCTTCTTGCCCAGATGGTCGATCAGGAAGGACGACTTGCGGTAGAGCGCACCGCCACTCGCCGCATGCACGAGGCTACCGAGCAGGCCGCCGGCCAGGGGTGCTTCGAGGATGATCGGGAATTCGCCGGTCTTGACCTTGCGCCCGTTCAGGCGGGCGATGGCCCGCTCGGCGGCAATGCGCCCGACCTTGCCCGCATCGTCGAGACGGGCCGCATCGCGGTGCGTCGTGTACCAGTCGTCGCGTTGCATCGCGTCCTGCTCGCCGGCGATGACCGAACACGAAATGTAGTGGCGCGAGGTCGGATAACCGCCCATGAAGCCCAGGCTGTTGGCCGAGACGAAATGCGCCTGCTGGGTCGAAATCGACGCCCCTTCGGAATTGCTGACCAGCGGACTGGCATCGAACGCCGCCTGCTCGCAACGGCGCGCCGTCTCGATGGCATCCTCGACGGTCAAGGCCCAGGGGTGGTACAGATCGAGATCGGGCGGATTCTTCGCCATCAGCGCCGCATCGGCCAGACCGGCACAATCGTCCTCGGCCGTGAAGCGGGCGATGTCGAGCGCCGCTTCGACGGTTTCGCGCAAGGCCTGTGCCGAAAAGTCCGAAGTGCTCGCGTACCCCTTGCGCTGCCCGGAATAAATCGTGATGCCGATGCCCTTGTCGCGATTGAACTCGATGGTCTCGACCTCGTCGCAACGCACCGTGACCGATTGCCCGAAGCCCTCGGACACATCGACCTCGCAGGCCGTCGCCCCCTTGGCGCGAGCATGCTTGAGCACATCCTCGGAAAGTTGTTGCAGGGTGGCGAAGGAATAGGAAAATGCAGCGGTTTCGGACATGGAAGCGGCGTCTGGACAGGAAAGTCGCTATCATAACAGCCCGCCAAAGCCAGCTACCGAGCGCTACCATGCATGAAGAAGATTTCACCGAAGATACCGGCCGCCCCTCGAAGACCAAACAGAAGGAGGCCATGCACGAACTGCAAGACCTCGGGGCCGAACTGGTGGAGCTCTCCGTCGGCCAGCTGAAGAAAATCAACCTGCCCGAGAACATTTTCGACGCCGTCCGCGAATGCCAGAAGATCACGGCGCACGGTGCCCGTCGCCGGCAGGTCCAGTATCTTGGCAAACTCATGCGCGGCGTCGACGACGAGCCGATCCGCGCCGGGCTGGCCATGCTGCGTGGCGAATCCTCCGCCGAAACGGCGCGCCTGCATCGTCTCGAACGCTTCCGCCTGCGCCTGCTTGAAGACGAAGGCTTCCTGGCCGAAATTGCCGCGATCTGGCCCGACATCGACCTCCAGCACATGCGCCAGCTGCGCCGCAATGCGCTGAAAGAAAAAGAAAACAACAAGCCGCCGAAGAATTTCCGCGCCATCTTCCAGGTGCTGCAGGAACTCGATCAGCAGGGAACGCCCGCCGAGACTGCCGGGGAAGAAAACGATGAGTGATGAACTGATCATCGGCCTGGTCTCGATCAGCGACCGCGCCTCGACGGGCGTTTACGAAGACAAGGGCATTCCCGCCCTTCAGGAATGGCTGTCTTCCGCGCTGACCACGCCCTGGCGCGCCGAAACCCGCCTGATCGCCGACGATCAGGGCACCATCGAAACCACCCTGAAAGCCCTGGTAGACGAGACCGGTTGCCATCTGGTGCTGACCACCGGCGGCACCGGCCCGGCCCGGCGCGACGTTACGCCGGAAGCGACGCTGGCCGTGGCCGACAAGGAAATGCCCGGTTTCGGCGAGGAAATGCGCCGCATCAGCCTCAACTTCGTGCCGACCGCCATCCTGTCGCGGCAGGTCGCCGTCATCCGCAAGCAGGCGCTGATCATCAACCTGCCCGGCCAGCCGAAATCGATCAAGGAAACGCTGGAAGGCGTGCGCAACGCCGATGGCTCCGTCGCCCACGTCGGCATCTTCGCCGCCGTGCCTTACTGCATCGACCTCATCGGCGGCCCCTACGCCGAAACGAACGACGCCGTGATCAAGGCCTTCCGGCCCAAATCCGCCATTCGTCCCCAGCAGTCGTAATCAGCCGAGCCGGGTCTGGCGGTAACGCGCCAGCTCGAAGTCGGCATTCTGTTCGACCTGGGCAATCGGCGTGAGCAGGTAGCGCTGCTTGTCGCGAACGTATTCCAGCCCCTCGCGCAGATCGAAGGTCATGGGCGGCAACACCACGCGAAACTCGTTGGCCTCGTTGCCGTCGAGCAGCAACAAGGCGGGGGTTCCTGCCGCAGCGGCATAGCTGGAGGCCCCCCGGATGCGGAATTCGATGGCACTCACTTTCGTTGCCAGCGCCTGGATGCCGACGCGCGCATCGGCATCCGAGGTCCGATGGAAGCGCCGAACCACCCCAAGCAGCCAGTTTTCGCCGCCTTCCGGCTGCATGGCGACCAAGGCCCCCACTTTCAGCCATTCCCCCGGAACGGCACCGACCAAGGCCCCGAATCCGCCGCGACTGACGTTTTCGGCAACCCAGCTTTCCATGGGCAAGCCCGCCGGCTTGCCGCGAAACTCGTCGGAATAAACCACGAACGCATTGACCAGTCCGTTGAGCACCGACATCCGGTGCATGACCCGATGCCGGTCATGCAAACGCTGCGGCGGCATGGGCGAAAGGTAGTTCGTCAGGTGGCGCAGGACCGCAATCAGCCATTTCACGGAATACTGACCGCCCAGCTTGATGTCCGGCGGCATGTCGCCTCCGCGCTCGAGGGTCTCGAGCAGCGACTGCATGGCGGCATGGGAGGCGCCGGGTTTGAGAAAACGCTGCGTCGGCTCGGCAAACGCCGGCATGCGAGCAAGCCGCAGCGGTGGCTGCGCCAGCTTGAGATCGACCCAGTAAACGCTGTCTTCGTGGGCCTCGGTCGAAAATACGAAGCCCGGCAAAAAATGGGCGATCAAATGTTCGGCCAGTTCGATGCCGACCGGCAGCAGACTGTCGAGCGATGCCGCCTGGAAAATCATGGCTTTCTGGTATTCCTGAAGCGCCGTCGTCATGCCGCCCAGGCCCGGCAGACTCACTGCCTTGCCGGCCACGCCAGCCGCTTCGGCCGCCAAGAGCGCCCGGCCGAGACTGAGCCAGCAGCCGTCGGGCGACGGCCCGTAGTGAAATTGCTGCCACTTGAGTGAGCGGGCCAGCGCGACGATCAGGCGGACGCACAGCGCAGGCAAGGCGGTTTTCGCCACCTCCCCCGGTCGCGGCTTGTCGGCGACCGAGTCCAGGCACCGCTCGTAACCCGCCGCCAGGCGCGCCCAGAAAACAGCGTTGATCGACCACAGACGGTTCTCCTCCGACTTCGACAGGCGGGTTGAACCGAAATAGTCCTTGGACAAACGCTTCAGGTGAGGCTGCGCTGCTTCCTCGAACTGCTCGAGCACCTCGAGCAAATTGGCACCCGGAAACCCGCTCACGCCCTCCAGCGACTCCAGCCAGCCCGACATTTCATCGAGCGCCTTGAACGCATTGTCGCGCGGCAATTCACTGACGACGCGTTTCAGTTCGCGGGCATTGGCCAGTGGATGATCCGATTTTTGGGCAAACATTCCGCCCAGGTTGGCAACCTTGTTCAGCACTGCCTCTCTCCTTGGTTCAAATTATTTGTTTTTTTCAGTTTAGCCCGATATTTCGCCCGAAATCGTGAGCAATTTCCATTTGGCGGAAATATTTACTTCGGATAATCGTCGTTCTGCTACCGCGCCAAGCTCGCCCCCTCAATGTAAAATAGATCGTTTATTGTTCGCCTCGACAGCCAAGCCAATGCAGCCCTACCTTGACCTGATGCGCCACGTTCTCGAGAACGGGCACGACAAATCCGACCGCACCGGCACCGGCACCCGCTCGGTCTTCGGCTGGCAGATGCGTTTCGACCTGGCCAAGGGCTTCCCGATGGTGACGACCAAGAAGCTTCATCTCAAGTCGATCGTCCATGAATTGCTGTGGTTCCTTCAGGGCGATACCAACATTGCGTACCTCAAGGAAAACGGTGTGCGTATCTGGGACGAGTGGGCGGACGAGAACGGCGACCTTGGCCCGGTTTACGGCAAGCAATGGCGCCGCTGGGAAACGCCGGATGGACGCCTGATCGACCAGATTTCGCAACTGGTGCATAGCCTCAAGAACAACCCGGATTCGCGCCGCCATATCGTGTCGGCGTGGAACCCGGGCGACGTGGACAGCATGGCGCTACCACCCTGCCACTGCCTATTCCAGTTCTACGTTGCAGGCGGCAAGCTGTCCTGCCAGCTCTACCAGCGCAGCGCCGACATCTTTCTCGGCGTGCCCTTCAACATCGCCTCGTACGCCCTGCTCACGCTCATGCTGGCTCAGGTCTGCGGCTACCAGCCGGGCGAATTCGTCCATACCTTCGGCGACGCCCACCTCTACTCGAACCACTTCGAGCAAGCCCGGCTGCAACTTTCGCGCGAAACGCGCCCGCTGCCGACGATGTGGATCAATCCCGCAGTCAACGACCTTTTTGCCTTCAAGTTCGAAGATTTCCGTCTCGACGGCTACGACCCGCATCCGCACATCGCCGCCCAGGTGGCCGTCTAGGCATGCAAGTCCCACTCCGTCCCGCCTGGCTGGCCCTGGCCGACCACGCCCGCAGCATCAAGCATCGCCACCTGCGCGACCTCTTCGCATCCGACCCGTCACGCTTCGACCACTTCTCAGTACAAGCAGACAAGTTCTTACTGGATTACTCGAAGCAGCGCCTTGATCAGCACACCATGGGTCTGTTGCGACAACTGGCCGAACAGGCCAGTCTGCGTACCTGGATGGAACGCATGCGTGCGGGAGAGGCAATCAACCACACGGAAGGCCGCGCCGTTCGCCATGTCGACCTGCGCGCCGGGGATGCTGCGCCAACTGAAGTGAAGGCCGTGCTGGCCCGACTTTCCGCCTTTTGCGAACAGATCCACAGCGGCCAATGGCGAGGTTTCTCGGGGGAACGCATCACCGACGTCGTCAATATCGGCATCGGCGGATCCGACCTCGGCCCGCGCATGGCGACTCATGCGCTGACCGCTTTCCAGCAACCCGACCTTAACGTCCATTTTGTTTCCAACCTGGACAGTGCCGATCTGGCCAGCATGCTGACTCGCCTCAATCCGCGCAGCACGCTGTTCATCGTCGCCAGCAAGACCTTCACGACGCTGGAAACGATGGCCAACGCGCGCACCGCCCGCAACTGGGTACTCTCAGCAGCGGGCAGCGACGCCGCGATTGCCAAGCATTTCGTCGCGGCCTCGACCAATCTTGCCGCCACGGCCGAATTCGGTATTGCGCCGGAAAACGTTTTCGAATTCTGGGATTGGGTGGGCGGACGCTTCTCGTTGTGGTCGGCCATCGGCCTGCCCATCGCACTCGCCATCGGTTTCCGTCATTTCGAACAATTGCTGGCTGGCGCCCACGCGATGGACGAGCACTTTTTCTCCGCCGCACCCGAAAGCAACCTGCCGCTCACCATGGCCCTCATTGCGCTGTGGAACACCAATTTCCTCAACGCCCACAGCCATGGCGTTTTCCCCTACAGCCACTCGCTGGCCCTGCTGCCATCGCACTTGCAGCAACTCGAAATGGAAAGCAACGGCAAGCGCGCCAACCGCGATGGCCTGGCGGTCGATTACCCGACCAATCCGATTCTGTGGGGCGAAGCCGGCACCAACGGCCAGCACTCCTTCTTCCAGTTGCTGCATCAGGGTAGCGAACTGGTCGCCTGCGATTTCATCGCACTTGGCAAATCCGACTTTCCCTTGCCCGGACATCACAGCGGTCTGCTCGCCAACTGCCTGGCCCAGTCGTCAGCCCTGGCTTTCGGCCAGACCGTCGAGGAAGCCAGGGCGGCCGGCATCCCCGAGCATTTGCTGCCCTTCCGCCGTTTCCCGGGCAACCAGCCCTCATCCACGCTGATCCTCCCCGAATTGACGCCGTTCACGCTGGGTCAGCTGATTGCCCTCTACGAGCACAAGGTGTTCTGCCTCGGCGTGCTGTGGAACCTCAACTCCTTCGACCAGTGGGGCGTCGAGCTCGGCAAGCAACTGGCCAACAAGCTCGCCCCCTGCATCCGCGACGACGCGCCTACCGACGGGCTCGATCCCTCGACGCGCGGCTTGATCAATCATTTGCGCCGTTTCCGGAACGAACCCCATGACTGAAGTCGTCATCATCGCCGCCGTCGCCAAGAACCGCGTGATTGGCAAGGACAACCAGCTGATCTGGAACCTCCCGGAAGACATGGCGCATTTCAAGGCCCTGACTGCCGGCCACACGGTCATCATGGGTCGCAAGACCTGGGAATCGTTGCCGCCGCGTTTTCGTCCGCTGCCCGGTCGGCGCAACATCGTGATCAGCCGCCAGGCGGATTACGATGCCCCCGGCGCCGAGCTGGCCAACTCGCTGGAAAGCGCCCTGAAACTGGCGGCGAATGCCGACACCGCCTTCATTATCGGCGGCGAACAGATCTACGCGCAGGCCATGGCGCTGGCCGATCGTCTGGAAATCACCGAAGTCGACCTCGAACCCGAGGGCGATGCCTGGTTTCCCGAGATTTCGACGGTCAACTGGAAAAAAACCTCAAATTCGAAAAGTGCGGGCTGCGCTTTCGTGACCTACCAACGGTCATGATGGCCGACCCGGTGTGGCGACAGCGCCGCCACACCGCTGCCCGATAGCGTCAGCGGACGCAATCCACGTAGTAACGCCCATCGGCGCCCTTGACCAGGCCATGAACGTCGGTCTCGAACCCCGGGAAACGGGCGTTGAATTCGCGCGCGAATTTGAGGTAGCTGCAGATCGTGGCATTGAAGCGCTCGCCCGGAATCAGCAGCGGAATACCCGGCGGATAAGGCGTCAGCAGCACTGCCGTGACGCGCCCTTCCAGTTCATCGACCGGCACGCGCTCGATGTCACGGTGTGCCATCTTGGCGAAAGCATCGGCCGGACGCATGGCCGGCACCATGTCCGAGAGATACATTTCGGTAGTCAGGCGGGCCACGTCGTTCTGCTTGTAGACGCTGTGAATCTGCGTGCATAGATCGCGCAGGCCGACGCGCTCATAGCGCGGATTCTTCTGCACGAACTCGGGCAGCACCTTCCACAGCGGATGGTTCTTGTCGTAGTCGTCCTTGAACTGCTGCAGCGCCGTCACCAGCGTGTTCCAGCGGCCCTTGGTAATGCCGATGGTGAACATGATGAAGAAGCTGTACAGGCCGCACTTCTCGACGATGACGCCGTGCTCGGCGAGGTACTTGGTGACGATCGCGGCCGGGATGCCGAATTCGTCGGCGAAATCGCCATCGACATCGAGACCCGGGGTGATGATCGTCGCCTTGATGGGGTCGAGCATGTTGAAGCCGTCAGCCAGATTGTTGAAGCCGTGCCAACGCTCGCCGGGCTTGAGCATCCAGGCGTCGCGTTCCTCGATGCCTTCTTCGGAGAGATCGTCCGGCCCCCAGACCTTGAACCACCAGTCGGCGCCCCACTCTTCATCCACCTTGCGCATGGCACGGCGGAAGTCGAGCGCTTCGGTGATCGACTCCTCGACCAGCTGTGCATCAGGTAAGCCTCGTTGAAGATGTCGCGGTCGAGTTTCTGGTTCTCGGCGTCCTGAACCAGAATCTGCGAGGCTTGACTCAGACCAGCCAGCAGTTTGTGCGTCGACTGGGTCGAGAACACCATCGACTCCTTGCAGCGCGGACGGTCAGCGCCGATGGCATGGTAGTCGCCGTAGAAGTCGTGGAAGGCGGCGTGTGGCAGCCAGGCTTCGTCGAAGTGCAGGGTGTCGATCTTGCCGTCCAGCTCTTCCTTGATATCCTCGACGTTGTAGAGGATGCCGTCGTAGGTCGACTGGGTAATCGTCAGCACGCGCGGCTTGGCGGTCTTGTCGGTGATGAACGGGTTGGCCGCAATCTTCTTCTGGATGCTTTCCCAGGCGAATTCGCTCTTTGGAATCGGCCCGATGATGCCGAAATTATTGCGCGTCGGCATCAGGAAAACAGGGATCGCCCCGGTCATCATGATCGCGTGCAGGATGGACTTGTGACAGTTGCGATCGACGACCACGATGTCGCCCGGCGCCACGGTCGAGTGCCAGACGATCTTGTTCGAGGTCGACGTTCCGTTGGTGACGAAATACAGGTGGTCGGAATTGAAGATGCGTGCCGCGTTCCGCTCGGAAGCGGCAACCGGCCCGGTGTGGTCGAGTAGCTGGCCGAGCTCCTCGACCGCGTTGCAGACGTCAGCGCGCAGCATGTTCTCGCCGAAAAACTGGTGGAACATCTGGCCGACCGGCGACTTCAGGAAGGCCACGCCGCCGGAGTGGCCCGGACAGTGCCACGAATAAGAACCGTCGGCAGCGTAATGAACCAGCGCCCGGAAGAACGGTGGCGGCAGCGAATCGAGGTAAGCCCGCGCTTCGCGCTTGACGTTGCGGGCGATGAATTCCGGCGTGTCCTCGAACATGTGGATGAAGCCATGCAACTCGCGCAGCACATCGTTGGGAATGTGACGGGAGGTGCGCGTTTCGCCGTGCAGGAAGATGGGAATCTCGGCATTGCGGTTGCGGATTTCGCTGACGAAAGCGCGCAGTTCGGCCAGCGTTTCTTCCGGCTCGAGCGCCAGCTCCTCGTCGTCGATCGACAAGATGAAGGCCGACGCCCGGCTCTGCTGCTGGGCAAACGAAGTCAGGTCACCATAACTGGTCACCCCCAGCACTTCCATGCCTTCCTTCTCGATGGCCTCGGCCAGCGCCCGGATACCCAGACCGGACGTGTTCTCGGAACGGAAGTCTTCGTCGATGATGATGACGGGAAAATGGAAGCGCATGTTGGATCCTTAAAATGCGGCGACCCGCCGCAGCGGGTCACAGGATAAGACGATTTCGTGACGGACTGAGGTCAGATCTTGGGAAGGGTGACGCCTTCCTGTCCCTGATACTTGCCGCCGCGGTCCTTGTACGAGGTTTCGCACACTTCGTCGGACTCGAAGAACAAGACCTGGGCACAGCCCTCGCCAGCGTAGATCTTGGCCGGCAGCGGCGTGGTGTTGGAGAACTCCAGGGTCACATGACCCTCCCACTCCGGTTCGAAGGGCGTCACATTGACGATGATGCCGCAGCGTGCATAGGTGCTCTTGCCGAGGCAGACGGTCAGCACCGAACGAGGAATGCGGAAATACTCCATCGTGCGGGCCAGGGCAAACGAATTCGGCGGAATGATGCAGACGTCGGATTCGATCTCGACGAAGGATTTCGGGTCGAAGTTCTTCGGATCGACGACCGTCGAGTTGATGTTGGTGAACACCTTGAATTCACGGGCACAGCGAATGTCGTAACCGTAGCTCGACGTGCCATAGGACACGATTTTCTGGCCATTCACCTCGCGCACCAGTTCCGGCGCGAAGGGTTCGATCATGCCGTGCTCGGCCGCCATGCGGCGTATCCACTTGTCTGATTTGATGGCCATTTCTTCGATCCCGCTCAACAAAAAACAAAGGCGGGATTTTACCCGCCTTTGCGTGGGGTTTTGGCAAAAACTTATGTGTTCTGGACCACGATGTTCGGGAACTTCGAACTCATGTCCTTGGCCTTTTCGCCGATCTTCACGGCAACGCGACGAGCGATGCCCCGATAAATCTCCGCCGTCCGCGAATCCGGCGCGCCGACAACCGTCGGCTTCCCGCCGTCGGCCATTTCGCGAATGGCCAGTTCGAGCGGCAGGCTGCCGAGAAACTCGACGTTGTAGTCGGCACACATCTTCTCGCCACCGCCAGTGCCGAAGATGTGCTCCTCGTGGCCGCACTGCGAACAGATATGGATACTCATGTTCTCGACGATGCCGATGATCGGGATATTGACCTTCTCGAACATCTTCAGCCCCTTGCGGGCATCGATCAGGGCGATGTCCTGCGGCGTGGTCACGATGACGGCGCCCGTCACCGGCACCTTCTGCGCCATGGACAACTGCACATCACCCGTTCCTGGCGGCATGTCGACGATCAGGTAATCGATGTCGTTCCAGTTGGTCTGGCTCAGCATCTGGTCGAGCGCCTGGGCCACCATCGGACCGCGCCACACCATCGGCGTCTCGACATCGACCATGAAGCCGATCGACATGGCCTGCACGCCGTACGCCTCAAGCGGCTCCATGCTCTGGCCGTCCTTCGATTCGGGCTGTTGCCCGCCCAGACCCAGCATTTGCGGTTGTGACGGACCATAGATGTCGGCGTCGAGAATGCCGACGCGAGCACCCTCCTGGGCCAGCGCCAGGGCGAGATTAACGGCCGTCGTGCTCTTGCCGACGCCGCCCTTGCCGGATGCCACGGCAATGATGTTCTTGACGCCGGGCAACAGCTTGACGCCCATTTGCACCGAGTGCGCGACAATCTTGCTGAAGACGTTGGCCGAAACGTTGCCGACACCCGGCACGGTGCGCACGGCAGCAATCACTTGATTGCGGATCGGATCGATCTGGCTCTTGGCCGGGTAACCCAGCTCGATGTCGAAGGACACGTCGGCGCCATCGATCTTGAGATTCTTCACGGCCTTGCCGGCAACGAAATCCTTGCCGGTGTTCGGGTCGACTGCGGCGGATAGCGCAGCCTTGATTTGCTGTTCTGTGAGACTCATGGAAACTCCGGGATTGGGGTACCGCGAGAGAATACCCGAGTAATTTGGTCTAGTACACCCAATCCGGGCAAACGATCAGCCCTGCTGAACGGTATCCAGACGATAGCCCTGACCGTACACCGACGACAGCATCAGACCACTTTCGCCGGCCAGGCCCAGCTTCTTGCGCAGACGACTGGCATGGGTGTCGACCGTTCGCGTATCGACCCCCGCATCCCGCGCCCAGACGCTAGTCAGCAACTCTTCCCGGGAGAGGACACGACCGACGTTACGCAGCAGGATGACAGCCAACTCGAATTCGCGCTGGGTCAGATCGACTTCCACACCGGCAAGGCGGATTTTCCGGCCTTCCATATCGATCTCGATACTGCCGAACAGGAGGGTTTCAGGACGTAATTTGCGACGGCGCAACAAGGCATGGATACGCGCCATGAACTCCATGTAGCGAATGGGTTTGGGGATATAGTCGTCGGCCCCCAGGCGCAGGATGTCCGAAGCGGCCTCTTCGTCGGTACGCCCGGTGCAAAACACCACCGGCACGTCCCAGCCACATTTTTCGCGAACATGCCGCAACACCTCGTCGCCGCCGATATCGGGCAAGGTCCAGTCGATGATGAAAAAATCGAAAGTTCTGGTCTTCAGTGCTTCGACACAGGAATTACCGTCCGAGAACACTTCGACCTGATGCCCTTCGCTCTTCAAAAGAGCCTTGAGCACTTCAGCCTGGCTTCTACTATCTTCGACCACCGCAAAAATCATAAACCCTCCCGTTTCGCGGCGAATTCTGCGCTCTTCGTCCGGCTTCGGCAATGATCCAACATTCATATTTTACCAAGCGGTTACACTGGTTTACGTTATCTCACAATTGGGCTGTAGACCGTACAACCGCTTTTTCGGTTCTGCCCCGCCTGCTCGCGGTAAAATTGCCGCTTATTTCATCAGCCTTGCCCATCCATGTCGCGCAAAATCCTCGTCACATCCGCCCTGCCTTACGCCAACGGCGCCATCCACCTCGGCCACCTCGTCGAGTATATCCAGACCGATATCTGGGTCCGCTTTCAGAAAATGGCCGGCAATGAATGCTGGTACGTCTGCGCCGACGACACGCATGGCACCCCGATCATGCTGCGCGCCGAAAAGGAAGGCATCACGCCGGAACAACTGATCGAACGCGTGCATGGCGAACATTCGCGCGATTTTGCCGGCTTTGGCGTGGGATTCGACAATTTCTACAGCACCAATTCCGCGGAAACCCAGGAATGCGCCAACGACATCTATCTGAAATTACGCGCCGGCGGCCTGATCGACATCCGCACCATCGAGCAGTACTACGATCCGGTCAAGCAGCTTTTCCTGCCGGACCGTTTCATCAAGGGTGAATGTCCGAAGTGCCACGCCAAGGACCAGTACGGCGACAACTGCGAAGTGTGCGGTGCGGCTTACGCCCCCACCGACCTCATCGAGCCCTATTCGGCCGTTTCCGGCGCGAAGCCGGAACTGCGCAAATCCGAGCACTATTTCTTCAAGCTGTCCGATCCGCGCTGCGAGGACTTCCTGCGCAAATACACGAGCAGTGGCGTCCTGCAGAACGAGGCAGCCAACAAGATGCAGGAATGGCTGGGCGCACCGGGGGAAAACAAGCTCACCGACTGGGACATCTCGCGCGACGCACCTTATTTCGGTTTCGAAATCCCCGATGCACCGGGCAAATATTTCTACGTCTGGCTCGACGCGCCGATCGGCTACATGGGTTCCTTCAAGAACCTGTGCAGCAAGAACGGCCTTGATTTCAACGAATACTTCAAGCCGGACTCGACGACCGAGCTCTACCACTTCATCGGCAAGGACATTCTCTATTTCCACGCGCTGTTCTGGCCGGCCGAATTGCAGCACGCCGGCTACCGCACGCCGACCAAGATCTTCGCCCACGGTTTCCTGACCGTCGACGGCGCCAAGATGTCGAAATCCCGCGGCACCTTCATCACGGCCCAGAGCTATCTCGACACCGGCCTCAACCCCGAATGGCTGCGTTACTACTACGCCGCCAAGCTCTCGGCCAGCATGGAAGACATCGACCTCAGCCTCGATGACTTCGTGGCCCGCGTCAATGCCGACCTCGTCGGCAAGTACGTCAATATTGCCAGCCGCTCGGCCGGCTTCATTGCCAAGCGTTTCAACGGCCAGCTCGCCCCGGCGACGGCTGATTTGCCGGCCATCAAGAGCATTCAGGAGGCAGCGCCGCGCATTGCCGAGCTTTACGAAGCCCGTGAGTTCGGCAAGGCGATGCGCGAAGTCATGGCGCTCACCGATGCCGCAAATCAATACGTCGACAGCGTCAAACCCTGGGAACTGGCCAAGCAGGAAGGACGCGACCAGGAACTCCACGTCGCCTGCAGCAATGCCTTGAACCTGTTCCGATTGCTGACGGTGCTGTTGAAGCCCATCCTCCCTGTCGTTGCCGGCAAGGTCGAAAAGTTCCTCAATATCGCGCCGCTGGTCTGGGACGACTCACAGAGCCTGCTCGCGGCCGGACATGGCATCAACGCCTACGAACATCTCATGACGCGCGTCGATCCCAAGCTCATCGAAAAACTGGTCGAGGCCAACAAGGAATCGCTCACGGCAGCACCGGCAGCGCCCACGCCCCAGCGTCACGCCGAGCAGCAGCAACACGACGCCAAAGCCAAGACCGCCGCGGCCGAAACTGCTGCCGAAGCCGGTTCGCTGTGCACAATCGACGACTTCATGAAGGTCGATCTGCGGATCGCCCGCATTGCCAATGCCGAACATGTGGAGGGCGCCGACAAACTCGTACGCCTGACGCTGGACATTGGTGGCGATACGACGCGCAATGTCTTCGCCGGCATCAAGTCGGCCTACGACCCGGCGCAATTGATCGGCCGGCTGACCGTCATGGTGGCCAACCTGGCACCGCGCAAGATGAAGTTCGGTTTGTCCGAGGGCATGGTGCTGGCAGCCTCGGATGCGGATGGCAAAACGCCGGGGATCTTCCTTTTGTCGCCCGATTCCGGCGCTCAACCGGGCATGCGTGTCAAATAATTCAAGGCTAGCGAAGACGGCCGGCGCAGCGGGGATTTCCATGCTGCGCCGCAACAAAACCCAGCAGCAACCTAAAGTAATACTTTAAGTTAGCCCACCAATCTAGCTATACCGTTTAGTCTTTTGGAACTATCCACAAAATCTGTGGATAAGTCTGTGAATGAATCAAGGGGTAAGTAGCTAAGTGGCCGGCCCACAAGGATTTTCCTTACCCTGCCCGAAACTTGAGCTACACCATAAGTTACTGTTTTAAAAGAAAACAATAAACAAAAAGTCAATATGGCAAATGTATCAGGGGGCTCGAGCAGGCCGCATGCAAAACGCCCCAACTCTGTGCATAAGTCAAGACTTGTTTTTTATTTTTTCCAGGCCTTTTGAGAAAGATCAAATTGCGCTACAAATTGTCTGATCTGCCATGCTGAATCCCTCCGTTCGCCCGCCTCGGCCGCGGTTAACCGGCCCGATTTTCCTCTACGCGCTGGTCGACATGTTCGGTCTGGCCTGCGTCGGCATCGGCGCGAGCTGGTTCGCGGCCGGCAAAGGCGCCATCCTGACCGGCTTTCCAACTTCGAATGTGGAAGCCGTTGCCTGTACCGCCGGTGGCGTCGCCATCATGATCTGGGCGGTCGCCCGCATCCTGCGCGAACTGACCAAACAGGCGCCGGAAATGCAGGCCAAGTTCGACAACTACCTGGGCAAGCAAGCCACCGGGCAGGCCGAAAAGTCGCCCGACGACAAGGCCGATTAATCGGCGATCTTGCTGTTCGGCTTGAGCCAGTCGGGTAATTCGCGACCGCCGGCGTTGTCGATGACGTATTGACGGACCAGGCGACGCACGACCTGCGAGGGCGTCAGGTCATTGGCTGCGCAGATTTCCTCGAAGAGCTTTTTCTTCTGAGGATCAATCAGGATGGTCAGGCGCGCGGTTCTGTTCTCCATGATGCACTCATTTATTAGGTTCGTATTGCATCATATTAACATACGATTAACATTGACGATTAACAGGCTACTCATATAATGCGTCGCTTAACGACAAAGCGCGCCCCATGAAAATCGCCTTCCACCCCAAGCTGCTGGATTGCCTGCCGACCTACACCCGCGCGCAGTTTGGCAAGGACCTCGCCGCAGGCATCACGGTAGGCGTGCTGGCCCTGCCGTTGGCCATGGCCTTCGCCATCGCCTCGGGCTGCTCGCCGACCGCCGGCATCTGGACGGCCATCGTCGCCGGCCTGATCACCTCGGCACTGGGCGGCTCACGGGTGCAGATCGGCGGCCCGACCGGCGCCTTCATTCCCATCGTTTATGGCATCGTCGCCATCCATGGCTTTGCCAACCTCATGGGCGCCACGATACTGGCCGGCGTTTTCCTGCTCGCCATGGGCCTCGCCCGCATGGGGCAACTGATCCGCTTCATCCCGGTCACCGTCGTCATCGGCTTCACCAACGGCATCGCTGTGGTCATCTTCCTCGCCCAGATCAAGGATTTCTTCGGGCTGCAGATCGACAACCTGCCGGCCGAATTCTTCCACCGCATCAAGACGCTGGCCGCCTATGCCCACACGGTCGACCTGCCGACCCTCGGCCTGGCTTCGGCCTGCTTCGTCTTCCTGCTTTCGTACAACAAGCTGGCACAGCGCTTCGCACCGCTGCGTCGGGCGCCCGGGCCGCTTGTCGTGCTCATCGTCGGCACGCTGGTGTCCTTCGTCTTCGAACTGCCGGTCGAAACCATCGGCAGCCGTTTTCATGGCATTCCGCAGGAACTGCCGAATTTCGGCCTGCCCGCCCTGTCGATTCACGACTTCGGCAAGCTGATCTCGCCGGCCATCACCATCGCCCTGCTCGGTGCCATCGAGTCACTGCTCTCAGCGCGTGTGGCCGACAGCCAGATCGACGACCGTCACGATCCCAACCAGGAACTGGTCGCCCAGGGCCTGGCCAATATCGCGGCGCCGCTCTTCGGCGGCTTTGCCGCAACCGGCGCCATCGCCCGGACGACGACCAACGTCAAGACCGGCGGCCGGACGCCGATTGCCGGCATCATCCACGCCGTCGTGCTGCTCGGCATCGTGCTCATCGCCGCGCCGCTCGCTTCCTACGTGCCGCTCGCCACGCTGTCGGCCATCGTCATGGTCGTCGCCATCAACATGGGCGAATGGCACGAGTTCCTCGAGCTGCGCCGCTACAGCTACAACTACCGCATCATCCTGCTCGCCACTTTCTTCGTAACCGTGCTCTTCGACCTGACCATCGCCGTCGAGCTGGGCATGGTGCTGGCCAGCCTGTTCTTCATCTACCGCATGTCGGAACTGACCAAGATCGAGCGCCTGCCGCTGGCCGAGGAGGCTGACGAGCCGCAGTTCCTCTACCCGGACGGCACGATGCGCGTCGCCGCCTGGCAGATGTTCGGCTCGCTGTTCTTCGGCGCCGTGAACAAGCTCGAAGAATTGCTCGACCCGCGAGAAGGCCATCCCGAGGTCGTGATCCTCGACATGACCCGGCTGATCCAGCTCGACACCACCGGCCTCGAGGGCCTGGAAAACCTGCGCGACAAGCTCTCGAAACGCGGCTGCACGCTGCTCGTCTGCGGCCTCAATTCGCAGCCCGGCTCGCTGCTGTACCGCTCGGGCTTCATCGACCATCTCGGCGACGACAATGTCTGCGCGGACCTGTCTGACGCCCTGAAGCGTGCCTATATCCTGCTGCCCAATCTGATGGGCGGCTTTGAAGAAGACTACTGAAAAGGAAACACCATGAGCGGCTTGCCGAACTGTCCGAAGTGCAAATCGGAGTACACCTACGAAGACGGCACCAACTACGTCTGCCCGGAATGCGCCCACGAGTGGAGCAAGGACGCCGGCGAAGCCGTCGAGCAGGCCCGCGTCTGGAAGGACGCCAACGGCAACGTGCTGCAGGACGGCGATTCGGTCACCGTCATCAAGGACCTCAAGATCAAGGGCTCCTCGTCCGTCGTCAAGGTCGGCACCAAGGTCAAGAACATCCGCCTCATCGAGGGCGATCACGACATCGATTGCAAGATTGACGGCATCGGCGCCATGCAATTGAAGTCGGAATTCGTCAAGAAGGCCTGATTTTCAGGCTTTGACGGTCTACCGGAAAAAACGGCCAAAATCGAAATCCGGTTTTGGCCGTTTTTGCTTGCTTCAGTGCTTCAATCCGGTCGCCCAGGCTTCGGCCGCCGGCCGGACGATTTCAATCCACGGCCCGGGGTAGATGCCGATGCTGGCGATCATGACGATCAGCGCGACCAGCACCGCCCATTCGCGTGGCCGCAGGTCGCTGGCGTCAGCCACGGCCGGGCGGGTCACCGGGCCGAAGAAGGCCTTGCGGTAGAGCGACAGGAAGCCGCCGGCTGCAATCGACAGCCCGAACAGCGCCGCCATGCCGGCGCCGGTGTGGCTCTGCAGCGCCGCGATGATGAGCATGAATTCGCCCGGGAAGCTGCTCGTCCCCGGCATGCCGACCCCGGCCAGGCCGCAGATCAGGAAGCCCGTCGCCAGCAGCGGCATGGTCTTTGCCGCACCGCCCAGAGCATGGACATCGGTCGAACCGGTCCGCTGGCGCAGAAACTCCAGCAACAGGAACGCCCCGCCCGTCGCCACCGAGAAGCTGAGCAGCAGCGACACTGCGCCCTGCACCGCCTGCGCCGTGAAGGACGCCAAGCCGAGCACGGCCAGCCCGACGTGGCAGATGCTCGCGTAGGCCATGCCGACGCGCAGGTTGCTCTGCGCCAGCATGCCGACGCCACCGTACAGAATGGCCACCGTGCCCAGCCCGGCGAGCAGCCAGTGCAGTTCGGCGGCGACCTCGGGCGCCAGCGGAATGGCGAAGCGGATCAGTCCGTACGCCCCCAGCTTGAGGCCGACCAATAGCGCCACCAGCGAACCGGGCGCGGCCAGCGCGAACTGCGGCAGCCAGGTATGCATCGGCACGATGGGTACCTTGACGCCGAAGCCGATCAGGCAGAGCAGGAAAAAGGCCGTTTGCATCGAGCGCGGCAAGGGCGTGCCGAGCAGCACGGTCAGGTCGAAGGTCGGCACAGGCTGGCTGGTCGCCAGCATGACGAAGGCGATGAGCAGCGGAACGCCGCCGGCCAGCATGATCAGGAAATAACGCGCCGCCACCAGCCCGCTGCCCGCCCCGACGCCCCAGCGGCCGAGCAGGAAATAGAGCGGCACCAGCGTCAGTTCCCAGCACACGAAGAACAGGGCCGTGTCGAGCGCGCAGAAGATGCCCAGCGTCGCCGCCTGAAGCAAGAGCAGCAGGCTGAAATGCAGGCGCGGCGCATCGCTGACCGCATTCCAGCTGGCCACCAGCGAGCCGAGGAAGAGCAGTGCCGTCGCTGGCAGGAAGAGCACCGAAATGCCATCGATCCCGACCAGATAATGAATGTTCAGGCTGGCGATCCAGGCCACGCGCTCGACCAGCTGGAAGCGCACCCCGGCCGGATCGTAGGCGACCAGCGCCGCCGTGCCGAGCGCCAGCCCGACCAGCATGGCCAGGGCGACCACGTAACGCGTCAGCCGTGCCGGCAGCAGCCAGATCGCCGCGATGGCGGCCAGCGGCGTGAAAATGAGCAGCGAAAGCAGCGGCAGGCTCATCGCGCAAACCTCGCCGCCGCGACCTGGCTCGCCGTTTCCGTCAGATACAGCCAGGGTTCGGTGAAGAAGCCGATGGCCAGCATGGCGGCCAGGGCGATGCCGCAGACCAGGTATTCCATGATCAGCGTCCGGTCGACATCATGCCCGCCCGCCTTGGCCTGCGACAGGAAAGCCTTCTGGAACGCCCAGAGCAGGAAGCCGGCGGCCGCCACGTTGCCGAGCGCCGTCGCCACGGTGGACAGCGCGCCGAAGTTGTCGATGGACGCTTCGAGCACGAGGTGGGCCGCATCGAAGCCCGGCGTGCCCGGCATGCCGACGATGGCCAGACCGAAGCTCAGGAAGGCGATGGCGAGGAAGGGAATGCGCTCGAACAGCCCGGACAGTTCGTGCAGTTCGGTCGTCCCGGTGCGCCGGAAGACGAAGCCGACGATGAACCACATGCCGGTTACCGCCAGCCCGAAGTTGGCGGCCAGCAGCATCGCCCCCTGGATGCCCGATTCGTGCAGGCTGAACAGGCCGATGACGAGCAAGCTGGTGTGGCTGACCACGGCAAAGGCGAGCAGCCGGCGCAGATTGGTCTGCTGGAAAGCGAGCGCCGCGGTGAAGAAAACACCGGCCATGGCGAAGCCGACGACATACGGCTGCCAGTACTGCACGGCCGCCGGCGTTAGCGGCAGCACGAAGCGCATCATGCCGTAGATGCCGACCTTGACGCCGACCATGAGCGCCGGTGCGACAGCGATCAGGCCATGCTGCGCCATGTTGGGCAACCAGCCGTGCAGCGGGAAGAGCGGCGTGCGCACGGCCAGGCCGTAGAACAGCAGATAGAAGGCTGCCGTCTGGAACTTGCCGACGGGAATCGCCCCCATGAGATCGAACAAATCGAAGCTCCAGCGCCCGCCGTTGGCCTCGGCGAAACCCCAGCCGAGCACGACACAACCCGCCGCGAAGAGCACCCAGCCGAAGGCCTGGTACTGGACGAAGCGCGCCAGCGCCTGGATTTCGGCCCGCGACGAGGCCCAGCGCCGGAGCAGATAGGCCACCGCCCACAATTCCAGCGCCGAAAAGGCTGCGAACCATGCGACATTGACCGTGACCAGCATGCCGACCAGCCCGGCCTCGGCCAGCAGCAGCACGGCGAACAGGCGTCCCGGCGAGATCATGCCGCGGCTCATGCCGTACAAGGTCATGAGGAAAGTGAGCAGCGCGGTAAGCAGCAGGAAGAGCAGGCTCAAGCCATCGACCGCCACGTGGTAGGCGAGCGGCGCGAAGCGTTCGGCCAGTTGCAGGGACGGCAGGGTCGGATTGATGTGGCTGACCGTGACGATGGCGAGCAGCATTTCGCCCAGCGCGAAGACCTTGCCGAGAATCACCGCCGTCTTCCGCTCGTTGAAGGCATAGACCACGGCGGCGCCGAGCAGCGGCAGCAACTGCAGGAGCAGCAGCAGGGGCAGGCCGGCCTGCTCGGTCCACAGGATTTCGCTCAGGCCGCCGCTCACAGGATCACCACAAAGGTCGCCATGACCGCCATCATGAGGTAGCGCGGCTGTTCGAGCAGACTTTCCAGCGTCCGCAGATAGGCGCCGGCGCGATGCATGAGTTTCTCGGCTGTGCCGCCTTTGCCCCGCAGCAGCAGGCGGTACTCGATGCGCTGCAGGGCATCCGACACGGCGGCGAGCAAGCGCCCCGGCAGGCCGTCGGCGACCACCAGCGGGCGATCGGCATGCAGCACCTGGCCCTGCCCCGGCTGACCGATGGCGTGGTCGATGAAATGCTCTTCCAGCGCATGCACGTCGCGCGAGAAGGCGACGGTCGGCTGGACGACCAGCGTATCGGCCAGCTTGTCGATCCAGAAACGCTGCAGGGCCACGGTGTACAGAAGCTGGTTGTTGCGCAGCCAGGCCGGCGGCGGTGGCGGCCGCTGGCGGGTGATGACCAGCCACGACGGCGCAACAAGGAACTGCCAGACCCGCCAGCTGGCGTGCAGGCAGAGATGGACGAGCGCCAGCGTCGTCCAGCCCAGCCCGATGGCGACGAACATCAGCGAGACCTGGAACAGGGTCGCAAAAATCAGCGCCGACTTGACGTCGGTCTGCACCAGGCCGCACAGCCAGGCGTAGATGGCGGTCAGGGTACCGGCCACGACGAGGCCGAGCATGACGTCGGGCGCCTGCACGAGTAGCGGTTCGAGGCGCAGCATGAGATAGACGCCCGCATGGACCATGACCGCACCGTAGAAAATGGCCGAGGACGGCGTCGGCCCTTCGAGCGCCCGGGTCAGCCAGGCCGAGAACGGCAGTTGCGCCGACTTGGCCAGGGCCGCGATGACGAAGCCGATGACGAGAAGACGATCATTGACGATGCTGAGTTGCGAGGCCTTCGACAGCAAGGACCACTCGAAACCGCCCAGCCAGGTGGCGGCCAGGCCGAGGGCGAGCAGGAAGCCGGCGTCGCCGCCGCGATTGGTGACGAAGGCGAACAGCGCGTTGCCCGTCGCCACCGGCCGATGCCAGGCGTAGCCGATGAGCAGGAAGGACGAAACGCCGCACATTTCCCAGCCGACAAAGGCGAGCAGACCGTTGCCGGCAAGCAGCACGAGCTGGATGCCGGCCAGGAAGAAACTCAGGGCGATGAAGAAACGGTGGAAACCTGCCTCGCGATGCAGGTAGTTGGCCGAGAAGCGGACGACCAGCCAGCCGATCAGCGCCGTCAGCGTGCCCAGCGTCAGGGACAGCGGATCAAGCATGAAGGAGAAGGTCGCTTCCCAGTTGCCGTTGCCAAACCAGTGGCCGAGACGGCGGTGACCCGGCGCCCCCCAGGCCAGCGCCAACGCATCGATGGCGACCATGAGCGCCAGCCCGCCGAAGGCGGCGAGCGAGGACAGGCGCGCCGTCAGCGGCTCGGCCGCATCGCCCGTGGCCCGCCCGAGCAGGACGCGGGCGCTGTTGATGACCACGGCGAGAAGCGGCAACGCCGGGACAAGCCAGATCCAGTCGAAGAGGGCTGCGAAGGCCGGGTTCATGACACGCCCCCGAGAATGATGGCCGGACTGAGCGGCTGCGACTCGCCGGCAAACCAGTCGGCCGAACGCGCCACCTGCGGCAGCACGGCCTTGCCCGACCAGGGCAACCAGCCGCGGCGCGGGCAATAGCGGGCGAGGGCTTCGGTAGTCGGCGACTTGGCGGCGAGCACGATCCACTCGTTGTTGATGAGTTCCTGCAACGGCGGCTGGCGATTGAGGATGGCGGTCAGCACCTCGGTTGTCTGCTCGACGACGACGAGCAGGCGCATCGGCTCGTGGATCTCGACCATCTGCCAGGGGAGGCCGGTGCGCAGGTCGGAATCGGCGCCCTCCATGACGCCGAACAGTCCGGTGATGTTGTGCGTGATCTTGGAGCCGCAGCCGAAATGCTCGTTATTGACCGTCGAGAAATAGTATTCGAGGGCGATGCCGGCCCCGACCGGCCCGGCGGCAAGCAGGATGCCTTCGAGGATGGCGCCGTCGTCGTCGGGCATCGGGTCGTAGGAAATCAGGAAGACGCGACGGTCGAGGAAGAGGCCCCGGCTCATCTCGCGCCGGCCGACAAAGGCCGCGGCGTTGGTCGCATGACCGAGTTCGGGTCGGGCCTGGGAGATATCGCTGGCCCGGCCGAGCATGTGTTGGCGGGCTCGCCAGGCCGACGGGCGCACCGGCGCCGAGGCCAGTCGGCGGCAGCGCTCGGCGGCATGCGCCCGGCAGGCTTCGCCGACCTGGCGCACCAGGGTGTCGAGCGCTGCCTGGAAGCGTTCTGGCACGGCATCGAGGTCGTACCATTCGATGCCGTCGTCGCAGGTATTGTGCTCGGCGGCGACGAACCAGCAGCCGTCGGGAATTGTCAGCCCGCGCACCGCCAGGCCGGCCCTGACTTCCGGCCGGTTGGCCATGGCAGCGAAGACGCGCGCGTTGGGGCCGCCGTGCTTGCCGGAACAGGCGCCGCAATCGTAGGCCGAGAGGTGCGGGTTGTTCTGGCTGCCCGAGCCGTGGCCGAACATGAGGACGAGCGGAGCGAAATTCGTGGTCAGGCCGATCATGCGCAGGAAGGCCTCGACGCGGCCGATTTGCTCGGCGTCGGTGAGACCCAGTTGCGGTTGCTCGGGCGTCGCGGCAATCGCCTGCTCGGCGGTTATAGCGAGGCGGGTCGGCACCTGGCCGTCGTATTTCTCCCGCCAGCGCCGCGCTGTTTCGCCGAACCAGCCGGGCGCCAGCGTGACTGCCGCCAACGCGGCCAGCGCCGGCACGCTGCCCAGCGCGGTGAGCACCGGCCCGGCCACCGCCCGGCGGCGCGTCGTCTGGTAGAAACGCTCGCGCCATTCCAGGCGGCGTTCGCGGCGGGCCGTGTGCTGACCCCGGAATATCTCGGCGCCGGGCGCGCTGAGTTCGCGCACGAGATGCGTCGGCCTGACGACCACCGGGCAGAGCGCCGTCTTGTCGGCGTCATCGATGCCCAGCCAGTACATCGGCACGCCGAAGAAGCCAGCCGCCCCGTAGGTCGCGATGTCCGGCGCGATTTCCTCGAGATGGCGGCGCGTGCCCTCCTCGCGGTCGTCCATGCACATGACGACCTGAGCCGACGGTGTGGCCGGCGCCGCCTGGCGTGGATGATTGGCGGCCAGCGCCGAAAAGAGTTGTTCGCGATAGTGGCGCTCGTAGGCGAGCAGCCAGATCTGGCTGCGCTGCATTGCCGTGAGGCTGGCTGCGCAGGCTTGCAGGGCGGCCAGGTCATCGGCGCTCAAGGTCTGCACGTCGGCCAGGGTCAGGCCGAGCTGCCGGCACAGCCCGGCGAGGCGCCAGGCATCGCCGTGGGCTTTGGCGCGGCCAACGAGGGGCGCGACGGCTTCGGCGAGACGCCGCCACTCCTGCGCATCGACATGGCCGTTGCGCGCCAGGTCGACGAGGCGCGCGGCTCGTCCCTGCAGGGTTTCGGGAAGCCAGGGGGCATGGCGGATGTCGCGGATGAGCAGCTCTTCCGGATGCTCGGCGTAGTAGGCCGGCAGGTCGGCCAGCGTGGTCGGGCTGCCGGTCAGGCGCCGGAGCAGGTCGTCGATGAGCAGGCGTTCGAGCAGGACGCGGACGGCGAGGTAATCGACCATGGCGACCGGCGTGCCGTCGCCGCGTTCCGGGTTGCGGTCGCGCCACAGGAACATGCCCGACCAGCCGGGCAGTTCGAGGCCCAGACGCTGCAGGTAGCCATACCACAGGCTGTCGTCGGGCATCAGCCGGCGCAGTTCGTCGAGCAGGACATCGATCGGGTTGTCCGGCAGGTGCAGGATTTCGTCCCGGACATTGGGCAGCTCGTCCATTTCCCAGGACAGATCGAGCCCGGCACTGGCCCGCCAGGCGGCGAAGAAGCCCTGCGCCTGCGCCGGATTGCGCCAGGCCGCGACACCGAGGTCGAGATGCGCCGCCAGATGCCGTTGCAGGATGCTGCGCACGCGTTCGAGGATGTCCTCGTCGGCCAGATGTTCGAGCAGGCCGCGCCAGGTCCAGCTGTTGCCGACCCGCGCCTGCAAGACCGCCCAGCGCGCCGACGCCTGCTCGCGCCAGGGCTGCGCTTCCGGGCTGGACACCGATTCCACGGTCAACCGGAAAAAATGCCCAAAAATGAAATCCGCGTCGAGCGCGCCTTCCCGCTGCAGCCAGTCGAAGCGGCTGGCATCGGGCACCTCATCGCCGACCTGCAGGCTGGCGAGCAGGATGTCGCGCCGTGTGAGCGCCCGGACGACCGGCTGGTCAAGTTCGGGCAGGCCGACATCGTCGAGCGCCACGGCGAGATCGTCGGCGCTGATTCGGCCGCTGGCCAGACAGTCGCGAAAACGCGATTCCGGCCAGTAGGTCGCCGCCCCGCTCAGGGCGCTGGCCGCACCCAGGGCCTCGGCAAACGGCAGGTGCTGGAAGCCGTGCAGCGTGTTGTGATGCACGAAATCGCGAATCGGCGCCTGGGCCGGCAGCACGTGCGTCAGATGCTCGACCCAGTGAGCCAGACGTTCGCGGATTGGCAGCTCGTGCTCGGCGCTCATCTCAGGCTCCGAACAGGCGGGCGACCTGGCCAACGCTGCCGGCGACCAGATCGAGCAAGGGGGCCGGCCAGACGCCGAGGCCGAGGACGCAGACGGCGAGCAGCCCGGCCGCCATGGTTTCGGTTCGTGTCATGTCGGCCAGCTCCATCGGCTCGCCTTTCAGGCACAGCCGACCGATCACCCGCAGGCTGTAGGCGGCACCGATCAGCATGGCGAGGCCGAGCAACACAATCCACGCCCCCCAGCGCGGAAAGCCGCCGACCAGGGCATGCAACTCGGCGATGAAGCCGGCGCTGCCCGGCAGGCCGATGGCGGCGAGCAGCGCGAAGGCCGTGAAGAAAACGAAACGCGGCGCCTTGCCGACCAGCGAACCATAGTCGGCCAGGTCGCGGCTGTGCTGGCGCTGGTAGAGCAGACCGACGATGAGGAACAACATGCCGGCCGTCAGCCCGTGCGCAACCATCTGCATCACGGCGCCGGTCAGGCCGGTGACATTGAGCGTCGAAATGCCGAGCAGCACGACGCCCATGTGCGAAATCGACGAATACGCCACCATGGCCTTGAGATCCTGCTGGCGCCAGGCCAGGATGCCGCCGTAGAGCAGGCTGATGAAGGCGAGGATGGCCAGCCAGTCCTGCGTCGCCAGCAAGGCGGCGGGCAGCGTCTCGGCAGCACGTATCAGCCCGTAGGCGCCCATCTTGAGCAGCACGCCGGAGAGCAGGATGGACACCGGGCTGGGCGCCTCGACGTGGGCCAGCGGCAACCAGCCGTGCAGCGGAAACACCGGCATCTTGACGCCAAAACCGATGAACAGCCCGGCGAAGATCAGCAGCTGCGTGTTGAGCGGCAAATTGCGACCGCCCTCGGCCATGTCGGCCATGGCAAAGCTGTGGCCGGGCGCCGCGTCATATAGAAAGAGCAGCGCGACAAGCATGAACACCGATCCACCCAGGGTGTACAGGAAGAAGTTGAGCGCCGCCCGCTGCCGGTTGACGCCCCCCAGGCGGTCGATCAGGAAGAACAGCGGCAGCAGCGTCGCTTCCCAGAATACGTAGAACAGGGACCAGTCGCGCGCCAGAAAAACGCCGAACATGGCCGACTCAAGCAGCAGGACGAGCAGGAAATACAGTCGGGCGCCCTCTTCCATGCGGCGCGACACCAGGATGGCGATGAGCGACAGCAAGGCCGTCAGCAAGACCATGGCCAGCGAAATGCCATCGACACCCAGTGCAAAATAGGAACCCAGCCGGCGGTTCCACGCCTGGCTCTCGAACATCTGGACGGCCGCCCCGGCCGGATCGAACTGCCCGGCCAGCCACAAGGCGTAGCCCAGCGCCGCCAAAGCGAATGCCATCGCCACCTGCCAGAGCGGCAGGGCGCGGCGCACCGGCAGCACGGCCATCAGGACAGCCCCCACCACCGGCAGAAAAACCAGCACCTTCAGCAAGTCCCGGCCCCTCCGCCAGTCTGCTCGGCTATCATTATTTTCATAACGCGATTATGCCAGCGACCCGCGCTTTACGGACAAGCCCCGCCGCCAACAAGCCGCTTTGAGGCATATCAAATGCCCGTTTGACATGACCTTCCCGCTTCGTTAGATTGGATAGTTCAACCCCATCCCATAAACCCATCAAAAAAGGAGTACCCCATGGCCGTTCTCGTTGGCAAGCAAGCCCCTGATTTCACCGCCACCGCCGTATATGGCAACAACGAAATCAAGGAACTGAAACTGTCCTCCTTCAAAGGCAAGCCGGTTGTCCTGTTCTTCTACCCGCTCGACTTCACCTTCGTCTGCCCGTCCGAACTGATCGCCTTCGACCATCGCCTGGAAGAATTCAAGCAGCGCGGCGTCGAAGTCATCGGCGTCTCCATCGACTCCCAATTCACCCACCTGGCCTGGAAGAACACCGCCATCAAGGACGGTGGCATCGGCCAGGTTGGCTACCCGCTGGTCGCCGACGTCAAGCACGACATCTGCCGCGCCTATGACGTCGAACTCGAAGCCGCCGGCGTCGCCCTGCGCGGATCTTTCCTTATTGATAAAAATGGCATTGTCATGCACCAGGTCGTCAACATGCTGCCCCTCGGCCGCAACATCGACGAGATGCTGCGCATGGTCGACGCACTCCAGTTCTTCGAAGAGCACGGCGAAGTCTGCCCGGCTGGCTGGAACAAGGGCAAACCCGGCATGGTTGCGACAACCGAAGGCGTCGCCGTCTATCTCAGGGGCAACCACAAGAAGCTGTAAGTCACACTTCGTCCACTGGCAGGGCGATTCGACCAAAAAACCCGGGACAAATATTGTCCCGGGTTTTTTTTATTGTAATTTCGCGAGATTACAGGATAAAATTTGCCGAATTTGTAATTTCACAAAGTTAAAAAACATGGCCGATTCCGAATACCTTAGCACCCGTCAGGCGGCGCTCCGCTTGGGTGTTTCTCTGGGCACCGTTCAGAACATGGTTGAGAGCGGTGCGCTCGAAGCGTGGAAAACCGCCGGCGGACACCGCCGGATTCCGGTCGCCTCCGTCGAAGCGCTACTCGCCCGTCGTCGCAACCTGACGCCAAGCGCGCAGGAATACAACGGTCAGATCGACCTTCTCGTTGCCGAAGACGACCTGACCCTGCAAATGCTCTATCAGATGACAGTCGACAGCTGGAATCTGCCGGTCAAGCTGCGCATCGTCGCCAACGGCTTCGACGGTCTGCTGCAAGTCGGTCAGCGCGTGCCCGACATCCTGATCGCCGACCTCATGATGCCCGGCATGGACGGCTTCGAGATGATCCGTCGCCTGCGTGCCAACAGCGACCTCGCCCGCATGGACATCATCGTCGTCAGCGCCATCGACCGCGAAGAAATTCTCGAACGCGGCCTGCCCTCCGACATCACCATATTTGGCAAGCCGATTCCCTTCCATGAAATCAAGGGATTCGTCCTCGGCCGCCTGTCGGCCCGCCAGCGCAGCAACTAATATAAAAATAAGGACCGCCTCGCCATGCGGGGCTGGTTCGGTTCACGCAATCCCATCCAATAATTATTCAGGAGACACCCATGGGATTCTTTGGAAACAGCGCATCCCTCGACAAGATTGACCGCGACATTGCGGCGATTGCCGACGGAAACGCTGACCTATCGCATTCGGTAGGCAATCCCGGCAGCGATGCTGCAGGCCGCGTATCGGCCAACATCAACCGCTTTTTCGGGCGCGTCCGCGGTCTGATCTCGCACGCCCGAGAGCGCAGCGTGAGCATCGCCGCTGACGCTGCGCGCATGAACAGCCTGGTCCAGCAAACCGACGACGCCGTTCGCCGCCAGGAAGCGCTGGCCGCCAACGTCTTCGAGTCCAGCAACCTGGTCAACCAGGCGGTCAACGAAGTCGTCAGCAACTCCGACGCCATCCAGGCCTCCACCCGCAACAATCTGGACCTGGCCCAGCGCTCGCTGGAACAAATGGAAACCGTGGCCACGACCATGCGCTCGACCAATGCGCACATCGAGCATTTCTCGACGACCGTCACCGAACTGCACAGCAATTCGATGAAGATCAACGAGATCGTTTCGCTGATCAACGACATTTCCGACCAGACCAACCTGTTGGCCCTCAACGCCGCCATCGAGGCCGCCCGTGCCGGTGAAGCCGGGCGCGGCTTCGCCGTCGTGGCCGACGAGGTCCGCAAACTGGCGGAAAAGGTCAAAAAAGCCACGCAGGTGATCGGTCAGAATACGCAATCGATGATCAACCTCGTCTCCGACACGTCGGAAAAAACCCAGACCATCGTCGGCGAAGTCACCCGCGCCAACGAATATATCGAGACATCCTCCTCTGACTTGGCGACCATGGTCGGCGACTTCAAGCAAACGACCGAACAACTCTCGTCGATTTCGACCGCCATTTACAACCTGCGCGAAAGCAACCAGACCATCCACCGCGAAGTCGAAGGCATCCGCGATCACTCCCGCGACATCTCAGGACGCATGCGACAGTGTCTCGACAATGCAAAAACCTTGCGCGAATCGACCGAAGACCTGCAGTGCACACTGGCCGATTTCCGCACCGGCAACAGCATGTTCGACACGCTGCATGACAAGTGCGCAGTGTTCCGCGATGAAGTCACCGGCGTGCTGCAAAAGCTCGCGGATCGGGGCGTCAACATCTTCGACCAGACCTACCGGGAAATCCCCGGCTCCAATCCGAAGCGGTATACAACGGCCTACGACAGCCAATGCGACAGCGAACTGACCCGGATGTTCGACAATCTGCTGCAGAACGTCCCCGGCCTGGTCTATTCACTGGCCATGGACAGCAACGGCTACGCGCCGGCCCACAATGCCGTGTTCTCCAACCCACCCACCGGCGACCCGGCCATCGATCTGGCCAAATGCCGGCACAAGCGCATCTTTGACGACCCGGTCGGCAGCAAGGGCGCCAAGAATCAGAAAAACTCGCTGTTCCAAACCTACGTTCGGGATACCGGCGAAATCCTCGCCGACCTGACCATGCCGATCAAGATTGGCGGTCGCCACTGGGGCGCGGTTCGCATCGGCTTCAAGACCGATCTGGTGAAATAGCCGCCAGCCATCATCACCCAAAAAGAAAGCCCCTCGCGAGGGGCTTTCTCTTTTTCAACGCCACGCCTTGCGGGTGGCGCCTTGCGGCGGCAATTAAGCGCCGATACGGCGACGACGCGCCACAGCACCGACGATACCCAGACCAGCCAGAAGCATGGCAAAGGATTGCGGTTCCGGAACGGCGGCAACCGTCACATCCAGAATCACGTTGCTCTTGCCAATGGATGCATATCCTCCGTTGAACGGAATAGCCCCGAGGACGTCAAAGATACTGACATGCACCTTGGATGCCGCCAGAGATGCACCAGCAGTTGCGCTCCAAGTCTCGGTCTTGAAGTTCTGATCAAAGGTCGTCGTAACGCTCAGAGGGGAACCCGACGAGATATCCTTGACCACGCTATTGCCGGTATTAACCAAATCCTGAACAGTTAGCTTTCCGCCAACGAACACGACTGAATCGCCCCCTACTTTGAAATAGGAACCTTTCTCGTTCAGATTGAAACTCGTCAGTTTGTACCCGGCATCCGCCGTAATTGTCAGCGCCGCAATCGATTGAAGAACGGTGTTGACAGCCGTGAAACCAGGGGTACCACCCGGCGCAAAGGCGATACCAGAAGAAGTCAGAACTGGCGTACCAAACAGCCCAAGAGCCGTATCGTCATACGTAATCGTGTAGTTGCCCGCATCCAGCGTCTGAGTTGCAGCCAGCGCGCCGGTCGAGATCAACGCACTAGCCAGCAATGCCGCCAATGGTTTGAGTTTGTGAATCATACATTCTCCTGCAGGGGGAAAAACAATCTGGGAAGCTCGCAAAGAGGTTACAAGCGACGTGCCATGCTATCGACCGAAAATACCAATGTCAATTAAATTTTTGTTACGCAGCATATAACTTTCTGCATATAACAATCTATTTTTATTGGTTTTTTTATCACAAAACAAAAACAGAAACCGCATTGCAGCATTTGTTTTATATGTTATTTTTATTACAAACGGATATGTCATTGGCCAAAAAGCAGGGATGTATCGCGGCGGCGTACTCCCCAGACCCATCCGGCGCCCAAGAAAGGACGAAAACGGGGGGCGCACGGGCCTGGTTAGGCCAAATGAGCGGCGGACAGGGTGATTGAAGGCCTGCCGCCCGGCAATCGTCGATCAGATGCCGCGACTCAGCGAAGGGACGAGACTCAGGCGAAAAGGGAGAGGAGTTGCTTCAGATAGTCGGCGACGGCTGGCGCGCCTTCGGGCGGGGCCCAGCTTGCGCGCTCGCTCTCGGCGACGGGCACGTAGGGCCCGGCCTTGGCTTCGAAGAAAATCGTACCGGGTTCCAGTGCCAGCACCGTGTGAAAAACACCGTGCGGAATATCGACACCGATGGTGTCACCACCGGCCTGCAGGACAACACAACGGTCGACGGCATGGTCTTCGCGGAAGAAGATGACGCCGAGGCGGCCGCGGAGGACGATCAGCGTTTCGTCCTTGTTGGGATCGAGGTGGCGATGCGGGGCAACGTACGAACCCGGCTCGATGGCGACGAGCAGGCGATGGGCCGGATAGGCATCATTCGGATGAAAGCTGTGATGCCGGCGTCCGCGCGGCAACTGGCCGGCCTCCTGCGTCAGGGCATCGAACAGGGTTTGGTCGATCAAACGGGTCACGGGTAGACGATCTCGACGTTTTCCGGTTGCAGCCAGCCATTCAGGGCGTCGAGCAGCGCTTCGTCGAGGCGGACGCTCAGGGCGTTGCCGAGCACCAGCTCGCATTCGGCATCGGCGTTCCGGTAACGCACACGCACCGTCGCCGGGCCGGGCGCGAATGGCACGAGCAGTGACTTGAGCTTGTGCGCATCGGAATTGCCGTTCATCTTGAGCAGCAGATGCCTGGCGAAGCGGGCACGCGCTTCACCCAGAGTCATGAGCTTGTCGGCGACCACGCGGTTGCCGCCGGAGAACTCGTCGTAGCTGACCTTGCCTTCGACAACGAGGACCTCGTCGGTGACGATCTTGGCTCGCTCGGCCTCGAACAGTTCGTTGAAGACCGAGACCTCGACCATGCCCGTACCGTCGTCGAGCTGGACGAAGAGCATCTTGCCGCGCCGGGTCATCTGCGTGCGCACGCCGACCACCAGACCGGCCAGGGTGGTCATTTCCTTGGCCGGTTCCAGGCGATTGAGCGGGCGACGGACGAAGCGCGCCAGCTCTTTCTTGCAGGTGTTGTACGGGTGGCCGGAGAAGAAGAAGCCGAGCGCCGTCTTCTCTTCCATGAGCTGGGTCTTTTCGTCCCACGGCCGGACCGATATGTATTCGGGCGCATGTTCGTCGGCGACTTCGGCGATGTCGAACAGGCTGGTCTGCATGGCGTTGCGTTCGGCCTGCTCGGCGAAGTCCATGGCGACACCGACGGTGGCCAGCAGTTTGTGGCGGTCGGCCAGCGTCGCCCCCTCGACGGCCGGGGCGATGCCATCGAAGGCGCCGGCCTTGATCAGCGCCTCGATGGTGCGGCGATTGACCATGCGCTTGTCGCAGCGCTGGCAGAAATCGAACAGATCCTTGAACGGGCCGCCCTCTTCGCGCGCCTTGAGGATGACGTTGACGGCCTGCTCGCCGGTGCCCTTGACCGCGCCCAGGCCGTAGCGGATGGTGCCGCGGTCGACCGGCTCGAAGCGGTAGTTCGAGACATTGACGTCCGGACCGAGCACCTTGATGCCGTTGGCGATGGTGTCTTCGTAGAAGATCTTGACCGAGTCGGTGTTGTCGAGGTCGGACGAGATGGTCGCCGCCATGAAGGCCGCGCAGTGGTGGGCCTTGAGCCAGGCGGTGTGGTAGGTGACGACGGCGTAGGCGGCGGTGTGCGACTTGTTGAAGCCGTATTCCGCGAACTTGGTCATCAGGTCGAACAATTGCTCGGCGAGCGCCGGGTCGTAGCCCTTCTCCTTGGCACCGGCAGCGATGGTCTCCCGGTGCTTGGCCATTTCCTCGGGCTTTTTCTTGCCCATCGCCCGGCGCAGCATGTCGGCGCCACCGAGCGTGTAGCCGCCGATGATCTGCGAGATCTGCATGACCTGTTCCTGATACACGATGACGCCGTAGGTCGGCGACAGGCAGGCGGTCAGGTCGGGGTGGAAATAGTCGATCTTCTGCTGGCCTTTCTTGCGCAGGATGAAGTCATCGACCATCCCGGAGCCGAGTGGGCCGGGACGATAGAGCGCGAGCACAGCGATGATGTCTTCGAAACGGTCCGGCGCCAGCTTCTTGAGCAGCTTCTTCATGCCGTCCGATTCCACCTGGAAGATGGCCGTCGTATTGGCGTCCTTGAGGATCTGGTAGGCGGCGGGATCGTTGAAGCCGAGCGACATGAGGTCGAGCTTTTCGCCGGTCATGCGTCGGATGTACTCGACGGCCAGCTCGATAATCGTCAGGTTGCGCAGCCCCAGGAAGTCGAACTTCACGAGGCCGGCCTTTTCGACGTCGTCCTTGTCGAATTGCGAGACGGGCGAGGCGTCCGAGCCGGTGGCCTGGTAGATCGGGCAGAATTCGGTGATCTTGCCCGGCGCGATGAGCACGCCGCCGGCGTGCATGCCGACGTTACGGGTCAAGTCTTCGAGGCGGCTGGCCAGGTCGAACAGTTCTCGGATGGTTTCGCCATCGCCGTCGCCTTCCATCATTTCCCGAAGCTGCGGCTCCTGTTCCAGCGCCTCGGCCAGCGACACCGGCTTGTTCTGGACGATGGGGATGAGCTTTGAAATCCGGTCGCACATCGAGTACGGCAGGCCGAAGACGCGGCCAACGTCGCGGATCACGGCCTTCGACGACATCGTACCGAAGGTGGCGATCTGGCTGACCGCGTCGGCGCCGTAGTGCTCGCGCACGTACTCGATGACGCGCCAGCGGTTGTCCTGGCAGAAGTCCACATCGAAGTCGGGCATCGAGACCCGTTCCGGATTCAGGAAGCGCTCGAACAGCAGGGCGTAGGCAAGCGGATCGAGGTCGGTGATGCGCAGACTGTAGGCGACCAGCGAGCCGGCGCCGGAACCCCGGCCGGGGCCGACCGGCACGCCGTTCTGCTTGGCCCAGTTGATGAAGTCCGCCACGATCAGGAAGTAACCGGGGAAGCCCATCTGGACGATGGTGTTGCACTCGAAGACGAGGCGGTCGTCGTATTCCGGCCGGCGCTGAGCACGCACTTCGGGATCAGGATAGAGCTCGGCGAGGCGGACCTCAAGCCCCTTCTTCGCCTCGTCGACAAGGAATTCGTCGATGGTCATGCCCGGCGGAATCGGGAAGTTGGGCAGGAAGTTCTTGCCCAGCGTCATCGTGAGGTTGCAGCGCTTGGCGATTTCCAGCGTGTTTTCCAGCGCCTCGGGCAAGTCGGCGAAGAGCTCGACCATGTCGGCCTGCGTCTTGAAATACTGCTCCTCGGTGTAGATCTTCGGCCGCCGGGTGTCGCCCAGCACGTAACCTTCGGCGATGCAGACGCGGGCCTCGTGGGCGCGGAAGTCGTCGCGGTTCATGAACTGAATCGGATGCGTGGCGACCAGCGGCAAACCCGTTTCGCCGGCCAGATCGGCCGTCTGCTGGACGATGGCCTCCTGCTGCGGCTGGCCGTAGCGCTGGACTTCGAGGTAGAAAGCGTCGGGGAAGGTCGCCTCCCAGGCCTTGGCCCGCTCGCCGGCCAGATCGAAATTGCCGTTCAGCAAGGCTTCGCCGACATCGCCGAGATGCGCGCCGGACAGGGCGATCAGCCCGTCGCAGCCGACTTCGCCGAACCACTCGCGGCGGATTTCTGCGCGGTCGCGCCGGCCTTCGACCAGATAAGCCTTGGTCAGCAACTCGCACAACTGCTTGTAACCCGCGTTGTTGCGCACGAGCAGCAGCAGGCGGTAGGCGTCCTCCGGCGAATCCGGGTTGGCGATCCACACGTCGGCGCCAGCAATCGGCTTGACGCCCTTGCCGCGCGCCCCGGTGTAGAACTTGACGAGCCCGAACAGGTTGCCGAGATCGGTCAGCGCCATCGCCGGCATGCCGTCCCCCGCCGCGCGCTTGACGGCATCGCCGATGCGCACGATGCCATCGGTAACGGAATATTCGGAATGGAGACGGAGGTGGACGTAGCGCGGCGAATTCATGGCCGGCATTTTACCGCGCCCGGCCCGGCCGTTCCCGTTTACATGATCCCGCCATGCATCGCTCAGGCTTCGCTGACCACCCGGCGCAGCCCGGCAACGTTGCGGATGAGCGTCACCCCGCGCCGTGTCTCGACATAATCCAGCGCCACGAACTCACGCATCAGCCGCGCCACCACCTCGCGCGTCGTGCCGAGGTGAAAGGCCATCTGCTGCTGCGTCATCGCCAGCACCCCGCCCGACGACGCATGCGTCAGCAGCAGGTTGGCCAGGCGCTGGTTCAGCTTGAACGAATGCACCTCCTCGAGCTCGGCCATCAGCCGGAACACCAGCGTCGACAAGGTGCGCACCGTCAGGTCGCGAATCACCGGCTCCTCGGCGAACAGGCTGCGGAACAGCGGCCCGGGCAGGAAAGCCAGCGTCGTCGGCGACTCTGCCTGCACCCAGGCCGGGTAGAGCAGATCGTTGAACAGGCTGTTCAGCGCGAACACGCAAGTCTCGCCGGCATCGATGAAATACATCGTCGCCTCCGTCCCGTTCGGCGCCAGCGAATACACACGCAAGCGCCCATCCAGCACGAAATACGCCCCGGAAATCTGCTGCCCCTTGAACAGCAAGGGCGCCGCCGAGGCCTCGTGACGACTCACCAACCCCTCGCGCAACCGGGTCTTCCCCGACGCCGTCAGATTGCAAAACGGACTAAAACTCTCCAGCTTGACCATCGCCGCCCCCTCACCCCGCCAAAATCCGGCAACACCCCCACGCGCCACGACCGGCAGTGCCGGCGAGTGTAATGCCGACGGAATTTCCGGAGCAAGGCCGGCTTTGACGGTCAACCGGAAAAAATGGCCAAAATTGAAATCCCGCGCGCACCGGGAAGCGCCCCGAAAAACTGCGCGAATGGAAATGACATTGCAATTTCACCGGAATATTCATACTGTCCGGTTTGTTGCCTGAAGCACTTCAAGAACATGCAAGTATTTGCCCCATACCGCTGCTTTGAACTCACCCCCGACTACCCTATCCGCCAGCTTATTGGACAGGCTTCTGGATCTGGCGACAGCATTGTCGCCCCTCAATAGTTAGGCAACAAAGTTGAGCCCATTTTCCATCATCTCGCTTGCGGCAATTGGCGCCATTGTGGTCGCAAACATTCGGGTTTCAGCGCTGGTAATCAAATGCCCAATGTTTTCGTCATCCCAGAAAGTTGCTCAGTGCCTAATCGTCTGGCTCGTTCCGTTGCTCGGAGTTGTTGGCATTTGGGCGTTTGTTCGCAGCCAGTACAACTGGGGCAAATACGATACCCGCGCATTTCCGGAGGACTCCGAAAAAATGGTACTCGTCGAGCTAAACAAATCTGAACATGGCGCTTCTGCCATCGCAGGTGAAGCACATGGCGACTGAAAAACCAATGCCAAACATTCCGCTCCACCCGACAGGACGGTCCGCTGACCTTCCATGCTAGAGAACCCTCACTTGCGCACAGAGAAAATCTCCAACCTCGCTGTCAATCATTTCGTAACGGTGCCCTCCCGTGGAGGAGTAGCCCACTCGGTCGTATCCATCTCCATTGACGGCCTGAGCATCGCTGAACTACCCATCGCTTCGGCATGCAAACCAAATCCAGGCATGGACGTAATTGCTGCTTTTCGGGGCAATTCCAAAAAAGATATTGTTGGATGGGTAGATCCGGTAACGAAAAACCCGGTTGTGGTCATCCCAAAAATCGTGACCTATTACCCGATCATTCTCGTCTTCCTGTTTCCTTTGCTTTCAATACTCCTGATCACCGCCCACCCCAGCCACAGGGACATTGTTGGGTTTTTGGTAGTAGCACTTGTCATCGCATTGGTCCTCATACAAGCGATTGGCTGGCCAGGTGTCGCTCGCCGACTCAAGAGAGCGCAAAGAGAAGAAGGAGCGCATTAACATCCATGGTCCGTGTCCTCTATTTCTTTATCGGCTCACTCCTGATTTTTGCCGCCATTGCCGGGGCCTATTCGTTCGTGATGGGCGCACTAGGACTGGGTCTTGCCTACTACCTGCTGCGAGGTTCGCGATGGATCAAGAACGATGGAAACCTCTTCCCGGAAATATCTCTTCCGACTGTTGAACACAACGACTTCGAGGTGATCAGCGAAGAGGACGATGAACTCGTGATTCGGGGGAGCGTGCAAGCATTGGTGGTCAATCGCCAGGCGAGAACGGTGGCGAATCTGAAACGTGTGCTTTGCTCATTCGATCAAATCAAGAGTATCCGCATCCGCGATTCAGGCGCGAACAACGATGGTTTCCAGCGGGGTTACACCGTTTCACTTTCGCTGGGGAGCTTTTCGTCCGTGACCCTGGGTGAATCCGGCGATGCCATCAACGCATCCAGCGCTGCCGCCAAACTCGCCACCTGGACCGGGAAGCCGGTCATATCCTGAACACGAGCCCCCTATGAGCACTTCCTCCAAAGTCCGTCACGCCCAGCTGGTCGCCCTCGCCGTGTTTGTCGTTCCCTGGCTGCTCGACAAACCGTCGTTGGGTTCGCTGATCCTGGCGAGCGTACTGGCGGGTTTTGTCTTCGGGCTGGCTTGGCTGACGAAGAAAGCCCCGGGGCTTTCCAAGGTCATCGGGTATCTGTTCATCGCGGCGCCGTTCATCGCTTGGATGGCCGGGGTTTTCGATCGGTCGCGTTACCACGGCGATGGCACTTGGGCGTATGCGCCCATGGTCCTCTTCCTGTTCCTCGGCCTGGCGTCCTTCGGGTTGGGCGTACTCCTCATCAAGGTGGCGAATGACGATTCGGAGTACACCGAAGAGGAGCAGCTGGAACTCCTCCGGAAGACCGTGACCGGCGACAAGTCGGAATAGGCTGCCCGACCGGGGCGTCAGCCCGATTTGACGGTCTACCGGAAAAAACGCCCAAATTTGAAATGTACCGGGGCCGGCCTGGCGCTGCCGGCCAGCCCCATTACGTCATCCGCCCCTCACCGTTTTACGCGTTTCCGCCGCCAGCCGGTCGCTGCTCAGGGCTTCGAGGAAGGCGACGATGTCGGCCACTTCCTTGTCGCCAATCGGGGAGCGATCGGTCTTGCCGAGCTGGCGGTCGTCGTTGAGCCAGGCGTTGAGCTTGCCGGAGCGGCCAAGCTGGGCGCTGGCCATGATGCGGACGACTTCCTCGAGCTTGTCGACCGAGCCGTTGTGCAGCCACGGACCGGTCAGCGCGACGTTGCGCAGCGAGGCGATGCGCCAGGTGCCGCGCTTGCCGTCGAGCAGCAGGTCGTACTGCTTTTCGTAGGGCGTGGCGTTGGCGGGGAAGATGCGGAAGGCCGATTCGCCGCCGACCAGTCCAGCATCGCTGAAGCTCGGGCCGCGATGGCAGAGCACGCAGCCGACCGACTCGAAGAGCGCCATGCCGCGCAGCTGGGCCGGCGTCAGCGCCGTTGCATCGCCGCGCACGAAGCGGTCGTAGGGTGCGTCGGGCGTGATGAGCGTGCGCTCGTAGGCGGCGATGGCCTGGGCGACGCGGACGAAGCTGATCGGCTCGCTGTCGCCGAAGGCCCGGGCAAAATCCTTGCGATAGCTGGCGTCGAGACGCAGGCGGCGCTCGGCTTCGGCCGGCGTCGACATCCCCATCTCGATGGGGTTGAGGATCGGCCCCATGGCCTGTTCCTCGAGCGTGGCGGCGCGGCCATCCCAGAACAGGCGCGACATGAAGGCGGCGTTCCAGACCGTCGGCGTATTGCGCGGCCCGCGTTGCTGCTCGATGCCGAGCGCCGTCGACCGGGCGTCGGCACCGGCGTGGCTGTAAAGATCATGGCAACTGGCGCAGGACAGGGTGCCGTCGCCGGACAACCGCTTTTCGTTGAAGAGCCGCTTGCCGAGCACGACCTTGGCCGCATTGCCAGGGTTGTCGGCCGGCTCGGGCGCCTGCTCGGGCAGCGCCTGCCATACGTAATGGGCCGGCCGCATGGCTGCCGGGTTGAGGAAGGACGCGTCGCCCTCGACGCTCAAGCGCTCGGCCACGGGTCGATCGAGCAGGGGTGCGATGGTCTGCTCGGGCAGGCGTTCGATGGCAATCGCCACCGCCATCTTTATACCGAAGGCGACAAAGCCCATGCCGAACAGGCCGGTGAGCAACCAGCGGCCGGCGACATTGAGGCCGGCGAAGGGCCCGAGTTCCTTGTGCACCATGAGGGCCAGGCTGGCGAAGCCGATGAGGACGGCGGGAAGGCCGATGTCGAGGAGTGCGTTGTCCATGATGGAATCTCGCTGAGCGTCAGCGGTGGGTCGCCCCGCCGCCAGGTGGCTTACGTGCGGCGACGGAAGAAGGTGTCGCCCGGCGTGGCCGTGGTGATTTCGGTGATGTCGTCGAAGGGCAACCCGACACGCGCATGCGCCCGGCGCACCGCATCGGCATCCGGCGCCAGGTTCAGGCAGAAGGCGCGCCCATCGGCGTAACCGACATGGGTGCGCAAGGGGATGACGCCCTCGGCCTGGCAGGCGGTTTCGTACTGCGCGAAAAAGACCTCGAAGTCATCCGCGCTCAGTTGCGCCGGAAAGGTGCCGCGGCTGCGGTCGTGGGTATCGAGAAAATAACGCATGGCTTGCATTTGGCTGTTCTCCAGAAATCGCTATGGAATATAGCGAGGCCCAGCTTAGGCCCGGGCCGAAGGGCGGTCTGTAGCAAAAGCTACACAAGGAAGGGGCAATGCAACCGGGCTGTGATTTTCGTTTTTGGCCGTTTTTTCCGGTTGACCGTAAGATTCACCGCTCGGCGTAGAATCAGCCTTTCCGGATAAGCCTCAACCCATAACACCAACGCTGGAGACACCATGACCACCACCGAACCGCTCGTCCTGCGCACCGACCGCGCCGACGGCCTGACCACACTGACCCTCAACCGCCCGAACGCCTTCAACTCGCTGTCGAAGGATCTGCTCACCGCCCTGCGGGCCGAACTGGACGCCATCGCCGCCAGCGAAACCGTGCGCGTCGTGGTCATCGCCGGCGCCGGCAAGGCCTTCTGCTCCGGCCACGACCTCAAGGAAATGCGCGCCAACCACAGCAAGGACTACATGCAGGCGCTGTTCAAGCAATGCGGCGAACTCATGCTGACCATCACGAAAATGCCGCAGCCGGTCATCGCCCGCGTGCATGGCATCGCCACCGCCGCCGGCTGCCAGCTGGTGTCGATGTGCGACCTGGCCGTCGCTGCCGACGTGTCGAAGTTCGCCGTGTCGGGCATCAATGTCGGCCTGTTCTGCTCAACGCCGGCCGTCGGCCTGGCGCGCAACCTCGGTCGCAAGGCGGCGCTCGAAATGCTGCTTACCGGCGAATTCATCGACGCCATGGAAGCCAGGGCCAAGGGCCTGGTCAATCGCGTCGTGCCGCTCGACGCCCTGGACGCCGAAATCGAACGACTGGCCGGCAGTATCCTCGGCAAGAGCGCCGTCGCCATCCGCACCGGCAAGGGCATGTTCTACAAGCAACTGGAAATGGGGCTCGAAGATGCCTACGCCTACGCCGCCGAAGTCATGGCCTGCAACATGATGAGCGAGGACGCCGGCGAAGGCATCGACGCCTTCATGCAAAAGCGCAAGCCGGAATACAAGGGCTGCTGACGAACCGGGCTTCGTTTCCGAGCCGGCCCGCTCGTCATCCCCGCGCAAGCGGGGATCCAGCTGGTTGAACCGGGTAGAATTCCCGCCCATGCCGTTTCCCCGCCCGCTCCTGCTGGTCCTCTTTGTCGCTGCGCTGGGCGCCGCCTTCTGGCGCGCGCCCGCCCCGGCGCCGACCGGCTTCACGCCCCCGGCCAAAGCCCTGGCAGCGCTGCCGGCCAGCTTCGTCGGTGAAATGCTGTGGCGCGACACCAGCGCCGTGGCCACCGCCCCCAGCCTGAGCGAATTGCCCGATGGCCGCATCGCCGCCGTCTGGCTGGCCGGGACGGACGACGCCATGACCGTGCGCCTCAACGTGCGCGACCGCGACGGCTGGCGCCAGCCGCTGCAGATCGCCAGCCGGGAAAGCACGGCCGGCGGCACCTTCGCCCGCATCGGCCAGCTCGCCAGCCCGGTGATCTACGCCGAAGGCAGCTGGCTGCACCTGTGGTACGGCAGCAGCGCGCTGGGCGATTCGATCAACCACAGCGTATCGACCGATGGCGGCAAGACCTGGACCCAGCCGGCCCGCCTGACCACCTCGCCCTTCGCCAACTTCGGCGGCCAGCTGCGTTCGCCGCCGCTGCCGCTGGCCGATGGCGGCCTCGGGCTGAGCATCGGCCACGACTTCATCGGCCGTCACGGCGAATGGCTGCGCCTCTCGGCGACCGGCCGGATCATCGACAAGCGGCGGCTGTCCGGCACCGGCGGCAGCGCACACCCGACGAGTGCAGTGCTCGACGAACAGCGCGCGGTTACCGTCCTGACCGCCGCCGACGCAATGCCCGCCCCGATCCGCATCGCCACCACCGCCGACGCTGGCGCGCACTGGCAGGCAACCGAAGCCCCGGCCATCACCACGCCCGCCACGCCGCTGGCCGTGCTGCGTCTGGGCAGCGGCCGCCTGCTGCTGGCCGGCAACCCGGCGACCGGACGGCAATCGCTGCTGCTCTGGCTCTCAGCCGATGAGGGCAAGACCTGGCGCGAAGCGCGCACGGTCGACACGGCCGCCGACGGCGGCGCCGACTACACGCACCCGGCCCTGCTGCTCGGCCGCGACGGCCGCATCCACCTCGCCTACGCCTGGCGCCAGCAAGGCATCAAGTACGTTGCCTTCAGCGAAGCCTGGCTCGACGGGGGGCAGCCATGAACATCCTCGCCGCGTACGGCCTGCTCGCCCATGCCGTGATCTTCGGCGCGCTGGCCACGCTGATCCCGCTCGGCGAACTGCGCGCCCGGGTGGCGCTGTCGGCCAGTACGCTCGCCCTGCTCGTCGGCATCGCGCCGGGCATGCACGCCTATTTCGGCACGCCGTCGCTGACCCTGCTCGCCCTGGCCGTGATTCAGCTGGCCGACAAGACGCCCTCGCCGCTGACCTATCGGCCGGCCCTCGGCCTGCTCGCCTTCGCCCTGCCCTTCTACGCGACGGCGCTCGGCCTGGGGACGTTCGACCCCTATGCCCTCGGCTACCAGCCGGCCCTGCTGCTCGGCGTGTTGCTGCCGCTCGGCCTGGCCCTGTGGTGGAAGCGGCAGGATGCCTGGTTGGCGATCCTCGCCATCGATCTCGCCGGCTACGCCAGCGGCGTCTTCGGCAATCTGTGGGATGTGCTGTTCGACCCGCTGCTCGTCATGCTGGCGCTGATCGTCGTCGGCCGGCAGCAGGTGGTGCGCCTTATCGCGTCAAGGACTCGCTGATCAGGCGCCGGATGGTGCCGGCTTCGAAAGGCTTGTCGCAGATGGCCGAGACGCCGGCCCGCTCAACGGCCGCCAGGCGGCCCATGTTCTGCTCGCTGGTCACCATCAGCACCGGCACTTCGGCCTGCCAGCTTTGCGTGCGGATGTATTCGGTCAGCTCGCGGCCGTCCATTTCCGGCATGTTGTAGTCGGTGATGACGAGGTCGACCATGGCCTGTTCGAGCAGGGCAACGGCCTCCTTGCCATCGACCGCCTCGGTGACGCGCTCGATGCCCAGCTCGGCAAGCAGCCGACGCAGGTGGCGGCGCGACGAGAGGCTGTCGTCGACGAGCAGGACGCGCAGGTTTTCGATTTCGGCAACATCCAGGTCTTCGGGCGGATTGAGGTAATCGGCCGCGGCGTAGAGGGCGCGCGACAACTGCTGTTCGTTGAAGGGCTTGGCGACAATGCTGCAGGCGCCGGACTGGCGCACGGGTTCGAGCACTTGCGGCCGGGTTTCGCTGGAGACGAGAATGAAGGGCACGGTTTCGAAATCGGCGTTGGCGCGCATGGCGGCGACGAGTTCGGTGCCCGGCTGGTCGGGCAGGTAGAGGCTGCTGATCACGATGACGTTCGTCGCATGGCCCTTGAGCGCGGCCAGGGCGGCCTTGGCGGAATCGACGTGCGTTACCTTGCGGACACCCTGATGCTCAAGCATGCGCGTGACCAGATGCGCCTGCATTGCCGACGGCTCGACGAGGATGATCGACAGGTCGGCCAGGGAAGTTGTCAGTGCCATGCGATCACTCCGAAATACCAGGGAATGATCTCACTATAGCAGCGGGCAGCCCTTGTGGGGCCGCCCGGTAGTGCGTTTAGCGACTCAGGCGAGCGGCGATGTCGGCGACGCGCTGGCCGTAGCGCTTGGCCGTTTCGAGGTCGCCGGCCGGAATTTCATCGACGCCGGCATCGGACGGCGAACGAACGAGCAGGCCGACCGAACCGCCCAGATGATTGACGTCGGCGTGCGTCGCGGCCTTGGTGTTGGCCGGCAGCAAACCGAGGCTGACCCACAGGCCGCCATGCTGCGAGGCCAGCGTCTGCAGCTGGATCATCGTCGCGCCCTTGTCGCCGACCGGGCTGGCGCTGTTGGTGAAGCCACCGAACACCTTGTCCTGCCAGGCGCGGGTGTACCAGGCCTTGGACGAGGCATCGGCAAACTTCTTGAACTGCCAGCTCGGGCCGCCCATGTAGGTCGGCGTGCCGAAGATGATGGCGTCGGCCGCGGCCAGCTTGTCCCAGCCGCCTTCGGGCAGGTTGCCTTCGGCATCGATGGCGAGCAGCTCGGCGCCGGCGCCTTCGGCGACGACTTCGGCGACATGCTTGGTGTGGCCGTAGCCGGAGTGATAGACGACGATGGTTTTGCTCATGGCGTTCTCCTTTTTCATACTCGTTGGGGTGGGGTTCATGCCTGGGGCGGCAGGTCGAAGAGCAGGAATTCCGCCTCATCGCTTGCCAGGAAGTTCAATGCGGTTTCGTCGGCGATTTTTGCACCGTCGCCGGACTTTAGCGTTTTGCCGTTTATTTCCAGTTGACCGTAGATAACCTGCACGTAGGCCAGGCGACCGCGCTGCAGGCCGTAGTCGATCGTTTCGCCACCGGCCAGCACGGTGGCCCACAGGCGGGCGTCCTGGCCGATGGTCGTGCTGCCATCGGCACCGTCGGGCGAGGCGACCAGGCGCCAGCGACCGCGCAGCTCGTCGAGCGGCAGGGCCTGCTGCTCGTAGCTGGCCGGCGTGCCGAGTTGTGCCGGCTCGATCCAGATCTGCAGGAGGTGCGTTTCCTCGTCATTCGACGGATTGAACTCGCTGTGCAGGATGCCCTGGCCAGCCGTCATTCGCTGCACTTCGCCGCGCCGGATGATGCCGCCGCTCCCCAGGCTGTCCTTGTGCTCGAGCGCGCCGGACAAAATGTAGGTAACGATTTCCATGTCGCGATGGCCATGGCGGCCGAAACCGGTACCCGGCGCGACGCGGTCTTCGTTGATGACGCGCAGCACGCCCCAGCCCATCTCGGCAGGATCGTAGTAATCGGCAAAGGAAAAGCTGTGCCGGGCGCGTAACCAGCCATGGTCGGCGTAGCCGCGTTCGGCAGAGGGGCGAAGCTGAATCATGACAGCATCCTTGTGAATAATTCGTATAGCTTAGTCATCATGTTATTCATGGCGTTCATTTAAAAATAGCGAATTATTCTGAGCTTATCGTTTAATATTTTTCACATGAAAATTTCGCTCGATCTCTTGCTCATCCTGGATGCCATCGAACGCCACGGCAGCTTCACGGCGGCGGCCGCGGCGCTGCACCGCGTCCCCTCCGCCCTGTCCCACGCCGTGGCCAAGATGGAAAGCGATCTCGGCGTCACGCTCTTCCTGCGCGAAGGCCGCAAGGCGACGCTGAACGAAGCGGGTCGAACCCTGCTCGACGACGGCCGCCACCTGCTGCGCGCCGCCAGCGAACTGGAACGTCGCGTCCAGCGCGTCGCCGACGGCTGGGAATCGGAATTGCGCATCGCGCTCGATGCCATCATTCCGATCGAACGCATCTTCCCGCTGCTCAAACGTTTCTACGCGGCCGGACACGGCACCCAGATCCGGCTTTTCGGCGAAGTCCTCGGCGGCACCTGGGATGCACTGGCCACCGGCCGGGCCGACCTGGCCATCGGCGCGCCGGGCGATCCGCCGTCACGCGGCGGCATTGCCGCCAGCCTGCTGTGCACACACACTGATTTCGTCTTCGCCATCGCCCCCGATCACCCCTTGGCCGCGTGGCCGGACATCATTCCCGCCAGCGAACTGCTGCACCACCGGGCCATCGTCGTCGCCGACACATCGCAGGAACTCGACGCCCGCACCATCGGCCTGCTCGAAGGCCAGGACGTCCTGCGCGTCCCTGACATTCGCGCCAAGGTGGCCGCGCAGGTGGCCGGCCTGGGCATCGGCCACCTGCCGCGCTGGCTGGCCGAGCCGGAAATCGCCGCCGGACGCCTGGTCGTCAAGCCGCTCGCCGCCGCGCGTCCGTCCGTTCCGCTCCACACCGCCTGGCGCACCCGCCAGGATGGCAAGGCGCTGCTCTGGTTCGTCGAAAAACTGGCGGATGCCGAGGTCAAGCGCGCACTGACGGAAGGGCTGCACGCCGACGTTTAAGGCAAGACACAGCCGCCTCATAAAGTGCTATCGTGAGGATGTATTCGGCAAAAAGTACAACAATGGAAAATCCAAGGCCAAGCCCATTCGACGGCATGCGCAGTGGACGCCATCTTCCGCGCATCCTGCGGCATGAAGCTGGCGCCTGGCTGGCGCTGGGTATCATCCTGGCCATCACCGGGATGCTCTACAGCATCGTCCGCCAAAGCGCCGAGGAACAGATTTACCAGCGATTCCTTTACCGCGCGGAACAGGAGCGGAGTGCCCTGCTATTCCGCCTGCAGGCGCATGCCCAGGTCTTGCGTGGTGCCGCCGCATTCTTCGAGGCGAGCGATGACGTCAGGCGCGACGAGTGGCGTAGCTATGTGCAAAACCTGCAACTGGACGATACGCTGCCAGGCATCCAGGCCACTGGCTTTTCGCTGATCATCCCGCCTCGGGACAAAGCCGCCCACGAGCGTTCGGTCCGCAGCGAAGGCTTTCCGAACTACGCCATCAAGCCCATCGGAGAACGCGACCTGTACAGCAGCATCGTTTTTCTCGAACCGTTCTCCCAGATCAATCAGCGCGCCTTTGGCTACGACATGCTGTCGGAATCCGTGCGTCGCGCGGCGATGGAGCGGGCACGGGATAGCGGCGCTGCGGCGCTGTCGGGGAAAATAACGCTGCTTCAGGACATTGACGGTCCGCCCCAGCCCGGCTTCCTGATCTACGTCCCGGTCTACAACAACAACCTGCCGCACGGCAGCATCGAGGAACGGCGGGCGGCGCTGCGCGGCTTCAGCTTTGCGGCTTTCCGCACCCAAGACCTGCTCGGCAGCATTTTCAACGCATCGAACAAGGACGTGGAGATCGAGCTCTACGATACGAAGGTAGCGCCGGACAATCTGATCTTCGATTCGCACCGGAACGATGGCACGAACGCCTACGGGCGCCAGCGTGTCACCCTGCCGGTCAACTTTGGCGGTCACGAGTGGATCGCCCAGCTACGCAGCAGGCCGGAGTTCGACAACATCACGACGCCCATTTTGCCGCTGAGCATTGCCATTGGCGGCGTGCTGGGCGGGCTGATCGCATTTTTCTGGGTCCGGCGCACCAACAGCTATCGCCGGAACCTCACCAGCGCAGCCGATCGGCTGCGCAAGAACGAGAAACGCCTGCGCACCCTGATCGACACCCTGCCCGACATCGTCTGCCTGAAGGATGGCGAGGGCCGGTGGACGGAAGCCAATCCCACGATGCTCCGCTTGCTGGGCCTGGGCAATACCGACTTCCGCGGTTCGACGAGCGAGGAACTGGCCGCCTCCGGTCGTTTCGACCGGACCGCGATCAGCTTGCTGTGTGCGTCGGACGAAAGCGCCTGGCAGCTTGGCCACCCGCTGCGCGAAGAGTTGGTCATCGAGGACAGCGACGGCAAGAACCATGTCTTCGAGGTCACCAAAGTCGCGCTTTTCAACGCCGACCGTACCCGGCAGTCGCTGGTCATGGTCGGCCACGACATGACCGAGCGGGTCCAGGTCGAAAAGGAACTGCGTTCGGCCGAACGGAAGTTCCGCGGCCTGATCGAGCAATCCCTGGCCGGGGTTTACATCATCCAGGGCCCTTATTTCCGTTACGTCAATCCGTGGTTCGCCCGAATCTTCGGCTATCCCACGGCGGATGACATCGTCGACAAGGTGCCGGTCAGCGAACTGGTGGCACCTGAGGACCGCCCGAAGGTGGCGGCCAACGTGCGGCGCAGGGAAACGGGAGAGGTGGAAGCGCTGCATTACGGATTTACCGGCCTGCGCAAGGATGGCAACCGGATCGAGGTGGAGGTTTTCGGCACCGCCGTGGACTACGAAGGCGAGCCGGCGGTGATCGGGATCGTGACCGATGTGACCGAACGCAAGCGGGCGGAGGCCGTGCTGGAACGCTACAAAGTCCAGCTCGAGGAGCAGGTGGCGTCGCGTACGGCCGACCTGCTGCTGGCCAAGGAAGCAGCCGAATCGGCCAGCCGGGCCAAGAGCACCTTCCTGGCCAACATGAGTCACGAACTGCGCACGCCGATGAACGCGATCATCGGCCTGACGCACATTCTGCGACGTCGCAGCACCGATCCGGAACAGCGCGACAAGCTGGGCAAGATCGACGCGGCGGCCATTCACCTGCTCAAGCTGCTCAACGACATTCTCGACCTGTCGAAGATCGATGCCGAGCGGCTGGTCCTCGAAAAAACCTCGTTGCGGCTGGGCAGCATCATTGCCAACATCGACAGCCTGGTCAGCGAAAAGCTGCGCTCCAAGGGCCTGCAGATGAGCATCAACATTCCCCAGTCGCTGGCCGAGGCCCGCCTGCTCGGCGACCCCTTGCGACTGCAGCAGATTTTCATCAACCTGGTCGATAACGCGGTCAAATTCACCGACCACGGAAGCATTTCCATCACCGCCGAGTGCGTGAACGACACGCCGACCGGGCTGAGCGTCCGCCTGAGCTTCCGGGATACCGGCATCGGCATCCCGCCTGAGGCGCAAACGCGGATTTTCTCGCCCTTCGAGCAGGCGGACGGCTCGATCACCCGCCGTCACGGCGGCACCGGGCTGGGCCTGGCCATTGTCCGGCGGCTGGTCGGGCTCATGCACGGCCACCTGGAACTGACCAGCACGCCGGACGTGGGCAGCACCTTCACGGTGACGATTCCCTTCGAGAAGGAGCCGGTGAGCGAACAGGCCGCCGCGCCCGCAGTCGTTGCCGACCGTTCCTGGCTGGCGAACTTTGACGGCAAGACCATCCTGCTCGCCGAAGATGACCCGATCAACCAGGAAGTTGCCCGCGAATTGCTGCTCACGCTGCCCGGCCTGAGCATCGACGTCGCCGACGATGGCGCGAAGGCGCTGGCCATGGCTGCGGCGAAGCGCTACGACCTGATCCTCATGGACATGCAGATGCCGAACATGGGCGGGCTGGAGGCAACGAAAGCCATTCGCCAGCTGACCGGTTATGCCGCCACGCCGATCCTGGCGATGACCGCCAATGCCTTCGCCGAAGACCGGGCGCGCTGCCTGGCGGCCGGCATGTCGGACTTCATCGCCAAACCGGTCAAGCCCGAGCTGCTCTTTGCCATGCTCGAATCCTGGCTGGGCAAGGCGAAGCCCGGCGCCTGACGGCACATTTCGAATTTGGGCTTTTTTTCCGGTTGACCGTCAAATCCGGCCAAATCGCCGGCAGGCCGGCCTAGCCTGCCTCTGCCCAGTCGATGATGGCCTGCCATTGCTCGATGTCGCGTTCGGCGCGCGAGGGCGGCAGGTCGAAGATGGTCATGCCGGCGGCGGTGGCCTGCACGTAGGTCTGCGTGTCGCGCAGGTAGGCCAGGACCGGCAGGTCGAAGGTGGCGAAGAATTTTTCCAGTTCCGCGGCAGCCCGCGTCCGCGCATCGACGCGCATGCCGATCACGGCGACATCGGCCTTGCCCTTGCGGATGGCCTTTTCGGACAGCAGTTCGGTCAGGAAGTGACGGGTCGCCAGCATGTCGAACATGGATGGCTGCACCGGCACGATGACGCGCGTCGACAGCTTGAGCACGCGTTCGAGCATCTTGCCGTGCAGGCCGGCCGGGGTGTCGAGCACGACGTGCGTGGTGCCCTTGGGCGGCCGTGAAATCTTGTCCTCGCCGACATGCCAGGTGTCGATGGTCGGCAGGGCGAAGGGGCGGATGGCCAGCCACTCGCGCGACGACTGCTGGCGGTCGATGTCGCCGAGCATGATCTCTGCCCCGCGGTGGGCAAAATAGCCGGCCAGGTTGGTGGCCAGCGTGCTTTTGCCAGACCCGCCCTTGGGATTGGCAACCAGAAAAGCCTTCATGCCGTCGTTTCCTTCTTGCTGAGAATGCTGCGCACCAGATTGACGTGTTCGCGCAGGGTATAGACCAGATCGGTGAAGCCGAGCGGGACGTGCAGCGTGCTGGCCTCCTCGTCCAGTGCATCGAGGCGGCTCCGGTAGTCGGCCAGCCTGGCCGGATCGAAGTGGTGCTTGAGATCCTCTTCGAGGAACTTCAACTCGCCGTAGATGCGGAAAATCTTGGAGCGCACGCGCCAGTTGTAGATCGCCGGCGCCACCTTGAGCAGCGGGATGAGCAGGGCGAAGATCGGCACCAGCATGACGATCAGCCGATCGACCAGCACGGCCAGCCAGAACGGCAGGTAGCGCTGCAGGAAGGGCGCGCCGGACTTGAAGTAGCGCGCCGCCTCGGGCGACAGCGGCAGCATCGGGTCCTTGTACGCCGGGAATTCGCCGGCATCCTGGAAGAAGCCGGATTTGCCATGCACCTCGCTGGCCGCCTGCAGGAGCAGGGTCTGCAAGGCCGGATGCAGGTCGTCGCGGACGATGAGGTTGGCCGTCGGCGCCAGCACCTTGATGTCTTCCGGCGGGAAATCGCGGACCAGATCGGCCACGCCCTGCGGGAAGGTCAGCTTGGTCAGGAAGGGGAAGCGGCGCTGGTAGGCGCCGGCCTGGGCAAAACTCATGACCTTGACGCCCGGCGACCGCAAGAGCACCTGCACGACCGGCGCTTTCTCGGCGGCGATGATGAAGGCGGCGTCGATCCGTCCCTGCTGCAATTCTTCGGCGGCAGCCAGGCCGGCCACCGGCACCAGATTATTGCCGGCCGGAATCTCGTTGGCTTCGAGCAGCTGCTGCGCCAGTTGGCGCACGCCCGAGCCTTCCTGGCCGATGGCGATGCGCTTGCCCTTGAGTTCGGTCAGGCGCGTCAGCACCTTGTCGCCACGATAGAAAACCCAGACCGGCTCGTAGAAAACGCTGCCGAGCGAAAGCAGGCCGGAATCGTCCTCGGCGTCCGGGTCGGGATTCGGCGGCACGACGCCGCCCTGCACGAAACCGACCTGGACCTCGTCGTTTTTCAGGCGATCGAGGTTTTCCAGCGAACCGGCCGACGACCGGACCTCCAGCGTGATGCCGTTCTTGGCGAGGATCGCCGCGTAGCGCTGGGCGAACTGGTAGTAGGCGCCGCTCTCGCTGCCCGTGCTGATGACGATCTTCTTCGGCGGCGCCGGCTCGACGAACTGGTAGGCCACGGCAAAGCCGATGCCGGCCAGCAGCACGATCCACCAGGCCGTGGCGAACAGGTCGCGCAGCGAGAGCAGGCCGGCTTTGAGCTTGGCCATCATGGCAACAGGATGGTGGAACCCGTGGTCTTGCGCGCCTCGAGGTCGCTATGGGCCTGCGCGGCGTCCTTGAGCGCGTAGCGCTGATTGACCTCGATCTTCACCTTGCCGGAGACGACGACGTCGAACAGCTCGCTGCCGAGCGCGACAAGATCTTCGCGCTTGGCCGTGTAGTTCATGAGCGTCGGGCGCGTCACGAACAGCGAGCCTTTCAGCGAGAGCTGGATGAGATCGAGCGGTGGCACCGGACCGGAGGCGTTGCCGAAGGTGACCATCATGCCCATCGGCCGCAGGCTGTCGAGCGAGCCGGCAAAAGTGTCCTTGCCGACGCCGTCGTAAACCACCGCGACGCCTTCGCCGTTAGTGATTTCACGCACGCGGACCGGGAAGTTCTCGGTGCTGTAGTTGATGACATGGTGGCAGCCGTGCGCCTTGGCCAGTTCGGCCTTGGCCGGCGAGCCGACGGTACCGATCACCGTCGCGCCGAGCGCCCGCGCCCACTGGCAGGCGATCAGACCGACGCCGCCGGCCGCAGCCTGGATCAGCACGGCATCGCCGGCTTGCACGCGGTAGGTCTTGCGTAGCAGGTAGGCGGCGGTCAGGCCTTGCAGCATCATCGCCGCGCCGGTCTCGAAGGAAATGGCGTCGGGCAGCTTGAGCAGGCGGTGCGCCGGAATGTTGCGGACTTCGGCATAGGCGCCGAGCGGCCCGCCGGCGTAGGCGACGCGGTCGCCGACCTTGAGATCGGTCACGCCCTCGCCGAGCGCCTCGACGACGCCGGCGCCTTCCATGCCGATGCCCGACGGGAGCGCTAGCGGATAGAGCCCGGTACGGTGGTAGACATCGATGTAATTGAGACCGACGGCGTGCTGGCGAATGGTCGCCTCGCCGGCAGCCGGCGCAGGCAGGTCGACGGTCTCCCAGGACAACACTTCCGGACCGCCGTTTTGATGCAGGCGAATGGCGTAGGGCATGGATATCTCCTCGTTGTCTGATTATTTTTTGCGAGACAACGAGGTTATCACCGTGCCGGCCGGCGATCTACCGTCCGGCGATTTCAATTTTGGGCATTTTTTCCGGTTGACCGTGAAATCCGGTCCAAAACGCTCAAACCGGGGTCAGTTTGGCGTATTCCAGCGCCAGCCACTTCATGCCGCTGCCGCCGAAATTGATCTGCACGCGGGCATCGGCGCCGCGCCCCTCGGTCGACACGATGACGCCGATGCCGAACCGGGCATGCTCGACCGTCTGCCCGATGCGCAGCCCGCCGGCCGGGGCCGGTTCCGCGTAGCCACCGCCGAACGAACCGAAGGCGGGATACGCCGCCGGCTCGGCCTTCTTGTTGAGCTTGAGCAGCAGGTTCTCGGGAATTTCGTCGAGGAAGCACGACGGCACGCAATAGCGCGTCTGGCCGTGCAGCATGCGCGTCTGCGCGCAGGAGACGTAGAGGCGCTGACGGGCGCGCGTCACGGCGACGTACATCAGCCGGCGCTCTTCCTCCATGCCGTCCTTGCCCTCATTGACCGAGTTGTCGTGCGGGAACAGCCCCTGCTCCAGGCCGGTGATGAACACCACGTCGAACTCCAGGCCCTTGGCGGCATGCACGGACATGAGCTGGACCGCCTCCTGCCCCTCGCCGGCCTGATGCTCGCCGGCTTCGAGCGAAGCCAGGGTCAGGAAGGAGACCAGCGCGCCGCCTTCGCCGATGGCGCCTTCGTCATCGATGAAGGTCGCCGCCGCGTTGATCAGTTCGTCGAGGTTTTCCAGTCGATCCTGGCCTTCCTTGTCGGTCCGGTAATGCTGGGCCAGGCCGGATTTCTCGATGACGTGCTCGACCATTTCCGGCAGCGGCAGGCCATTCGTCTCGACGCGCAGCTGCTCGACGAGCCGGATGAACGCACCGACCGTCTGCCCGGCCTTGCCGGTCAGCGACGCCGCCGCGTTGTACAGGCTGGAATTGGTCTGATGCGCCGTCGCCTGCAGGTTTTCCAGCGAACGGGCGCCGATGCCGCGCGTCGGGAAATTGACGACGCGCAGGAAGGCGGTGTCGTCGTCCGGGTTGCCGAGCAAGCGCAGGTAAGCCAGCGCGTGCTTGATTTCCTGCCGCTCGAAAAAGCGCAGGCCGCCATAAACCTTGTACGGCACGTTCTTGGTGAATAGCTCGTTTTCGAGCACGCGCGACTGGGCGTTGGAGCGATACAGCAGCGCTATCTGCGTCGGCGACACGCCGTCGCGGACCAGTTCGCGGATTTCCTCGACGACGAAACGCGCCTCGTCGAGGTCCGAATAAGCCTCGAAGGCCCGGATCGGCTCGCCCTCGCCGGCATCCGTCCACAAATTCTTGCCGAGGCGCTCGCGGTTGTTCTTGATGATGGCGTTGGCCGCCGCCAGGATGTTGCCGTGCGAACGGTAGTTCTGTTCGAGGCGGATCACGTTGTCGCCGGCGTAATCGCGCTCGAACTCGCGCATGTTGCCGACTTCGGCGCCACGGAAGCGGTAAATCGACTGGTCGTCATCGCCCACGGCAAACACCTTGGCCCCGCCGTCGGCCAGCAATTTCAGCCAGGCATATTGCAGGCGATTGGTATCCTGAACCTCGTCGACGAGGATGTAGCGGAAGCGTTCCTGGTAGTGCCGACGCAAAGGTTCGTTGCGCTGCAGCAATTCGTAGCAGCGCAAGAGCAGTTCGGCGAAGTCGACCACGCCTTCGCGGTTGCATTGGTTCTCGTATTCGGCGTACAGCTCGACGCGTTTTTGCGTGTAATTGTCGTAAACCTCGGCCTGCGCGGCCCGCACGCCCTGCTCCTTGTGCGCATTGATGAAATGGCACAGCTCGCGCGGCGGATATTTCTCGTCATCGACGTTGAGGTTCTTGAGCAGGCGCTTGACCATCGCCAGCTGGTCCGCCGAATCGAGAATCTGGAAGGTCTGCGGCAGCCCGGCCTCGCGGAAATGCGCGCGCAGCAGCCGGTTGCACAGGCCATGGAAAGTGCCGATCCACATGCCGCGCGTATTGATCGGCACCAGCGACGACAGCCGCGCCGTCATCTCCTTGGCCGCCTTGTTCGTGAAGGTCACGGCCAGCACGCCGTGCGGCCCGACCTGGCCGGTGGACATGAGCCAGGCAATGCGTGTGGTCAGCACTCTGGTCTTGCCGCTGCCCGCCCCGGCAAGGATGAGCGCATGGACAGGAGGCAGCGTAACCGCTTGAAGTTGCGGGGAATTCAGGTTGGCAAGGAGGTCGGACATGAAGTCTCAGGGTAATCCGGGTAAACCCGGCAAATTGGTCATACCAATTCGTTGCATTTGTACAACGAAACCACAAACGCGTGCATTTTTTCACATACAGAAGCCGAGCGCACACGTATACTTCAACCAAAAATATTGCAGTGCACAAAACTATTTGCCCACAAGGCAGTCAAACAGCAGTAGCTACCGCTACAAGTAGTAAGGAGAAACAGCATGAATAGCATGAATGCACCGAAGATCCTGCCCTGGATCGCCCGCAAGGCCGGCATCAGCGACGAGCTCGCGCTCAAGCTGTGGCGTCGCGCCGTCAGCGAAGCCGAGTATCTCACCGGCGCCACCGAAGGCTCTGCCTACTGGGGCCTGGCGATTGATCGCTTCCTGGCCATCGTCGAAGACGAAGCCGGCAACGCCCCCGCCTACAGCCTGACGCCCGCACCGCAACTGTCGTGGATGTGGCGTCACCAGACCCGGATGTCCATGATGTCCCTGCTGGCCACCCAGAATGCCTACCGCCTGTGGCAAAACACGATGGAAGGCATGTACCAGCAAAAAAAAGCGGCGTGACCGGGCAAGAATAGTTTGAACCCCGCTGAAGCGATGCGTGCAGGCAGCGCTTCAGCCCCGGTCACTGCATTGCCATAGCTGGAAGGGCCTGCCGACAACGGCAGGCATCGAGATTCGCCATCATACGACGGCGGACGATATCGCTTCGTCCTTGTCGCCGATGTACCCGCTTCAACCGGTATAATTCGCGGTTAATCTCCGATTTTCAGCGAATGAACTCCGCCATGCCCATGCAGGACAAATACACACCGGCCGACATCGAGCGCGCCGCCCAGGCTCACTGGGACAAGACCGGCGCTGCCCGCGCCGTCGAAGACGCAACGAAACCCAAGTACTACTGCCTGTCCATGTTCCCGTATCCATCCGGGAAACTGCACATGGGCCACGTGCGCAACTACACCATCGGCGACGTGCTGTCGCGCTTCCACAAGATGCAGGGCTTCAACGTCCTGCAACCGATGGGCTGGGACGCCTTCGGCATGCCGGCCGAAAATGCTGCACTGCAAAATAACGTACCGCCGGCTGGCTGGACGTATTCCAATATCGATTACATGCGCCAGCAGCTCAAGTCGCTCGGCTTCGCCATCGACTGGGAACGCGAATTCGCCACCTGCACGCCCGAGTACTACCGCTGGGAACAGTGGTTGTTCACCCGCCTTTATGAAAAGGGCTTGGTGTACAAGAAGCTCGGCACCGTGAACTGGGACCCGGTCGATCACACCGTGCTCGCCAACGAACAGGTCATCGACGGCCGCGGCTGGCGTTCCGGCGCGCTCATCGAAAAGCGCGAGATCCCCATGTATTACATGAAGATCACCGCCTACGCCGACGAACTGCTGACCGAACTCGACAACCTGCCGGGCTGGCCGGAACAAGTTCGCCTAATGCAGAAAAACTGGATCGGCAAGAGCACTGGCGTGCGCTTCGCCTTCCCGCTGGCCGCCAACCCGGACGAAAAGCTCTGGGTATTCACCACCCGCGCCGACACCATCATGGGCGTCACCTTTGTCGCCGTCGCCGCCGAGCACCCGCTGGCCACCAAAGCTGCCGCGAACAATCCGGAACTCGCCGCCTTCATCGAGGAATGCAAGAAGGGCGGCGTCGCCGAAGCCGACATCGCGACGATGGAAAAGAAGGGGATGCCGACCGGCATCTACGTCACGCATCCGCTGACCGGCCAGGAAGTCGAAGTCTGGGTCGGCAACTACGTGCTGATGAGCTACGGCGACGGTGCCGTGATGGCCGTGCCGGCGCATGACGAGCGCGATTTCGCCTTTGCGCTGAAGTACAACCTGCCGATCAAGCAGGTCGTCGCCGTCGACGGCGAAACCTCGTTCAGCCACGAAGCCTGGGCCGAGTGGTACGCCGACAAGGTCAAGGGCAAACTGGTCAATTCCGGCAAGTACGACGGCCTCGGGTACGAAGCCGCCGTCGACGCCATCGCTGCCGACCTCGCCGCCAAGAATCTCGGCGACAAGAAGGTGCAGTTCCGTCTGCGCGACTGGGGTATTTCCCGCCAGCGCTACTGGGGCTGCCCGATCCCGATCATCCACTGCAAGACCTGCGGCGACGTACCGGTGCCCGACGACCAATTGCCCGTTGTGCTCCCCGAGAACGTCGAGATCACCGGCGCCGGCTCGCCGCTGGCCAAGATGCCCGAGTTCTACGAGACGACCTGTCCAAAGTGCGGCGGTCACGCCCGGCGTGAAACCGACACCATGGACACCTTCTTCGAGTCGTCCTGGTACTTCCTGCGCTACGCCTGCCCGGACAACGCCACGGCCATGGTCGACGAGCGCGTCGCCTACTGGTGCAAGGGCGGCATCGACCAGTACATCGGCGGCATCGAGCACGCCATCCTGCATTTGCTGTACTCGCGCTTCTTCACCAAGCTGATGCGCGATGTCGGCCTGATCGGCGACCTCGGCGAACCGTTCGCCAACCTGCTGACGCAAGGCATGGTCGTCGCCCCAACCTTCTACCGCGAACTCGACGGCGGCAAGAAGCAGTGGATCAACCCGGCCGACGTGGACGTCGTCACCGATGAACGCGGTCGCCCGACCGGCGCCACGCTCAAGGCCGACGGCTTGCCGGTGGTCATCGGCGGCACCGAGAAGATGTCGAAGTCGAAGAACAACGGCGTCGACCCGCAGGCGCTGATCGACCAGTACGGCGCCGACACGGCCCGCCTGTTCATCATGTTCGCCTCGCCGCCCGACCAGTCGCTGGAATGGTCCGACGCCGGTGTCGAAGGGGCTTATCGCTTCCTGCGTCGCCTGTGGAAGACGACTTACGACCACGTTCAGGCCGGCCTCGTCGATTCCGATTTTGAGCAAAATTCCCTGTCGACCGTGCAAGCCGACCTGCGCCGCAAGCTACACCAGACCATGGGCAAGGTTGCCGACGATTACGGCCGCCGCAAGCAGTTCAACACGGCCATCGCCGCCGTCATGGAGCTGCTCAACGCCTACGACAAGACGGACCTTTCCGACGCCACCGGCCGCAAGCTGGCGCAGGAAACGCTGGAAAGCATCGCCCTGCTGCTCTTCCCCATCGTCCCGCACATCGGTCAGGCGCTTTACGCTGAGCTGAAGCCGGGCCAGGATGCCGGCGTCCAGCCCTTCCCCAAGGCCGATCCCGCTGCCCTCAAGCAGGACGAGATCGAGCTCATGGTGCAGGTCAACGGCAAGCTGCGCGGTTCCATCCGCGTCGCCGCCGAGTCCGACAAGGCGAGCATCGAAGCCGCCGCGCTGGCTTCCGAAGGTGCCGTCAAGTTCATGGAAGGCAAGCCGGCGAAGAAGGTTGTCGTCGTGCCGGGCCGTCTGGTCAATATCGTCGTTTAAGGAAAGCCGCCATGCGTTCGCCGCTCCGCCTGCTTCTCGCACTGATCATCGCCGCTGCCGTCGCCGGTTGCGGCTTCCATCTGCGCGGCGCAGGCAGCGGCAACCTGCCGTACAAATCGATGTACATCGCCTTGCCGGACACGGCGGAAGTCAATATCTGGCTACAGCGCTACATCAGCGCCAGCGGCAGCACGACGATCGTCGACAACCCCAAGGCCGCCGATGCCATCTTCCAGCAAGTCAGCGACAACCGGTTGAAGAGCATCCTCAGCGTCAATGCCCAGGGCCGCGTGCGGGAATACCGGCTGCAACTGACCTACAAGTTCCGGGTCGTCAACCAGAAGGGGCAGGTCCTGGTGCCGGTCAATGAAGTCGCCCTGACCCGCGACATCTCCTTCGACGATTCGAACGTACTGGCCAAGGATCTGGAAGAAGGCCTGCTCTGGCGCGACATGAACAACGACCTGGTCAACCAGATCATGCGTCGCCTGAGCATCATCAAGCCGAAGAATCCCGACCTCGAAGAAGACAGCGAGTAATGCTGCTCAAGGGCGACCAGCTGGCGGGCCATCTCGAGCGCGACCTGCGTCCGCTCTACGTGCTCTATGGCGACGACCCGCTGCTCGTCATCGAGGCGGCCGACGCCATACGCGCCAAGGCGCGCCAGCAGGGTTACACGGAACGCGAAGTGCTCACCGTCCTGCCGCAATTCGACTGGGGCACGCTGCTCGCCGCCGGCGGCAACATGTCGCTGTTCGGTGACAAGAAACTGATCGACCTGCGCATCCCGACCGGCAAGCCGGGCAAGGAAGGCAGCGCGGCGCTGCAGCAGTGGTGCCAGAACCTGTCGATGGACAACCTGCTGCTCATCACCCTGCCCGAACTCGACTGGCGCGAGGAAAAGGCGGTGTGGTTCACGGCGCTGGTCAACGCCGGCGTCGCCATCAAGCTCGTCGCGCCGACCCTCAACGAACTGCCCGGCTGGATCATCGGCCGCCTGCGCCGCCAGCAGCAAAGCGCCGAACTCGATGGCCTCAAGTTCATCGCCGAGCGCGTCGAAGGCAACCTGCTCGCCGCGCATCAGGAAATCCAGAAGCTCGGCCTGCTCTACCCGGCCGGCCAGTTGAGCCTGGCGCAGATTCGCGAAGCTGTGCTCAACGTCGCCCGCTACGACATCGACGGCCTGCGCGATGCGCTGCTCTCTGGCGACATCGCCCGCCTGACCCGGACGCTGGACGGCCTGATGCAGGAAGGTGAAGCGCCACCGCTGGTGCTGTGGGCAATGAGCGAGGAAATCCGGGCGCTGACCATCATCCGCGCCGGCATGGACGCCGGCAAACCGGTGGACATGCTGCTCAAGGATGCCAAGGTGTGGGGACCGCGCGCCACGCCGGTCAAACGGGCCCTGCAGCGGCTTTCGACCAGCGTGCTTGAAGCCGCTTTGCAACACGCCGGGAAAATCGACCGATTGGCCAAGGGCATCGGTCAGGGCAACATCTGGGAAGAATTTTTGCGACTGGGCCTGCGCCTCGCCGCCGCCAAATAATCAGGCAGTCTTGTGGCCTGCCTCGCCGGCATCAGCCGGCACCTCATCGGGATTCAGGTCCTCCCACAGGCAGGTACGTTCCCGACGAACATCGTGCAAGCCGGGTTTGGAACGCTCCTGCACGAGACATTCGCCCGCGCACTCGCCTGAAACGACGACCAGTTTCATGTCGGCATCCACCTGCCGTTCCCCATCCCAGTAGCTACATGTAGCGCAGACCTTAACCTCGGTCGGCAAAATCAATTTTTCAGCCATCTTGTCCTCGACGGAAAGCCCTGTTGTCGTTGCGGATAAGAGTTTACCCGGTTCTGGAAGTTCCCGTTTATTTGTCTGGCTATAATGTTCCTTTGCTCCGCAATGAAGAACGCCATGGAAATCAAGGAATACATGCAGACAGTCGGTCGTCAGGCCCGCGCCGCCTCGCGGCGTCTGGCTTCGGCGACGACCGCCGAGAAGAACGCCGCGCTGATGCACATCGCCGGCGCCATCCGCCGTGAAAAGGCCGCCCTGGTCGCCGCCAATCAGGAAGACCTGGCCGCCGCCCGCGCCGCCGGGCTCGAAACCGCCATGCTCGACCGCCTGACGCTGAGCGAAAAGGGCGTCGACAACATGGCGGCCGGCGTCGAACAGGTGGCCTCGCTGCCGGACCCGATCGGAGAGATGGGCGAGTTCAAATACCAGCCGTCCGGCATCCAGGTCGGCAAGATGCGCGTGCCGCTCGGCGTCATCGGCATCATCTACGAGGCCCGCCCGAACGTCACGGCCGACGCCGCCGCCCTGTGCCTGAAGTCGGGCAACGCCGCCATCCTGCGTGGCGGCTCGGAAGCGATCCGCTCCAACCGCGCGATTGCCGCGCTGGTCCAGGAAGGCCTGCAGGCCGCCGGCCTGCCGGCCGATGCCGTGCAGGTCATCAACACGACCGACCGCGCGGCGGTGGGCGAGTTGATCACCATGCGCGAGTTCGTCGACGTCATCGTGCCGCGCGGCGGCAAGGGCCTGATCTCGCGCCTGCTCGCCGAGTGCCGCGTGCCGATGATCCAGCACCTCGACGGCAACTGCCACGTCTACCTCGAAGAGGAAGCCGATCCGAACAAGGCACTGAAGATCGTCGAAAACGCCAAGACCCAGCGCTACGGCACCTGCAACACGGCTGAATCGCTGCTCGTCGACCGTTCGGTCGCCGCCATGCTGCTGCCGCCGATTGCCCACATGCTGACCGGCAAGGGCGTCGAGATCCGCGGTTGCGCCGAGACACAGGCCATCGTCAAGGAGGCCAGGGCAGCGACCGACGAGGATTACTACACCGAATTCCTCGCCCCGGTCATTTCGGTCAAGGTCGTCGCCGGCATCGACGAGGCGATTGCCCATATCAACCAGTACTCGTCGCATCACACCGAGGCCATCGTCACCGACAACCACCCGAAGGCCATGCGCTTCCTGCGCGAGGTCGATTCGGCCTCGGTCATGATCAACGCCTCGACGCGCTTCGCCGATGGTTTCGAGTACGGGCTGGGTGCCGAAATCGGCATCTCGACCGACAAGATCCACGCCCGCGGCCCGGTCGGCCTGGAAGGGCTGACCAGCCAGAAATGGATCGTGCTGGGCGACGGTCACGTGCGCAGCTGAGCGGACATCCGACGATCACCAGCCCCGGCTTGCCCGGGGCTTTTTTTTGCCTGCCCGACACGCCTCAATACGACAAAAGCATTACCACTCCGTTTTGTCATAGAATTGACGCCGTTTTGTCCCCAACTTTGCCACCCAAAAAAGGAATATTCATGGCCATCGTCTGGAAGAGCGACCTCGATACCGGCATCAACGTCATTGACCAACAGCACCGGCAGATCGTCGAGTTCATCAACAACCTCGAAGCAGCGAACCGGATCAGCGACAGCAGCAAGGTCAAGGAAATCGTCGATGCCTGCGTTGCCTATACCCTCTCGCATTTCGCCTTCGAAGAAAGCCTGCAGGAAGACGCCGGCTATCAGTACGTCAAGGCGCACAAACGCGTGCATCAGCTGTTCACGCGCAAGGTGGCGGAGTATCAGGAGCGGCTCAATCTGGGCGAGGACATCGGCGAGGAATTGCACAACATGCTGGCCCGCTGGCTGGTCAGCCATATCAAGCACGACGACGCAGACTATGTTGCCGCGGTGAAGACGAATATGATCTCGCTCATCGAGGAAAAGGAGACAAAGAAAGAAACGAAAGGCTGGTTCGCCCGTTTCTTCAGATAAGCCGATGCCGAAAGCGACATTCCACTGGGAAGACCCCTTCCTGCTAGACAGCCAGCTGGCCGCCGACGAGCGCCAGGTCCGCAACGCCGCTCACACGTTTGCCCAGAAAGCCCTGCTGCCGCGCGTGCGCGATGCCTTCCGCAACGAATACACGGACCCCGCGATCTTTCGCGAGATGGGCGACATGGGCCTGCTCGGCGCCACGCTGCCGCCGCAATACGGCGGCGCCGGGCTGAATTACGTGTCGTACGGGCTGATCGCCCGCGAGGTGGAATACGTCGATTCCGGTTATCGCTCGATGCTCAGCGTGCAGTCTTCGCTGGTCATGTTGCCGATCTTCGCTTTCGGTTCGGAGGAGCAGAAGGAGAAATACCTGCCCGGCCTCGGCCAGGGCAAGCTGATCGGCTGCTTCGGCCTGACCGAGCCGAACTCCGGCTCCGACCCCGGCAGCCTGAGCACCCGCGCCCGTGCCATTCCGGGCGGCTGGCGCCTGAACGGCAGCAAGATCTGGATCACCAATGCGCCCATCGCCGACGTCTTCGTCGTCTGGGCCAAGGACGACGAGGGCGTCATTCGCGGCTTCATCCTGGAAAAGGGCATGGACGGCCTGAGCGCACCGGTCATTCACGGCAAGGTCGGCCTGCGCGCCTCGGTGACCGGCGAGATCGTCATGGACGATGTCTTCGTGCCCTCGGAGAACCAGCTGCCCCACGCCACCGGGCTCAAGGCGCCGTTCACCTGCCTCAACTCGGCCCGCTACGGCATTGCCTGGGGCGCGCTCGGCGCCGCCGAGGCCTGCTGGCACACGGCACGGCTCTACACGCTGGACCGCCAGCAGTTCGGTCGCCCGCTGGCCGCCAACCAGCTCGTCCAGAAAAAGCTCGTCGACATGCAGACGGAAATCTCGATCGGGATGCAAAGCGTGCTGCGCCTGGGCCGCATGATGGACGACGGCAGCGCCTGCCCGGAAAACGTCTCGATGCTCAAGCGCAACTCCTGCGGCAAGGCCCTCGACATCGCCCGCACGGCACGCGACATGCTCGGTGGCAACGGGATTTCGGACGAATTCGGCGTCATCCGCCACGTCGTCAATCTTGAAGTGGTGAATACCTACGAGGGCACGCACGACGTTCATGCGCTGATCCTCGGCCGGGCACAAACCGGGATTTCGGCCTTTTGAATTTTGGCCGTTTTTTCCGGCCGACCGTCAGATTCACCACGGAGGCAGCATGAACACGACAACCTATCAAGCTGTCGTCAGCGCACCCGGTTTCGCCCTCGGCGTCCAGTGCAACGACGACGAAATCACCGGCATCGACTTCCTTGAACCGCGCCCGGCGCAAGCCCCGACGACCCCGCTCGCCGCCGAGGCCGTGCGCCAGCTCAAGGCCTACATCGCCGACCCGAATTTCGTTTTCGGCCTGCCCCTGCGCCCGGCCGGAACGACTTTCCAGCGCCGCGTCTGGGAACAGATCGCCGCCATCCCGACCGGCCGCACGCACACCTACGGCGAACTGGCGAAAAACCTCAACAACACCCCGCGCGCCGTCGGCCAGGCCTGCGGCGCCAATCCCTATCCGGTGGTCGTGCCCTGCCATCGCGTCGTCGCCACCGGCGGCGGGCTGGGTGGCTTTGCCCGCGAACGCGGCGGTTTCCTGCTCGACGTCAAACGCTGGCTGCTCTCCCATGAATCCAGCCTCCCAGGCTGACCTCGCCGAGATCGACAATTTCTGCGACGCCCTGTGGCTGGAGGACGGCCTGGCCAAGGCGACGCTGAACAGCTATCGCTCCGACCTCGGCCGGCTGGCCCTGTGGCTGGCCAATAACGCCCACGAGGCGCTGCTCGACGTGCGGGAAACAACGCTGACCGGCTTCATCGCCCAGCTGGCCAGGCAGACCCGCGCCACCTCGCAGGCCCGCTACCTGTCGACGCTGCGCCGCTTCTACCGCTGGCAACTCGGTCGCGGCCGCATCGTCGCCGACCCGACCCTCAAGCTGGCCAACCCGAGCCGCCCGTCGCGCCTGCCCAAGGTCATGTCGGAAAAGCAGGTCGAGGCGCTACTCAACGCCCCCGATCTCGACACGCCGCTCGGCCTGCGCGACCGTGCCATGCTCGAAACCATCTACGCCACCGGCCTGCGCGTCTCCGAACTGGTCGGCCTCCGGCTCCACGAAATCAGCCTCGCCGACGGCGTCCTGCGCGCCCTCGGCAAGGGCAGCAAGGAGCGGCTGGTGCCGCTCGGCCAGCTCGCCATCGAATGGATCCAGCGCTACCTCAACGAAGCGCGCCCCGACATCCTGAACGGCCAGCAGAGCGACGACCTGTTCGTCACCGCGCGGGGCAGCGCCATGACCCGTCAGGCCTTCTGGCAGCTCGTCAAACGCTATGCGCTGATCGCCGGCATCGCCCCGGAAAAACTCTCGCCGCACGTCCTGCGCCATGCCTTCGCCACCCACCTGCTCAACCACGGCGCCGACCTGCGCGTCGTCCAGCTCCTGCTCGGCCATGCCGACATCTCGACGACGCAGATTTACACCCACGTCGCCCGCGAACGCCTGAAGACGCTACATGCCGTGCATCACCCGCGCGGCTGAGGCCCGGGCCGCCCGTATTTCCTGCATCGCACCGTTCGCGTATCCTTCCAGCCTGAAATCCGTCGCCCCCAACATCGCCACCAGGATGTCGCCATGAAACGCAAAGCCCTCACGCTGCTCGCCTCCGCCCTGCTGCTCCTTGCTGCGCCGCTGGCCCAGGCGGTCCCCGGTCCGCACCACATTCCGGGGCCGCGCCATGTGCCGGGCCCGGGTTATGTTCCCGGCCCGCACGGCCCCGGCTACGTTCCCTACGGCCCGCGCCCGCCCGGCTACTACCGCCCGTATCGCGGCGGACGCGGCTATTACGGCCCGCGCGGCACCCGTCGGCACCGTCACTGATCTCCCGTCTGCGGCATGAGCAAAACCGAACACGCCCCCGAAACCCAGGCCACCAAGTTCCTCAAGGCGAACAAGGTGGCCTTCTCGACCCACCTCTACGACTACGAGGAGCACGGCGGCACCAAGGTGTCGGCGCGCGAGCTCAATGTCGACGAGCACGCGGTCGTCAAAACTTTGGTCTTCGAGGATGAAAACGCCAAACCGCTGATCGTCCTCATGCACGGCGACTGCAAGGTATCGACCAAGGAACTGGCGCGGCAGATCGGCTGCAAGAAGGTCGAGCCCTGCAAACCGGAAGTCGCCAACCGCCACACCGGCTTCCTGGTCGGCGGCACCAGCCCCTTCGGCACCAAGAAGGCGATGCCGGTGCATATCGAAAAAACCATCCTCGACCTGCCGCTGATCTACATCAACGGCGGCCGGCGCGGCTTTCTCGTCGGCGTCCATCCGCACGACATCCTGCGCACCCTGCAACCGAAAGTGGTCGAAGCCGCGCTGAAGGGCTGATTAAACTCCACAATCGATTCGATTGAATCAATCGATTGGCGCTATGAACCGCGGCGCCGTAGAGTGGCACTCAAGACAAGGAGCGCCACCATGACCCAACTCGTTATCCAGCATTACGCCAGACCGAATGCCCGCCGCCATCTGTGGATCGGCATGGCGATGGCCCTCGTCGGCATCGCCTTCGGGCTCGAACAGGCCGCCGACTGGCTCGCGGCGAATCCGATGGCCGCCCGGGGGCTGGCCGCCAGCCTGCTGGCCGGCGCGGCAACCGGTCTCGGCGCCCTGCCCGTCCTCTTTCTCCGCCGCCCGAGCGAAAAGCTCATGGCGCCGATGCTCGGCCTCGCCGGCGGCATGATGCTCGCCGCCAGCCTCTTTTCGCTCCTCGTGCCCGCCGTGCAGCAGGTTGCTGCCAGCGGAACGCCGTGGATGCTCGGCACGGCGACGGCCGCCGCCCTGCTCGCTGGCGCGGCAGCCATGCAGATGCTCGACCGCCGCTTGCCGCACGAGCATGTCGAGTCCGTCGAAGCGCGCGGCATGATGCCTAATGTCACCCTCGTCGTCGCCGCCATCTCGATCCACAACGTGCCGGAAGGCCTCGCAGTGGGCGTTGCCGCGGCCGCCGGTGCCGACCACGGCATGAGCCTGGGCATCGCCTTGCAGAACATCCCGGAGGGCTGGATCGTGGCCAGCGCCATGATCGCGTTGGGCGCCGCCCCCCTGCGGGCGGCCTTGATCGCGCTGGCCACCGGCCTCGTCGAACCGGTCGGCGGCTTGTTCGGCGTCATCGCCAGTACGGTCGCTGGTGGCGCCTTGCCCCTCGCGCTTGCCGCGGCGGCCGGCGCGATGCTCTGGGTGGTCAGTCACGAAATGATCCCGGCCTCGCATCAGCCGGGCCGCGTGGGCGCGGGGACGGCCGGCCTGGTGACCGGTTTCGCCGTCATGGCCATCCTGGCCAGCGTCTTCTGATTGGCATCGTGATCACAAATTGTCACGAACTTCCCGCGCGTCGCATGGTCTGTCGCTTGACCCCAACCACAAGAAGGAGACGAACCATGCCGAATCGTGCAACGATCAAGATCATCCAGAATCGTCATTTCCTGACTGCCACCCCCGAGCTCAGCGTCCGCTCGGTCGCCGCCCACATGCGCGACAACCACGAGGGCGTCGTTCTCATTGTCAGCCCGAAGGATGGGCAATTGCTGGGGATCTGCACCGAGCGCGACCTGACCTTCAAGGTCCTGGCTGACGGGCTCGATCAGCACACCACGCCGGTCAGCGCGGTGATGACGGCCAACCCGCAGACCATCTCGCCGGACCGCCCCTTCGGCCACGCCCTGCACATGATGTACGAAGGCGGCTTCCGTCACCTGCCGGTGGTCTTGCCGGATGGCCGGCCGATCGGCGTGCTCTCGTCACGCGATGCACTGGGCCTGGAAGCTTTCCATTTCTACAAGGAACTGGATCAGCGCGAAGTGCTGACCGAAATTCTCTGAGTTGTCTCTGAAGAATGTCCGCCCCCGTAGCGGCGGGGACGGCATCGTGGAACAGGCTGGATTCCTGGCACGGATTCCAGCCTGACACCGGAACTCAGTCCCCGGTCATCTTCCTGATGACCTTGTCCGTGATGTCGATGCTATTGGCGACCGACACGGCTTCCTGCAGGATCATGTCCCAGCGCTCTGCCTTGGCGATTTCGACGACGGCCTTGTTGGCCTTTTCGAGGAAGGCCGAGGTTTCCTCGTTCTGGCGGATCTTCAGGTCTTCCTGGAACAATTGCTGACGGCGCTGCAGGGCGACCGACAGTTCCGTCAATTCGGTTTCCTTCGTGCGCAGCTGGCTGTCCGTGAGGCTGGCGCGCTTCTCCGCCAGCGCGGCCTGGCGTGCCTTAAAATCCTCTTCCACGCGCAGGATTTCCTGCCGGCGGGTTTCGAACTCGTCCTGCATCTTCTTGCTGGCCTTGATGGCCGCCGGCGCCTCGCGGAAGACGCGCTCCAAATTGACGTAGCCGATTTTCGGGCCGTCGGCGCTGGCCGTTGAAAAGAGCGGTAGCACCACCAAACAGGAGAGCAGTGCCAGCCTGATCGCTTTGAACATGTAAACCTCGACTTCAGAAATCGGTGAAACAGCCAGACAGTCGCCCGGGGACGACATGGGCTTTGGAACCTGCATTATCCGGGCATATGCCCTTCTCGCCAATCTCTGGTCGACGGAAACGACCCTTTGACGGTCAACCGGAAAAAATGCCCAAAATGGAAATCGCTCAGACCGAGCGTTCGATGATGACGCCGACGCGCTTGACGCCCGGCATCATGCCGAGCTTGGCGACCGAGACGCGCACCCAGTGCACGGCGAAGGTTTCCAGCACGTAGCTCGCCACATGCTCGGCCAGCGCCTCGATGAGGTTGAAATGCACGGCGGCGAGGTCGGCGCGCAGGCGCTCGACCACCACGGCGTAGTCGACGGTATCGCGAATGTCGTCGCTGGCCCCAGCCGACGCCGTCGACACCCCGATCTGCAGCGAGATCTCGACCGTCTGCGGCATGGCTTTCTCGCGCGGATAGATGCCTATCCAGGTTTCGGCGCGCAGTTCTTCGATGAAAATGATGTCCATGGCGTAGGCGACCGCATCGGCGGTGTAAAATTTGGCGCGATTGTACCTCAGCGACCCAAACGACCCATGCAAATAGCCCTCGCTCTCGTTGCCGCCTACCTGCTCGGCTCCGTCCCCTTTGCGATGATTTCCTCGAAACTCTTCGGCCTGGCCGACCCGCGCACCTACGGCTCGGGCAATCCGGGCGCCACCAACGTGCTGCGCAGCGGCAACAAGAAGGCCGCGCTGTTCACCCTGATCGGCGATGCGCTCAAGGGCTGGGCCGCCGTCTTCATCGCCCAGCAGATGAATTTCTCGACGACCGTCATCGGGCTCGTCGCGCTTGCCGTCTTCCTCGGCCACCTCTACCCCATCTTCCTCAAATTCAAGGGTGGCAAGGGCGTCGCCACGGCCGCCGGCGTCATCATCGCCCTCGACCCGCTGCTCGGCCTCGCCGTGGCCGGCACCTGGCTGTTCATCGCCTATGCCTTCCGCTATTCCTCACTCGCCGCCGTCGTCGCCGCCGGCCTGGCCCCGGTCATCTCCGGCCTCATGCATGGCGGCAACGGCCAGACCATCGTCGTCGGCATCCTCGCCATGGCCCTCATCGGCAAGCATTGGCAAAACATCCAGCGCCTCATGGCCGGCCAGGAATCGAAGATCGGCAGCAAGAAAAAAACCTGAAGCCGCTAGCGGTCAGCTGAAACGACAACGCCGGTTCGCCGGCGTTTTTTTTCGCCCACGCGATAGCAAATGCAAATCCATCGTATTTGACCAATTGATTGGATCAATCAACTTCGCTTGCCTACACTGACTTCATCAGGTCATTGCGACCTTGAATCATCAGGAGGCCAACATGAATTCAGACTTTATCGATCGCTGGTTCGACGAGTTGTCGGCCTGGGAGCTTTGCGTCGACATCCTGGCCACCCTGCCCGACAACTTTTGACCCACAAGCACGCAACCCAAGGAGCGAGAAATGGACGACCAAGACACGACTTCCACCGGCAAGTGCCCCGTCATGCACGGCGGCGCTACGTCGGCCAGCATGCAGACCATGGCCTGGTGGCCCAAGGCCCTGAACCTGGACATCCTGCACCAGCACGACAGCAAGACCAATCCGCTCGGTGCCGATTTCAACTATCGCGAGGCGGTCAAGACGCTCGATGTCGAGGCGCTGAAGAATGACCTCAAAACCCTGATGACCGACAGCCAGGACTGGTGGCCGGCCGACTGGGGTCATTACGGCGGCCTGATGATCCGCATGGCGTGGCACTCGGCCGGCACCTATCGCATCGCCGATGGCCGCGGCGGTGGCGGCACCGGCAACCAGCGCTTCGCGCCGCTCAATTCCTGGCCCGACAACGGCAATCTCGACAAGGCCCGCCGCATTCTTTGGCCAATCAAGAAGAAATACGGCAACAAGCTGAGCTGGGCCGACCTGATGATCCTTGCCGGCAACATGGCTTACGAATCAATGGGTCTGAAGACCTTCGGCTTCGGCTTCGGTCGCGAAGACATCTGGCAGCCGGAAAAAGACATCTACTGGGGCTCCGAGAAGGAATGGCTGGCACCGACCGGCAGCACCGGCAGCCGTTATTCCGGCCAACGCGATCTGGAAAACCCGCTCGCCGCCGTGATGATGGGCCTCATCTACGTCAATCCGGAAGGCGTGGACGGCCAACCCGATCCGCTCAAGACAGCCCAGGACATGCGCGTCACCTTCGCCCGCATGGCGATGAACGACGAGGAAACGGTCGCCCTGACCGCCGGCGGCCACACTGTCGGCAAGGCGCACGGCAACGGCAGCGCCGCCAATTTGGGGCCGGTACCTGAAGGCGCCGATGTACATGAGCAAGGCATGGGCTGGATGAACCACACGACCCGCGGCATTGGCCGCAATGCCGTGACCAGCGGCATCGAAGGTGCGTGGACGACGCACCCGACCCAGTGGGACAACGGCTATTTCGACCTGCTCTTCAAGTACGACTGGTGGCTGACCAGGTCCCCGGCCGGCGCGCACCAGTGGGCGCCGATCAACATCGCCCCGGAGGACATGCCGGTCGATGTCGAGGATCCGTCCATTCGCTGCCAGCCGATGATGACCGACGCCGACATGGCGCTCAAATTCGATCCGGAATACCGCAAGATCGCCGAGCGTTTCCACAAGGACCCGGCTTACTTCTCGGAAACCTTCGCCCGCGCCTGGTTCAAGCTCACGCACCGCGACATGGGGCCGAAGTCCCGCTACATCGGCCCGGACGTGCCGGCCGAAGACCTCATCTGGCAAGACCCGGTGCCCGCCGGCCGCAAGGACTACGACGTGGCCGCCGTGAAGGCGAAGATTGCCGCCAGCGGACTGGGCATCGCCGAGATGGTCAGCACCGCCTGGGACAGCGCCCGCACCTTCCGCGGCTCCGACAAGCGCGGCGGCGCCAACGGTGCCCGCATCCGCCTCGCCCCGCAAAAGGACTGGGAAGGCAATGAGCCGGCACGGCTGGCCAAGGCGCTGGCGATCTATGACCAGATCGCCGCCGAAACGGGCGCCAGTATCGCCGACGTCATCGTGCTCGCCGGCAATGTCGGCATCGAGCAGGCGGCCAGGGCGGCCGGCGTTAGCGTGTCGGTCCCCTTCGCTCCGGGCCGGGGCGATGCCACCCAGGCACAAACCGATGTCGAATCCTTCGATGTGCTGGAACCCCTGGCTGACGGCTTCCGCAACTGGCAGAAGAAGGACTACGTCGTCGCGCCGGAGGAACTGCTCCTCGACCGCGCCCAGCTCATGCGTCTGACCGCCTGCGAAATGACAGCCTTGGTCGGTGGCATGCGCGTCCTCGGCACCAATCACGGCGGCAGCCAGCACGGCGTTTTCACTGACCGGGTCGGGGTGCTAAGCAACGACTTCTTCGTCAACCTGACCGACATGGCCTACAGCTGGAAACCGACCGGCCGCAACAGCTACGCCATCGTCGATCGCAAGTCCGGCATCACCCGGTGGACAGCCAGCCGTGTCGATCTGGTCTTCGGTTCCAACTCGGTCCTGCGGGCCTACGCCGAGGTCTATGCTCAGGACGACAGCAAGGAAAAGTTCGTCCATGACTTCGTCGCCGCCTGGACCAAGGTGATGAACGCTGACCGCTTCGACCTGGCTTGAGGGACGGCAGCCCCGCCCAATGGGGCTGCCCAAACCTTCGACAACAGGAGCAACGCCTACCCGGCGCGCCGGCAAAAATACCGCGCGCCGGGAACCAAGGCCAAACCCCGCCCTCAAAGGGCGTCCTGCAATCCAAACCTACTGGAGCAAACGATGTCCCAAGTCACCCTCGGCGGCAACCCGATCACCGTCAACGGCACCTTCCCGCAAAAGGGCGCTACCGCCCCGACCTTCACGCTCGTCGCCAAAGACCTTTCGGATGTCGCCCTCGCCAGCTTCGCGGGCAAGCGCAAGATCCTCAACATTTTCCCGAGCATCGACACGCCGACCTGCGCCACTTCCGTTCGCCAGTTCAACGCCAAGGCCAACGGCCTGCCGAACACTGTCGTGCTCTGCATCTCGGCTGACTTGCCCTTCGCCCAGACGCGCTTCTGCGGCGCCGAGGGTCTCGACAACGTCGTTACCCTGTCCACGCTGCGTGGCCGGGAATTCCTCGAAGCCTACGGCGTCGCCATCACCAGCGGCCCGCTGGCCGGCCTGACAGCCCGCGCTGTCGTCGTTCTCGATGAAAACGACAAGGTGATCCACAGCGAACTGGTCAGCGAGATCAAGAACGAACCCGATTACGCCGCCGCCCTGGCCGCCCTCTGAGCCAACGCCATGCCGCCCGTCACCTTCGAGGAATTCAAGGGGCAGGCCCTGGCCGACGGATTCGACGAGGTGCTGGCGCGCAACTGGCCGCCCGACGCCATCCTCGACACCCACACCCACCCGTTCGCCGTGAAAGCACGGGTGGTGCAGGGCGAGATGTGGCTCAGCGTCGGCGGGCAGACGCTGCACCTGCGGGTCGGCGACGACTTCGCGCTGGCCCGCGATGAGCCGCACGCCGAGCGCTACGGCACGGACGGCGCGACCTACTGGGTCGCCCGGCGCAGTTGAGCGGGGCCGGCATGGGCAAGAAATGCTGTGACCGTCGCCCCCGCTGCAAGCATTGCCCGAAACGCCAAAAGCAGCGGGAAAAGGGCGTGACGACGACGGTTGCGCTCGATCTCACGGTCAACCGGAAAAAATGACCAAATTCGAAATATCGCCGGACCGCGTTCCTCCTGCCTTGCGATAAGACGGAAATTGGAGAAAACTGGGCGGGTTACCCAGCGGACGCCCGGCATGAACGCCCTTTCTCCCGAAGCGCTGGCCAGTTACTGGTCAGCCAACGAAATCGCCACCAACATCATCGTTTTCATGAACCTGGTCGGCGCCCTGCTCCTCGGCTTCATCCTCGGCTACGAGCGCTCCTACCACGGCCGCGCCGCGGGCATGCGGACCTACGGCCTGGTCTGCGTCGCCTCCTGCGCCTGCACGGTCATTTCCGGCTACCCCGGCTCCTGGTTCGGCGGCGCCGCGCTGCTCCAGTCCGCGGGCGCCGCGGTTCCCATGCCCGACCCGACACGGGTCATCCAGGGCATCGTCACCGGCGTCGGCTTCCTCGGCGCCGGCGTCATCATGAAGGAAGGCCTCAACATCAGCGGCCTGACCACCGCCGCCTCGATCTGGGCCGCCTCGGTCATCGGCATCCTCGTCGGCATCGGCTTCTACGGCGCCGCCATCCTGCTCACCCTGCTCTCCGCCGGCTGCATGCTCTACGTCTCGAAGCTCGAAGCATGGCTGCCCTCGCGGCACGCCATCTTCGTCAACCTGCGTTTTCACCCTGAATTCATGCCGCAGGAAGACGCCATCCGGAAAGCCCTGCTCGGTCTCGGCTACGAAGTCGCCGGCGGGTCCTTCTCGGTCAGCTATCAGGAACGTGCGCAGGAATGGCGCTTCGTCGCCATGGCGCTCGGCCAGGGCATCGGCAAACCGCTCTCCGAAATGCCGGCCTGCCTGATCGGCCTCGACGGCGTCGCCAGCTTCAACGTCGCCCACGCCCGGAACTAGCGGCCCGCGCGGCCAGCCAGACTAGCGCATCAGGTCCGCCAGCGGCCAGCGCGGCTGGATGGCGAAATCGCCGGCCAGCTTCGCCGGCGTGCCGGCCATCAGGCGCAGACAGCCGGCCAGGGCGATCATCGCGCCGTTGTCGGTACAAAATTCGAGTTCCGGGTAATACACGCTGAAACGCTTGCGCCGCGCCTCGTCGTTCAGGGTCGCCCGCAACTGCCTGTTGGCGCCGACGCCCCCGGCCACCACGAGCTGCTTGAGCCCGGTCTGCTTCATCGCCTTGAGCGACTTCTTGACCAACACCTCGACGATAGCCTCCTGAAAGGCCCGCGCCGCATCGGCCTTGAAGGTCTCGCTCATGTCGTCGGCGTGCTCGCGCACCAGCGTCAGCACCGCCGTCTTCAGGCCGGAAAAGCTGAAACTCAGGTCGCCCGAGTGCAGCATCGGCCGCGGCAGCTCATACACGCCCGGCGTGCCCGACTCAGCCAGCTTCGACAACAAGGCACCGCCCGGATACGGCAGCCCGAGCAGCTTGGCGCTCTTGTCGAATGCCTCGCCGGCCGCATCATCCAGCGTTTCGCCGAGCAATTCGTACTCGCCGACGCCCGTCACCCGCATCAATTGCGTGTGCCCGCCGGACACCAGCAAGGCAACAAACGGAAAGGTTGGCGGCGTGCTCGACAGCAGCGGCGACAGCAAATGCCCTTCGAGGTGATGCACCGGAATCGTCGGCTTGTCGATGGCCAGCGCCAGCGCCTCGGCGAAAGCGCAGCCAACCAGCAGCGCCCCGGCCAGCCCCGGGCCGCGCGTATAGGCCACGGCATCGACCTCATCCAGCGACTTGCCGGATGCCCCCAACGCCTCGCGCAGGAGCGGCACGACCCGCCGGATATGATCGCGCGATGCCAGCTCGGGCACGACGCCGCCGTACTCGGCATGCATCGCCACCTGCGAATGGAGGGCGTGCGACAACAACCCGGCCTCGCTGTCGTAAAGCGCAATGCCGGTTTCGTCGCAGGAAGATTCAACACCGAGGACTAACATGGGCGCGCATTTTAACACTTGGATCAACAAGGTTTTTTCGCATATACTATTTGGCTACCCGCAAAATCTGCGGAACAAATTTGCGCGCACTGTCGTTTACTTGACCTGACAGGCGCCTAACGGAAGGGGGTGATTTACATGCCGAACATTCGCGTCAAGGAAAACGAGCCGTTCGAAGTTGCTATCCGCCGCTTCAAGCGCACGGTTGAAAAGACTGGTCTCCTGACCGAGCTGCGCGCCCGTGAGTTTTACGAAAAGCCCACCGCCGAGCGCAAGCGTAAGGCTGCCGCTGCCGTCAAACGTCAGCACAAGCGCCTCCGTAGCCTGACCCTGCCGCCGAAACTGTACTAATCCAGTCAGTCTCGTGAGCACAAGAAGCCGCCCGCAAACCTGCAGGCGGCTTTTTTCTTTGAATTTTCGAAAAGACTTCGCATGAGCCTCAAAGCACGCATCACCGACGACATGAAGACGGCCATGAAGGCCAAGGAAACGGCCAAGCTCAACGCCATTCGCCTGCTGCTCGCCGCCATCAAGCAGAAGGAAGTCGACGAACGCGTCGAACTCGATGACGCCGCCGTCGTCGCCGTCATCGAAAAACTGACCAAGCAACGCAAGGACAGCGTCACCCAGTACGAAGCCGCCGGCCGCCAGGAACTGGCCGAAGCCGAAAAATTCGAAATCGCCGTACTGGGCGTCTACCTGCCGGAAAAAATGAGCGCCGCCGACATGGCAGCTGCGGTTGCCGCCGCCGTCGCCGAAACCGGCGCCAAGGGTCCGGCCGACATGGGCAAGCTCATGGCCGTCCTCAAACCGAAACTCGCCGGCAAGGCCGACATGGCGGAAGTCTCCAAACTGGTCAAGGCCGCGCTTGCCGGCTAGGTTTTCGCAATGATCCCGGACAGTTTCATCCAGGATTTATTGGCCCGGGTCGACATCGTTGACCTGGTCGATAGCTACGTGCCGCTCAAGAAGGCGGGCGCCAACTACGCCGCCTGCTGCCCCTTCCATAACGAAAAATCGCCGTCCTTCACGGTCAGCCCGACCAAGCAGTTCTACCACTGCTTCGGCTGCGGCGCCCACGGCACCGCGATCAGCTTCGTCATGGAATACCAGGGCCTCGGCTTCGTCGACGCCGTCAAGGAACTGGCCGGGCGCGCCGGCATGCAGGTCCCGGAAAGCGAAGGCCGGGGCTTCAAGGACGAGAAGCCGGGGCAAACCCGGCCGCTCATCGAAATCATGGCCCGCGCTGCCGCCTACTACAAGGAGCAGCTGCGCAACTCGCCACGTGCCATCGAATACTGCAAGAAACGCGGCCTCTCCGGGGAAATCGCTGCGCGCTTCGGCATCGGCTATGCCCCGGACGGCTGGCAAAACCTGCAATCCGTCTTTGCCGACTACAACGGCGAAGGCATCAAGCTGGCCGGCCTGGTCATCGAAAACGACTCCGGTCGCCGCTATGACCGCTTCCGCGACCGTCTCATGATCCCCATCGTCAATCCGAAGGGCGAGATCATCGCCTTCGGCGGGCGCATCATCGATCAGGGCGAGCCGAAATACCTCAACTCGCCGGAAACCCCGCTGTTCGAGAAGGGCCGCGAACTGTTCGGCCTGCCCCAGGCCCGACAAGCCCTGCGCGACACCAACACCGCCATCGTCACCGAAGGCTACATGGACGTCATCGCCCTGGCCCAGAATGGTGTCGGCAACGCCGTCGCCGCGCTCGGCACGGCCACCACCAGCACCCATGTCACCAAGCTGCTGCGCCAGGTCGACCGCATCGTCTTCTGCTTCGATGGCGACAACGCCGGCCGCAAGGCTGCCTGGCGCGCGCTCGAAAACTCGCTGGAGGTTCTCGCCGACAACAAGCGCCTGGGCTTCGTTTTCCTGCCGCAGGACGAGGATCCGGACAGCTACATCCGCGCCAACGGCAAGGCCGAATTCGACCGCCTGGTCGCCCAGGCCATGCCACTTTCCGACTTCCTGCTGCGCGAACTGGGGCAGCGCTGCGACCTCACGAGCTCCGAAGGCAAGGCCCAACTGATCTACGAAGCCAAGCCACTGCTCCTCAAGCTGCCCACCCCGTTGCTGCGCCTGCAACTGGTCAAACGCCTGGCGGAAGCCAGCGGCTTCGCCCAGGCTGAAGTCGAACGCCTGTGCGAACTGAAGTCTTATACCCCCCCGGCTCCGGCCAAAGCCAAACGCACGGCGCCCTCGCTGACCCGCAATCTGCTGCGCATTGTCCTGCATAAACCGCAATTAGCCATCCAACTGCCCATCGAGCTTCTGCCCGACACGCCGGAGCGCCCGGCCCTGATCCGCCTGCACCAGCTGGTCAGCAGCAGCGACGAAATCAGCAGCTACGCCGGCTTGCGCGAACAACTGCGCGGCCAACCCGAGGAAGGCATCATTGAAAACGCTGCCTCGGAACTTCTCGGCCAACCTTTTGACGAAGATGAAGCAGAAACCGAGTTTCGCGACACGCTGGAAAAACTGCACGAAGGCGGCCAACGCCGCGCCTTCGCCGAACTGCAGGCCAAGGCGAATCAATTCGGTGTCGCCGGACTCAGTGCCGCCGAAAAACTGACCTACATCCAGCTGCTCAGCAGACACGCAAATCGAAGCTAAGTTGTGGTAAAATTTATGGTTTTCTCGAATTCTATGGATCGCGTTCATGGCTAAGGCAAAAGACACCGCTAAGGAAGCTCCGAAAGCTCGCACCAGCAAGGCCAAGGAAAAGGCAGCCGAAAAAGCCCTGCTGCAGGGACAGATGGCAGAAACGCCCGAACCGCTGGATGCCGAGGCGCGCAAAATGCGCCTCAAGGCCCTGATCAAACTGGGCAAGGAGCGTGGCTACCTGACCTACGCCGAAATCAACGACCACCTGCCGGACGACGTGGTCGACGCCGAAAGTATCGAAGCGATCATTTCGACTTTCAGCGAAATGAGCATTCAGGTCTTTGACGAAGCCCCGGCTGCCGAAGAACTCCTGATGTCCGACACGGCCGCCGTTGCAGCCGACGACGAGGAAGTCGAAGCCCAGGCCGAGCAGGCGCTGTCCACTGTCGACTCCGAATTCGGCCGCACGACCGACCCGGTCCGCATGTACATGCGCGAAATGGGTACCGTCGAACTCCTCACCCGCGAAGGCGAAATCGAGATCGCCAAGCGTATCGAGGAAGGCCTCAAGCACATGATCCAGGCGATTTCCGCCTGCCCGACCACGATCACCGACATCCTCGACATGGCCGCAAAGGTCGAGAGCGATGAGATGCGTATCGACGAACTGGTCGACGGCCTGATCGACCCGAATGCCACCGAAGAAGTCGCCGCCGCCCCCGAAATGCCGGAAGCCGAAGACGAGGCTGAGGACGACGAGGACGAGGATGGCGAAGGCGGTGCTGCCGGCGCCGCTTCCGCTTCGCTGCTGCAATTGAAGTCCGATGCACTGGAGCGCTTCAAGGTCATCAAGAGCGTCCATGCCAAGATGCAGAAGCTGCTAGCCAGCAAGGGCCCGCACGACAAGGCTTACCTCAAGCTGCAGCAACAGATTTCGGACGAGCTGCTGAACATCCGCTTCACGTCGCGCTCGATTGAGCGCCTGTGCGACAGCGTCCGCGGCATGGTCGAGCAAATCCGCGGTTCCGAGCGCAAGATCCAGCAAATCTGCGTCGAACGCGTCAAGATGCCGCGTCCACACTTCATCCAGACCTTCCCCGGCAATGAGACGTCGCTGGAATGGGTCGATGCCGAGATCGCTTCGGCACCGAAGACCTACCTCGCCATCCTGACCCGCTGCGCCCCGGACATCAAGGAAGAGCAGAAGAAGCTGATCGCCCTGCAGGAACGCATCGGCATCCCGCTCAAGGACCTCAAGGACATCAACAAGCAGATGTCCACCGGTGAAGCCAAGGCCCGCCGCGCCAAGCGCGAAATGACCGAGGCCAACCTGCGTCTGGTCATCTCGATTGCCAAGAAATACACCAACCGTGGCCTGCAGTTCCTCGACCTCATCCAGGAAGGCAACATCGGCCTCATGAAGGCGGTGGACAAGTTCGAATACCGTCGCGGCTACAAGTTCTCGACCTACGCCACGTGGTGGATCCGTCAGGCCATCACCCGCTCCATCGCCGACCAGGCGCGGACCATCCGCATCCCGGTGCACATGATCGAAACGATCAACAAGATGAACCGGATCAGCCGCCAG
>JAGTRT010000076.1 GCA_018261895.1 Pseudomonadota bacterium
GCGGCAGCCCGGCCGCTTCGGCCAGCGCGCGGAATATGCCGACGTGCCCGAGGTCGATGCGGCTTACCGGCACGCTGATCCGTGCGAAGGCGCTCGCCATCAGGCGGATCACCGCGAGATCGGCAGCAATGCCGGCATGGCCGTAGAGTTCGGCGCCGATCTGCAGCGGCTCGCGACTGGCGGAAATGGTTGCCGGTAGCGTATGCAGGACGCTGTCGCAGTAGCACAGCCGGGTAACGCCGCGATGGTTGAGCAGGTGTGCATCAATCCGTGCCGCCTGCGGCGTGATGTCGGCGCGGATCCCCATGGTGCGGCCGGAAAGCTGATCGGCCACCTTGAAGGTACGCAGCTTGAGATCCTGCCCGAATGATCGAGCACCGTCCGGCGCAGGCGCTCGATGCGCTCGGCCTCGGCCGGCAGCGCGTCGGCGATGTATTCGGGCAACAGCCAGTTCATGAGAACACCACGATCAGGACCAGGCCAATGATCATCGAGGTCAAGCCGATGAAGCGGATCTGGCCGTCCGTAAGTTGAACGAGGCGGCGGAAGGTTTCACGCCAGGCCGCCGGGGCGATGAAGGGCATCAGGCCTTCGAGCACCAGCATCAGCGCGAAGGCCAGCAACAGCGTCGAGGTCATTTGCCTTTGTCGTTTCCGCGCCCGCTACCCTTCATGTACTTGAAGAATTCGGAACCAGGCTCGACGACCAGCAGGTCGCTCTTGCTCTTGAAGCTGGCGCGATAGGCTTCCAGACTGCGGTAGAACGAATAGAACTCGGGATTCTGGTTGAACGCCTGACCATAGATGGCAGTCGCCTGGGCGTCGCCGTCACCCTTGATCTTCTGGGCATCACGGTAGGCATTGGCAACGATGACCTCGCGCTGACGGTCGGCATCGGCGCGTATCTTTTCCGCTTCTGCCGCGCCTTCCGAGCGCAGTTCGTTGGCCACCCGCTTCCGCTCGGCCTCCATGCGCCGATAGACCGCTTCGCTGACCTCGTTGGGCAGCTCGACCCGCTTCAGTCGTACATCGACGATCTCGACGCCGATCTTGCGCGAATCGGTATCGGCCTTGACCCGCATGTCCTCCATGATCCGGTCGCGCTCCCCGGAAATCACGTCATGCACCGTCCGCTTGCCGAACTCCTCGCGCAAACCGGCGTTAACCGTCTGGTTCAGGCGGGTCTTGGCGCGCGCTTCATCGCCGCCGACCGATATGTAATACAGGTTGGGATCGACGATCCGCCACTTGATATAGGAATCGACCAGTACGTTCTTCTTCTCGGACGTGATGAAACGCTCCGGCTCGTTGTTGTCCAGCGTCAGGATGCGTCGGTCAAAATAACGGACGTTCTGGATCATCGGGATCTTGAAGTTCAGGCCCGGTTCGGTAATCACCCGCTTGACTTCACCCAACTGGAAAACCAGCGCGTACTGACGCTGATCGACGGTAAAGATCGACATCGCAACGATGACCAGAACGGTCACGACACTCAGCGCGACGAAATTGAATTTCGTGTTCATCAACGGGCCTCCCGGTCACGAGAGCGCAGCGACGGCTCGCGCCCACGGCTCTGGTTGCTCAGTGAATTGTCGAGCTGCGGCGGCGACTCGTTGGAGGATGGCGTCGCCGTTCTGGCCGCCGTCTGCGGTGCCGCGACCGCGTCCGCGGTGGCTGGTGAGGCGGCAACCGCACCGGCGCCCTGCATCAGCTTGTCGAGCGGCAGATAGAGCAGATTGCCCTGCCCCTTGGCGTCGACCATGACCTTGCTGGTATTGGAAAAAACCTGCTGCATGGTTTCGAGGTACATGCGCTGCCGCGTCACTTCCGGCGCCTTGGCGTATTCGGTTTGCACCTGCTTGAAGCGCGAAGCATCGCCTTCGGCGGTCGAGATCACGCGTTGCTTGTGGCCGCTGGCCTCCTCCATCAGACGCGCAGCAGTACCCTTGGCCTTGGGAATCACGTCGTTGGCATAAGCCTGGCCTTCGTTCTTCTGCCGCTCGCGGTCCTGGCCGGCCTTGACGGCATCGTCGAATGCCGCTTGCACCTGCTCGGGCGGCTGGGCGTTCTGCATCGTCACCTTGGAAATCAGGATGCCGCTCTTGTAGCGATCAAGGATTTCCTGCATCAGCTTGGCCGCCTGCGCGGCGATCTGCTCGCGACCTTCGTAGAGAACGAAGTCCATCCGGCTCTTGCCGACGATTTCGCGCACCGCTGTTTCGGCCGCGCCCATCACGGCATCGTCGGGGTGACGGTTATTGAACAGGTATTCACTCGGATCACTGAGGAAGTACTGCACGGCGAACTGGATGTTTACGATGTTCTCGTCATCGGTCAGCATCAGCGCCTCGCGCAGCACCTTGTTGCGCTCGCTGCCGCGATAGCCGATTTCCACGGTCCGCACGCCGGTCAGGTTGACCAGATCGACCGACTGGATCGGGTAGGGCAATCGCCAGCGCAGGCCCGGCTCCGTCATTTCCTTGTATTTGCCGAACTGCAGCACGATGCCGCGTTGCGAGGCATCGACAATATAGAAACCTGAAGCCAGCCAGACGACGACGGCCAGCGCGACAAGCAGGCCAATGCCGCCGCCGAGGAATTTCGGATTGAAATCGATCTGCGGCAGGCGCGGCCCATCGCCACCACCGTTATTGCCACCACCACCGCCCTTCTTGCCGAACATGCCGTTCAGCTTGCGGTTGAAGTCGCGCCACAGCTCTTCGAGGTCGGGCGGACCCTGATTGGGCCGGCGCGGGCCGCCACCATTGGGCTTGTCGCCATCGTCACCGCCACGGTTGCCCCACTGCGGGTCATTGAGTGACATGAAAATTCCTACTGTCGGGATCATCTGTTTGGGTATCGGTATCAGTTTATGTAATCGGTTGGGCATCGTGAGCGGCCGCCGCCAGTGCTTCCTGACGACTTTCCGCCTTGGCCCGAGCGTATTCGGCAAGGGATTCGCGCAACAGTTCCAGCCCTTCGCCTGACCGCGCACTGACACGAACGCGCGCGATATTACCATATTCGTCGCGCTCGACGCCGGCGGCGGCCTCGGTCAGGTCGATCTTGTTCCAGACGATGAGCTGCCGGACATCGTTGGCGCCAATCTCCTGCAACACCTTGTTGACCTCGGCCATCTGCTCGTCGCGCGCATGGCTGGCGCTATCCACCACGTGCAGCAGCACGTCGGCATCGGTGGCGGCTTCCAGCGTGGCATGAAACGCGTCGACCAGCGAGTGCGGCAGGTCGCGGATGAAGCCGACGGTATCGGAGATGACGATATTGCCCGCCCCTTCGATCCACAGCTTGCGCGAGGTCGTATCCAGCGTCGCGAAGAGCTTGTCGGCGGCAAAAACGCCGGCATGGGTCAGGGCGTTGAACAGGGTCGACTTGCCGGCATTGGTGTAGCCGACCAGCGAAACGTTGAGCAC
>JAGTRT010000045.1 GCA_018261895.1 Pseudomonadota bacterium
ATCGCCTCCGGCGAAATGCTCGGCAAAGACCAGCCGGTCATCCTTCAGTTGCTCGACCTGCCGCAAGCTCAGCAAGCCGTCAAGGGCGTGATGATGGAGTTGGAAGACTGTGCCTTCCCGCTACTCGCCGGCATGGTTGCCACCGATGATCCGAACGTTGCCTTCAAGGATGCCGACGTCTGCTTGCTGGTTGGCGCCCGTCCGCGCACCAAGGGCATGGAACGTGCCGACCTGCTGACCGCCAATGGCGCCATCTTCACGGTTCAGGGCAAGGCCATTGCCGAGAACGCCAAGGAAGACGTCAAGGTCCTGGTCGTCGGCAACCCCTGCAACACCAATGCCTACATCGCCGCTGCTGCCGCCAAGAAGGTCGGCCGCACCAACCCGAACAACTACCACGGCATGCTGCGCCTGGACCACAACCGTGCCCTGTCGCAACTCGCCGGCAAGACCGGTCGCGCCGTTTCTTCCCTGAAGAAGCTGGTCGTCTGGGGTAACCACTCGCCGACGATGTACGCCGACTACCGTTTCTGCACCTCCAACGGTGACAGCGTCAAGGCTCTGGTCAACGACCACGCCTGGAACAACGACGTCTTCCTGCCGACCGTCGGCAAGCGCGGCGCTGCCATCATCGAAGCCCGTGGCCTGTCCTCGGCTGCTTCCGCTGCCAACGCTGCCATCGATCACGTCCGTGACTGGGTTCTCGGTTCCGACGAATGGGTCACCATGGGTGTTCCTTCCGACGGTTCGTACGGCATCCCGGCCGGCATCGTGTTCGGCTTCCCGTGCGAATGCAAGGGCGGCAAGTTCTCGATCATCCAGGGTCTGGACATCGACGCCTACAGCCAGGAAAAGATCGCCATCACCCTCAAGGAACTGACCGACGAGGCTGAAGCTGTCAAGGACATGCTGTAAGACGAGCTGATAGCTGCTAGTCATTAGCAGTTAGCAAAACCAGGGGCCGCGGTAAAATACCGCGGCCTTTTGCTTTTCAGCTCAAATTCCTAACATCTCGATCCCAATAGCTAACATGCGTCATCCCAAATCCGTTCTCTTTGCCGGCGAGAAGCCCTTCCCTGTTCTGCCTGCGGTCGATCACTACGCGGGCTCAGAGAAACTGATGCGCAAGGCGATGCAGCTTCAGCAGGAACTCGGACCGATATTCGATATCACCTGCGATTGCGAAGATGGTGCCCACGCCGGCGCTGAGCATGAGCACGCCGAAATGGCGGCCAATCTCATCATGTCCGCAGACAATGCGTTCAACCGGGTTGGCGCCCGCGTCCACGACGTAACGCACCCGCACTGGCGACAGGACATGGAGATCCTGGTGCGCATCGCTGGCACGCGCCTCCCCTTCATCACCTTGCCCAAGCCCTGCAGCACGAGCGACGTCATGGTCCAGATCGAGGCGCTGCGCGAAATCGAGCAGAATTTTGGCGTCGACCGTCGCATCCCCGTTCACGTGTTGATCGAAACCCACGGTGCCCTGCGCGAAGTGTGGGAGATCGCGGCCCTGCCCGACGTGGAGAGCCTGGATTTCGGCCTGATGGATTTTGTCTCGGGCCACCACGGCGCCATTCCGGGGAGCGCCATGAAGAGCCCGGGGCAATTCGATCATCCGATGATCGCGCGGGCCAAATGCGAAATCAGTGCGGCCGCCCTGGCTTGCGGCGTGGTGCCATCGCACAACGTCACGACCGAGCTCAAGGACATCGACTACATCCGCAATGACGCCCGGCGCGCCAGAACGGAATTCGGTTACTTGCGCATGTGGAGCATCCACCCGAACCAGATCGTGCCCATCGTCGAAGCCATGCGCCCGGATTTCTCCGAAGTTCAAGCGGCGGCGGAGATCCTGATTGCCGCCCAGGACAAGGACTGGGGCCCGATCCAGCATGAGGGCAAGCTGCATGACCGCGCCTCGTACCGCTATTTCTGGGAACTGCTCGACCGCGCCCACGTGACCGGCATGAACATTCCGGATGCTGCGAGGATTCGATTTTTTGCCTGAATTTCCGGTTGACCGTTGGATAGAGCCGCCGCTCCCCATTCTTTATCGCGACGAGCACCTTGTCGTCATCGACAAGCCTCCGGGACTGCTCGTCCATCGTTCGGAAATCGACCGCCACGAAACCCGCTTCGCCATCCAGATCCTGCGCGACCAGATCGGCCAGCATGTCTGGCCGGCGCATCGACTGGATCGGGGCACATCCGGCGTTCTGGTATTTGGGCTGAGCAAGGAAATCGCCAGCCGACTCGGCAAGCAATTTGAAGCCGGCGGAGTCTCCAAACGCTATCTGGCCGTCGTTCGAGGATTTCCTGCGCCATCGGGCAGCATCGACCACGCGCTTTCGCGGCAGCGCGATCCCTATGAATTTCAAGGGGAACGCTCCAGCACCGAGGCGCAATCCGCATTGACGCATTTCCGCAAATTGGGCGAAGTCGAGCTTCCCGTGTGCGTGGATCGCTACCCGACGAGCCGCTATGCCCTGCTGGAACTGGAACCGGTGACAGGCCGACGGCACCAGATCAGGCGGCACCTGAAACACATTGCCCACCCGATCATCGGCGACGCCACCTACGGCAAGGGCCGGCACAACCGCTACTTTGCGGAACACCTGAACTGCCACCGGCTGTTGCTGGCCTGCGTCGCCATGGCCTTCAAACATCCGGTCGATGAACGGCCGATGGAAATAAAAGCGCCAGTGTCCGGCGAATTCGCCGCGACACTGGCGCGTTTTGGCTGGTTAAGCGAAAACGTTTAGGCGATATTTTCCTCGAGATGCTCCCTGAATTTCAGGTCGCGTTCGAGCTGGATAATATCCTGACCCAGTGCATCGCGTGCCGACACCATACCGAGCGGTGCGCCGTTCTGATCCACCACGGGAACATGGCGGAAACCACCATCAACCATGAATTGCAGGGCATAAGCCAGCGGCTTGTCCTCGCGAATCGTGCGCGGATTGGCGACCATGACCTGCTCGAGCGTCGTCTTGTCGGGATCCAGATTGCCGGCCAGGACTTTGTTGAGCGCATCGCGCTCGGTAAAGATGCCGACGATACGGTTATTTTCAACGACCAGCATGGCGCCGACTTTCTTCTGGGCCATCAGGTTGCATGCTGAACGGACACTGCTCTCCTTGCTGGACGAGACGACGGTTTGTCCGGCGATGATATTGCTGATGAGGCGATTTGGCATGTTTGTCTCCTGTTGTTGTAGAAATCCTGGCGTGCATTGCGCAAGCGCATCAGCACGGCACAGAGAGAGATTACCTCAGCTTGATGACAATCTCTGCAATGGCCACACAGATGATGACCATGCCAATCCGCCCAATGTTCAATATAAATCGAACAATTTTTCTCAGGGGGCCAGTTCGTAGACGACGCGCACCCGGGCATCCGCCTTGGACAAATCGACGAAGCCGATGCCACCGGGATGCGAGACCACCCATTTGATGACTTCTTCCGCACTACCGACCTTGACGGGTGGCTGCGCCCGACCGGAGAACACCTGCCTGGACCAGTAGGCGTTGATTTCCGACAGATCCTTGCCGACCAGCAGGCTGTAGAAGCGGGCGCGTTCCGGGTTGGCGTCCGTCAGGTCGACCGGCTGTGCCTCGACGCCATTGAAGTACTGCCGATTGCGGCCAAAGAAAATATTGATCACTTCGTTGCGCGTCATCGCCGCCACGCCGCAGCGCGCATTGACGACGACCACGATCTCGGCCCACGCCTGGGCTGCCGACAGGATCAGCAGGCAGAACATGGCGCAGCGCAGGATCGGGCGACGGATCGACATGGCTTTAGAAGACAAAATCCAGCGTCAGCGAGAAGACATCCATCTTCCCGTCCCAGCGCGTCCGGTTGTCCTGACGATACGGGAAGAGCGATGACGCTTCACCACGGATGCCATCCCACTGCGCTTTAAATGCAACATTCCGGGCAAAATCCCAGCGCATGCCGGCAAAGGTGGTTTGCTGATCGGCATGCGAATCCTGCATGAAATAGGCCGCGACTGCGCTGGGCGCATTCGGGCGAGACTTGGAGAGCACCCACGAATAACCGAGGTAAGGCGTGAATTCACCGATCCGATAGCCACCGAGCAGATAGCCCCCATCGGAACTTTCCAGGGCATTGTTTCCCTGATCGATGTGGTTGAGCATCAACTGGGCCTGCCACGGACCACTGTCATAGACCACACCCAGCGAGTAGTAATGGGTCCGCGTATCCCGCGTCGACAGGAAACGCGCATCCTGCGCCGAAAGCGGGAAGCCACGGGCCTTCATCAGTACCGGCGAAAACGGCAGATCACGCTCGAAGCGGATGTTGGCGTAACTCGCCCGCGCCGTCCAGGGACCAAACTGATATTCGAGATAGCCCCCGAGCATGGGCGATCCGGAAATATCCCATTGCTCATCGGCCAGCGGAATCTTGCCATTGGAAAGGCCGTAGAACGCCTTGGCGCGCAGAACGCTTTCGCCCATGGGCAAGCTGATCGCGGCATCAGCACCATGAATGCTGTAGAACGGCAGATACCAGAAATAATCGCCCGGCGGGCGGACCGTCAGGAAGGAGTAACCGACCCAGCGCGAATCCGCCATCATGAAGAATTCCGTGCCGAGACGGCCAGCGCGCAGACTCAGGTTGGGCAGCGGATCGTATTTGACGTAGGCCCAGGCAATCTCGGGAGTGAAGGTCTTGTCGTAGCGATAGCGGCTGGTCGCCTGAACCACCGCTTCGAGCTGAGGCATGAATCGCCAGGCGGCCTGCAGGCCGAGCACGCTGTCGATCAGCGCATCCCAGTCCTTGTCGATGCCGCGTGGCTGCGAAATATCGCGAACATACTCGACATCATCGGACGTCGTCCGGGCGAGTCCGAGCGTTCCAAATCCTTGCAACGAGAAAGCCGAATCCGCTTCGGCCACGGCTGGCCGCGCAGGCATCAGCACCAGCGCGAGGCAGGCGATCAGCGTCGTCAGGATCGGACGCCAGCGCGCCATTCCGCGAGATGGATTGGCAAATGTCATGAGGTCGAGTCTGGGCAACATTCGAACCGGACCGACTGCGCGGAAACGAGGTTTCCGCGCATACCGGCTGGCAGTTAATCCGGCAAGGCTATCTTGTGATCCGTACTGAACTGATAGTCCTTGAAAATGTGTTCCGCCGTCAGGAGTCGGTAGCTGCCGTCCTCCAGCTTGCGCGTCGTGTCTTTCAGGCGATAGGTCAGGTGACCACAGGTCCAGATGTCGAAGTTGCGCATGTGAGTGCACAGACAGGTCTTGTCCATGACCGAAATCTTGCGCGCTTCGGGATGCAAGGCGACTTCGCGATTGTAGGACGTCACGTAGGCACACTTGCCGTTGGCGTCGAGCAGGTAGCCATAGGCTTCGCAATTCGGGCGAATGCCGTCGCCGATGCCCGGGCTGCCCTTGATCATGCGCATCGGGTAACCGGTCGGGGAAATCTGGTTGACCTCGATGTCGTCTTCCGTGGCCTTGAAGTATTCCTGCTTGACCTTGTCCGGCAGGCCGCACTCTTCCGAAACGGTGAAGCGCGTGGCGACCTGGACAGCGGCAGCACCGGCCTCGAGGAAGGCCGACGCATCGGAACCGGTGAAGATACCGCCGGCCGGGATGACCGGAATGTCGAGGTGTTCGTCTTTGAGGAACTGGAGGACCTCGACCACGATGGTCGCCAGGTCGTACTTCGCCCAGTCCATACCGAAACCGAGGTGGCCACCGGCCAGCGGACCTTCGACGACGATGTAGTCGGGCAAGCGGCCGGTGCGCGAACTTTTCTTGAGGAACAACTGCAGGGCGCGCACCGAGGAAACGATGATGCCGAGCTGGACGTCGCGGAAACGCGGATGTTCCTCGATCAGCGCGAAGGAGCCGAGGTGCAGGCCGGCTGCCAGCGTGATGCCTTCGATGCCGGCATCCATGGCGGCTTCCATGCGGACCTTGAGCGTCTCTTTCGGCGCGTTCATGGTCAGCTTTTCCATGCAGTTGATGAAGATCATGCCATCGCCCTTCTTGCGGGTCATGGCGGCTTCAACGTGCAGGCGGGTAGCTTCGGCGAGCTTGCCGAGATCGAATTTGACGGGGGACTTGTCTTCGTTCTCGACGTTGTATTTGTACAGCGCGAGTTTTTCCTTGACGAACTTGGTCTTGTAGCGGCGGTCCGACACGGTCTTGATCATCGCATCGGAGATATGGCCGACCCCGCCCAGGCGGGCAACCTCAACGGCCAGATCGACACTCGAAATATCCACTCCCATGCCGCCGATCATGATCGGTACTAGCTCGTGCTTGCCAAGCCGCAAGCGGAAATCGTCCACACGCTTCATCTTTGTCCTTATGGAATACTCAGGCCGATACCCCTTGCTAGCGGCCAAGTGCCGGATTTTACGCCAATGTTAAGTCCGTTGCTTGACGAGGCAGGGATAAATCAAGTTTTGCCCTGGTGATTGTGGCTAAACTTGCCACTTCGATCGCCTCTCCGCCCATAGGTTCTCATGCGTTTTTCGACTCATCCAGTCTGGCTGGTTGGCTTCCGCCCCTTCTTCACCCTGGCCTGCGTGGCCGGGGCTGTGTTGCCGGTGGCCTGGTCGATGATGTTCAGCGGCGTCATTCCGGCGCCCGACAACGTATACACGTCCGTGCAGTGGCACGCCCACGAGATGTTCTTCGGTTTCGGCTGGGCCGTGCTCGGCGGCTTCCTGCTGACCTCGACCAAGAACTGGGTCAATATCCGCGGCTATCACGGCCCGGCGCTCATGCTGCTGGCGGCTGCCTGGACCATCGAGCGGATCGGCATGAGCTTTGGCGGCCAATGGCCGTGGCCGCTCTTCCTGCTCAGCAACAACCTGTTCCTCGGCAGCATCATTGCCATGCTGATGTGGACACTGATCCGCCATCGCAGCCAGGACAGCTACCGTGACAACGTATTTTTCCTGATCCTGCTGCCGGCTTTCGTCGTCGCCAAATACCTGATGCTGGTCGGCGGCGAGTTTCCGGCCGGCTACAGCATGGCCATGGCGCTCTTCCGGCTGGCTTTCCTGGTCATGCTCGAGCGGACGCTGACCGGGTTCATGAAGGCCACCTTCCAGGCCCAGATCCTGCGCCATCCGGTGCTCGACATGGCGATCAAGCTGCTCGGCCTGCTGCTGGTCGTCGAATTCGCCCTGCCGCGCCCGCTCACCGCGCTCCTCTCACTGGCGCTGGCCGTCTTGCTGCTGATCCGCTTCGTCTTCTGGAAACCGCATCTCGCCTTGCGGCGCATCGACGTCGGCATCATGTACATCGGCTACCTGAGCATCGTCGGCCAGCTGTTGATCGAAGCGCTGGGCCATGTGATCGATTTTGTCTGGGTCGGCTCAGTGTCGGTGCATCTCTTCACCTTCGGCGCCATGGGCGCGGTGATCCCGGCCATGATCATCCGCATTGCCAAGGGGCACACCGGCCGCAAGGTGGTCTTCGACGGCGTCGACCGGCTCGTGCTCTACATCATGCTGCTCGCGCTCGTCGTTCGCGTGCTCTTGCCGCAGTTGGCGCCGGGCGCCTATCTGGGCTGGATTCACCTGGCCGCGACCTGCTGGCTGGCGGCCTTCGGCATCCTCGCCTGGCGGGTGGTGCCGATGCTCTTCCGGCCGCGCATCGACGGCCGTGAGCACTGATCAGAGTACCGCTTCGAACAATTCCAGCTGCGGCGGGCCGAGGTAGAAGTCGCGCGGCGACTGCCCGGCCTGCATGTGCGCCTTGCGGAAGGCGTCGGACTGCGTCCAGTCGGCGAAAGCCTGTTCGTTTTCCCAGACCGTGTGCGAGGCGAACAGGGTGCGTTCTTCGTTGGTATCGCCGCGCATCAGGTTGAAGGAAACGAAGCCGGGGACTTCGCTGAGGTAGCTGTTGCGGTTGCGCCAGTGGGCGACGAAATCGTCCTCCTTGCCCAACGCGATGCGAAAGCGGTTCATGGCGAGAAACATGAAATCTCCTTGGATTGGGTGCGGCAGAATGTGTGCATGCTTGTTGCTAGTAGGGTGACATAGCAAACCGGATACCAGCCACCATGATCGCATTCGACCCCGAGGACAAGCTCGATTTCGGCCAACTGCCACCGGCCGTCGACCACCTGCTGCAACAGGGCGTCGCCGCCCACTTTTCTCACCCGGAACTGGCCGAGAACGCCTTCCTGACGGCCATCGCCATGGCCCCCGACGCCCTGCCCGCCTACCGCTGCCTGGTCAAGCACTACAACCGCTACCGCCAGTTCGACAAGGCGCTGGGCGCGGCGCAGGACTGGGTCGCCGCAGCGGCCCGCCACGCCCGCCTACCCGACAACTGGCTGCTCTGGCGGGAGGCGCCGGGATCGGCACTGGCCGCGCTCAAGGGACTGGCCTTCGTCTACCTGCGCAGCGGCCAGCCGGGCAAGGCCGAGGATGCGATCCGCCGGGTCGTGGCCATGGACCCGCTGGATGCCGTCGGCGGATCGGTGATCGTCGCGCTGTTGGACGAAACGCGCCTGGCGGCCTGATTTCAATTTTGGGCAAAATTTCCGGTTGACCGTGAGACGCCGGGAGAGCGGTGCTCTGTTGCACCTCCGACAGCTTGTGATCTTTCGTACGTCGGATGTGCGACATTCGCGGGCTGGAAAATTTCAATTTTGGCCGTTTTTTCCGGTTGACCGTGGAAGAGTCACGATTTCACGGTCAACCGGAAATTTTGCCCAAAATCGAAATCCTCAGGCCGGCGCTTTTACCTGCACTTCGGCCTGGTCCATGGCCCGGAACATCGAGCAACGGCGGAAGACATCCTCCGTCGGCGGCAGCGCTTTCTGGCTGCAGTATTTCGCCACCAGCTTGGCCAGCCCCTTGATGTCGCGGCCGGATGCTTTCGGGAAAATGTCGGGCAGGCGCTCATGCAGTTCCGGCGCGAGGCTCAGGCCAAATTGCGCGGCCATGACCCCCCAGATCTTCTTGCGATCAACGCGATCCGGCGGGTAGAAACGGATCAGCGCGATGCAGCGCGAGACGATGGCTTCGTCGATGTCGTCCACCCGGTTGGTCGTCAGGAACAACAGCCCGTTGAAATACTCCAGCACACGCAAAAAAACGCCGACGACGGCGTTCATCGTGATGTTGTCGTCGCGCTTCTTGATGTACACGTCGGCCTCGTCGATGAGCATGACCGCCCCCCAGCGCTGGGCCCGGGTCAGCACTTCCTTGAGCGCCGTTTCCATCGCCGCCACATTCAGCCCGAGCTGCCCGGAATGCACGCGGTAGAGCGGCCGGCGAATGATCTCGGAATACACCTCGGCGGTCAGCGTCTTGCCCACCCCCGGTGGCCCGGCGCACAACACGGTCGTCCCGCCCGACTTGCCGGAGACGATGTCGTCCATGAGCACATCCATCTCGGCGGTCAGGATGTCGATGAGGTCGGTCTGCTCGGGCGGCAGGACGAGCTTGGTCTTGAGCTCGGGCTGGTAGGCGTAGGGCGCCATGTCATCGACGTGTACCCAGACGTAGTGGTGCAGATCGAGGTGGAACATGAGCATGTAAAAATGCACGGGCAGCTCGGTGAACAGCCCCTTGGCGATGCCGGCCTGGGTTTCCTCGATCTCCGCCTCCTCCTTGCCGGACAGCCGCGAATTGCGCTGCACGCGGCGCACGAACTTGGCCATGATGTCGCCCGTCGCATCGAGCGCCAGCACGCGTTCGCCGAGGATGCTCTCGTCGTTGACCAGGCGCGCCGGACTGCCCGTCGACGACAGAATGATCATGTCCTTGCGCGAATAATCGGTGTCGCGATGGGTCGCCGTCGGGTTCTCGGCAAAGTAACCGACGCCGGTCCCGGAAAACTGCGCGCCGTACTGCCCGCGCCAGTCGAAATAGCGCTCGACGCCTTCGTCGTAACTGGCCAGCAGGGCCGGCGTTTCCTTGACGAAACCCTTGGCCGCGAAGATTTCAGGAATCGTCCGACCTGCAATGTCGGGGCCGGAAATACGCAGGGTCGCCGTCGCCAGCCGCGCCTTGGCGTTAGCCTTGAGTTCGACGAAGATCTTGCCGGTTTCTTCCTCGGACGGCGGCGTGAAGTCGAGCCGCGCCACGACGTAGGCCAGCGGCTTGCCGGTAATGCCGGCGGAAAACATCCAGCCGCGCGAGGCATTCTCGGCGAGGTAGCGGGCGATGGCCGGCACGGCCATTTCCAGCTCTTCCGGCTCGAAACGCTTGCCGCCTTCGCTCAAGGCCTGGCGCAAGGTGGCGATCTGCGCCGCCCGCGCCCGCAACTCGCTGTCGCCCGCCGCGTAAAGGCTTTGCAACAGATCCAGCTCGCCGTCTTCAAGCTGGCTGAAACCGACCTCGACGCGATTGCCGAAACGCAGTTGCTCGCGCAAATAATCCAGTCGCGGAAAAGCCTGCATCATCGGCTCGATGTGCTGGCGATCAATTTGCAGCTTCATGCGGGAGATCTCCGTTGAAAACCTGTCCCCCGATACCAGCGAATTTCATGCCGAGCCGCGAATCGTCCAATTCAACGAAAAATCAATCGGTTAGCAAAATCCAACCTTGTTGCGCTTGCGACAAACGACGCTCAGAGGCCGCCGATCAGTTCCCGATAGACGCCTTCGCGATCGGCGCGATCGGTGTAGATCAAGGTCTTCATTGCCGTCTCCGGCAACCGGGTATAGCGCCTGCGCTCCGGCTTGGCACTCGATTCCCGCCAGCCCATCAAGACCAGCCAGTCCCATAGATCCGGTTGCATCGGATCGGTCACGGTCATCACCATGTTCCGTCGACAGATCTTCTTGCCCACATCCGGACATCGACCGGCCGCCGGCAAACGCCGCCGCTCCCTGGCCGGCTTTCCCCCGCGAAACAAGCTCTGCATCAAACCACCCAGCATCGACAACCTCCGCAATAACCGCGACTCGAGAAATCCCGAGAGTATATCCACTTTGCATATTCCTGCCAAAGCCATCGAGGATTTGCGCAAGCTATCGATTCGCCAATGCCGAGAAGGCAAACCGCTTGCCATAGTCGGCGGCCGAACGCGCGCCTGTTATCCGGCGCGCCAATCCGTGGGATACTCCGCCTCCAGCAAAATGATCGGAATACGCATGGCTGCACCAGCCCAGAAGCCCGGACTTCACCCACGCAACAAAAATGCGGCTGGCTACGATTTCGCCGCCCTGGCCGCCACCTCGGCGGCACTCGCCAAGCACATCAAGACCACGCCGGCCGGCACGCCGAGCATCGACTTCGCCAACCCGACGGCGGTCAAAATGCTCAATCGGGCCATCCTCATGCACCATTACGGCGTCAAGGGTTGGGACATTCCCGCCGGCTACCTCTGCCCGCCGATTCCCGGCCGCGCCGACTACCTGCACAGCGTCGCCGACCTGCTCGCCACCTGCAACAAGAAGAACATCCCGAGCGGCGCCGGCGTGCGCGTGCTCGACATCGGCGTCGGTGCCAATTTCGTCTATCCGCTCATCGGCCACGCCGAATACGGCTGGTCCTTCCTCGGTGTCGATATCGACGAGGCCGCGCTGGCCAACACCGCCGCCATCATCGCCAAGAACCCCGAACTGGCCGGCGACATCGAGCTGCGTCACCAGCCTGTCTGGGACAACGTGTTCACCGGTCTGCTGCGCACCGGCGAAGTCTTCGACCTGTCGATCTGCAACCCGCCCTTCCACAATTCGCCGGACGACGTTCACGCGGTCAGCCAGCGCAAGTGGAACAACCTCAACAAGCCGGGCGCCAAGCGCGGCGCGGCCGAACCGCGCCTCAATTTCGGCGGCGGCGGCACCGAACTGTGGTGCAACGGCGGCGAACGCGCCTTCGTCAAACGCATGATCGAGCAGAGCACCCAGATCCCGAAACGCGTCCTGTGGTTCACCAGCCTGGTGTCCCAGGCCGACAACCTGCCGCACATCGAGGCAGCGCTCAAGAAGGCCAAGGTCGTCGAGTCGCGCGTGATGCCGATGGCCCAGGGCCAGAAACAGAGTCGCCTCGTCGCGTGGACTTTCTGCGCCAACGGCGAACGCGAGAAATGGCGGCGCGAACGCTGGGCCTCGACCCCGGCCTTCGGCGTCGCAACAGCAGACGAAAAGCCCGCCTTCGGCGACTAGGTGCTGCGCTTCAGCCCCGGAAGGCGAAATCCGGGTCGAGCATCGTCGATTTGGTCTTGATGCGGAACACCGCGTAGGTCAGCGTATGCAGCGGATTGTCGGTCGTTAGTTCCTGGATGCGCGCCGGGTTGGCGGTGGCCGGCGCGAGGATGCCGTGCGTCGGATAAAAGACGGGATCAGCGGCCACCAGCGCGTCGCGGTCCCGTCCGCGGGCCAGCACGCAATAGCCGTCGCTCAGGCCGCCCAGCTTGATGCGCGGATTACCCCCGGTGAATTCGTCATGCGCCTGCTGGGTCAGCGCCAGGCGCATCGGCGCACTCTTGAACAGGACTTCATGCTTGTCCTCGGCCAGGCGACCGAGCAATTCGTCGACCAGGGCCAGCGCCGGCTGGGTGATGGCCGGAAAACCGAGCACACTGGTCAGCGTCTGCCCCGTCGGCCCCTGCGCGAAGGCAAAGAGCTGCTTCCACCAGGCCGGCTCTTCGTGCCGGACGACCTCGAAACTGAGCAGCCCGAGGCCACCGGCAATCTCCACCGGGCGGTTGGCAAAGGCGCGGTTGAGGTCGGCCGCCAGTTGCTTGTCCTGCGTCACCCCGCCGTTCTGATACAGCTTCATGCCCGCGGCGACAGCCCAGAAAGCCGTGTCCATGATCCGACCGGATGACGAGGCATCGGCCCCGAAGGTAATGCGCATCGTGGCGCGCGTATCCGGGTCGATGTCCTCGCCCGTGCCAACGTGAAAGGACGTCATGTTCAAGCGGGCCAGCACATCGGGCTGTTCCGGTGTGCCCTCCAGCCCCGGTTTGACGGCCGAGGCATCCAGTAGCGCCGGCCCCTCGGCTTCCTTGCTGATCTGATAGACGATGAACTGGTCGGCCAGGTCATCGCGAGTGGCCGCGCTACCGTCATCCCGCGAAAAGAGGCCGGAGAGGAAATCCGGCGTCCCGCCCCCGCGCCGAACCGGGCCGCGAGCCCTGGCCGGTGGCTCGACCAGCCCGCCAGTGGAAATATTGGTCAAGGTGCGGCTGGGATCGAAGCTGAACAGGCTCATGGCGAACTCCTCGGGGCAAGGGCGTGGAATCGATTGAACAGCGTGAGCCACCGGCGAACACCATGCCAACGGCGTGATTCATTAAAGCATAGCCGGCGCCGTTTCGGTTAGCCGCTATAATTGCGGTCCGTTTTTTCGTGGTAGCTGCCGTGTCCGATCGCCTTGCCGTCCTGCCCCAATACCTGCTGCCCAAACAGGCACTGACCGTCCTTGCCGGCAAGCTCGCGTCGAAGGAGGCCGGAAACCTGACGACAAGTGTCATCCGCTGGTTTGTCGGCCGCTACAACGTGAACATGGCCGAGGCGGCCAACCCGGACATCGCCAGCTACAAGAGCTTCAACGAGTTCTTCACGCGGCCACTCAAGGATGGCGCGCGGCCCTTTGCCGAGGCCGACTTCCTGTGCCCGGTCGATGGGGCGATCAGCCAGTTCGGCGCCATCGAGCGCGACCAGATTTTCCAGGCCAAGGGCCACCGCTACTCGACGACCGCGCTGGTCGGTGGCGACCGCAAGCTGGCCGAGCAATTCGAGAACGGCAGCTTCGCCACGCTTTACCTGAGCCCGCGCGACTACCATCGCATCCACATGCCCTGCGCCGGCAAGCTGACGCGCATGATCTACGTGCCCGGCGCGCTGTTCTCGGTCAATCCGACCACGGCGCGCGGCGTCCCCGGACTCTTCGCGCGCAACGAACGCGTCGTCTGCGTCTTCGAATCAGCATTCGGCCCCTTCGTGCTCACCTTGGTCGGCGCCACCATCGTCGGCAGCATGGCCACCGTCTGGCACGGCACGGTCAACCCGCCGCGCCCCGGCGTCGTCCGCGAATGGCGCTACGACGAGCAGAACATCGTGCTGCAAAAAGGCGACGAAATGGGCCGCTTCCTGCTCGGCTCGACCGTCGTCATGCTTTTCCCGAAAGACACGCTGGCCTTCAATCCCGACTGGGCACCCGCGCGCGCCCTGCGCATGGGCGAGGCGATGGGCGCCACGCCCGTCTGAATTACTGGAAGGCGCCGGGCGCCAGCATGCTGGTCGGGCGCATAGTGCGACTGCCCACCGGGAAATGGAACTCGGCACTCGGCAGCAATTCCGTACCGCGCGCCTGCCCCGGCGGCCGCACCGCGCCGCGCAGCGGCGACAGGTTGGTCAGGCGCAAGGGCACCCCGCCGTAATCGATCAACTCGCCGCGCCCAATCATCCGGTTGCCGTCGAAACGCCCCTGGGCCGGCCGGTATAGGTCACCGGGCCCGACCATGAGGTTGTTGAGCAACCAGACTTCGACGTCGGCGCCGATCTTGTCCATGAAGATGTTCACGAAGCGCCCGGCATGATGGTCGTTGATCAGCGTGTTGTGCGCCATGTACAGCGCGTTTTCCTGCCAGCGCGGGCCTTCGGCACCATAGGCGACGATGCTCGGGTTGTCGGTCCCGGCGCTCTGCCCGATGGCGTTGCCGATCACGTAGGCGATACCGCCGTTGGGAAACTCCAGTTCGTAGGAGGCCCGCCCCCCATCGCCATCGACAAGCATGTTGTAGAGGATGTGGTTTTCGCGGGCGCGGGATTTGACGAGGTGCCCGAGATAGCCATTTCGGAACCGGCTGCCTTGCAGAACGAACTTGCCGATGGCTCCGACATAAAGCAAATGGTGCAGGCTAGCCTTGTGGCGAGGGGCATCGCCGAATTCACTATCGCGCACTTCAAGACTCAGGTCGCTCGTATTGGCCGTCAGAATACCCATTTCATTGTCGAAAAAGGCGCATGACTGGATCGTCAGGTCGCCCTTCTCGAAACGGATCCCGGCGCCGTTGAGGCTGGCGACGCGGGCGCCGCGAAACTCGATGTTCTCGATCCGCACCTTGCCGCCGCGCACGACCCAGATGGCCTTGCCCTCGGCGCTCTTGCCGTCGGCCAGCATGACGGGACGCCCGCCAACGCCGCGAATCAGGATTTCATTTTTGGTCCAAATTGCCGGTTGACCGTGATATTCGCCCGGACGGATCTCGATGACCTCGCCATCGTTCGCCAACCGCGCCGCCTCGGTAATCGTCGTTATTTTCTCGCCTGGCCCAACCACCATCGTTGCCGGCTTGGCCGCCGCTGCAGCCTGCTTTGCATCGGCCGCGACCGTTTTCAGCTGACCATCCGGCGAGCGGCGGATTTCGCCGAGATAATCCGGGGCCGGTGGCAATTTGTCCGGAATTTGGGCGGCAGCAAAGTCCATCGACAGCACAAGGCAGCCCAGAAAGCCCCAAATCTGGCAACAACGACGACGGTGATTTTCTGGCATGGCATCCTCCATGGATTGGCTGCCGGATGGGCCGGACGGATTCGATTTCCGGGAACTGCGATAAGACGGCACCCGGCATGCATTTGTCAACCAGCCCAGCCGTGGCAATATTCGTCCTCCGGGCGGACTGGCAGAGACCAGCGATCCCGACCCTTCATCCCTTCCAGGAGATCTACATGCCCAGTGCTGCTCTATCGCTCACCCGTGGCCGTCTCGGCCAGTTGCTCGTCGCCGGCCTGCTGCTCGTCGCCACGACCTTCGCCAGCGCCGAAGCGCCGCAACAGAAAGCCCAGGTTCCCGGCTACTATCGGCTGATGGTCGGTTCCTTCGAGGTCACTGCGCTGTTCGACGGCACCATCAACCTCGACGAAAAGCTGCTCAAGAACATGCGCACGCGCGACATCGAGCGCCTCATCGCCCGCCAGTTCCTGCAAGGTCCGGCCGTGCAGACCGCCGTCAATGCCTACCTGATCAACACCGGCAGCAAGCTGATCCTTGTCGACGCCGGCGCCGCCAAGCTCTTCGGCCCGACACTCGGCAACATCGTCGACAACCTCAAGGCCGCCGGCCACACGCCGGACCAGGTCGATGTCGTGCTCCTCACACACCTGCATGGCGACCACGTCAATGGTCTGGTTTCGCCCGAGGGCAAGGCCGTTTTCGCCAACGCCGAAGTCTGGTCGGCCAAGGCTGACAATGAATTCTGGCTGAGCGAGGAAATCGCCGCCAAGGCGCCGAAGGAAGCCCAGGGCTTCTTCAAGATGGCCCGCGACGCCGCCGCCCCTTATCGCGCCAGCGGCAAGTGGAAGACCTTCAACAGCGACGGCGAACTCCTGCCCGGCGTCAGCGCCGTCGACACCCACGGCCACACGCCCGGCCACGCCAGCTACCGCTTCGCCAGCAACGGCCAGAAACTGCTGATTCTCGGCGACCTCGTCCATAGCCACGCCGTCCAGTTCGCCCACCCCGAAGTCGCCATCGAATTCGACACCGACGCCAAGCAGGCCGTGCTCACCCGCAAACGCGTCTTCGCCGAAGTCGCCAAGCAACGCGAGCTGGTCGCCGGCATGCACCTGCCCTTCCCCGGCATCGGCCACGTCCGCAAGGAAGGCAAGGGCTACGCCTGGGTGCCGGCCGAATTCTCGCCGCTGCCGGCCAAGTAAGCGCCATGCAAATCTGGGTCGATGCCGACGCCTGCCCCGGCGTCATCAAGGAAATCATCTTCCGCGCCGCCGAGCGTCGGCAGATCCAGACCATCCTGGTCGCCAACCAGATGCTGCGCACGCCACCGTCGAAATTCATCCGCGCCATCCAGGTGCCGAGCGGTTTCGACGTGGCCGATGCACACATCGTCGACCAGGTCGTGCCCGGCGACCTCGTCGTCACCGCCGACATTCCGCTTGCCTCGCTGGTCATCGAAAGGGGTGCCCACGCGCTCAACCCGCGTGGCGAGCTCTACACCACCGCGACCATCCAGGAACGCCTGACCATGCGCAACTTCATGGAAACCCTGCGTAGCGCCGGCGTTGAAACGGGTGGCCCGAATGCCTTCAGCCAAGCCGACCGCCAGGCCTTTGGCAACCAGCTCGACCGCTTCCTGGCGAAGATTCCTGCTGCCTGAACCCGCTCAGGAATCCAGGCGGAACCCCATCACGTTGCTCATCAGATGCAATTGCGGCTGGCTCGCCACCCAGTCCCGGGCCGCCGACAGCGTCGGGCACACCTCGATCTGGTACGAGGTTATACCCGCCTCGGCCGGTGCCAGCTTGCTCAACAAGGCCAGCGCCTCGTCGGTCGTCACATAGACGATCCGGCAATTGGGATTGGACGCGTAGGCACCAAACCGCAGAACGGCCGCCTCGGTCATGACCTCGGTCGACAACTCATGGCTCGAAATCGCCGAAAAATCGTTGATGACATAGTGCGTGTCATCAAAACGGAAATCGCTCTGGACATTCTCCACCGACTGGATGAACTCCCGCGCCGACACCTTCCCGGAAAATGTCAGGATCACGCCATCCGGTTCCCAGACAAGCTCGTAAGCCATACGCCTCCCGATTGCAGAGGGCTGTGCATCAGCCCCTTGGTTCCATTTTACGCCATTTAAATAGCACTTTCAGCGACAACTTGACGCCGATTCCAGACGGCAAACCCGAACCGATCAACGGTTCGGACAACAAAAAGCCCCAGTCGTTTCCGACAGGGGGCTTTGACGGTCAACCGGAAAAAACGGCCAAATTTGAAATTTACATTTCGACGGTCGCAGCCTGCTCGACGAACGCCGGAATCTGGTCGACGTTCATGTAGCGATAGACGTTAGCTGCCTTGGCAGCTTCTCCGACTGACCAGCCAACGACACGGTGGCCGGTCTCAGGGCAAGTTTGGGAAAGGCTTGAAGAGTTGCGCGAAACGGTATCCCCTTGTGGGAAAGCGCCGTAGACGCCGCGCTGCGCGCCTCGCCAAGACGAACCGACCGAACCGGAACCTGCCGCTATCCTTCGCTCCGGCCTAACGCCCGCAGCAGGATCGCAAACAACTCGGCGGGGTTGAAGGGCTTGATCAGAAACTCATTCATTCCTGCCGCCAGGCACTTTGCCTTGTCTTCGGCAAAGGCGTTGGCGGTCATGGCGATGATGGGCGTGTCCAGGTATCCGGGTAGCTGGCGTATCTGTTGCGTCGCGTCCACCCCGTTCAGTTTCGGCATCTGCATGTCCATGAAGATGGCCGCGTAGCTGTTCTTCCTCGCCATCGCGACGGCCTCGGCGCCGTCGGTTGCCATGTCCGTGACAAGATCGACCGCCTCAAGCAGCATCAAGGCCACTTCACGGTTGATTGCCTCGTCGTCAACGACCAGAATGCGTTTACCGCAATAGCGTTTCCGGATTTCCGCTTCGGCATCGACATCCATGGCTGTCAGCGCCGCCGCCCCCTTGCCCTTCTTCAGCGTCACGGTAAACCAGAAGGTGCTACCCACGCCTGGCGTGCTGTCAGCGCCGACTTTTCCGCCCATCAGATCAGCGAGGCGCCGGGTGATTGCCAGGCCGAGGCCGGTGCCGCCGTACTTGCGGGTCATCGAGCTGTCGGCCTGCTCAAAGGCGTTGAAGAGTCGCGACATGGCTTCGGGAGCAATACCGATACCGGTATCCTGGACCTCGAAGCGCAGCGTTGCGGATTCGACGGCTTCCTCCTGTACGAACGCACGCAGGGTTACCGTGCCCGTTTCGGTGAACTTGACGGCGTTGGTGGCGTAGTTGAGCAGGGCCTGTTGCAGGCGCGTCGGGTCGCCCAGGAATTGATGCGGCATGGGCCCGGTTTCGATCAGCAGTTGGAGACCCTTGGCCTTGACGCGCTCGGCAAGAATCGACTCGACATTGGCCAGCAGGCTGCCGATGACGACCGGAGCTTCTTCCAGAGTGAACTTCCCGGCCTCGATCTTGGAGAGGTCGAGAACGTCGTTGATGACCGACAGCAGGTGTTGGGCCGAGGCGTCGATGGTATCGAGGTGCTTTGCTTGTCGCGGCGATACGCCTTCGCGGCGCAGGATGTTGGCCATGCCGATGATACCGTTCATCGGCGTGCGGATTTCATGGCTCATGTTGGCCAGGAAGACGCTCTTGGCAATATTGGCCGCCTCGGCCTCCTTCCGCGCAATATCAAGAGCAGCGGTACGTTCGACGACACGCGATTCGAGATGGGCATTGAGTTGCCTGATCTCCGCCTCTGCCTGCTTGACCTTCGAGACGTCGACGTGGCAGCCGACCATGCGCACCGGCTGACCTTGCGGATCCCATTCGATCACCCGACCTGTGCATATCACCCAGACTGTGGATCCATCTTTGTGCCGATAGCGCACCTCGTTGTAGAACGGAATCGCACCTTTGCTTTGCACATGACTATCGAAGACCGCGAACACGCCCGGCAGGTCTTCGGGAAAGATGATCTTCTGCCAGGCCTCCGGCGAGTTCGGCATTTCGTTGTCCTCATAGCCGAACATTTTCTTGAAGGTGGGGCTCAGGTATTCCTCATTCTTTTGGATCCACCAATCCCAGTAGCCCGCCATAGATTGTTCAAGGATCAATTCAACGATTCTTCGCTGCTCGGCAAGTTCGTCATCGGTGCGCTTGCGCTCCGTGATGTCCTCCTTGACCGCGATGAAGTGGGAAATGGCGCCATTCTCTTCGGTAACAGGCGAGATGATCGCCGATTCCCAATAGATGGTGCCGTCCTTCTTGCGATTCTGGAGTTCGCCACGCCACGTCTTGCCTGAGGTGATGGTGCCCCACAAGTCCTCGTACAAATCCGGCGGGTTCAGGCCGGACTTGAGCATGCGCGGATTTTGTCCAAGCACCTCTTCGCGCGCGTAGCCGCTGACGCCGACGAAGGCATCGTTGACGAAGACGATGTCGCCTGTGGTATTGGTGACCACCAGGGAAGCGGTTGTCTGCGCCATCCCCGTGCCGAGCAAACGGAGTTGCGCTTCGCTCTCACGCAGTTTGGCCAGCGCTTGTTCACGCGCCACCGCGGCACGGTGGAGCATCAGGATCAAAATCGACAGCAGTACCGCGATACCCAGGGAATAGCCAATGACGTTGCGCTTGTGCTGCTGGTGGGGTGCCAGCAGGTCCTTGGTGGCCTCGCCAACAAAGCAGGTCACCCCGTACTCGGGCAGCTTGCGGTATCCGACTACACGCTCAATGCCATCAAGCTGGTTGGCGAACGTGAACGTACCCGAGACGGGTGATGCGGCATCCTGAAGCGGCCACGCAATGACCTTGCCCAGATACTCATCACCGTTCGGCGCATGCGCCATGATCTCGCTATTGTTGCGCTGGATGCTGCTGGCGCCGAACTCGCCAAGATTGAGCGTGTTGTGGAAAGCAATGAGGTTGTCCGGACTGATCGAAGCCACGATGACGCCCTTGAACGTGCCACCCACAAAGATCGGGCGGGTGAACTGGATGGTCCATTTGCCCGTCACCCGCCCCTTGATCGGTTTGCTGATGAACAACCGATCCTCGCCGCTGTCGCGATGCACACGAAAGTGTTCCCGGTCGCTCAGGTCGACGCGGTCCTTGGGCGGTGCAAGGTTCGAATAGGCCAACAGGCCTTCGGCGTCGATGATGCCGATCTGGAAGGTGATGTCTTGGATATGCTCCTGACGGGCTTTGACAACTGCCGCGAAGCGCTCCCAGTCGCCGTGCCATTCCGTCCGCAGATTGAGCAGCAATTCGTTCAGTCGCTTGATTGTCGACCGCGTGTTTTCCGCGAAAGCCTGGGCCTGAAAGACCGACGTTGTTTCTGCTTCACGCAGATATTCGCGCCGACTGCGTTCGATTTCGTATGCGGCAAAACCGGCAATCAGCAGCCACAACAATGCTTGCGAAATCAGTAGGCGGATGCGCGCCGTTTCGAGAATCATGGCTAAATTCAACTCTTGCGAAGCAGTGACGACAACTATTACTAAGGTTATATGAAAAGCCGGGTTTCGGGGAGAAAGGAATGGAAATTCAACGTCCCTAAGGTAAGTATCGCGGCGCCGGTGCCAGATGCGGCGCTGAAATCGGCTCGCCCAGGTAACCGGGAATTGATGGGGTCGCCTCAACCTTCTCCACCCAGGGCCGTCACTACTGTCCGCAGTAGCGATGCCGATGCCGACGCGGCGGACGAATCAGAGACGCCAGACGCTCGATCAGTTCGAGCGGCGTCGGGAGCAGGCTGACACTGCCGCCGGGGCCGGATTTGAGACTCTCGTGGACCGGATGCTCGGGGTCGATCTGGCGTAACCGTTCGAGCGTAAAAACCGTCCGAGCACAATACCGCAACCGGCGCACCGCGCGCGGGCGAAGCCGTGGGCGAAGATGCCGCATTCGAGGTAGCGGCGAAATTCCCGTTCGACATGAGCCGGCGCCGAACGGCCCGATTCATCCTGCTCCAGTTTGAGCCAGGTAGCAGGTGAGACTGCACGGCGCGGTATAACCAGCGACTTAGCGCATGTTGTATCGCGCTTAGTCGAATGGCTAGTGGATTCATCAGAGCGCGGTGCCTTCAGGCTGGCGACGATGATAGGTGGGATGCGCGAAGTGACTCACGCGACGGCGTCGGCAGGCATGAGCATCCTGATCGGGGGATCGGGACAAATAACTGTATATACCGTCCTTTGTGCAAATCGCGGCGTACCGAACCATCGCCGCCGGTGTGCCTCACGGATGCGGCCCATCGATCCCGCAAAAAAAGCCCCCGCCGGTTTCCCGACGGGGGCTTTTACGGTCAACCGGAAAAACCGGCCAAATTTGAAATTTACATTTCGACCTTCGCAGCCTGTTCGACAAACTCCGGAATCTGGTCGAAGTTCATGTAGCGATAGACTTCAGCCGACTTGGCATTGACCAGCTTGATCTGCTCCATGTATTCCGCAACGGTCACGATGCGGCCGGCCAGGGCGCACATGGCGGCCAGTTCGGCGGAACCCAGATAGACCTGGGTGTCGATACCGAGGCGGTTCGGGAAGTTGCGAGTGGAGGTGGAGATCGCGGTGGAGCCCTTGCGGATCTGTGCCTGGTTACCCATGCACAGCGAGCAGCCCGGCATTTCCATGCGCGCGCCGGACTTGCCGAGGACGCCGTAGTAGCCTTCTTCGGTCAGGATCAGCGCATCCATCTTG
>JAGTRT010000077.1 GCA_018261895.1 Pseudomonadota bacterium
CGAGCATGGCGGTGAAGGGCTGTATTCTCCGCTCGACCTCAAGATCGCCAAGTGCCGGATGATGGTCGCCGTGCCGGAAGGTTTCGATTACGCCAAGGCCGTGCGCCAGGGCAATCGCCTGAAGGTGGCGAGCAAATACACCACCACAGCGCGCGAGCATTTTGCCCGCAAAGGCGTGCACGTCGACCTGATCAAGCTCTATGGCTCGATGGAACTCGCCCCGCTGGCCGGGCTGGCCGATGCGATTGTCGACCTCGTGTCGACGGGGGGTACCTTGAAGGCCAACAAGCTGGTGGCGGTGGAGCATGTCGTGGACATCTCCTCGCGCCTGGTGGTCAACCAGGCGTCGCTCAAGGTCAAGCGCGAAACCCTGCAACCGATCATCGACGCCTTTGCCCTGGCGGTGGAGAAATAAGCCTTATGGTCGCGATCAAACGTCTGTCCACGGTCGACGCCGATTTTTCGGCAAAAATGAAATCGCTGCTCGCCTTCGAGGCGGCGGCTGACGACAACATCGAGCGTACGGTGGCCGGCATCCTGGCCGACGTGAAGGCGCGCGGCGATGCGGCCGTGGTCGAGTACACCAACAAGTTCGACCGCCTGTCGGTCGCCTCGATGGCCGATCTGGAACTGTCGAAGGCCGAGTTGCAAAAGGCCCTCGACGGCTTGCCGGCCGAGCGTCGCGCCGCGCTGGAAGCGGCAGCCGGTCGCGTCAAGGCTTATCACGAACGCCAGAAGCTCGACGGCTGGTCCTACACCGAGGCCGACGGCACCATGCTCGGCCAGATGATCACGCCGCTCGACCGCGTCGGCCTCTACGTGCCGGGCGGCAAGGCGGCTTATCCTTCGTCGGTGCTCATGAATGCGCTGCCGGCCAAGGTGGCCGGCGTCAAGGAACTGATCATGGTCGTCCCGACGCCGGGCGGCGAAAAGAACCAGCTCGTGCTGGCGGCCGCCTGTCTGGCCGGTGTCGATCGCGTGTTCACGATGGGTGGCGCGCAGGCCGTTGGTGCCCTGGCTTACGGCACTGAAACTGTGCCGCAGGTCGACAAGATCGTCGGTCCGGGCAACGCCTACGTCGCCACGGCCAAGCGCCGGGTGTTCGGCATCGTCGGCATCGACATGGTGGCCGGCCCCTCGGAAATCCTCGTCGTGTCCGATGGTTCGGGCAATCCGGACTGGGTGGCGATGGACCTCTTCTCGCAGGCCGAGCACGACGAACTGGCGCAATCCATCCTGATCTGTACCGACGCCGGTTTCATCGAGCAGGTGCAGGCCAGCATCGAGAAGCTGTTGCCGACCATGCCGCGCCGCGAAACCATCGAAACCTCGCTGACCGACCGCGGCGCCTTCATTCTGGTGCGCGATCTGGACGAGGCCGTCGAGATCGCCAACCGCGTTGCACCGGAACACCTCGAACTTTCGCTGGCCGATCCGGATCCGTGGGTTGCCAAGATCCACCACGCCGGCGCCATTTTCATCGGCCACTACACCTCGGAATCGCTCGGCGATTACTGCGCCGGGCCGAACCACGTGTTGCCGACCTCGGGCAGCGCGCGCTTCTCGTCGCCGCTCGGCGTCTATGATTTCCAGAAGCGGACGAGCCTGATCAAGGTCTCGAAGGCGGGCGCCCAGACGCTGGGCCGGATCGCCTCGACGCTGGCCCACGGCGAGGGCCTGCCGGCACACGCCAAGTCGGCCGAATTCCGACTTGAAAATTGAGCAAAATTTCCGGTTGACCGTGAAATCCCCTGAAATGCCAAGCCGCCCGGACCTCCGGGCGCTTTTTTTGGCCTTTTCGTCGGTCGGACTCTCCGGCTTTGGCGGCGTGCTGCCCTTTGCCCGGCGCATGTTGGTCGATGAGCGGCGCTGGATGAGCGGCGAGGAATTCAACGCCCAGCTCGGCCTCTGCCAGTTCCTGCCCGGGCCGAATGTGGTCAATCTGGCGGTCGTTGTCGGCAAGCGCTACCAGGGGGCGCTCGGCGCCATCGTTGCGCCGGTCGGCTTGCTCGCCGGGCCGTTCGCCATCGTCCTGCTGCTCGCGCTGCTTTACGACGCCTACGGCAGTCTGCCGCTGGCGCAGGGGATGTTGCGCGGCATCGCGGCGGTCGGTTGCGGCCTGCTCTTCGCCATGGCCTGGCGCATGGGTGCGGCGATCAAGGACAAACCGTGGTTCCTGCCCTTCACGGCGCTGGTCGTCGTGGCCATCGCCGGGCTGCGCTGGCCCATGCCGGCCGTGATGATCGCCGGCTTGCTGCTCTCCGGCGGCGTCGCATATTGGTTGCTGGGCCGGAAATGATCGCGCTCGAGCTTTTCATCGAATTCGCCTTGCTGTCCTTCGTGGCCTTCGGCGGAGCGACGGCGCTTCTGCCGGAAATGCACCGCGTCGTCGTCGAACACCATCACTGGCTGGACGACACGACCTTCACGCACCTCTACGCCATCGCCCAGGCTGCGCCCGGGCCGAATGTGCTGGTCGTGACGCTGATCGGCTGGGAAATCGGCGGCCTGCTCGGCGCGCTGGCGGCGACCCTGGCCATGTGCTTGCCGATGAGCGTGCTGATTTATTTGCTGATTGACCGCTGGGAAAGCTTTGCCGGCAAGCGCTGGCAGAAGGCGATCAGCATCGGTGTCGCGCCGCTCGCCGTCGGCCTGATTTTCTCGGGCGCAACGCTCATCGCGCAGGCTGCGCAATTCGGCTGGGCAGCTTGGCTGCTCGTCGCGGCGACCGTGGTCGCCAACCTGCGGACCAAACTGCATCCGCTGTGGTTTATCGGCGTCGGCGCCGCGTTGGGCCTGCTCGGGCTGGTCTAGCCCCGTCGCTCGCGCTGGATGGCGCGCAGTTCGTCGAACAGGCTGGCCAGGCGGTGCGATTCGTCGGACAGTTCGGGCAGGATCAGGTCGGCGTCTTCGGCCATGCCGTTGCTGCTCAACTCTTGAATGTCGCTGGCCAGGCTGTGAAAACGGGCGTGGCTGCGAATGAGCGCCTGGAATTGCGGCAGGGCGCGCGAGGCGTCGTCGGCGGCGGCGATGGCGTAGCCGAACATGCAGCCCTGGTGGTCGGACAGCGGCATGGCGGCGTAGCTGCCCTGGGCGAAGGCGTTCATGAATTGCCGGCGCCAGGTGTTGTGCAGGCGGATGGCTTCGTCGAAATCG
>JAGTRT010000046.1 GCA_018261895.1 Pseudomonadota bacterium
CGAAGCCGGCACCGACCCAGGGGTGACCTTTTCTTTGGCTACTTTCTTTTGGGCAAACAAAAGAAAGTACGCTCGCGCGTCAGGCGCGAAAACCAGCGTTTCCGAAACGCAAACCCGCGCATCAGGCGCGTAAAGAAGGCCTCCAAACAATCCCATCCCCTAAACCGCCTTGCCCACCCGCAACGCCGAAAAAATCGCCAATGTTTGCAGCACGGCAATGCCAATCAACACTTCGCCAAATCGCCGGCTGTCCATCAGCCCGCCAAAAATGACGGGTGCCATGGCGAGGCCGAGGTCGAGGCCGGAGTAGACGAAGCCATAAACTCGGCCGTAGGCGGACTTGCCAAAGCGTGCGGTGGCTGCCTTGCGGACGAGGAGGTCGCGCGATGGGCCGGCGATGCCGGTGCAGAAGCCGATGCCGCCCATCAGGGGCAGGATGGCCCAGGCCGGGAGAATGCCGCTGGCGAGCAGGATGGCGAGCATTGCGGCCACGGCGAGTGCGCCGGCGATGAGGTGTTCGTGGGCGTTTTTCTGGGCCAGGAAGCCGCCGAGCACGATGCCGGCGGCGGCGCCTACCATGTAGGTCGAGAGCGCCAGGGCGGCGGTGGTCAGTGACAGGCCGTAGATGGCCTGCAGGATGGGGCTGGCGAAGTTCTGGATGGTGCCGAAGGCGGCCGTGATGAGCAGGAAAAAGAGGAAACAGAGCCAGACGGCACGCGAAGCGAGGAAGGCGAAGGTTGCCGACGTGGGTTCGTCGGGCTTGGTCGCGTGATGCGCTTCCTGTTCGTCGATCACCTCACGACGCCAGAAAAGCAGCGCCAGGGCAGCGACGGCAACCAGGCTGGCGGCCAATGCGGCGGTGCGCCAGCCGGCGGCCGTGGCAATGCCGGTCATGAAGACCGGGGCGGCTGCCCAACCCAGGTTGCCGGACAGGCCATGTACCGAAAACGCGTGGCCGAGACGGGCCTGCGAGACGCGGTGATTGAGTACCGTGAAATCGGCCGGATGAAAAACACTGTTGCCCAGGCCAGCCAGCGCGGCCACGGCGATCAGCATCGGGTAACCCGTGGCGAAATGGAGCATGACGCCGGCCATGGCAAAACAGCTGATACCACCGCCCAGCACGCGCGCCGCACCGAAACGGTCGACGAGAAAGCCGGCCATGGCCTGACCGACGCCGGAGACGATGAAGAACACGGTCATCGTAACGCCGATGCCCGAGAAGCCGAGATTGAAATCCTGCATCAGCCAGGGAAACAGCGGTGGCAGGAGCAGGTGGAAGAAATGGGAAACGCCGTGAACGAAACCGATCAGCGAGATGACTTCAATGTCGTTGCCTTGGGGAGCGGGGAGGGTGGTGGCGGTCATTCAATAATCGAGCTGTCGGTCAGGCTGGCGAAATCGCCTGGATTGTCCGGTCTGACTGGGAAATTGGGCTAAAATTCTAGGATTCGGAGGATAACGCAAATGAACCCCAGCCCATTGACCGACGCCGACCTCGACCGGCTTGAAGAATTGCTCGAGGCCGAAATTTTCGAGGGCGAGGCCATGCGTCTCGACGAAATCCAGGCCATGCTGTGTGCCGTCGTCAGCGGCCCGGAACCCGTTCCACCGGCTGTCTGGCTGACCGAGGCGCTTGGCAAGGGGCTGGCAGCCGGCGGCAATCCCGATGTCGAAGCCACCCTCGAACTGCTCATGCGCCTGAACAACGATCTGGCCGCTGCGCTGCTGGCTGACGAAACGATTTCCCCGGTGCTCTATCCGCTCGACGAAACCTGCGAAGACTACGACTACGCCGCCTGGGCCGACTCCTACGTGTTCGGCGCTGGCCTGGTCGGCGACTGGTACGAACTGGCCGGCAAGCATGCCGACGATCTCTCAGAGTTGCTCGAGCCGATGTTCCTGCTCAACGGCATGCTCAAGGAAGACGCCCAGAAGAACGGCGACCGCTGGTTCCCGCCGGCCGAAGAAGCCCGCCTGGTGGCCGATATCCAGGAAAACCTGCCGGTCATCGTGCAAACCCTCTACAACTTCTGGCGCAACAAACGCACTGGCGGCAGCGTTCAGCGCGAAGGCGACAAAACCGGCCGCAACGACCCCTGTCCCTGCGGCAGCGGCAAGAAATTCAAACAGTGCTGCGGTAGTCCGGAAAAGCTGAACTGACCGGCAACGTGCCGGTGGATATCCGGCAATGGCATCACCACAAAAAGCCCCGAAAGGGGCTTTTGTGTATTCGGCCGAACAAGCCAGATCGCGATTGTCTGCGGAGCAATGACGGATGAAGGCGCAAACCGACGTCGGCCCGCGGGCGCCATTGATGTTATCGCCTGTGACTATTCCATGCTTGGAAACGACGAAATGCCGGTCGTAATCTGGGCCCGCTTCTGCAGCCATTTCAGTATGGTCTCGTAAAGCCTGTCCGGATCCACGGGCTTGCCAATGTGGTCGTCCATGCCTGCGGCCAGGCAAACCTGGCGGTCTTCATCGAAGGCATTTGCGGTCATGGCCAGAATGGGGGTTTGGGCGTAGGCGGGCAGTGCGCGAATCATTCGCGTCGCCTCGATGCCGTTCATCTTCGGCATCTGCATATCCATCAGGATCAGGTCGTAGTGACTGCATTGCACCATGGCAACTGCCGAACTGCCGTCCTCAGCCAGTTCCACCGTCAGCCCGACCTCTTCGAGCAGGTCGCGCGAGACTTCCTGATTGATCGGTTCGTCCTCCGCCAGCAGAATGCGCTTCCCGGAATGGCGATCCTTGAGCCTTAGTTCGGCAGACTCCTCGGTAACGGTTGTCGTCGACAGTACGGCGTCAGTCGTTTTGCCCAGGCGCATCGTAAACCAGAAGGTACTCCCTTGGCCCGGGGTGCTGGAGAGTGCCATTTCACCCCCCATCATTTGTGCCAGGCGACGGCTGATCGCCAATCCCAGCCCGGTGCCACCATACTTGCGCGTCATCGAACCATCGGCCTGCTCAAACGCGGTGAACACACGTTCCTGAACTTCCGGATCGATACCGATTCCGGTATCCAGCACTTCACAGCGCAGCAGCATATCGGTGCTGGTTTCATCGAGCTTGCGCAGGCGTACGGTGATTGAGCCATGGTCTGTAAACTTGAGCGCATTGCCGGTCAGATTGAGCAGAATCTGGCCCAGGCGCAGCGGGTCGCCGAGAAGGGGTTGCCGGGCGATGTCCGACGGCAGGTCAATATGCAGTGCCAGACCTTTTTCTGCCGCCCTGTGCCCGACCATGCTCATCAAGTTCTCAAGCACTAGGCCGAGGTTGAAACTGACTTGTTCCAGAATCAGGCGCTCGGCCTCAATTTTGGAGATGTCGAGGATGTCGTTGATGATGGATAGCAGATGACGGGAGGAAATATCGATCTTGGTCAGTTTATCCACGAGTTGCGGGTCGCACGCTCCTTTTCGGGCAAGGGTGGTCATGCCCATGATGGCGTTCATGGGGGTGCGCAGTTCGTGACTCATGTTGGCCAGAAACTGGCTCTTGGCGCGGGTCGCCGCTTCTGCGCTTTCGCGGGCATTGACCAGTTCCATTTCGATTTTCTTGCGCGCTGTGATGTCGCGGTTGGAGGCGCGGCGCCCGAGGTAATTTCCTTCTGCATCGTGAACAGGCCGGCAGGCGTGCTCAAGCCATTTGATACGACCGTCAGCGCAGATCAAACGGAATTCGAGCAATGAATCAGAAGCGTAATCGGTCGTAACCTGTTTGAAATGCTCAATCATTGCCGAGCGGCTATCGGGATGAAGAATCTCAAAGAACAGTTCTGGTCGGTTAACGAACTGATCGGCGCCATAGCCGGTAATTTTCTGGCAAGACGGCGAGCAATAGAGCCATTGGCCATCCGGCGCGACCCAGATTTCCCAGTTGAAGGTGAAGTCAGCGACAGTTCGATAGCGTTGCTCGGCATCCTTGATTTTTTTCGCCGCGGTAGCGAGTTCCGCCGCGTTTTTGGCCAGTTTGTGGCTGCCGAATCCGAAAATACAGAGCAAAACAGTGTCGATCAAGGCAATTTTGTTCCAGACGCCCTGGCTGATGGCGGCCAGTTTTTCCCGGGCAAGATGTGCAACGACTTTCCATTGGTATTGATCGGCTTCGATGTCATAGCGGCTCCTGGCAAATGCTTCGGCCGCACCCGTGCTGGATTTTTGACTGGCCAGAAGTGGGCGAACCGTCTGCCATGTCCACATCCCATCCGCCAATTCAATCTGGCCTTCGTTCGTTGCGCTGATCTGCTTCCAGGCTTCGGGAGCGCGCGTTGCCAGTGAGCGCTCGGGATTCTTGAACATGAAACCCCACTCATCTTCGGTGCGGGGACTCTTCAGCCAATAACCTTCGCCATTGACGAGCATGGCATGGTCTGAAATGCCGCTGGTAGCTTCGCTGAAGGCTTGCAGCAATTCATTGCCGTAGTAGTTCAGGATCACGATGCCCCGTTTGACCCCTTTGTCGTCAGCCACGGGTGTGGCCATACGCAACATCGGTTTGTAGGGGACTTCAATCGCGTTGTGCTCGATGTTGAGGTCCAGCGGCGACACGAAAACTTCCCCTGGTTTTAATTTGAACGAGTCAATGAAGAAGTAGCGTTTGCCTTTGTTTTGCAATTGGTCGGGAGATACGATCACCGCGCGAGCATTCTTGAAATCGACGCGTGCTATCTCCATCCCGCTTTCGTCTATCCAGCGTAGCTGATCGAATACCTGTTTGCTGCCGATGAAGCCGGCGAAATCCTCTTCCAGATGAGCGCGTGTTTCCGGCCTTGGATCGTTAAGAAAAGAGCGCAGGGCACTATGACTCGAGAGAAATTTCAGATCCCGGGTGATCGCAGAAATGGTGTTGGTCAAGGCGGTTGTACCGCGAGCCACGCTGATGGTTTCGCGACTAATCAGATTGCTCGTCAGTTGCCAATTGATTTCTGCCTTGCCGTATAGCCAACTGCCCCCGATTGTCAGCAAAAATGCCGGGATAAAGAGTTGCAGAAAATGAAGGCGGGAATGTGTCATCGGCAAAGGCGGATGAGTGTGACTCATTGTGTCGAAGTGGATGCGTATAGCATAGTCGATTCAGTGCCGATATATCCATTTGGAATGGAATAATCACAGGATGGTCTGGCTTGTTTTCCGGATTCATTTCGCGATGCTTGGGAACACAACGCCGGTTAGCCTTGGCCAACGGCCTGAGCGGCGCTCATCAGCCAGTTTTCGGCGGCATTTCTGTACTGAATACGGTGTGCTCATAGCCGACAGGGTCGGCGAGGGGCTGACTTGTTGATGTGGGATGCTGCAGGTGGTGGCCCTGATGCGAATCCGAACGGGCAAAGCCCGATCAATCCTTCTCGGGCCGGACCTCGGTTGCCTATGCGTCAGACGCGGATAGCTGGCCGGCGATTAAGCTCGCGCCGCGACTGCGCGCGCCTCGGTGAGACGCGACGATGTTTGAATTGCCGGCTGTAAGCTTTGAGATTGGCAGCGTCCCGGAGATTTCGCCGGGACAGGCGCTTGGAACATCAAAAGGCCGACTAGAGATCGCTGCTTTGTTGTTGTGCCTGGGCCAGCCGTGCGGCTTGCCAGGCTTGGCCGGGGGTAGGGCCGGCTGGCAGGATTGGGGTTTGTTGGGGTTGGTTTTGACGCACGCCTAGCGCTCGGCGATGGCTAGCGGGGTGATGTCGTTGCGGGATAGTCCGGCCAGTTCGGCGACGACGCGGTTGATCCCGTCGCCCAGCAACCACCAGGCTTGCCCGTAGGCGCGTACCGTCACGCCGTGCTCGGCGCAGAGTTGTATCGCCTTCTGGCGAAGTTCTTCAATTTTGCTTGTCATTTGGAATCCGTCTTGTTGTTTGTCTCCTGCGCCAAACAATTTAACAGGCGCCTGTGACACGCTTGTTACGAAGCTTCGCCAACGGCGTTACATGGCGAAAAAAAGCCGTTCTTGCGAACGGCTTTGGGGGCTTTAGCCAAGATCGACCGGGACGAATATTCGGGCGTTGCCGCGTTCGACGAGGATGGCGGCTTTCTTGCCGGATTTGGCGAGGGCGCCGCGCAGTTGGTCGATGTCGGTGATCGACTGGCCGTTGACCGAGAGGATGATGTCGCCCGGGCGGATGCCGGCGCGGGCGGCGGCGCCGTCGGCTTGTTCGACGATGAGGCCACCCTTGACTTCGGCCTGGCGCTGTTCTTCGGGCGTCAGTGGACGCACGGCAACGCCGAGACGGCCTTTGTCGGCGGCTGGCGCGTCGGCGCTGGCGACTTTCTCTTCGCCAAAGCTGCCGACCTTGACGTCGATGTCGCGCGTCTGGCCCTTGCGCCAGACTTGCAGGCGGGCCTGTTCGCCGGGTTGCTTGGTGGCGATGGCGGCGGGGAGGTCGCTGGCGGCGTTCACTGTTTTGCCGTCGACGCCGAGGATGACGTCGCCGGGTTCGAGGCCGGCCTTGGCGGCTGGGCTGCCTTTTTCAACGGAGGAGACGAGGGCGCCGGCCGGTTTGCTCAGCCCGAAGGTGTCGGCCAGCGACTGGTTCACTTCCTGGATGCTGACGCCGAGTTTGCCGCGCTGGACCTTGCCGCTGGTGACGATCTGCTTTTCGACATTCATCGCGACTTCGATGGGAATGGCGAAGGAGAGGCCCTGGTAGCCGCCGCTACGTGAATAGATCTGCGAGTTGATGCCGATGACTTCGCCGTTCATGTTGAACAGCGGGCCGCCGGAGTTGCCGGGATTGACCGCGACGTCGGTCTGGATGAAGGGGACGTAGCTGCCGTCCGGCAGGCTTCGCGACTTGGCCGAGACGATGCCGGCGCTGGCGCTGCTTTCGAAGCCGAAGGGCGAGCCGATGGCGAGCACCCATTCGCCGACCTGGGTTTGCGCCGAGGCGCCAATTTTGACGGTCGGGAGGTTTTTGGCGTCCACTTTCAGGACGGCGACGTCGCTGGCCTTGTCGAGGCCGAGTACCTTGGCCTTGAATTCGCGCTTGTCGTTGAGTTTGACGGTGACTTCCTCGGCGCCGTCGACGACGTGGGCATTGGTCAGGATCGTGCCGTCGGGCGCGACGATGAAGCCGGAGCCGAGGCCTTGCATGGGCTGGCGGCTTTCCGGGATCTGCCCGCGGAAGTGGCGGAAGAACTGGTAGAACGGATCGTTCGGGTCCATCTGCTGCAGGTCGGGCCCGCCGGCTGCCGTTTTGCGCGTGCCGGTGACGCTGATGTTGACGACGGCCGGGGCGTTGCTGGCGACGATCGTCCGCATGTCGGGCAGGCCGGCTGGCATGGCGGCGACCGGGGCGGGAGGCGCGGTGGTGGTTGCCGGCTGGACCGCGGCGTGGGCGTCGGCAAAGGGCTGGTACTGGCCGATCGAGTAGGCGCCGCCCAGTGCTGCGGCGAGGGCGACGGCGACAGTGGTCATCTTCAGGGCGTTTGATTTCATCGTGTCCTCATGGCAGGAAAGTTGGTGGTGGGTAGTTTTGTCCTGAGGGGCGATTTTTAAATGGGGATTTTTGCGACGATTTGTATCAATTTTTTACAGCGCTGCCGACGCGGCCGAAAAATGGGCGGCGGAAGTGCCTTTGACGGTCAACCGGAAAAAAGGCCGAAAAATGAAATCCCGGGTGGCGTCGCTTGCCATTTGTCATGGTTGCGTAACACGTCGCGCTTATTTTCCGGGGATTCCCTTTTTACAGCCCTGACATGAACGCACCCGCTCCGCAGAATCTGGCACTACCCGCCACCAGCTTGACGCTCAAGGACCGCATCGACCAGAAGATTTTCGACGCCCTGTATTCCCGCTCGCTGGTTTACAACACGTGCTGGGAAGATCCGGCGGTTGATCGCCAGGTGCTGCATCTGGGGCCGGAGGATACGGTGCTGGTCATCACCAGCGCCGGGTGCAATGCGTTGGATTATGCCTTGCAGGGGCCGGCCAGGGTTCATGCGATCGACGCCAACCCGCGTCAGAACGCCTTGCTGGAACTGAAGATGGCCGGCATCCGGAAGCTCGGTTTCGACGACTTTTTCGCCATTTTCGGTTCCGGCTTCCATCCCAATATCCGCCAGATCTACCGCCGCCAGTTGCGCAGCGAATTGTCGGAATTTGCCAAGACGTATTGGGATCGTCGCTACCACTGGTTTGCCAGTCGCCACGGCAGTTTTTATTTTCACGGCCTGGCCGGGTTCGTCGCTCGCGGTTTTCGTACCTATTTCCGCATGCGTCCCGCCCTGGCGCGCTACGTTACCGAGCTGTTTGCCGCGCCCAGCCTCGACGAGCAGCGGCGGATCTACGACGAAAAGATTGCCGAGGAATTGTGGACGCCGGTGATCAACTGGGTGCTCAACCAGCAATTGACCATGTGTCTGCTCGGTGTCCCGCATCCGCAGCGGCGCCTGGTTCAGGGCCAGCACCCGGAGGGCATTTCCGGCTTCATCCGCGACGCCATCGAGTATGTCTTCCGCAATCTGCCGGTCAGCGAAAACTATTTCTGGCGGGTATACCTGACCGGTAGCTACACCCGCGAATGCTGTCCTTCGTACCTGAAGGAAGACAATTTCAATGCATTGAAGGCCGGTCTCGTCGATTGCATCGAAACGCATACCTGTACCGTGACCGAGTTCCTGCAGGCGGGTAGCGAGCCGATCACGCGTTTCGTGCTGCTCGACCACATGGACTGGATGAGCTGCTATTACCCGGCGGCACTGGTCGAGGAGTGGGATGCAATTTTCGAACGGGCTGCGCCGTCGGCCCGCCTGCTTTTGCGCAGCGCCCATGCCCGGCCGCCTTTCCTGGAATGGGTCACGGCCGGCCCGCAGCGCAAGCCGTTGCAGGAATGGCTGCACTTCGAAACGGCGTTGGCCGATCGTCTGCAGGCCGAAGATCGCGTCCATACCTACGCCGGTTTCGTAATTGCCCGGATGGCGGAAAATGGCGGTCGCTGAGCTCGCTTCCGATGTCCGCATCCTGTGGCAAATGCTGCGCGGACAGCCCAAATCGGGCAGCCATGCCGAGCGCCTGCAGGCTTTTTATGCGCCGCAGGCGGATCGCTACGATGCTTTCCGCGCCCGCCTGCTGCACGGCCGCGAGGAACTGATCCAGCGACTGGATCTTCGTCCCGGCGAGCGTGTCGTCGAACTCGGCTGCGGCACCGGGAGCAGCCTGACGCGCATCGGTGGCCGGGTCGCGCAGTTGGCTGGTTTCGACATGGTCGATCTGTGCCCGGCCTTGCTGGCAGTCGCCCGCCAGCGCGCGGCGGGACATCCGCAGATCCGCGTGATCGAAGCCGATGCGACCACCTGGCAACCCGATCAGCCGGTCGATTGCGTCTTCATGTCGTATGCGCTGACCATGATTCCCGACTGGTCGCAGGTCGTCGCCAACGCCCAGGCCATGCTGGCGCCCGGTGGGCGCATCGGCATCGTCGATTTCCATCTTCCCGAGGATGGCAGCCGATTGGGCAATGCGCTCTGGCGCCAGTGGTTCGCCCACGATGGCGTGCATCTGTCGAGCCAACACCTGCCGCTGCTCCGCCGCCAGTTTGTTGAGCGCTTTTCGACGGAAAGCCGCGCTGCCGTGCCTTACCTGCCGGGCTTGCGGGCGCCGTATTACCTGTTCGTCGGCACGCAGGGCGATCAATTGAACGAGCCGGGGCCGCTCTCCGTTACACCACCGGATTGGTTGTTGAAGGCGGACTGAAGGGAAGCCCCGGCTTCAGGGCAGGTCCGGGGAATCGAGCAGGATGGTGTCGTCGTGGGAATAGGCCGGCGCGCAACAGCACAGGATGACCAGATCGCTGTCGCCGCTGTTGCTGATGCAGTGAGCAGTACCCGGAAAGTCGTTCTTGTTGACTTACATGTAGGGTTTCACGAACTGGGGCAAAATCAACTTTGCTTTGTTATCCATCGCCGAGAGTCGTCGAGCAATCCAATGGGCGCCGGCACGGGCATTCATGACAATGCAGCTGCCGCCGTATCGGCCGGCGTCGTCAGCATTTGGGTGCGTGAGCGCAAATTGCGAAAATCCAGTTGGCCCTAGGCGTACTGTCCACGCAGGTGGAAGCAATGCCCTCCAAGATCAATGCTGATCAGCGTAACAGCGTTCAGAATGATGGCCTCTAGAAAGGGAAAATCCCCACTCAGCTTAACGCTGGTGGGGATCGAGCGGCCCTATTTAGGAGGCTATTAGGAAGCGAGCAGGCTTACTTGCCTTGTTCGCGACGGCGACGAAGTGCACCGGGCACGAACGCCCCGGCCAGCGCGAGGCCGACCAGACCATAGGTCGCCGGCTCGGGCACCGTCGCGCAATTGCCCGTACCAACGGCAATACAGGCCGAACCGACCTGGACGTCGAGCGACGTAAAATTCAGACCGACAAAGTTGCGTTCGAAGTCGAGGTCGGAGCCGAGCGTAAAATTGGTCACGCCATCTTGTAAGCCCACCAAAGTAAACCTGAACAGGAGAAAGTCATCCAATTGGTTGGCTGCCAGCGTGGCATCGTCGTCCAGCGAGGAGTCGTCAAAGCCCAAATCTCCATTCGTCAGGCCGTTGTTGCCTAGCGAGATGGTGTTTCCCAGATTGGCGCCGAAGTATTCGACCAGAGTCCAGTTCAGGATGGTCGGGTTGTACCGGAAGTTGAGGTCGAACGCCGACAGGATTTCGTTGCCGAGCCCGCTGACTCTGGCTTCAATGACACCTGCGTCACCGATTCCTAAGTGCGAGGTCGACGGGGTAAAACTCATTGAGATGGTGGCATTAGCCGAGCCGCAGGCAAGGAGAGCCGCGGTGCCCAGTGCTGCGAGAACTTTTTTCATGATCAATCCTTTTCTTTCTGATCGCTAGGACAGCGGGTTAATTGGTGGCGCAACTGGCGCGGGTGCACTTGAGGGTACATGCACGCACGTCGTTGATGGTGATCTTGCCGTCGCCAGTCGCATCGCGCGGGTCGCCACTGACAGGTGTTTGGCCGATGCCGGCACGGATCTGGTTGATGTCGAGCATATCGATATCGCCATCCTTGTCGACGTCGCAAGTGGTAACCAGGCTGCTGACAGTCAGGTCGTACAGGACCGGAGATTGATTGCTGGTGTTTTCATTCAGACGGGCGCGAACTTGAATGTAGCGACCTGTCTTCGAGAAATTTGTGCCACTGGTCACTGCCGAATAGGCGGCCCCAGACAACCCTGCTTCAGTTTCTGCAGTACGAGCCTCAACAGAGATGGAAGCACCAGTAGGAACTGCTGCATTCCAAGATATGGTTCCCCATTTTACGCCTGCGCCACCACCGTCCTGGGTAACCGTCCAAGTACCAGTGCCGGTTGTAACATTGCGTGAAACGAGACCTGTTGCGTCAGAGTAGGTGTAGGGCTCACGACCAACGTCATACACGCCCATTGCAGCACCGGTCACACCATTGTATTTATGTACGCGGTTGCTACCCATGCCGATCTGCCAAACGTTGTTATCGCCATCAACCTGAATCCCGATTGACGATCCACCCCCCGCCTGGAGGGGAGCGGTCCATGCAACCGTACCATCTGGACGAATCTTCTGGACCATACCCGTCCCAATAATGATATTACCGCCACCATCTACAACGATACCCAAAGAGCCAACAGATGCACCGGGAATTGCAGTGCAGCTTGGGCCGTTTGCTGCAATGTCATATTGGCGATTACCGTTACCCAGATAAACCTTGCCGTTGCCCAGACCGATACCGTAGTTTGAGCAGTTCGATTTTGCGGACACGTTGTAAGGCCCAGTGTTGCTATTGGCATTTTCAATTTTCATGAGTGTCGAACCGAGGTCCGCACTCCAGAGATTTCCATCACGGTCAATCAGGCAGCCATATGGCGTGGATGGAACTGCAATCGGGCCCGCAATCTGGCTGCCATCTACACCGCTAACCTTGAAATATTGGCGCGTGTTGTACATGCCTACCCACAAATTGCCATCGCCACCAATGCACAGTGACCGACCCAAGCCACTTGCAACGCCAACTTCTACTGCCCAAGCAACTCGTTCGTCGGTAATTTCATTGTCGTCGATCTTGCCGTTGCCATTCAGATCTTGAATCCTGAACATTTCGGCATCTTCGATCTTCCCGTTTCCGCTGGTGTCGGTTGAGGTGTCGATGACCCCATTGCCGTTACGGTCGATTCCGCCTTCGGCGAGAATCTTGATCAGCAGCGGTTTTCTGCCATCAAAGTGGCGATTCAGTACATATGCGTTGCCATCAATGTCCACAGAAGTACGGGACGGTGCGGGGCCAGAATAGGCACCCCCAGCTTTCTTTGGGCCAAACCAGGTATGGTAGCGGGCCAGTTCCTTATTGTTTTTCGTATCGAACTTGCTGACGGTGTCTTCACCTGCGTTCGCAACCCACATGACAGGGAAGGTTGTGCCAACCGTGCTCAGTTGGAGTTGATTGTTGTTCGGTGCATCGTGATTGACCCCGGACAATGTGCCGAGGCTAAAGTCAGCATCTAGCGTATAAGTCTTGCTACCAGCAATGGCCGAACCTGCAGCGACGACGGCGAACGGGAGTAGTACCGTGCCGAGTATTTTGCGTTTTGATCCAATAGTCATTTTATTCTCCTATAAACCCCGAAATTTTCAGAAACTTCAATACATTTTGGCAATTGCGGGAAATGGTACCGGTTCGGTATCAAACCCCTTGTCTGAAGAGAGCAGCGGGTGCGGCGAGCCACCATCGACCGAAACCGCATAAAGCTGGCTCCGTCCATCGAGAAGAGTGACGAACACCACTTCACGGCCATTTGCAGCCCAGTGCGGATCAAATGCCTCGAACTGGCCATCCGTTAGACTGCGAGCATTGCTTCCGTCAGCATTGGCAACAAAAATTCGTGCTTTATCAGAACCCGACCTGGTGGACACGAAAACAAGTTGCTTGCCATCCGGAGACCAGCGTGGTGCTTCATGGGTGAGTCCAGCTCCTTGGGAAATATTGATCGGCTTGGCATCGTTATCCAGGTCACTGACGAACAGGTCGAACTGATTTCGCAGATCGGCAACGAAAACGACTTTGCGGCCATCAGGCGAAACTTGGGGGAATCCTTTTGCCCTGTTTCCGGCGCCAGTGCTGATTTCGCGAAGGTCAGAGCCATCTCGGTTGACGACAAAAACCTCTGACTTGGCTTTTTCCGCGCTCCCGGTTCCCTGAAATGCGATACGGCGACCATCCGCAGACCACGATGGGGCAGTTGGTCCTTTGTCCAGACCATTGCCCTTGATTTCAAGTGATTTACCCGTATCCACGTCTACAACCTTGAGGACGGATCCCTGACTGGTGGTGCTTTGCGAATAAAATGCAACGCTTTTCCCGTCCGGTGACCAGGATGGTGATAGTTCCATGTAGCCATCGGCGGTGACGAGGCGTTTGACCTCCGATCCATCGTTATTCATGACGTAAACGCGCGGCCAGTTGTCCCGGGTGGATACGAAAGCGATCTGCTTGCCATCCGGTGAAATGGACGCATTGCTGTTACCGCCGACACCGCCCGTTATTTGGGTTTGCTTTCCGGTTATGGTGTCCAATACATAAATTTGATTGTGGCCGCCCCCTCGGTTTGATGTGAAAAGGAGATTCTCTGCGGAAGCGCTTCCCCCAACCACGGCAAGGGCAACAGCAAGAGAAATACTACGACGCGCAAATTGAGTGATCTTCAAGGCGATGTCCTTCTGATCTCGAATATTGGCGCTGTGCGGGCTTAGCGGCTGATTACTTTGGTTGATGCGATTTCCTTGCCTGTGCTGTCAACTACTGCCACGTTGTAGGTTCCGGCAGTGGTCGGAACAAAGGCGTAGGAGATTGTGCCATCCGGGTTGGCAGAAACGGCAGCAGTAGTGGTGTTGCCTGTACCCAGGGCAGAGGTTCGGATTTGAACGCTGGATCCTGGTGCGAAATTGCCACCGCCAAAGGTGGCTTGAATGCCTACCGGGCTAACAGAAGGGCCAACTAGCCATGGCGCGTTATCGGCGCTGGCGAACGGAGCGCTGGCCATGAGCACCAAACCCAGCAGGCTTGCCAGCATGCGGGGAGTACGGTTGAGAACGGTGTGACGCATATGAAGAACCTCCTTGATTGGCGTACCGCGTTGGCGGCACAAAAAATCCTGAGTGAATGAACCAAGACCCAAGACGGCTGACGGTGTTAATTGTTGTTAAGTCAACCAATCCTTGAGCATATTTCATTCCATACTGGCCTATGTCATTGAAATGGATGAAATAGCTTGGATAGACGCCGAGTGCAGCAGAGGTTTTCTGTAAAGATTTCCGACGGCATAAATGCTTGTAGGCGGTTTAGGGGAGGGATCCTGCAACCCTTGATGGAGAAACGGAAATTTGTGCTCTGGGCGTGCAGTAGTGTTTATTCAGGGTTGCGACTGAACGGCAAGGTCTTGCCGGTCACTTGCCGGTCCACGGCTGGATGGGCACGGACGAGATTGAATTGGCCGGGGCGCCTTCGATGATCTTGCGGCTGATCGCCATGTAGACCAGGACGTTGCGTTTCTGGTCGTAGAAGCGATGGACGTTGGTTTCCTTGAAGAAGATCGAGGTGTCGTCGCTGAACACCACTTCGCTTTCCGGCATTTTCGCCGGCAGGGTGATCGGGCCGATCTGGCGGCAGGCGATCGAGAACTGCGAGGGATCTTCGGCCAGCCCGAAACTGCCCTTGACGCCGCCGGTGCGCGCCTGGCTGACGTGGCAGGTGACGCCGGTGACTTTCGGGTCATCGTAGGCGTAGATGCAGACGCGATGGTTGGCGCCGATCAGCTTCCAGGTGGTGGTCGCGCAGCCGACTTCTTCGGCGGCGGCAGGCAGGGCGAGGGTGGCGAGGAGGAGGGCGGCGACAGTTTTCATGAAGGTTCCATTCGGGTTGGTCGGTTGAATGATAGCGGAATCATCTTGCCGACGTACTTGGTCAGGATTTTGTAAACGTCGCGATCGAACGGGGGCCGGGGGCTGTCGAGCAGGGCGTGGAGGTCGTCGTCGGCGCGCGCGGTGCCGAGGTAGCGCCAGCCTTCGATGAGGTGAATTTCGTCGCCTTCGCGAACCAGCCCCGGGCCGGCGAAGGGCCAGGCAACGAGTTTGACGCCGACGAGTGCCGAGACGAGGCGGACGGTGTGCTTGGCGTAGGGCTCCTTGCCGACGCAGGCGCCCTTGCAGCGGCGGAGCTGGTGGCCGAAGCAGGGTTTACCGGGCTTGGCCTTTTCCAGGCCGAGAAGCACGTCGCAGAGGTTGTGCGATTCGGCCAGGGCGCGCAGCACGTTGTTGGCTTCCTTGGTGGTCTTGAACAGGCCGTAGCAGGCGCTGCTCAGGCCGACATCGAGGTCCGCCAGCGCCACGAGCTGCGGGCGCAGCCAGCCTTCGCCTTCGTCGACGAGCGTCCAGGTGCAGGCTTCGTCATTCTTGCGCAGCTGGCGGTTGTGGGATGGCTGCAATTGCTTGATGAGCGCCGATTCCTTAAGCAGGGCGCCGATTTCGCCGGCAGTCTCGATCCAGTCGATGCGCTTGACCTGCTGGGCCAACTCCATTTCCTTGGCATTGCTGTGGTCGCCGGCGAAATGCGAGAGGACGCGCTGGCGGATGTCCTTGGCCTTGCCGACGTAGAGCGGCAGGTTGTTTTCGCCGTAGAAAAGGTAGACGCCGGGCGCATCGGGCAGGTCGTCGATGAAACTGGCGTCGAGATGCGGCGGCAGGCTGGGGTGGGCGTTCTGGGCCTTGAGCGCGGCTTCGATGTCGTCGATTTGACGGTCAACGTGAATTTTTTGCCAAAACTGAAATATCAGCTGGGCGTCGGCCAGCGCGCGGTGGCGGGCATCGGCCTGCAGTCCGTGGCGTTCGATGAGGCTGTCGAGGTTGTGGCGGCGATGTTCGGGGAACAGCGTGCGCGACAGCTTGACGGTGCACAGCACCGGCGCGCGGAAGGTGATGCCGAGGCGCTTGAATTCATTTTTCAGGAAACCGTAGTCGAATCGCGCGTTGTGGGCGATGAACAGCCTGCCTTCGAGACGTTTCAGGGTTTCCGACGCGACGGCCTCGAACGGCGGCGCATCGGCCACCATGTCGTTGCTGATGCCGGTCAGTTGCTCGATGAAGGGCGGAATCCGCATGCCGGGATTGACCAGTTGTTGCCATTCGCGGACCGTGCCGTCGGCATCGACTTCGACAATGCCGATTTCGGTGATGCGGTCGTTGGTGGCGGTGGCGCCGGTGGTTTCGAGGTCGACGAAGGCGAGGGGACGCATGGCGCGGAACAAACGGTTTCAGGGGCGCAGATGATAGCGTTTTCTGGCCGGGCGGGCTTTACTGGCACTTCATCGGTACGCTGAGCAGGGGCGTCGGGATGTCCCGGGTGGCGACTTCGGGGAGGCGCTGCAGGCAGTATTGGCTGCCGTCGGCGTTGGTGACGCGCATGAGGTGGGCACCGCGTTGTTCGATTTTGCGGTCGACGATTGCGCCGATGCGCTCCATGGGCGAAACGCCGGGTGTTGTGCGGGGCGATGGCGCGAACATGGGATCGAGCATTTGCCGCTGGCTGGCGGCACGGAGTTCGGCTTTGGCGCGGTCGGCGAGATCGCTGGCGGGTTCGATGGGGGATGGGCGCAGACTGGTCACCGTCGTTGGCGCCGTGGCGGACGAGGGGGCTAGCGAAGGTGGCTGGCTGCCTGGCCTTGCTTTGGCGGCCATGCGCGACGATGCCGGGGCGGGTTGAAGCGACGGCTTTGTGCTCGCGATCTTCAGTTCGACGCGAAACGGTGGCGTCTCACGGTCAACCGGAAATTTTGGCCAAAACTGAAATTTCAGATGCCAGCCCTGCCCGTGCAGCACGAGCGAGAGCAGGATGAAGAACGGCAGACCGAGGCGACGCCGTGTTGCGTCGCGCCGGTCGTCAGCCGGCCAGCCCGGGCCGGGCAAGGCCGGGGGCTGCGGTGCCGTCGGCCGTCATCGGCAGCAGACGGTGCAGCGCCTGGACGTAGGCCTGCAAGGCGGCGAGGCCGTTTGGCGTCAGCACATAGAACGACTGCGGCCGGCCGTTGCCGATTTCCTTGCGAACGGCGACATAGTCGGCTGCCAGCAGCTTTTTCAGGTGGGCATCGAGGTTGCCGTCGGAAACGGCCAGCTGGCGCTTGAGATCGCTGAAAGTCTGTTCGCCGGCACCGGCGAGGTAGGCGACCAGTTGCGTGCGCAGCGGTTGGTGAAGCAGGGGGTCGAGTTCGTCCATATTCAGCCTTCGGGGAAAAACACAAACAGTACGCAGCCGTCCGGTGACTGGGGAATGTGCGAGGTGCCGGCCGGGTGGTGGATGAAGGTCCCGGCCGGGTAAGTGTTCTGGCCGTCGCAGAAGGTGCCTGAGACCACGAACACTTCTTCGGGGCCAGGCGAGTGAATGTCGAGCTCCGGGTATACGGCGCCGGGAGCGATCTCGAACATCAGCGCTTTGCGGCCGTTCGGCTGGGACCAGAGGAGGCGGGTGCTGAAGCCGGGGTGGCAGAGTTCCTTGGCAGGAACCGCCTGCCAGTGCCGGGCTTCAACGCCGTCGAGATTCATGTCGGGATGCGGGGTCACGGTCATCGTTTCTCAGCGCAGGTTGAATTCCGCGGCCAGTTCGCCCGGGCTTTGGCCGTCGCGCTGTCCCTGCCTGTCGCCGGGCATGACCAGCGAGACTTTGCCGCCAATCCTGTCCTGGCCATTGTCCCAGGTCTTGCCATCGAAGCTGATGAACTGGCGATAGGTGTAGATGTCTTGTTTGATCCGGACCTTCAGGGTGGCCTGGTCAGGTTTGCTGAACAGGCTGCCGTCAATTTTGGCGATCACCGGCAAATCGACACCGGCCGGGTAGTAGAGGACGAAGTTGCCGTCGGCCGGTGCGGGCTGGCCGTAACGCACGACGGGCAGGCGCGCGATATCGTCCGGCGAAGGGCCGCTCAGGCTGGCGCAGGCGGACAGGGTGAGGGCGACGAAGCCCAGGGCGAGCGGTGTTTTCATGGCGGGTCTCCTGTTGGGACGATCAGTGTTGGCGGATTTTGACGATGAGGCTGGTGAACACGACCGGGCCGCTATCCGGCGTCAGGTCGGCCTTGATCCAGGGGATGGTGAGCCAGCGGACCTGGCGCGCAGACTGCCAGCTTTCGCCCCCGAAGCGAGCATCGCCGGTGGGCTTGCCGTCGAGCATGAGCAGTTCGACGGGGCGGTCAAGCACGAGGGGCAGCGAAAGCCTGGCGTCGCCGCTGCGAAAGATGTCGCCATCCAGTTCAATGTCGACCGGAACGGGCGTACCAGCCGGCAGGGTGAGGGCGCGATACCCGCTGACCGGTGCCTGGCCGCTGCGAAAATCCGCGAGGGACAGTGGTTCGGCCTCGATGGGCGGCAACGCGCTCAAGTGCCGTTCGATGACGAGCGGCGTGGCAAGGACCAGGGCAAGCCAGAGGGAAAGCTGGGCCAGGCGGAAAATGAAAGGGCGGTGCTGGCCACGGTCGAGCATCATGGCCAGTAGCGGCAAGCCGAGCCCGAACACAGCCGCCGCGATCCAGCGCATCGTTTCGTGCGGAAGTTGCGCCACCAGGCTGCCGATGCCGATGAAAATGGTGGCGATGCCCGTCCATTCCAGCAGCTCTTCCGAAAAGAGCCCGTGCAGGTAGAGGCTGAGGCCGAGCATGACAAGCCAGACGGCGTAGAGCATGTAGCCGCCGCCATAGAAAAACATGGCGAAGGTGGTCAGCACGGCCAGCGCCATGAGCAGCCACCAGACCTTCTGAACCTGGCGATGGACGAAGGACCAGGCTTCGTCGCGCGCCGCCTTGGCGCGGCCGGTCCACACCCGGTCGATGCTGGCCGCCGAAATGACCACGACGACGAGCAGCGCGAGCCAGGCCAGGGCACGCTGCTGGAGGTCGGGCAGCTGTTCCGGCGTGAAAATATGCGGAGAAAGCGCAAACAGCAGCCCGGCGGGAAGGCCCCAGATCAGCAGGCTGGGGCGTTCGACGCGCAAATTGCGATGCCCGGCCGCGAGCATGGCGTGAATGGCGTTGATTTGCTGGGCAGCGGGTGAGGTCATCGGGTTGTCCATTTAACTCTGTTGCGCAGAGTTTATAACTCTGAATTTCAGAGTGTCAACCGATTTGCATATTCGTGGGGCGCCGGAGCCAGCCTATGACGGTCAACCGGAAATTTTGCCCAAAATGGAAATGCGGCATCCCGGCAAAAAGCGGATGCCGGGGGTGCGCCAATCCGCCGGATGCGGTTAGTTGAGCCGAAAACGCCCGATTTCGCCGCGAATGGCGCTGGACAGGGTTTCCAGTTTGCCGGCGGCGGCCGCGGTGCGCGCGACGACGGCGCTGTTGCTGTCGGCGGCATTGGCGACCTGTTCGACGTTGATCGCCAGCTGCTGTCCGGCCTGCGATTGTTCGGCGACGCCGGCGGCGATGTCGCGGACGACCGCGGCGGCTTCTTCGGCCGCCTTGCGGATGCCGTCGATGGCCAGCCCGGCCTGGGTGCCGAGCGAGGTGCCGGCATCGGCATCACCCAGCGCGTCGTTCATGGTGTTGGTGGCGTCGTTCGCGCTTTGCTGGATGCGCTGGATGATGCCGGAGATTTCGCGGGTTGACTGGGCCGTGCGTTCGGCCAGTTTGCGCACTTCGTCGGCGACCACGGCGAAGCCGCGGCCCTGCTCGCCGGCGCGGGCGGCCTCGATGGCGGCGTTGAGGGCGAGGAGGTTGGTCTGGTCGGCCACGTCGCGGATGAGGGCGACGACGCTGCTGATCTGCTGGGCCTGTTCGCCGAGGTCGACGATCTTGTTGGCGACCTGGCAAACCTCGTTCGAGATGTGTTCGAGATCGTGCACGGCTTCCTGGATGACATCGCCGCCGCTCCGCGAGTCGGCGTTGGCGCGCTCGACCACGGCGATGGCGGTTTCGGCGTTGTTGCGCATCTGGTCGAGTCCGACCGACATCTGTTCGACGGCAGCAGCCATGCCGGCGGCGGCATCGCTGGTCGCCGTCGCGCTGGTGGCCGCGGAAACGGCGGTCTGGCTGAGTTCCCGGGCGACCAGGTCGACGCTGCCAACCTCCTTTTCGAGCGTGTCGAGAATGCCACGGAAGGTGGCGACCAGCTGGTTGAAGCTGGTGGCGACTGCGCCGATCTCGTCCTGGCCGTGCACCGGGACGCTGACGGTGAAATCCCCGCGCTCGACCACCTGCGCCATGGCGCGGCGCATTTCGTCGAGCTGGCCGAGGACGCGACGCAGCACCCAGAAAATGAACAGGGCCATGCTGACGAGCAGCACGAGCGACAGGGCGAGCTGCGTGTTGGTCTGGACCGCGAGGCGGCGCGTGGTGTCCTCATGATCCTGCCGGGCCAGGCTGGCCTGGCTCTGGATGACCTCGGTCAGCGCCTGCAGCACCTTGTCGAATTTCGGCCCGGCGTTGTGCTGGATGTTGCCGAGTGCGCTCGGCCGGTCGCCGACTTCGATCATCTTGATCGACTGGTCGCGCGCCTTGTTGTAGTCGGCGATCAGCCCCTCCAGGCCGGTCAGCGCCGCCTTCTGGTCCGGCGCAGCCTCTTCGGCCGCGTGCAGGGCCTGCTTCATGGTTTCGTCGAGCGCTTTCAGCTTGCCCAGATGGGCGGCTGCCCGCTCTTCCTTTTCTTCGGATAGGGCGATCAGGATGGTCTGGCGGGCCCGGTGCAGGGCGTCTACCGCCTGGATCAGCGCCAGCGTCGGCGCCGTGCGCTCTTCATAGATCCGCGCCGCGGCCTTCGCCGCCGTCCGGCTCTGCCAGATGCCGCCGAGCGCGACCAAAAGCAGGCTGAGGCCGGCGACGATGGCCAGCAGGTAGAGTGCCTTGCGAAAACCGAGTTTGTCCATCGATGGCTATGGCCGGCTTCGGCCGGACCATCCTCAATCAGGTTCAATGGGGCTTCATCCCGCCGGGGCGGGCGAAGCGTGGCGTGGATTACTTGTAGTACCCGGCGCAGACGGCCAGATCGGCGGCCTTCTTGCAGTAGGTCACCTTGTCCTCGATGGCGCCGCTCTTCGGATTCTTGTACTTGTAATCGACGGTCACGACGCCGGTGCGCTTGACGCCATCGACGATCTCCTGACGGAACATCTTGCCTCCGGCATCGGGGACGTCCAGAAGATTCTTGCCGACCAGCTTGGGGTTGATCGGATGGGCGACCATCGTGCCCGTGAGGTCATAGGCAAAAACATAAAGTTCGCCCTTCACGAAACGGCCCTTGGCATTGCCGATTTCCGCAACGCCGGCCGCCACGGCATCGCCGACCAGTTGAACCGCATCTTCCTTCTCGCCGGCCACTGCACCACCCAGCATGCCCAGCATGGCAAAACCCAACACGAGCGCTTTCATGATTGTCGTCTCCTGATTATTGGTTATAACGGTGGCTAATCTTACTGCGAATACGCGATTGACATAAGCGTATGGCATTTGTTGGGGCAAAAATGGTATGACGGAGGGGGCGCATGGCCGGTTGCCGGGATCGCCGAAAACAGCCGCTCAGGCGTGTCGGGAAAACGACAAGTGACGCCTCAGGACATTTGCACAGTCTGCCAAAGCGTGACGGGACGGCCATCCGGACGATGGCACTGCTTTTGCGTGACGCCGGGTTTGGACCTACACCGTGCCTTTCCGCCATCATGAGAAAACCCACCCTCTATCAAAGCATCAAGGCCAAGCGCCGCACGCAGTCCATGGTCATTGGGCTGACCTGGTACACGCCCGAGACCTGGGCGCAGGTCAAGGCGAGGGCGGTCGATCCGGCCTGTTTCGAGGAATCCTTCGACAAATGGAAGGCGATGGCCGTCGCCGCCCGCCGCAATTTCCAGCGCTCCGGGGTCATGGCCCTGGAGTACCAGATCGTTCCGGAAGAGTTTTTTGCCTGGTGCGCGAAGAATGGCCAGGCGAACGACTCGACGGCGCGCGGGGAATACGTGTCGGAGCGTCTGAGCGCGGTGCATGGCGGCGAGGAGTGATCCCGGCGGGCTCGTGCTGTGGCGCGGGCATTTCGATTTTGGGCTTTTTTTCCGGTAGACCGTCGAATCCTGAATATCGGCTGGCGAGTGCTGCTGGCCGGCCGATTTCGGCCTATGCGCGACAGCGCACAGATCGTTTTCATGCGCTCGGCTAGCATCGACCACGCACCCCGGAACCCCAACAAGTCTTCCGGCTGCCGTTACCGGCCCACACCGTCGCCCAATCCCGGGCGAGGCGGGTCGGGGCGGGTGCCGGGCAATGTCGCCCGGTTGCCAAAGACGAGGAGTCGGACATGGGCTGGGATATCGATGCAGAAGGCTGGAAATCGGTCGGCGTGAAAATCAAGTCGCGCTGGGGCAAGATCAACAACGCCGGGCTGGAGACCATTGACGGCAAACGGGATGGGCTGGTCAGCCGCGTTCAGGCACTTTACGAGGTGAGCGCCGACGAAGCGGAAAGCCAGGTGGCCAGTTTCGAAAAGCACACCAAGGAGCTGCGTCCCCGGATCGTGATCTGACCGGGAATGCAGGGCTGTTGATGTATTGATGGGGCCTGCCCCGGGCTTGTCTCATGGACGAGCGACGGGGCAGTGCCGGCGGTTTGTCGCGAAAGCGACAAGGGTGCCGGCCAAAAGGATGATGCGGTCAGCGCATCGGCGGTTTTTCGGGGTTTTGGCGGGTGGCATTCCTTTTGCATCGCCATGCGTATTGTCTTCCATTGCCCCGACCATGAACTCCGTTGAGAAAACCGCCTTTTCCTGCATTTCCGCGAGCGATGCACTTTCCCTGATGCGCAGCGAAGCCGGCGTCACGGTCTTCGATGTGCGCGACATGCCGAGTTACCAGAAGGGGCATGTCGATGGCGCAGCGCATTTGTCCGAGGACCGGATGGTGGGCTGGATGCGCCGGCTGCCGAAGGAGTTGCCGGTGGTCATTTATTGCTACCACGGCAACGCGAGCAAGATTTACGCGCAGATGTTCATCGATTTTCGCTACACCCGGGTCTTCAGCGTCGATGGTGGCTACGAGGCGCTGGCCGCCGTCCTCGCCGCGCCGCAACCGGCATGAGCGCGGCGCAGGTCGGCGAGTGGGTGGCGACGCATGCCCTGTCGCCGAGCGACGTCGATTGCGCGACGACGGTCATGCTCAAGATTCTCGACGGCAAGTGCAAGATGAGCGAGCTCGACAAGGTCGTCATGGCAGTGCTTTACGATGCGCTCAAGGATCGCCCCGGTCTGCGCTTCGGCGCCGACTACCACGCCCTGATCGCCGGCGCCCGGGCACAGGCGGATGAGGCCTTGAAGAACCTCATTTACGAAAAGCGCGTGCTGGCCGAAACCGAGCTCTCCCGGCCGGTCATGAAAGCCTTCAAGGCCATGATCCGGGCCGAAGGGCTGTTTGCCGGCATGGCCGTCGAGGAGGACGCCGAATGACCATGAAGTTCTACATGACGCCCGGCTCGTGCTCGACCGGCATCCACATCCTGCTCGAAGAATGCGGCCTGGTCTTCGAGGCCTACATCGTCAATCTGCTGGCTGGCGACCAGTACAAGAAGGACTACGCCGCGATCAATCCCAAGGGCACGATTCCGTCGCTCGTGCTCGATGACGGCACGGCGCTCACCGAATTCTCGGCCATCGCCTGGTGGCTGGCGCGCAGCTACCCGAAGCGCAAGCTGCTGCCGGAAAGCCTGAAGGACGAGGTACAGGTACTCAGCGTCATGAACTACGCGGTGCATACGCTGCATACGCAAGGCTTCGCGCGCATCTTCACCACCGAACGTTTCGCGCCGGGCAGTGCCGACCACGAATCGGTCAAGGCGCAGGGGCGGCAGATCATCGACAAGGGTTTCGCCATCGTCAATCGCGAACTGGCTGGGCGGCAGTACGTCGTCGATCACTTCACGATTGCCGACGCCGCGTTGTTCTACGTTGAGTTCTGGGCCGACCGCACGGGCATTCCCTTGCCGGAAAACTGTGAAGCGCACTACCGCCGGTTGCTGACCCGCCCGGCGGTGCGCCAGGTGCTGGCAGAAGAGGGCTATGCCTCGGTGCTGCGTTGAGGCGGGCTGATCCCGGGAAGGGCTGAATCGGCCAGCCCGATACCGGGCTCGCCGATTCGTCCAGTGCGTTCAGCGGCGACGGTTGCGCAGGCAGCCGTGGCCATTCAGCTGGAAGGTGTTGAGATTCTTGTCCGGGCAGAAGCTGATGCTGCCCTCGGCCACCACGTCGATCAGGGCGCCATAGAAAATACCCGAGCCGGAACGGATCTTCGTCATGTGCTCGACGACCGACAGGGCGCAGGGATTGCCATCCGCATCGGTTTCCAGAACGCCGGTCACTTGCGCCGCATCCTGGGAGGTCTGGAAGGTTTCGAACAACTCGAAGACCGCCGTGTGGTTCAAGGTGCTCGTTCCGGCCGCGGTATCCATCGACGTCACCTTGCCGACCAGGGCGCCGCAATCGTCAAAGACTTCCCGTCCATCGGCCGTGACCATGACCAGGCAGATCTGGCCGACCTGGCGGGTCTGCGAAATGTTTATGGTGGTCACCCGGCCCGTGACGGTGGTCGCGGTGTAGCCGGCCGGGCATTGCTGGGCATGGCTGAAGGTGGGCAGGCAGGCGAGTGCGGCAATTACGGACAACAAGCGTCTTGAATGCATTTGGATTCCCCTGATTATCGGTTGATGGCGAGGCGGCCCTGATGGTGGCTATCCGCCACGCATGAGTATATCCGTATGGACTATGCGAGGTGGGTGCCTTGCTGGCGACCGTGCGCCCGGCGGCGCAATCCACGGAAAATCGGCAACGCCGAACCGATTCGTTTTTTGAGATATCGAATAGGTGAATCCTTTGCGTAATGCGTAATTATGGATATAGTGTTATCCCCGTAATTCATAATCACAGCAGAGGAGAGACCCCAATGAGCAAGAAAGTTGCATACGTAACCGGTGGCATGGGTGGCATCGGGACCGCCATTTGCCAGCGTCTGGCACAGGATGGCTACACCGTGGTGGCCGGCTGCGGCCCCAACTCGCCGCGCAAGGATCGCTGGCTGGCCGAGCAGAAGGCGCTGGGCTTCGATTTCATCGCCTCGGAAGGCAATGTCTCCGACTGGGAGAGCACCAAGGCCGCTTTCGACAAGGTCAAGGCTGAAGTCGGCGAGATCGACGTGCTGGTCAACAATGCCGGCATTACCAAGGACGGCCAGTTCCGTCGCATGAGCCTCGACGACTGGAAAGCGGTCATCGATACCAACCTGAATTCGCTTTTCTTCGTCACCAAGCAGGTCGTCGACGGCATGCTCGATCGCGGCTGGGGCCGGATCATCAACATCTCGTCCATGAACGGCCAGCGCGGCCAGTTCGGGCAGACCAACTATTCCACCGCCAAGGCCGGCATGCACGGTTTCACCATGGCGCTGGCGCAGGAAGTGGCGGCCAAGGGCGTGACGGTCAATACCGTGTCGCCGGGTTACGTCGGCACCGAGATGGTCCGTGCCATCCGCGAGGATGTACTGGAGAAGATCGTGGCAACCATTCCCGTCAAGCGCCTGGGCGAACCGGAAGAGATCGCTTCCATCGTGTCCTGGCTGGCGTCGCCGCAATCCGGTTTCACTACCGGTGCCAACTTTGCCTGCAACGGTGGCAATCACATGGGCTGATGCGCTTTTCGCGTGCCGGAACGACAAAGCCCTGCTACATTCGCAGGGCTTTTTTTTTCGCCCGCCACAAACACGCCACGAGAATCACGATGATCGCCAACCCGGACCGTTTCAACCTCGCCATCCAGCTGTTCGACGCCGCCAACGCGGAAGACCCCAACCAGGAAGACGGACAGCCAAAGGAATTGCTCTACGCCCGGCGCATGACCGACATGATCCAGCGCTTTGCGCCGCAGGCCGGCGAGGTGGCGCAACTGGCCGTGCGCGCCCAGCACATCCGGCGGTGGACCGTGCCGCGCAACACCTATCCGCTCGGCAAACCCGGTTACTTCGCCTGGCGTACCGGGCTCTACAAATTCCACGCGGCAACGGCCGGCGAACTGATGCGGCAGGCCGGCTACGATGAGATCATGGTCGCTCAGGTCATGGCGGCCATCGGCAAGGAAGGCATCAAGACCAATCCCGATACGCAACTGCTGGAAGACGTCAGCTGCCTTGTCTTCATCGAACACTACATGCTCGGTTTCGCCGGGCAGCAGGCCGACTACACCGAAGAAAAGTGGCTGGGCATCATCCGCAAGACATGGAAGAAGATGTCCGACGCGGCGCACAGCTTTGCCACCACGGGCGGCATCACGCTTCCCGAGGCGCTCGTTCCGCTGATCAGCAAGGCCATCGCCGACTCCTGAGGGCGCTTCGGGCGGTGCCGGACGGCCGATTTGACGGTCAACCGGAAATTTTGCCCAAAATCGAAATGTTCCGATGACGACATCCGGGCGATGGCGTCGGTGCTGTCGCCTTCCCTGAAAGCGGCGCACGCGGTTTTCGAAGACTTGTTATTTTTGTTGAAATTTTCCGTGATTCAATCAAACTATGGCTTCCCGAGGAGGAAACCATGGATCAGCAGCAATTCGAGCGCGCTCTGGAGGCGTGCGCGTCGGAACCCATTCATCAGATAGGCCATGTGCAGCCGCACGGCGCGCTGCTCGCCTTTGCCGTTGACGCTTCCCGCCAGGTTTTCCACGCCAGCCGCAATGTTGCGGAATTCATCGGCCGGGATGCCGAGTCCATGCTCGGGCAGTGCCTGGCCGATCTGGTCCCGGCCGACGTGCTGGCCAGCATCGAGACCCTGATCGCAACGCTCGCCACGCAGCCGACCGCCAGCGGCAAGGCCCGCCTCGACGTCGATGGCCGGGCGGTTTCGCTGTCGCTCCACGCCTACCGCGCCGACTCGGTTTACGTGCTGGAAATGGAGCATGACGACGGCCAGCGCCAGGAAACGCGTCTTGCCGAGCTGCTCCTGAACACGCAGCAGGCCATGCTGCGCACGGACTCCTATTTCGAGACCGAAAAGTATTTCAATCTGCTCGTCCAGTTCGTGCGCTCGCTCACCGGCTACGACAACGTGATGGTCTATCGCTTCGATGCGCAATGGAATGGCGAGATCATCGCGCAGAGCGGCATCGAATCGGCACCGTCGTATCTCGGCATGCACTTTCCCGCCAGCGACATTCCCGCGCAGGCCCGCCGGCTGTACACCACCAATCTCGTGCGGGTGGTCGCCGACATCGACGCGATCCCCGTTCCCATCGTGCCGGAACTGAATCCGGCGACCGGTCAGCCGCTCGACCTCAGCTACTCGGCGCTGCGCAGCCTGTCGCCGATCCACATGGAGTACCTGCGCAACATCGGCGTTCAGGCCTCGATGGTGATTTCGCTCATGCAGAACGACCGGCTGTGGGGCTTGATCGCCTGTCACCACCTGAGCCCGAAACGTGCCTCCATGGGATTGCGCGACGCCGCGATCTTTCTCAGCCGCCTCGTCTCGACGCGCCTGTCGGCGCTCGAGGCCATCGAAGAGCGGCGCATTGCCGATCGGGCCAACACGATCATCGGCGATCTGCTGCGTGTCCTGCCCACCTCGGCCGTGACCGAGATCCTGCCGCGCCTGTTGCCGGAATTTCAGGCCTTGCTCGACGCCAGCGGCATGATTGTCATCGTCGAGGGCGATATCCATTTGCAAGGTGAAACGCCCGACCAGGCCTGCATTGCGTGTTTGCTCGAATGGCTGGCGACGAAGCCGGGCCATGGCGTGGTCGTCACCGATTTTCTCGGCGGCGAGGTGCCGGCGCTGGCGAGGTGCAGCGACACCATGGCGGGTGTTCTGGCGACGCCGCCGAGTGCGGACATGCGCAACTGCATCATCTGGCTGCGCAAGGAAAAGCCGAGAACCATCAACTGGGCCGGCAAATACGAAGAGGGATTCGTCCAGAACGCGGCCGGCAATTTCCGCCTGACGCCGAGAAAATCCTTCGAACTGTGGAGCGAATCGTGGCTGGGCCGGTCGTCGCCGTGGACGACGGCCGAAGTCGGCGTGGCCAATGTGCTGGCGCTTGCGATTCCCGAAAGTTTGGCCCAGAAACGCAATGTCGAACTGGCCCAGGATCGCCAGCATCAGGCCGAGGCCCAATTGCGCCTGCACCTCGATCAACTCGAAGACCTGGTGCGCGAACGTACGCTGGCCCTGTCGATTGCCAAGGAGGCCGCGGAGTCGGCGAGCCGCGCCAAAACGGTTTTCCTGTCCACCGTTTCGCACGAGCTGCGCACCCCGCTCAACGGAATCATGGGCCTTACCAGCCTCTCGCTGCGCCGTGCCGAGGAGCCTCGCCTGCACGATTACCTCGTGAAAATCGACGAGTCGTCGAAGCGCCTCCTGGCCATCATCAACGACATGATCGACATCTCCGACATCGAGGCCGAGCGCCTGACGCTGGAACAGGTCGACTTTCAGCTGGTCCAGCTGATCGAGCGCATCAGGGTCCAGATGACGTCGAAGAGTGCCGAGAAAAACCTCGCGCTCAATGTCGAGTTTTCGCCCGACCTCGTCGATTGCTGCCTGCTCGGCGATCGCGAGCGCCTGGAGCAGATACTTCTGGCCCTAGTCGAGAATGCCATCAAGTTCACGACGGCCGGGTCGATTGCCGTGCGCTGTCACACCCGGCCGGGCGACAGTGGTCGCATGATCGTGCGCTTCGAGGTGCAGGATACGGGCATCGGCATTCGCAAGGACAGCCGCGCCCGCCTGTTCAACGCTTTCGAGCAGGCCGACGGCTCATCGACGCGGCGTTACGGCGGTGCCGGCCTGGGGCTGGCCATCTGCAAGCGCCTGGCGCGCATGATGGATGGCGATATCGGCGTGGACAGCGTCGAAGGGGTCGGCAGCACCTTCTGGTTCCATGTCCGCCTGCCGATCGTGCCGCACCAGCGTCTGAACTGAGCCGCGCCGGGCGGCCTACAAGCCGAGCCGGAAGCGTTGCACGGCCGCCCGGGCGCGGTCGATCATCTCGGCCAGCTGGTCGGCTGGCGGGTTCATTTCCTCAAGGACGATCCGCGCAATGCGCTGGATGCAGGCATCGGCCGCCGCTGCATCGAGGAACAAGGCGCGCGTGCGGCGGGCGAGAATGTCCTCGATGGTCCGCGCCTGCTCGTAGTGAATGGCAAAGCGGACCATGGCTTCGGTGTAGGGCAGGTCCGGGTGCAGCGGCTGGTCGTGGCCGGGCAGTTCGGCCAGCAGCGGGGCATCGGTGCCGTACGGATCATTGCTTGGCCCGCCCGGGTTGCCATGCAGGGCCAGCGTTCGCGTCGGGCTGTTGGCGGCGGGCAGGGCGCCGACGTCGCGGGCACGGTCGACCACCTGCTCGGCCATGAGCCGGTAGGTCGTCCATTTGCCGCCGGCGATGCTGACGAGGCCGCTGTCGCTGACCAGGATGGCGTGCTCGCGCGATAGCGCGGCGGTGTTTTTGCGGTCGTCGTGATCGGGGTGAATGAGCGGGCGCAGGCCGGCAAAGGCGCTGCGGATGTCGGCGCGCGTGGGCGGCCGGCTGAGGACGCCAGCGGCCGTGCGCAACAGGAAGTCGATCTCCTCGGCTAGCGGTTCCGGATCGTCCAGTTGCAGCAGGTCTGGGCGCGCCGTGTCGGTGGTGCCGAGCAGCACCTTGCCCTGCCACGGGATGGCGAACATGACGCGGCCGTCCTCGGTTTTCGGGATCATGAGCGCCTGCTGGCCGGGCAGGAAATCGGCATCGAATACGAGGTGGATGCCCTGGCTGGGCGTCAGCAGAGGCGGTGTGGTCGTGTCGTCGAGGCGGCGTACGCGGTCGGCATGGACGCCGGTAGCGTTGATGACGACGCGGGCCTCGACCTCGTATTGCTCGTAGGTTTCGGCGTCGAGCAGGACGGCGCCGGTGATGCACCCGTCGGTCTTGCGCAGGCGGATGAGCGACAGGTAGTTGAGGCAGGTGGCGCCGAGATTGCCGGCCGTGCGCATGAGCGTGATGGCCAGCCGGGCGTCGTCGAACTGGCCGTCCCAGTACTGGACGCCGCCGCACAGCCCGGCGCTGTTCAGACCGGGCAGGGCGGCCATGACGTCCTGACGGTTCAGGCTGCGCGAGTTTTCCAGGCTGTCCTGGGCCGCCAGCAGGTCGTAGAGCTTGAGGCCGGCGGTGTACATCAGACGGTCGACGGTATTCCAGGCCGGGATGATGAAGGAGAGCGGATGGACGAGGTGCGGCGCATTGCGCAGCAGCAGCGCCCGTTCCTGCAGGGCGTGGCGCACCATGGCGATGTCGCCCTGGCGCAGGTAGCGCACGCCGCCGTGGATGAGCTTGGTGCTGCACATCGAGGTGCCGGAGGCGAAGTCGCGGGCTTCGACAAGCAGCGTGCGATAGCCGCGTGCCGCCGCATCGACCGCCGCGCCCAGCCCGCTGGCGCCGCCGCCGATGATCAGGACGTCCCACGGGCTGCGGTCGCGCAGCTGGGCCAGCTTGTCTTCACGGCGTTCCGGCAATTGCATCAGCTTTCCTTGTTCCAGCCCAGCGTGCGCTGGACGGCCTTGTGCCAGCCGGCGAACAGCGCCGTGCGCCGGTCGGCCGGCATGGCCGGTTCAAAGCGGTGTTCGACCTGCCAGAGGGCGCGCAGTTCCGCCTCGTCCCGCCAGTAGCCGACGGCCAGTCCGGCAAGGTAGGCGGCGCCGAGGGCCGTTGTTTCGGTGGTTTTTGGCCGCACTACGGGCACGCCGAGCAGGTCGGCCTGGAACTGCATGAGCAGGTCGTTGCGAGCGGCGCCGCCGTCGACGCGAACTTCCCTGATCGGCTGGCTGGCGTCGTTCTCCATGGCCTGCAGCACCTCGGCGCTCTGGAAGGCGATGGCTTCGAGCGCGGCGCGGGCGATGTGGGCGCGGGTCGTGCCGCGCGTCAGGCCGAACAGCGCGCCACGCGCGGTAGGGTCCCAATAGGGCGCGCCGAGGCCGGTGTGGGCCGGCACGAGGTAGACGCCGCCGTTGTCCGGCACACTCGCAGCCAAGCCTTCGACCTCGCCGGCGCTAGCAATCAAGCCGAGGCCATCGCGCAGCCATTGCACGGTGGCGCCGCCCATGAAGACGCTGCCTTCGAGCAGGTAGGTGGTTTGGCCGTTGCGCTGCCAGCCGACTGTCGTGAGCAGGCGATGCCGCGAGGCCATGGACTGCGGGCCGGTGTTCATGAGCAGGAAGCAGCCGGTGCCGTAGGTGTTCTTGGCCATGCCGACGTCGAGGCAGGCCTGGCCGAAAGTGGCGGCCTGCTGGTCGCCAGCCATGCCGGCCAACGGGATCGGCGCGCCCAGCCAGTCGGCGTTCAGCGTCGCGATTTCACCGCTGCTGGCGACGAGGCGCGGTAGCACGGCGGCGGGAATGCCAAGCAGCGCCAGCAACTCGTCGTGCCAGCACTGGCGGTGGATGTCGAAAAGCAGGGTGCGCGAGGCGTTCGACGGGTCGGTGACGTGCTCGCCGGTCAGCTTCCAGGCTAGCCAGCTGTCGATGGTGCCGAAAGCCAGTTCGCCGCGCTCGGCCCGGGCGCGGGCGCCGGGGATGTGGTCGAGCAGCCACTTGAGTTTGGTGCCGGAAAAATAGGCGTCTAGGACGAGGCCGGTGCGTTGCTGGAACAGGTCGGCGTGGCCGGCGGCGGTCAGGTCGTCGCAAATGCCGGCGGTGCGCCGATCCTGCCAGACGATGGCGTGGTGCAGCGGCTGGCCGGTGGTGCGATCCCAGAGCACGGTGGTTTCGCGCTGATTGGTGATGCCGACGGCGGCGACCTGTGTGGCTGCAACGCCGTTGTCGCGCAATACGGCGCGGGCGACGGCCAGTTGCGCCTGCCAAATTTCATCGGCGTCATGCTCGACCCAGCCGGGGTGCGGGTAGTGCTGGGCGATTTCCTGCTGGGCGAGGCCGTGGATGTTTCCCTGGTGGTCGAACAGGATGGCCCGCGCACTGGTCGTGCCCTGGTCGAGCGCGAGGACGAACTGCTCGTGAGGTGCTGGCATGGCGAACTCCGGCAACATGGTGTGGCCAGTATAGCCGGCCGGGCGGGGTTGTCGGTACAAGCCCGGATGAAACCACTGAGCAACCGACTAAGCCGCCAAAAAACGGCGGAAAAGTTTCCGCTTATACCGGCTCCACGACCGAAACCCCTGATGAAACCGCTAAGCAACCGACTAAGCCGCCAAACAACGGCGGCCAAGTCTCTGCTTATCCCGGTCTCCCCTTGTCAGGGGAGGAGAGCAACCCAAACCGCGCGCGGACGGGCTCCCTCCCCTGACAAGGGGAGGGCCGGGGTGGGGTTTTGGCTGTCGTTCGCTGAAAAGCACCCTACAAAATCGCCAGCACGTTTTCCGGCGGCCGGCCGAGGGCGGCTTTGGCACCATTAACCACGATGGGCCTCTCGATGAGCTTGGGGTTCGCGACCATGGCGTCAATCAGCGCGTCCTGCGAGAGCGATGGATCGCCGAGGTTGAGCGCCTTGTATTCGGCTTCGCCTTTGCGCATCAGGGCGCGGGCGTCGGCGAAGCCGAGTTTCTGGAGCAGGCCGCGCAGTGTGGCGGCGTCGGGCGGTGTGTCGAGGTAGGCGACGATGTCCGGTTCGATGCCCTTTTCCGTGAGCAGGGCGAGGGTGTCGCGGGATTTGCCGCAGCGGGCGTTGTGGTAGATGGTGATGGTCATGGTTTGAGCGGGGTTGGGGATTTTGATTTTGGGCGTTTTTTCCGGTTGACCGTGAAATTGGGTGTTCAGGCACCGTTCAGTTACTGGAGAAGCGATTCATTTGGGTTTGTCATTCCCGCGAAAGCGGGAATCCATGTAATTCAACGTGCTGGATCCCCGCTGTTGCGGGGATGACGGTGCGCCGGTCCAATGTGGCTTTCACGCCAGCTTTTTCAGCGCCAGCGCGTTCATGCAGTAGCGCAGGCCGCTGGGCGCCGGGCCGTCGGGGAAGACGTGGCCGAGGTGGGCGTCGCAGACGTTGCAGGTGGTTTCGACGCGCTGCATGCCGTGGCTGGTGTCCAGCGTGTAGGCGATGAGGCCGGGCGCGATGGCCTGGGTGAAGCTGGGCCAGCCGCTGCCGCTGTCGAATTTGCTTTGCGCGTCGAAAAGCTCGGTGCCGCAGCAGGCGCAGGCGTAGCGGCCGGGTTCGAAGACGGCGCACATGGCCGAGCTGAAAGCGCGCTCGGTGCCGTGCTGGCGCGTGACGTAGAACTGGTCGGGCGTCAGCACCTCGCGCCAGTCGGCCGGGCTGCGTTCGTCGCGGCGCGGCGGCAGCGGATTGCCGTTGCGGATGATTTCGAGGATGCCGGCCCAGGTCAGCAGGTCGGTGGCGGTGTCGGTCATGGTGGGCTCCCGGTCAGGTTCCGCAGAAGGTCATGTAGGTGGTGGTGAATTCGGTCGGTGCCGGCTCGGCATATTCTGCGTCTTCCGGGCGTTCGTCGAAAGGGGCCTGGATGACGGCGAGCAGGCGTTCGAAGGGCGCCAGGTCGTTGTCATTGACAGCGGCATCAAGGGCCGCTTCGACGCGGTGGTTGCGCGCGATGTAGCAGGGGTTGGCGTGCTGCATGGCGGCGAGCAGCTCGGTAGGGCGTGTCGGCTGCCGGGCCTGCCAGCGGTTTCGCCAGTCGGCGAAGTCGGTGGCGTCGGCCATCAGGGCATTGAGTCGCGTGGCGTCGCCGGCCGCCGCGTCGAACAGGGCGCGGAAGGCGACCGTGAAATCGAGGCGGTTGTGCTTGAGAACGAGCAGGAAGTCGTCGATCAGGGCGCGGTCGGCTTCCGCGTCGCCAGTTTCGTCGATGCCAAGTTTTGCCCGGAAGACACGCAGCCAGTGCGCGGCTTGGCGCTCGGGCAGGGCGTCGATGACGGCCGTGGCGGCCTGCACGGCGCGCTCGGTGTCGGTGTCGATCAGAGGCAGCAGGGTTTCGGCCAGCCGGGCGAGGTTCCAGCGGGCGATGCCGGCCTGTTTGCCGTAGGCGTAGCGGCCGGCGCTGTCGATGGAACTGAAGACGGTACCGGGGCTATAGCTTTCCATGAAGGCGCAGGGGCCGTAATCGATGGTTTCGCCGGACAGCGTCATGTTGTCGGTGTTCATGACGCCATGGATGAAGCCGACGCCGAGCCAGCGGGCGACGAGTTCGGCCTGCCGCTCGCCAACGGCGGCCAGCAGGTCGAGGTAGGGCTGCGCGCTGGCGGCCAGCGCCGGGTAATGGCGGGCGATGACATAATCGGCCAGCCGCTTGACCTGTTCCGGCCCCTGGTGGGCGGCGAAGAACTGGAAGGTGCCGACGCGCACATGGCTGGCCGCGACGCGGGTCAGCACGGCGCCGGGCTGGGCGCGGTCGCGGCGCACCATGTCGCCGGTGGCCACGACGGCCAGCGAACGGGTGGTCGGAATACCCAGGGCGTGCATCGCCTCGCTGATGATGTACTCGCGCAAGGCCGGGCCGAGGGCGCACTTGCCGTCGCCATTGCGCGAAAACGGCGTGCGACCGGAACCTTTGAAAGCGATGTCGCGGCGCTCGCCGTTGCAGTCGATCACCTCACCGAGCAACAAGGCGCGCCCATCGCCCAACTGCGGCGAAAACTGGCCGAACTGATGGCCGGCGTAGGCTTGGGCGATCGGCTCGGCGCCCTCCGGCACGCGGCTCCCGGCCAATATGTCGATCCCTGCTGGCGACGCCAGCGCTGCCGGGTCGGCGCCCAGTTCGCGCGCCAGTTCCTCGTTCAGGCGAACGAGCACCGGCTGGCTGGCCGGCGTCGGCTTCCAGTGAACGTAAAACTCCTCCAGGTCGCGGACGTAGGAGTTGTCGAATGCAAAAATACGGGGAGCAGGAGCGTTCATCGAAATCGGCTTTGTTGGTTATCCATCGGCCAACGGCGATTTTGTCGTAAATCGCGGCATCGGCCGTGGTTCAAGCAATTTCGATGCTAACGGACGGGTTTGGTTCCCCGGGTGCGGTGAATGGCGCAACAACGGGCCACCAGTCAAATTTCAATTTTGGGCAAAATTTCCGGTTGACCGTGAAGGACGACTATGTGCCCTTTGCTGCCGGTCGTGCCTTGGCAAAGCGGACGTTCAGGAACGTTGAAAATCACAGGACGGCAAAAAGCGCAGCTTTTTGACGGTCCGGTGGATTGGGATGTTAGCCGTCATGATTTTCCACCGCCGCCGTGAACAAACTGCTAATAGGTGAGAAGTAGGCTAATGCCAGCGCAGCGCCCCAAGTGGTTGAAGCGACTTCGATGAGCGCATATGACAACCCGGAGGAAAGAGTGGAGCCGAAGAACGGAGTGGCGGCAATGCCAAGACCCAAAGTGATAACGGAGAGGGAGCGCGCCCACTGGCGAAAAAAGAACAACCCAACTGTGCTCGCGATCCCCGCTATGGAAACAGGAGCGACGAGTAATAGCAAAAGCCATGGACTCTCAGACAGAAATGTTGGGGATGGCTCATTTTCGATAGCTGCGGACAGCGATGGCGAAACAAGGGAGGGAAACAATAAATCAACGAAGCCACCGGCAAGGCCAGTAGCAACAGAAATAACGATTAAGGCGCGGAAGTACGCTGATGTCATGACGGCTAACAGTTATTCACGAGCAGAATTGTCCGGGTGATTGCCAATAATACGGACACGATTGAAGCGCCTCTAAGGTTTTGAATGACATGGAGATTATCCCATGCGGGTCTCCATATCAATTTTCAATCATACGGACAGAGCCAATGTCCGCTATGGAGCAGATTCTTGAGGGACCGCTTCTGGCCGAACTCTGCCTTAAGACAATTGTGAGTTTGGTCGTCGAGCAGGTGCGGGCCCGTTGTTTGCACACGCTTGCCATTGAAAATGGTCTGCAGCAAAACGCTCATGCCGCTCACCGTCAATTCAGCGCTGTGCTTGCCGTTTGAGCGCCAGATCCCACGGCGCTGGTTCGCCGGCAAAGCGGGTGGCAAGGAAATCCACCAGCAGACGTAAAGCCAGCGGTTGATGCTGGCGCGAGAGGTAGATGGCGTGGATGCCCAGTACCTCCGGCTCATAATCGGGTAGCAGGGGTATCAGGCGGCCGGCGGGCAGGTCGTCAGCCAGATAGTAAGTCGGCAGCATGCCGATTCCGGCGCCGGACAGCACCGCCCGGCGCAGGACGGCTGTCTCGTTGGTGTGGAAGCTCCAATTGACCGGTACGGTAATCGTCTCGCCGGCCCGGGTCAGCCGGTATTGCTTGCCGATGCCGAAGGCGTGGGCGATGCAACGATGCTGGCGCAAGTCGTCGGCGGTGTGCGGCGTGCCGTGCCGTTGCAGATAGTCGGGGGAGGCGCACAGCATCGAGCGGCAGCGCGCCAGTGGGCGCGTAATCATCGTCGGGTCCAGCATGTTGGTGATGCGCACCGCGAGGTCGACCCGTTCGACGACCAGATCGGTCGGCTTGTCGCCCACCGATAGCACGATTTCCACCTGCGGGTACTGCTGCTGAAAGTCGATCAGTGCCGCTGTCAGCTGGGCGTCGGCAAAAGAGCTGGCCGTCGTTACGCGCAGGACGCCGGCCGGCTCACGGCTGCGATGGGCCGCGATGTTCTGGGCCTCCTCCGCGATTTCGAGCAGTTGCCGGCAGGCGGGCAGCGCCGCCAGGCCGGCATCGGTGAGGCTGACCTTGCGGGTGGTCCGGTGCAGCAAGCGGGCGTCGAACCAGTCTTCCACGGCGGCGAGATAGCGGCTGACCATGGCGGCCGACATCTCGAGATGCTCGGCCGTCTGCGTCAGGCTGCCACGATCGGCCACTTCCACGAATACGCGCACCGCGCTCAGACGATCCATTCCATCGATCCATGCAATAAATAATCAACCGATTCGAACTTTATCAACCATTTTGCAAAAGATAAAGTTCGTTCCGCTGTGATTACTTAACCCCACAAGGAGACCGCCATGTCCTACACCCGCAAACTGAGCCGCTTGATATTTCCCGCCCTGATGACGCTGGGCGTTGTCGCATCGTCCGGCGCCGACGCTCAAGTCGCCGCCCCTTTGACCGTCAAGACCTATAACGCCGACGGCAACAGTTTTCATGTCAATGCCGTGGTGGTCAGCGGCAAGAGCGAAGTCATTGTGATCGACAGCGGCTTTACCCGCGCCGATGCGCTGCGCGTTGCCGCCAACGTGCTCGATAGCGGCAAGACCTTGAAGGCCATTTTCATCAGCAATGCCGATCCCGACTTCTACTTTGGTGCCGAAGTGCTGAAGAACCTCTTCCCGCAGGCTCAGGTGCTGACCACCCCGGCCGTGCGCGAAAAGATCCAGGCCAAGCTGGCTGGCAAGGTCGCATTCTGGGGACCGAAAATGGGCGCCAATGCACCGCAGAAGCCGATTGTGCCGGACCTGCTGCAAGGCACGACCCTGAGCGTCGATGGCGAAACCATCGAAGTTCGTGGCACTACCGGTGAGCTGGCGCATCGCCCGTATGTGTGGATTCCGTCAATCAAGGCCATCGTCGGCAACATCGCCATTTTCGGCAATCTGCA
>JAGTRT010000011.1 GCA_018261895.1 Pseudomonadota bacterium
GCCTTGGCGTAATCGAAACCTTCCGGCACGGCGACCATCATCCGGCACTTGGCGATCTTGAGGTCGAGCGGAGAATACAGCCCTTCACCGCCATGCTCGATGAGCACATCCTTGCCCGCCACGCCGAGGTCGGCAGCGCCGTACTGGACGTAGGTCGGCACATCGGTGGCGCGAACGATGACGACGCGCACATCCGGCTTGTTCGTTTCAATGATGAGCTTGCGGGACGTTTCAGGATTTTCGTTCGGGACGATGCCGGCTGCGGCCAGCAACGGCAGGGTTTCGTCGAAAATGCGGCCCTTGGAGAGTGCAATGGTGATGCCGGTCACGGGATTTCTCGTGGCAAAAGAATGATTTTACCGCAAAGCAAGCCGCAAAACGGCCGGCCACAAAAGCAAAAAGCCCGGCAAGCCGGGCTTTCTTGATACAGGCGAATCCGCGGACTTATTCAGCCGGGCGGATGTTGGCAGCCTGCTTGCCCTTCGGGCCGTTCACGACGTCGAAGGTCACCTTCTGGTTTTCGGCCAGGGTCTTGAAACCGTTGCCTTGAATTGCAGAGAAGTGAGCGAAGAGGTCTTCACCACCTTCGGACGGGGAGATGAAACCGAAACCCTTGGAGTCGTTGAACCACTTAACGGTACCGTTTGCCATTTGATAGCTTCCTAAAATAAAGATACGGGCTTGCGCCACAAAAACACGAGAACCAAGACCGAGGAGAGCTGACAAACCGTGGTACGGCGCAGGAACAAAACACTGCCTGGAAATCCCGAGCCTCGGAGTATGGGCCCGAGTGCCGATAACACCAAGCTTTTTCTGCATTTTTCTACGCCATGGCGCAGAAAAATGCAAAATTCAGCGGCGAAACGACACCCTGTCAGTTAACGCGACGAACCGAGGCGCCCAGCTTCGACAGCTTCTCTTCGATACGCTCGTAGCCGCGATCCAGGTGGTAGATCCGGTCGATCAGCGTTTCGCCCCGGGCCACCAGGCCGGCGATTACCAGCGAGGCCGACGCACGCAGGTCGGTCGCCATGACCGTGGCGCCTTCCAGGCTATCGACACCGCGCACGATGGCGTTGTTGCCTTCGATCTGGATGTTGGCACCCAGACGCATCAACTCGTTCACGTGCATGAAGCGGTTTTCGAAAATGGTCTCGCGAATGGTTGCCACACCGTCGGCGATGCAGTTGATGGCCATGAACTGGGCCTGCATGTCAGTCGGGAAGGCTGGATACGGCGCGGTACGCAGGCTGACGGCCTTGAGCCGTTTGGGAGCGACGAGGCGAATGGCATCGCGCTCGACGGTGATCTCGCAGCCCGCATCCATCAGTTTGTCGACGACCGTATCGAGGTAGGCCGCCGAGGTCTTGAGCAGGCGGATATCGCCGCCCGTGGCGGCAGCGGCACAGAGATAGGTGCCGGTTTCGATGCGGTCCGGCATGATGGCGTGCGTTGCGCCGTGCAGCTTGTCGACACCCTGGATGCGGATGACGTCGGTGCCGGCGCCGGAAATGCGGGCACCCATCGACACCAGGCAATTCGCCAGGTCGACGACTTCCGGCTCGCGCGCGGCGTTCTCGATGATCGTTTCGCCATCGGCAAGACAGGCGGCCATCATAAGGTTCTCGGTACCGGTCACGGTGACCATGTCGGTGCAGATGCGGGCGCCCTTCAGACGCGTCGCCTTGGCATGGACGTAGCCTTGCTCGACCTTGACCTCGGCCCCCATGGCCTGCAGACCCTTGATGTGCTGGTCGACCGGCCGGGCACCGATGGCGCAGCCGCCGGGCAGCGACACGCGAGCCTCACCGCAGCGCGCGACGAGCGGGCCGAGCACGAGAATCGAGGCGCGCATGGTCTTGACCATCTCGTAGGAAGCCACGGCGTTAGTCAGGCCGCCGCCGTTGAGTTCCATGCCATCGACACCGTCCATCGTCACGCCGACGCCCATGTCGCCAAGCAGGCGCAGCATGGTCGAAATGTCGTTGAGATGCGGGACATTGGTCAGGTGCAGGGGATCAGCCGTGAGCAGCGAGGCGCACAGAATCGGCAGGGCGGCATTCTTGGCGCCCGACATCGCCACTTCGCCGGAGAGGGCCTTGCCACCTTCAATCAACAACTTATCCACGCTGTGCGCTCCATTCTTCCGGGGTCAATGTTTTGAAGGAAAGGGCATGCAATTCCCCGGTCGCCAGCTTTTCCTTCAGGGTTTGGTAAACGCGCTGCTGACGCTGCACGCGGTTCTTGCCGGCAAACTCGTTGCTCACCACGGTCGCCAGGAAATGCTGGCCATCGCCATCGAGTTCCAGGTGTTCGCAGGCCATGCCGGCGAGAATGAGTTGCTTGATTTGTTCGGGATGCATCCTCTTAACCTCTCAGCTTCCAGCCCCGCTTCAACAGATGCAGGGTCAGCAGGGACACGGCAGCAAAGCAGGCAACGACGACCGTCAGGCTGATCTCGGGCGCCACGTCGGAAACGCCGAAAAAGCCATAACGGAAGCCGTCAATCATGTAAAAAACGGGATTGTAATGCGACAGCCCCTGCCAGAACGGGGGCAATGTGTGAATCGAGTAGAAAACACCGGACAACATCGTCAGCGGCATGATCAGGAAATTCTGGAAGGCGGCCAGCTGGTCGAACTTTTCGGACCAGATGCCGGCAATGATGCCCAGTGCGGCAAACAAACCGCCGCCGAAGAGGGTGAAAGCCAATATCCACCACGGCGCCACAACCTTGAGCTCGGCAAACCAGACCGTCGCCAGCAACACCCCGATACCGACCAGCAGGCCGCGCACGACCGCCGCCAGGACGTAGGCCGCAAAGAAGGCGCTGTAGGGAATCGGCGGCAGCAGGACAAACACGATGGACCCGGTAATCTTGGCCTGGATCAGGCTCGACGAGGAATTGGCGAAAGCGTTCTGCAAGACCTGCATCATGACAAGGCCGGGAATCAGGAAACTCGTGTAGCGCACCCCATGAACCTGCACATGCTCGTCGAGCACATGACCGAAGATCAGCAGGTAAAGCAAAGCCGTCAGCACAGGCGCAGCCACGGTCTGGAAGCTGACCTTCCAGAAGCGCAGGAATTCCTTTTCGAAGAGCGTCAGGAACCCGATCACTGCTGCATCGTCCGCACAAAAACCTCTTCGAGCGAGGCGCCGGGATGCGCCGCCATGAGGTTGGCCGTGGTGTCCAGCGCAATGACCCTCCCCTGCTTCATGAGCGCGATGCGATTGCACAGGGCCTCGGCCTCTTCCAGATAATGCGTGGTCAGGATGATCGTGTGACCTTCGCCATTGAGGCGGCGAATGAATTGCCACAGCCCCTGGCGCAACTCGACATCGACACCGGCCGTCGGCTCGTCGAGGACGATGACCGGCGGTTTGTGCACCAGGGCCTGCGCGACGAGCACACGGCGCTTCATGCCCCCCGACAGACGGCGCATATTGACGTTGGCCTTGCTGGTCAGGTCGAGGTTTTCGAGAATCTCGTCGATCCAGTCGTCGTTCTTGCGAATGCCGAAATAGCCGGACTGGATGCGCAGCGTTTCGCGAACATTGAAGAAGGGATCGAAGACCAGTTCCTGCGGCACGACACCGAGCAGGCGGCGCGCTTCGCGAAAATCGCGGATCACCTCGTGGCCCATGACCTTGATCATGCCGGCGTCCGGACGGACCAGGCCAGCCAGCGAGGAAATCAGGGTCGTCTTGCCGGCACCGTTCGGCCCGAGCAGCCCGAAGAACTCGCCCTGCTCGATTTCGAGCGAAACGCCGGCCAGCGCTTGCAGCGCACCGAAATGCTTGACGACGTCAACGATGGAAACGGCAGGAATCATGAAATGCCCCTCAGGCGAGAGGCAGCAGGTCCGTCACGCCATACAGCTCAGCCAGCGAAACAACACCATTTGGAATTTGGGCAAATTTTACGGTTGACCGTGAGATTGCCGCTGCACGCAACCAGCCTAGCATCACGGCAATGGCCGACGAATCGGCCTCGGTCACTTCGGAAAAATCGAAGATCTGCTCGCCCTGCTGCAAAGCAGAACGGCCTGCTTCGAGCAGGCCGCGCGCATTCGCCATGATCAACGGCACCTTGACAACAAGGCGCCCCGCTTCACGTTCGATCATTTCTTTTGATTGGTTTCCGTTGACTTGTTCTTGGCGGCAATGGTCGCAATCAGGCCATCGATACCGCCGTTGCGGACCTCTTGCGAGAACTGGTCGCGGTAATTGGTAACCAGACTGATCCCGGCCACCACGACATCGTAGACCTTCCAGCCGGAATCCTGTTTCTCGAGGCTGTAATCAAGCTGAACCGGCTTGCTGCCCGGCTGCAGGACTTCCGTACGAACCAGGACATCCGTATCGGTCGGCGCCATCTTGGACGGCTTGTAAACCACTTTCTGGTTCTTGTAGCCCGTCAAGGCATTGGCATAGGTACGGACGAGCAGCGTCTTGAACTCGGCGGTCAACTGCTGCTGTTGCTGCGGACTGGCCTTCCGCCAATCCTTGCCGAGCGCCAGCGCCGTCATGTGCGGAAAATTGAAATGCGGCAGCACCTTCTTGTCGACCAGTTCGATCACCTTGTGGGTGTCACCGTTCTGGATATCCTTGTCCTTGCGAATAATCTCCAGCACGTCGTCCGTCACGCGCTGCACCAGCACATCGGGTGCTTCCTGAGCAAAGGCAGCACCGGCTACGAAACAGGCAAACAGAATGGCAAAAAGCTTTTTCATCTTCTCTGAACGGGTCAATTAATCATCCAGCCGCGGCGGGCGGCCATCGAAAATCTGGTTACGGCGACGCTGCATGTAAGCATCCCGGACATAGGCATATTTATCGAGCGCCGCCTCTTCAACCACCTTGTCAGCCGGCAACAAACCGGCACGAACATCAACGAGACGCAAGGCAGTCATGCCGTTACGGACGGAAACCGGACGGATATAGCGCACCGGGTCGGCGTATATACCGACAGCGAAGCCAACCGTATCGCGGACATTCCGCGGGCCGATCAGCGGCCAGTACAAATACCCGCCATCGCCAGCACCCCAGACCGCCATGGTCTGACCAAAGTCTTCGTCATGCTTTTCCAGACCCAATTCGCTGGCCACGTCGAAGAGCCCGAAAATACCCACGGTCGAATTGATGAGCAGACGGCCGAAATCAACACCCGCATCGCCAAACTTGCCTTGCAAGGCGCTATTGACCCCAATCCACAAATCGCCGGCGTTGCCGAAAAAGTTACCCGCACTGGCCTTGACCGGCAGCGGGACGGTGTTGTCATAGACCTGAGCGACCGGCTTCAGCGCATATTTGTCAATCGCCTCATTCACCGCAAACATCGAACGATTGAAGCCCTCATACGGGTCTCTGGGATTGTCCTCCGCAACAGCACCGGAACAGATCAAGGCACCGACGACCGCCCCCAGGCCCCAGCGAAGGGCCCCACGCAAGCCTGATGCGCTCAAATAGTCGGTCATTTCTTATCCTGTCCGTCTGCTGCTTTACTAAACAAAAACTGGCTGATCAATTTCTCGAGAACGATGGCCGACTGCGTCTTGGCAATCGTATCACCGGCCGCCAACATCTTTTCATCGCCACCGGCGTCAAAACCGATGTACTGCTCGCCGAGAAGGCCAGCCGTATTGATCGACGCAAAAGTATCCTTGGGAAAACGATAACGCCCATCGATCGTCATGCTGACCACCGCCTCGTAGGTCGTGGTATCGAACTGGATTTCTGCTATCCGGCCCACCACAACCCCGGCGCTCTTGACGGGACCGCGCACTTTCAGGCCCCCAATATTATCAAACTTGGCCTTCAAAACGTAAGATTCTGACAAATGTGACGACGAAAGGTTCCCCACCTTCATCGACAGGAAAAGCAAGGCAGCAAGGCCGATTGCAACAAAAAAACCGACCCAGAGGTCGAGAACGGTACGGTTCATTAGGCTCCCCGGAACATGAACGAGGTTAAGACAAAGTCCAGCGCGAGAACGGTCAGCACTGAAGTAACCACGGTCCGCGTGATGGCACGCGACACCCCCTCGGCAGTTGGCACCGAGTCATAACCTTCAAAAACAGCAATCAGTGAAACGGCGATCCCGAACACGAAGCTCTTCACCACGCCATTCCAGACGTCGTAGCGAAAATCGACGCTGGCCTGCATCTGCGACCAGTAGGAACCATCATCCACGCCGATGACGACCACGCCGATCAGCCAGCCGCCCAGCACACCCATCGCCGAAAAGATCGCAGCCAGCAGGGGCATCGAAATCACGCCCCCCCAAAAACGCGGCGCCACAACGCGGGCAATCGGATTGACCGCCATCATATCCATGGCCTTGAGCTGCTCAGTAGCTTTCATGAGCCCGATCTCAGCCGTCACCGACGACCCGGCGCGTGACGCAAAGAAGATGGCCGCCAGCACCGGCCCCAACTCCCGGGTCAACGAGAGGGCAACCAATGTGCCGAGCGCCTCGGTGGACCCGAAACGCTGAAGGATTTCATAGCCCTGCAGCCCGAGCACCAGGCCGACGAAAAGTCCGGATACCATGATGATGAGCAGCGACAGCACACCGCTGAAATAGATCTCGCGCAGCGTCAGGGGAAGGCGCTTGAACGACGATCCGGAATGCATGAGGACCGCCCAAAAGAACCGCGAGGCAAAGCCCAGGCGCCAGATACGCTCAACGGCAACATGACCCAGCTTGCGAATCACTGAAACGGGATTAGCCATGCGCCACGCCCGACAGGAACTCGTCACGAACCGACTGCGCCGGATAGTCGAAGTGGACCGGACCATCCGGTTCGGCATAAACAAACTGGTGCACAAACGGATCCTTGGAGGCACGAATCTCGTCCGGCGTACCTTCTGCCACCACGCGTCCGCCATTCATGAAATAGATGTAATCAACGATCAGCAACGATTCCTGAATGTCGTGCGTCACCATGATGGAAGTGGCTCCCAACGCATCGTTCAACTTGCGGATCAACTGCCCGATCACGCCCAGCGCAATCGGATCGAGCCCGGTGAAAGGCTCGTCGTACATGACCAGCATGGGATCGAGCGCCAGCGCCCGGGCCAGCGCAACCCGTCGCGCCATGCCACCCGACAGTTCGGCCGGCATCAACCGGTGCGCACCGCGCAAGCCCACGGCCTCCAGTTTCATCAATACCAGATCGCGGATCATTTCGTCCGACATATCGGTATGCTCGCGCATCGGGAAGGCGACGTTTTCGAACACCGTCATGTCGGTGAAAAGGGCGCCGAACTGAAACAGCATGCCCATCCGACGTCTCAACTGGTACAACTCCGCCTGCGACATTTCACAGACCTGATGTTTTTCCAGACGAACGCGCCCGCCGGTCGGCCTCAATTGCCCCCCGATGCAACGCAGCAACGTTGTTTTACCGCACCCAGAACCGCCCATGATCGCCACGACCTTGCCGCGGGGAATCTTCATGTTGATTCCCTGCAGTACTGGCTGGCCATCGTAGGCGAACTGAAGATCCTCGATATCGACCAGGATGTCGTCAGACAAAGCGCATTCCCACGAAAAAGTTCGCCCGATTTTAGCAGAAACCCCCTCCGTCGCCGGGAAACGACAGGGCTATAATCAAACAAATTTCATAAGGACTGTCGCGCTCTTGTCTCCAGCGAAACCACTTTTACTGATTGTCGATGACGATACGCTCATCTGCGAATCGCTCAGTTTCGCATTCGCACCAGACTATGACGTTCTCACCAGCCATTCCAGAGCGCATGCCCTTGCCATGCTCCGGCAACTTCGGCAACCACCGCAACTCGCATTGGTAGACCTCGGGCTTCCGCCCTTCCCGCACCGGCCAGACGAAGGATTTGCGCTGATTGGCGACCTGCTGGCGCTGTCCGCCGACATGAAGATCATTGTCCTTTCCGGACAGAGCGACGAAGACAATGCCCGCCACGCGCGCGCTCTCGGGGCGGTCGATTTCGTACCGAAGCCCTGCGACCCCAGCCGCCTCGCGGAATTATTCAGACAAGCGCAAAGGTTTGGCGAAGGCCCGCAGTCCGCCCACGCCGGCGGACTCATTGGCGAAAGCCCGCCGATGCAACGTCTTCGCCTCCAACTCGGTCAGTACGCGAACCTGGCCTATCCGGTATTGATCGAGGGTGAGTCGGGCAGTGGCAAAGACATTGTCGCCAGCTACTATCTGCACAAGCAAACCACTCGCCAGGACAAACCCTTTCTCGCCCTGAACTGCGCCGCGATTTCGCCCACCCTGCTGGAGCCAACCCTTTTTGGTTATGCAAAGGGTGCCTTTACCGGCGCCACCAACGCCAAATCAGGGTATTTCGAAGACGCAGACAGCGGAACACTGTTCCTGGATGAAATCGGCGAGCTCCCGCTGGATTTGCAGCCAAAGCTCCTGCGTGTGCTCGAAAACGGCGAATACCAGCGCGTCGGCGAAACGCAGACCCGGGTTTCCACCGCGCGGATCATTGCCGCAACCAATCGCGACCTGCGCCAGGAAATGCGTGCTGGTCGCTTCCGGGCCGATCTGTTTCATCGCCTCTCGGTCTTCACGGTCTCCGTACCACCGATTCGCGAAACAGGACTGGATCGGCTCCTGCTACTCGAACACTTCCGGAAAACCTGTGCGGCAAGTGTTCATGCCGAACCCTTCCTGCTCGCACCGGCGGCCCAATCTCTCTGGATGGACTACGGTTTTCCCGGCAATGTCCGCGAACTGCGAAACATCGCCATCCGCCTGACCGCACGCTATCCGGGTCAGACGGTTACAGCCGAGCAACTGCGCACCGAGTTCGACCATTTCGACGCACCGACACTTCAGTCAAGCAACGCCCTGCCCGTCGCCGACGATCCCGAAGAGGTCAAGCAGGCCGCCCGCCTGCGTCTCCAGAAAGGTTCGCCCATTAACCTGGATGCCACGCTCGAGCTCTGGCAGCGCGGGTACATCGAGGCGGCCATTGAATTGAGCGGCGGCAACATGAGCGAAGCCGCTCGCCGCCTGGGCATCAACCGCACGACGCTTTACAACCGGATGGAAAGCTGGACTCGCCGATGAGCCTTTACCTTCAACACTTCGGTCTTCGCGAACCGCCATTTCGAATCACCCCGCATACCGACTTCTTCTTCGTGGGAGCCAACCGTGGCGCAACGCTGGATGCGCTGATCTACGCCATTACGCAGGACGAGGGAATCGTCAAGGTCACGGGTGAAGTCGGCAGCGGCAAGACCATGCTTTGCCGGATGCTGCTGGAGCGCCTACCGGACAATGTCGAAACGCTCTATCTGGCGAATCCGTCGCTTTCCCGCCAGGAAATATTGGGGGCGATTGCCGATGAACTGGGCGTTCCGACCGACGGCAAGGCCACCCACTCCCTGACCCGCGCCTTGCAGGATTCACTGATCGAGCGTTACGCACAGGGCAAACGTGTTGTCCTGCTGATCGACGAAGCGCATGCCATGCCGGCCGAATCCCTGGAAGAAATTCGCCTGCTCTCGAATCTGGAATCGAAAGCCACCAAGCTGCTGCAGATCGCACTCTTCGGCCAACCCGAGATCGACGAGCGACTGGCCGCCACCGACATGCGACAGTTACGCGAGAGAATCACTCAGCACTTCAACCTGGCCCCGCTCAAGCAGGTGGACGTCGCTGCCTACATCGAATTTCGCCTGCGTGCCGCCGGGTACAAGGGGCCAAACCCGTTCACGGCCGATGCCGTCGCGATGATTGCAAAAACCTCGGAAGGACTTTCTCGGCGCATCAACATTCTTGCCGACAAGGCCCTGCTCGCGGCGTACTCCAGCGGTTCGCACGAAGTTGGCGTGAATGAGATCAGAATCGCCGTTCAGGACGCACGCTTTTCCCCACTCAAACCGACAGCGCCCTTCCGCATGAAACCGCTGCTGTGGGGCATGGCCGGAGCGGGTTTGCTGGCCGTCTTGCTTGCACTAATCTCAGGACTTCAACCCAGAAGCAGCGGTGTCGCAGATACCGGCGTTCCTTCGCAGAGCGCGCCGCAAGCGCCACCAAGCGCTGCAGCCCCGGCGCCAAAGGCAACGCAACCGACACTCTCCCGCACGGAAACGCAGGCCCAGAACCCAAATTCAGAGAAACTGCGCTTCGCCCCGCTCACTCGCCAACACATGGGGCAATACGAGCAGTGGATCGCCGACGTTCCCGGCAATCATTACTTCATTCAGTTACTCGCCACCGACGCCACCCAGACGGGCGAAATAGAAGGATTCCTGGCCCGCGCCACCGCCGTGCTCGAACCCGCGCAAATTCGCGCCTATCGCTCCAGCCTTTCCGGGCGTGACCGTGTCGGCGTGATTTTCGGTGACTTCGCCAGCCGCGAAGAAGCCGTTCTGGCCATGCAGGGACTTCCGGAGGCGATCAAGGTGGCCCAGCCTTTTCCGAGACAGGTCAGCAAGTTGCGCTAGTTGTCTGGCGCGGCGTAATCGACGAGCAGAAGGCGCTGGATTCGTGTTTCCGGGAAGGCGGGAGCCGCCATATTGGCCGTCGCGATTGCGCGCATGAGCAAGGCCATCAGAAGCGCGAAGACAGGCATTCTTGTTTCGAACATTTGCGAAGCAGACCACCGGGCTGCGCAAGCCCTTCATGGCGTGTTGCCAAGCCGATTTACGTGCTAGCATCATAGCGATTCGCTGCTTCCTGTGACCACTCAGTTCAGACAAGGCTTAACCCGATGAAAATCGGTTCAATCTGCGCAACGCTCCTTCCCCTGCTCATGGCTGCCTGTGCCGCGCCAACCCCGCGCGAGCCGTTGAAGGGGCACCTGAATACCGAAACGTCGGCACCGGCGACCAGCGCAGCCAGCATCCCGGCCCCTGTCGAACAGACACTGGCCCTTCCCAAGCCCCGCGCAGCGCACAAGGCCGAAACCTACAGTGTGGTCGTCAACAACGTTCCCGTGCGCGATCTGCTCTTCGCACTGGCTCGTGACGCCAAGGTCAATGTCGACATCCACCCCGGCATCACCGGCATGGTGACGCTCAACGCCATCGATCAAACCCTGCCGCAGCTCCTGACCCGGATTTCGAAACAGGTCGACATGCGTTTTGAACTGGACGGTCCCAATCTCGCGGTCATGCCGGACTCGCCGTTCCTGAAGCATTACAAGGTCGACTACGTGAACATGGCCCGCAATGTCACCGGCACGGTCTCGACGAACACCCAGATTGCCACCGGAACCACCGGTACGACAGGCAATACGAGCGGAAACACAGCGGGCGGGGGCGGCAACATTTCCAATACCCGCATCGAAAACATTTCCCGCAACCAGTTCTGGGAGTCGCTGGAAAAGAACATCAAGGACATCCTGCGCGAAACCGACAAGATCCTGCCGGAAGGATCAAGCGAGACAGTCATCGAGCGAAACAGCGCGCAAACGGCAACCGGCGCTGCCGCACTGCCCCAGGGAACCGGGCAACGCGCGGCCCAGGCCATTGCCAATGCCCTGCAGGCCAACCCCAATCCGAATTCAGCCAGCCAGGCGACCGGCACCACCGTCGAGCGCCGCAGCACTTTCCGGGAAGCCGCCTCGGTCATCATGAATGCCGAAAGCGGCGTCATCACGGTACGCGCCACTCAGCGCCAGCATGACCGGATACAGGAATTCGTGGACCGGGTTACCAATTCGGTCAGGAAGCAGGTGCTCATCGAGGCCACGATCGTCGAAGTAACGCTCAAGGATGGCTATCAGCAGGGCATCGACTGGACGCAACTGGCGGGTGGCGGAACGGTCAGTTTCATCGGCAACGTCCTCACCAAGAACGCAACCAATCTCACCTATACCAAGGGTGGCAATCCGAATGCACTGATCACCATGCTCGACTCTTTTGGGACGACCAAGGTGCTGTCCACCCCGCGCGTTTCGGTCATGAACAACCAGACGGCGCTACTGAAGGTGGTCGAAAACTACGTCTATTTCAACGTAAAAGCCGACACGACCACGACCGCCAACGTCGGCACGACGACCACCTACACGACGACCCCGCAATCCGTTTCGGTGGGCCTGGTCGTCAGCGTGACGCCACAGGTCGGCGAAGGCGATGCGGTCACGCTCAATGTCCGCCCGACCATCACCAGTGTGGCCCGCGAGGTACTGGACCCCAACCCGGACTTGCGGAAAAACGCAATCAACAACCCCGTTCCGGTTATCAGGACGCGGGAAATCGAATCCGTGATGCGGATTGCCAGCGGCAACATTGCCATTCTCGGCGGGCTCATGGAAGACAAGATCGACTATCAGAACCAGCGCGTCCCCTTGCTCGGGCAAATCCCCTTGGCCGGGGAACTCGTCACCAACCGGAACAACGCCGCCCAAAAAACGGAGCTGGTGATTTTCCTCCGCCCGGTCGTCATCAAGGATGCCAGCCTGGACGGCGATTTCGCCGGGCTGCGCGACCATCTGCCCGGACAGAATTTCTTCGCACAACCGAATGAAGCGCAGCCGTTCAATATTGTCCCCAGCCGCTGAGGCCCGCTCATGAGCTTGTTGATGGATGCCCTGAGACGGGCGGAAACAGCCAAGCAGGAGTCGGCACGCCAGACTCAGGGCGGCTTGCTGCCGACGGCCAGCGACATGCTCAGCCTCGAGCCGATCTCGCCGGAGCCGGGCAAAGGCTCTACAAATCCCTTGCCCGACCTGGCCGCGCACATTGCGGCTGTCGACGCCGACCTGGCGAGCAACGCCCCACCTGAACAGCGCCCGCCGTTGGCGCCTGCTCGCAGCGCACCACAACCCAAGGCGAACGAAACGCGCGAAGCGGTTCGCAATGCGTTTGCGGCGAAGCAACAGCCCAGCGACACGCCATCGCGCCTGCCGCTCTGGCTGGCGCTGGGAACGCTGACGATCGCCGGCGTCGCCATCGGCGGCTATGTCTGGTACCAACTCAATGCCATGAATCAGGGGGCACTGGCACCCAAGATGCCAACACCATCGGCGAACGTGGCACCGCCGCCGGCGAGTGTCGCCATGGCCCCGGCTGCGCCCGTGGTGCAAAATTCTGATTTTGGGCCTTTTTCCCGGTCGACCGTGAGATCGCCCCCGGAAGAGGCTGAAACACCGCTTTTCTCGCGCCGCGAGAGTCGAAACGACTACGCCGCGCCCCCGAGCGAAACATCGGCCAATCCGCCCATTCGGCTGACGCGTACGCGTCCCGAGCCTGACGCCAACCTGGCCCGCGGGCACGCCAGCCTGCAGCGCGGCGAGACCGAGGCATCGCGTCGGGAATTCGAACAGGCCTTGCAGCGCGACCCGAACAATACCGACGCCTTGCTCGCGCTTGCCGCCATCGCCCAACGCCAGGGCCGCGTCGCTGACGCCGATGCCATGCGTGAGCGGGCAATGGTTGCCAATCCGAGCGATGCGGCGGTGCAGGCGGCGGCACTGGGCAGCTCGGCCGGCAGCGTCGATCCGCACACCACCGAAAGCCGCCTCAAATCCTTGCTGTCCAGCCAGCCGGAATCCGCCCCGCTCAATTTTGCGCTGGGCAACCTGTATGCCCGGCAGGGCCGCTGGGCCGAGGCGCAGCAAGTCTATTTCAACGCCGTGGCCGCCGAAGGCGACAATCCGGACTACCTTTTCAACCTGGCCGTCAGCCTCGACCACATTCGCCAGTCGCGTCTCGCCGCCCAGCATTACCGCCTGGCGCTCGAAGCATCGGCCCGGCGCCCGGCCGGTTTCGCTCGCGACAAGGTGGAAAAACGCCTGAGCGAACTGCAAGGCGAGCGCCAACCGTAATTCGATGAGCACCTCAACCCTCCAGCACCGCCCGCTTGGGCAGATCCTGATCGCCGAAGGCATCCTTTCGGAAGACCAGTTGCGCATCGCCCTGCTGGAGCAGATGAAGCAAAACCAGCCGATCGGCAAACTGCTGGTTTCGCTCGGCTTCGTGACGGAGGCCACGCTTCGCCAGGCGCTGTCGGAAAACCTCGACAAACAAAGCGTCGATCTGTCGCACGCGGTCGTCGACCCGCAGGCACTCAAACTCGTCCCCCGCGACCTGGCCAAACGCCACCATCTGCTGCCGCTCGATTTCGACCGCCAGAACCGCCGCCTGACGCTGGCCATTTCGGACATCAACGACATCGTCGGCCTGGACCGCGTCCGCGGGCAGCTCGAAGAAGGCACCGAAATCGAGACGCTGCTCGGCAGCGAATCGGAAATCGACCACGCCATCGACCAGTACTACGGTCACGAACTGTCGATCGACGGCATCCTGCACGAGATCGAGACCGGCGAAATCGACTGGCAGAGCCTGGCGACGACCGACGACGAGTACAGCCAACCGGTCGTCCGCCTCATCGATTCGATCCTCACCGATGCGGTCAAGCGCGAGGCGTCGGACATTCACTTCGAGCCGGAAGCCAATTTCCTGCGCATCCGCTACCGTATCGACGGCATGCTGCGCCAGATTCGCGCCCTGCATAAGTCCTACTGGCCGGCGATGACCGTGCGCATCAAGGTGCTGTCCGGCATGAACATCGCGGAAATGCGCGCCCCGCAGGACGGCCGGATCAGCCTCACCGTCTCCGGACGCCCGATTGATTTTCGCGTCGCCAGCCAGGCCACCATCCATGGCGAAAACATCGTCCTGCGCGTGCTCGACCGCCAAAAAGGCATCGTTCCGCTGGAAAACCTCGGCCTGGCCGAGGAGCATCTGCACCAGTTGAAGCTGATGATTTCGCGGCCGGAAGGCATCATCCTGGTCACCGGCCCGACCGGCAGCGGCAAGACGACGACGCTGTATTCAGTGTTGAACCACATCAACGCCGAGGGCATTCACATCATGACCCTCGAGGATCCCGTCGAATACCCGATGGCCATGGTGCGCCAGACCTCGGTTTCGGAATCGGCCAAGCTCGACTTCGCCAACGGTATCCGCTCCATGATGCGCCAGGACCCGGATGTCATCCTCGTCGGCGAAGTCCGAGACGCCGAAACGGCCGAAATGGCCTTCCGGGCTGCCATGACCGGGCATCAGGTGTACACGACGCTGCACACGAACTCGGCCATCGGCGCCGTTCCCCGCCTGTTCGACATCGGCGTGTTGCCGGACGTGATGGCAGGCAACATCATCGGGATCATCGCCCAGCGCCTGATTCGCCGCCTGTGCGATCACTGCAAGACCCCGTACCACGCCGAACCGCACGAAATTCGCCTGCTCGGCCCGCTGGGCGAAGGTCCGCGCCCCGTGTTGTTCCGTCCGGTCGGCTGCGAATTGTGCGACTTCCAGGGTTACCGTGGCCGCATCGCAATCATGGAACTCCTGCGCGTCGATGCGACCATCGACGAACTGATCGCCCGCCGCGCCACGACGCATGAAATCCGCATGCGGGCGATGATGCAGGGATTCACCACCCTGGCCGACGACGGCATGCAGCGCGTGCTGAACGGAACGACCTCGCTGGAAGAGCTGGCGCGCGTCGTTGACCTGACCGACCGGATGTAGCCGTGCTGTTCGACTACAAGGCCGTCAGCGTGGAAGGTCGAATGACCTACGGACGCCTCGACGCCATCAATCTGGTCGACCTCGAAATGCGTCTGAAGCGCATGAATCTTGACCTGATCAGCGGTTCGCCGATCAAGCATCGCAGCCTCTTTGGCGCACAGCGCGTACCCCGGGCGGAGCTGATCAATTTCTGCTTTCACCTTGAGCATCTGACGCGCGCCGGCGTCCCCATCCTCGAAGGGCTGACCGACCTGCGCGACTCGGTCGAGAACCCGCGCTTCCGCGAGGTCATGGCCGGGTTGATCGAGAGTATCGAGGGCGGGCAAACGCTGTCGCAGGCCATGAGCACCCACCCCGACATTTTCAGCCAGGTTTTGTGCAACCTGATCCGGGCCGGGGAAGCCAGCGGCCAACTGCCCGATGTGCTGGCCGGGCTGTGCGAGTCGTTGAAATGGGAAGACGAGCTCGCGTCGCATACGAAGAAGCTGCTGATGTATCCGGCTTTCGTCGCGACCATCGTCCTCTCTGCGACCTTCTTCCTGATGGTCTACATGGTTCCCCAGCTCAAGCTTTTCGTGAAGAACATGGGGCAGGTTCTCCCCGCGCACACCCGCCTGCTGTTTTTCGTGTCCGACTTGCTGGTCAATTACTGGTACCTCTTCCTGCTGGCGCCCATGGTGGTGTTCTTCGGCCTGCAGGCACTCCTGCGCAGCGACCCGCTGGCGCGTTTTCGTTTCGACGGGATCAAGCTGAACCTGCCGGTCATCGGTCCGATCCTGAAAAAAATCATCCTCTCGCGTTTTGCCAACACCTTCGCAATGCTCTACGCCTCCGGCATCCCGGTGCTTGAATCGATACGCACAACGCAATCGATCGTCGGCAACCGCGTGGTGCGCAAAGGACTGGAGCGCGTCGAGCAGTCGATCCGGGAAGGCCAGAACGTGGCTGGCGCCTTCCGCGATGTCGGCATGTTCCCGCCGCTGGTCGTTCGCATGCTGCGCATCGGCGAGAGCACGGGCCGACTGGACAAGGCGCTGCTCAACGTCAGCTATTTCTACAATCGCGACGTGAAGGAGTCGGTGGGCAAGGCTCAGGCGCTGATCGAACCCATACTGACGCTTTTCATGGGCGCCCTGCTGGGCTGGATTATGCTGTCGGTTATCGGCCCCATCTACGACGTCATCAGCAAGATCAAAACGTGAGCATTCGCCTCCTCTACCTCAACACGCATCGCTTGGCAGCCTATACCTGGCGCCAGGGGCACCTGCATCTTGAGGGCGCGTTCGACAACAACGAGGAAGGATTCCGGCTGTTTGCCGACTACCTGGCCGACCGCCGGGGCAGTCAGTACGCCATGCTGGCCAATGTCGCCGAAGAGGGGCACGTACTCGAGAGCATCCCGTTCCTGCATGGCCGGGATCGCCGGACATTGATTGCCCGCAAGTTCGGCCAGCATTTTCTCGGTACGCCGCTCGCCACCGCGGTTTCCCTGGGCTACGAAAAAACGCAGCGGAAAAATGAAAAACTGCTGCTCTCGGCCCTGACCAACCCTGCCCATTTCGATCCCTGGCTGCGCCGGATCAAGGATGCCGAGATTGCGCTTTCGGGAATATTCACGGCGGCCCAACTCGGAGGACAACTGCTCGGCAAGCTCGGGCAACCGTCAAACCGATGCCTGTTGCTGACCCTGCAGGACAGCTCGATCCGTGAAAGCTACCTGGTCGATGGCCACGCCCATTTTTCACGAATGGCCCCACTCGCTGACAGCAGCATTGCCGGTATTGCCAGCGCATTCGTGGCGGAATCGGGCAAGCTGCATCAATACCTGATCGGTCAGCGCCTGATCGGGCGCGACGAAAGCCTGCCAGCCTATATCGTCGCCCAACCGCTGACCATTCCCGCCATCGAAAAAATCTGTCCCGAGCACGGACCGCTGAACTACACCCTGATCGACAGCCATGTCGCCGCCCAAAAGCTCAAGCTGCACACCCTGCCCGGCGACAACCGGAGCGACATGCTGCTCCTGCACCTGCTGGCGACCGCCCCGCCCCGCCAGCAATTTGCCAATGACGCGCATCGTCACCATTTTCGTCTGGCCCAGATTCGCCATGTGCTGATTGCAAGCGGTCTGATCGCCCTGCTCGGGAGCGTTCTCTTTGCCGCGAAAGGGACCTACGACGCGCAAAACCTGAGGGCGGAAGCCAGTGCATTGCGCGCCACCGAAGCCGATCTCAACAGGCGCTATCTGGAAATATCGGCGACTTTCCCGCAACTGGGCGTCGACAACGAGACGCTGCGTCGGCTGACCAACCGCTATGCCGAGCTGATTGTCCAGCAGCGGCAGCCCGGGCCGAGCTATCGCGCGGTGAGTCGCGTGCTCGATCGCATGCCGGCCATTACGCTGGAAAGCATCGATTGGAAAAATGGCCAAAATTTCCGGTTGACCGTGGGATCGTCGCGCGAAGATGCCGAGATCACGACCGTTCGTGGCGCCATTCGCCTTGAGCGCGCGACCACCCGGCAAACCCTGGCCGTATTCGATCAATTCGTCGATGCGCTGAAAGCCGACCCCGCGAACACCGTCAATATCCTGCAGCGCCCGTTCGATATCGAATCCGGGCAATCGCTGCGTGGCGGCGACAGCCAGGAAGGTGAAACGCAGGCTCGCCAATTCGCCGTGGAAATCGTTCGGGGCAAGGCACCATGACGCTGACCAGCCGCGACCTCCGCAAACTTCTTTTGCCATTGCTGGCCACGGTCATCATGCTCGTCGTTGCCGGACTTCTGGCCTGGGGCAGCCAGCTGGACGCCCGCAAGGCGGAGTACGAGCGCAATACGGCGATGACCGCGATGAATCAGATCGAGCAACGCCTTCGTCTGGTTCGCACGGAAGAACAGGAGATCAAGGATCGCGCCCATCTGCTCCAGCGCCTGCAAGAATCCGGCATCACCGGCGAAGAGCGGCGGCTCGACTGGATGGAGCTGCTTCGCGACATCCAGGGAGAACTGCGGATTCCCGGCATGAACTACGAGTTTGGCGTCCAGGCCGCTCTGGAAAAAAATGACGATCAGGCCTACGCTTGGTTCAGTAGCCCCATGCGCCTGCAGCTGAAGCTGCTTCACGAGGAGGACCTACTGAACTTCCTCTCCCGGATTCAGAAAAATGCGAGTGCTCTGGTCATCGTTCGCAATTGCAAACTCTCTCCGACACCCCGTCAGGGCGATGCTCGCGAAACGATGTCCCAACTTTCTGCCGAATGCGAACTGCAGTGGTTAACCGCCCGCCAGACGCTCCCGAAAAAATGAGCCCGCGCCACCTGATCCTGCTCATACTGGCCGCTGTGACCGTCACCGTCACACAAAGCACGGAGGAAGAGGCGCCGTTGGGCCGGCTTTTCATGGATTCGCAGCAGCGCGCCAGGCTCGATGCCCAGCGCCGGCACAACCCCGGCTTTCAGGCCAACGCCGCCGACAGCGAAGCCAGCCAGACGCTGAGCGGCGAAGTCCGCAGCAGCAACGGCCGACGTACCAGCTGGATCAATGGCGAAGCCCATTGGGAAAGCACGACGCCCGCCCCGCGCGTGCCGGTCGGCGACACCTTCAATCCGGCGACAGGGGAGCGCGAGAGCCTGATCGGCAACGGGCGCATCGAAATCCGGCGCAACACCACCAGCCGATGAAGGACATCGCCCCACCCTCCAGGCAACGGGGCGTCGCGCTGCTCGCTCTGCTCGTCATGGTCCTGCTCGCCGGTGGCTATGCCTTCTATCGCAGCGCCAATCTGGGCAACGGCCAGAACCAGGAGCGCGACATCATCATGCACCGACTGACGCAGGCCAAGGAAGCGGTCATAGCCTACGCCGTCAATGATGCGACTCGCCCCGGCCGACTCCTTTGCCCCGACATCATCGGCGACGGCAACTCCCCGCTGTTCGTTCAGGACGACTGTGCCAGCTATGGTGGCCTCCTCCCCTGGGCAACGCTCAACCTGGCCGAAAAAGCCGATCTGCAGGGTACGCAGTTTCGCTACAACCTATCCCCGGCTTTCGGGGGTAAAAATATCAACAAGGTACTCAATAGCGACACACCGACCTCGCTCCGTCTGGACGTTCCCGCCGGCAGCAGCAGTAACGATGTTGCAGCCGTCATCATTGCCACCCGCGGCCAACCGGATACCGTCAACGCCGACGGTGACGACTATTTTTATAATGGCAAGACGACCGCACAGGACGACAACGACATCGTCATCGCCATCACCCGTCAGGAGCTGATGGCCGCAGTCGAGCAACGCATCGCCAACGAACTTCGCACCTGCCTGGACCAACATTCGAGCGCCGCCGGCAACGTGGAACGCACCTACCCGTGGCCGGCGCCGCTTTCCAACAACACCTTCAAAGGCGTGCCCAAAAGCCTCTTCGGGATGGTACCGGATACGCAGCCGGGCAATTCCGAAATGGCCCTGAAAGAGACCCTCACGAAACTGACCCAGACTAGAAACACGCTGAGTTCAGCCGCAACGGTGGATGACCAGATTGCTGCGGCCATTCAGCTGCAGGATCAGACCGCATACGCCCGCGCGCTCTTTGATCGTCTTTATCTCGCCGCCGTCGACCTTTCCGACAAGGCGAACAAGGCCAAGCTTGAATTCACCACGCTGGACACCAGCCTTGCGGCCGTCACCAAGACGAAAGACACTTATACGGCGCTGAGCAACACCTTGCCCGGCAGCATTGCCAGCGCTTTACCAAGCCTGTTGGCGCTGAATACAGCCATTCAAGACAACGGCTTTGATCTCTTCCTGATGGAATTGCTGCTGCGCAACCCGGAACTCAAAGCCAGCATCGACATTGCCACCACGACACCAACCAAAAGCAACTTCGACAAACTGATCACGCCGATCAATGAATTGAAGAACAATCTGCACGAATTTAGCTGGACCCAAAACACCGACATCGACGGTCAATTGGATGCAGCCATGCTGCTGGCGAAGAGCGCGGCCACATCGGTCAACCTGGCGCGCGCCAACCTTGCCGCGCCGATCGTTCAGCAAGCGCTCGCCGACGCGACGGCCTTATACGATGCCAACCGCCTGATTGAAGCCAAAATTCTCAGCTATCGCGTCAATGTGGATGCCAATGAAGTCAGCGCAAGAGCAGGAAGTATCAGCACAGCACTCTCGGCATCGGGCAACGACGCGCTGATCCAGATTTTGACGTCCACGCAATCGCTGGTGAAATCGATTTCAACCGGCTCGGCCACCTTGCTTGCTGCCCGCCTGGCCAGTTTATCTGCGCTGGAAAATGCCTTGGCAGCAGCCACCTCTGGCTTGGATCAGAATCAAATCCGCACGACAGCGCAAGCAGCAGCAACGCAGCTTGAGACGCTTTCTCTGGGAATCAGCAGGAATGGCGACAATGTTGCCCTCGAAACCCTGAATGCAGCAGCCGCCACACTCGGCGCATTCCAGCAAACACCGCCCGCCAACGTAACCAAGGGCCGCGACTTGCGGGCCCCGGTAGACACCGTCATTTACTGGAGCGACACCGCCATCCGGCTGGCAGCGGACCTGGCCAGGCAGGCCAGGAAAGGCATTTCAGCGCAAGACGATAGCGACTCGTCGGCCTATACCGCAGCAAGGAAACTCCTCGACAGCCTGGATGGCAGCACCGGGGCAATCAGCATCCTGGAGCAATACAAGGCCACCCCATCCGCCCAAAACGCAACGCTTGCCCAGAACGCCGTCAGCAATTCGCTCACCCTGCTCAACGCGCTGCTCAATGTCGCGGCCAATCTGGATAGCGCGCTGGAAACCAGCATCGGCTCTGCAGCCATCCCACCTGTCTGGTACGGCAACGCCTGCCTTTTCCTCAAACCATCGACCGGCGCCGCGAACTGGTGGACCGCAAACGGATGGAAGGCACTGTTCTTCTACCAGATATCGGAGCGTATTCGACCACCAACCGGGGTTCTCAGCGTCAACGGCAGCGGCAATTACCGCGCAGTAGCCCTTGCAGCAGGCAAAGCGCTACCGACAACGCAAAACCGCGCGTTACGTGACGCAAACAACTACCTTGAAAAGATGAATGGTGACGCTTCGCGGAATGGAGATGCGCAAACGCCGATCACTCGGTTTGTCACCGAACCTGTTTCCCCTGCGTTCAACGATCGCCTTGCCTATTAGCCAGCCATGATCGCTCAAACGCCCCCAACATCCCGTTCCGCCGAATCAGGATTTACGCTTGTCGAACTGACGGTCGTGCTGGTGATTGTTGCCCTGCTGTCCAGCGGACTCATGCTTGGCCTTTCGGGCCAGCGCGATCAGATTCAGAACAAGGAAGCGCAGCAACAACTCGAGATCGTTCGCGATGCGCTGCTCGGTTTTGCCATGGCGAATGGCCGACTTCCATGCCCGGCTGATCCGACCCTCGGCGCGGGCGGCGGCGGGGAGGATATTCAGCTGTGCGCCGCAGCACGGGGGCATGCAGCCCCCTATACCTGTATCGCAACCGATCAGCAGTGCGCCAGGGAACACGGCGTACTGCCATGGCGCACACTTGGCATCCAGGAAACCGATGTCTGGAGCAATCGCTTCACCTACTTCGTTGGGTACGAATTTGCCGATCCGCTCATCAAGGGGGAGGTGGATGCAGGGCGCCGATCCCGTTTCACACTGGACACAAATGGACGCGCAAATATTCAGGATAGTGCGGGCAACAATCTCGCCGCTGCGATTCCCGCAGTCATCGTCAGTCATGGCCCCCGTGGCGCAGGGGCTTACCTGTCCACCGGCACCCAAATACCCGGCGCGGCGGGTGACGAGGCCGAAAACGTCGATACAGACCTGATCTTTATTGCCCATACCCCGACCGAAAATTTCGATGACCTGGTAACCTGGATCATCCCGACCGTCCTCAAGTCGCGCATGGTCAGCGTCGGCAAGCTCCCGTAATCGCTGCCAAACAAGCCTTCTGGCATATTGACCGGCGTCAAGCTGACTGCCAAACTGAGTTGTCCCCACTTTCGTTGGATTGACCGCTCTCGTGAATCGCCAGCCTTTTCTCGTCGCACTTCGCTCCGGAGGGATCAATCCGGATGACGATGCAGAAACGCGCCTAAAAAAATCGCTGCTGGTATTTGCGACCGGTCTGGTCTGTACCGGATCGATGCTGTGGCTCTTCCTGTACGGGCAAATGGGGCCCCAGTTTTCGGCCAACGCACCGTTCATTTTCCAATTGCTACTGGTTGGCAATCTTCTTTATTACTTTCATAGCGGAAACTTCGATCTTTTCCGCTATTCACAACTGGCCCTGTTCCTGTTCGCGCCATTTGCCGTGCAATGGAGTATCGGCAATTTCATTACCGCCAGCGGCACCAGCTTGTGGGGGCTACTGGCGCCCATTGGCGCAGTATTGTTTTTTGGCGTGCGCGAATCGCTCGCATGGTTTTTTGCGTACATTTTCCTGACCGCACTGTCCGGCTTCTTTGATTACTTCCTGGCAGACAGTCTGGCTAGCCAGGCGCCCAAGATCTCGATCAGGACCAGCGTTTTCTTCTTTGCGCTCAATTTCGCGGCCATCTCCACCATTGTTTATTTGCTGCTGCGCTACGCCGTTCAGGAAAAAGCAAAAGCGCAGGCCCGCCTCGAAGAAACTCACCGGCTCTTGCTGGATGAGCAGGAGAAATCGGAGCGACTTCTCCTCAACATCCTGCCCGGCCCCATTGCCGAACGACTGAAACATGACAGCCAAGCCATTGCCGACGGCTTTGCCGACGTTACGGTCATGTTTGTCGATATCGTCAATTTCACCCGTATCGCCGAAGGCATGACACCACAGCAGGTCTTTGCCATGCTCAACCGGATATTCTCGTCCTTTGACGAGTTAGCCGAGCAATACGGCATGGAAAAAATCAAAACGATCGGTGACGCCTATATGGTCGCCGGCGGGCTGAACAACGAACAAAGCAACTACACCCAATCCATCGCCGAGTTGGCTGTCGCAATGCGAGACCTGCTCCATCGCGACTTCACGGTCAACGACATGCATCTCAATGTGCGCATCGGCATCGGCACCGGACCAGTCGTTGCCGGCGTAGTCGGAAAAAAGAAATTCATCTATGACCTCTGGGGCGACACGGTGAATCTTGCCAGTCGCATCACCAGTGAAGGCACGCCCGGCATGATTCATGTGGATGCGACAACGCAATTGCGCCTAGCCCAGCACTTTTCGTTTGACGAGCCTCAGACCCTATATCTCAAAGGAAAGGGAAATACGATCGTTTACCGGCTCAATGAAATGCTAGCGGCGGGGTGAAAGTTCGAACCTGACCAGTCCCGGTTGATTTCCAAGCAATGAGAGGACGTACCCTGCCGTATCGGCTTGACGCGCGGCATGATACAAGCCGATCCCCAAACCATCATCCGAATGGACCGGCTCTTTAAGCAAGGCCTCTGCCAATGCAGGTGGAATCGGCGTGCCATTGTCGGTGACACTCAGGCAACCATCCTTGAACGAGACAGTAATGGAAAGACCTGGCTCACGCTGGCGCTTGGCCAATACGTTTTGTAAGAGATTCTCTCCAATGCTGTCGAAGACAGGCGCAGGCAAAGCCTCATCGGAACCGCCCTCCCCCTGCCAGTCAACACGAAAATGGGCGTAACGGTTTTGGAATTGCAGCCACCATTGCTTGGCAGAAACACTTTCTGATTCTTCAGCTTTCGGCGATTGCAACTTTTCGAGAGTCGATTTCAAGCGATCAGTAATTTGCGGCAGTTGACGGCCGATCAAGGCCGCAACCAGGGCCGGATCTCCCGGCTGACTTGCGGCAAAACACAATGCCTGCAAGGACTGGAGCAGGTTCTTCACATCGTGCGTGACCCGCGCCCCCGTCTCATAAATCGCCTGTATGTAACCCATTCGCTGCAACTGGTGCGTCTGCAGCTTGACGAGATAGAACTCCAATACCAGCCTGAGCAACCACTCAACGTGCCAGCGCATGGCCGGGGAAGGCTTGTGATGAAAATGAATTGATAGCGAAAGTCCGTTTGCCACTACGGTATGGCCGAATTCAGTTTGCTCCCCCGAGCGCCCAACAGACAGCCCCGCCTGCCAAGTGACTCCGACGACCCAAGGCATTCGCCGGAAACGAACCATGACTGCTTCAAGGAAAAGAGTGGGATCCGAATGGCGCTCACTCTCCTCGGAGAGTTGCACCAGCCATTGCTCCAGAGGCATGCCAAGGGAAAGCAGGTAGCGCGAAATCGCTGACCCGATACCCGAAAACCCGCCTCGCGGATTCCATGCCCAGGCTACGAGCAGCAATGCCCCGGCCACCGCAAGTGAAGTCTTGAACAATGCCTCGACATAACCCGCTCTGGCAATCAACATGTATGCGAGCGTTCCCAGCACAAAAACCGCCAGAACAAGGAACACCATGACGCCATAGAAAAGGTCGAAAGCCTCTCCCGACTTGCGCTCAGGTGCGTGAGCCGGAAAAATCATCAGCAGCGGCAAAAACAGCGGCAAGTACTGCGCAATGGGGTTGCGCAACGCAGGATCCAGAGCCACCACGGGCGAGATCTCAGGGACAACACCAAGAACGGTGATTGCCACCAGATAACCAAATGCCAGAAGATATCCCGAGCGCTCAGGTCGGCTCTCCGTCCAAAGCACGCGCCCACCGATTGATGCCGCCAGCGCACCGCACCAAATCAACAGAAGCCAAGGACCAAGCAATACGGTCGAGAGCAACACGACCCCCATCAGAACCAGCCCTTGTCGCCACTCGATTTGTCTTTCGCCGGCAACAAATGGCTGCCAGAGCAGGAACAGGCCCAAGGCCACCACCCACAGCAGGCGAACAGCAGGAATCTGCCACCCGCCGAAGGCAAGCGCATGAAGCATCAAAAGATGCCCCGCCAGCAGGAAATGCGGCCATGCAGCCAGCGGACCACCAAGTCTTCCGCCAACACTACGCATGTTCATTTTTCCGACAACCTGTCCATTTTTCGACACACCGAACGCAATTCCTTGTTATTTATCGCAAATTCAGCGCCCAAATCATGGGCACGATTTTTGCGGATAAGAATACGAAATCAAATCGGAGCATGCCATGAAATACCAACAAAAGGGCTTCACCCTTGTCGAAATCGCCATTGTCCTTGTCATTATCGGACTTCTGCTGGGCGGCGTACTCAAAGGTCAAGAGCTGATTAACAGCGCAAAAGTCAAAAACATGGTGAATGACTTCAGGACGACATCCGCTCTGGTCTACGGTTACCAGGACCGATTCAAGAGTTTTCCTGGCGACCAGACCCAGGCCCAACTTGATGCAGCTTTCGGCGCCAATGTAGCCAACGAATGTACGCCCGTAGCTGCTGGCTCATGTACGCACAATAACGGCCGGATTGACGGGAACTGGAACGACGGTGGCATTGCTTCCGAAACCTTTATTTTCTGGCAACACGTGCGCCTGGCCAATCTGGCTACTGGGGCAACCAATACTGCTGACCAGAACTATCGCCCCCGCAATGCAGATGGCGGATTTATCGGCATAGAGAGTGGCATTAATGGCGGTGGCGCAGCAGCCCCCTTCATTGCAGGAATGCGAGGCGCAGCATTTGTTTGCTCGGATGGCATCCTTGGACGCTATGTTCGGCAAATCGACACCACGATGGACGATGGAAACACAGCAGGGGGCTCGGTTCAGGCCGTACCCATGGGGTCTGCTCGCGGAGCTGCCGCCACAGCCACCGCAAATATCGTCGAGGGACAACAATATACGGTTTGCGCTGCGCTGTAACTACCGACAATTTGGTAACACTTAGCCCGCCTTGGCGGGCTTTTTATTTTCTCAGCAAGCGCTCTTCCGCCGCAGTAACTGCCTCCGGCAAACCGAGAACGACCACGACGTCGCCTTCTTCCAAACGTGTCTCCGGAGCGGGCTCCAGCGCCCGGATTCCGCGACGGCGGACTGCACTGACCTCGCAACCCAGTGCATCGAGATTCAGATCGTCCAATGTCCGTCCGATGCCTGCCGAACCAGAGGCCAGCAATACCGAATGAAGGCGAGGATGGTGCTCATCGTCGTCGTCGAAATCACGATCGGTCATCCCGCGATAGAATCCGCGCAAAAGACTGTAGCGTTGCGAGCGTATCTGGCGAATTCGCTTCAGCACGCGGTTGATCGGGACGCCGACCAGGACCAGCGCATGCGAAGCCAGCATCAGGCTGGCCTCCAGGGCTTCCGGCACAACCTCCGCCGCACCGGCGCGAGACAGTCGTTCCATGTCACGCTCGTCCAGGGTGCGCACAACGACAGGCAAGTCGGGACGTGACTCCTGAACGTGATGCAGTACCTTTTCGGCCAACTGCGTATCGCTGACGGTGACAATCACGACGCTGGCCCGCATCAGGCCCGCCGCGAGCAAAGTTTCCTTGCGACCAACGTCGCCGTAAACCACATTTTCACCGCCGGCAGCCGCCTCACGGATGAGATCCGGATCTAGGTCGAGAGCGACGTAGTTGATGTCTTCCTGCGCCAGAAAGCGGGCGAGATACTGGCCGTTTCTGCCGAAGCCGCAAAGAATCGCATGCTTCTCAGCCCCCATCGACTGCGCAGCAATTTTGGTCAGTTGCATTGAGCGCAACATCCATTCGCTGGCCACGAAACGAACGACGATACGTTCGCTGTATTGCACGATGAATGGGGCAATCAACATCGACAGCACCAGAACCGTCAGGGCGACCTGCTGGATTTCATGGGGCAAGCGAATGATTTCGCCCAACAGAACAAAACCGAACTCGCCGCCCGCGCAAAGCCACAAACCGGAGCGAATGGCATTGCCGGGCGTAGCCCCCAGGCGCCACGAAAGCAGCCCGATGATGAGCGACTTGATGAGCAGCAGCGCAACCAGTGCCAGCAGCACCTGCCACCAAAGTCCCACGAGAACGTGCAGATCGAGCTTGACGCCGATGGTCACGAAAAACAGTCCCATCAGCACATCGCGGAAAGGCTTGATGTCTTCTTCCACCTGCAACTTGTACTCGGTTTCCGAGATCAGCATGCCCGCCACAAAAGCCCCGAGCGCCAGCGACAAGCCGGCCAGCTCGGTGATGGTGGCCAGGCTGAGCGTGATCAGCAGCACATTGAGGACAAACACCTCGGAGGACTTGGCCCGCGCGACAAAATGAAACCATTTGCGCATCAGGTTCTGCCCGAAAACCAGAATTACCGCGAGGACGATGACCGCCTTGAGCAGCGCCACGCCGAGCAGCATGGCCAATTTTTCCGGGGGCTGGGTCAGCGACGGGATGATGACCAGCAGCGGGACGACCGCCAGGTCCTGGAAAAGCAGGACGCCCATGATTTCCCGACCGTGGGGCGAGTCGAGTTGCTGGCGTTCGACAAGCAGCTTGGTCAGCACGGCCGTGGACGACATCGCAAAGACCCCGCCGAGCGCGATGCCCAGTTGCCAACTGACGCCAAAAAGCATGACCAGCGCGGCCACCGTCGTCATGCTCAAAAACACTTGCAGCATGCCGAGCCCAAAAACGATGCGCTTCATCGCGTACAGCTTGGGCAACGAGAATTCCAGGCCGATCGAGAACATCAGGAAGACCACGCCGAATTCGGCGAGATGCTCGGCCCGATAGACGTCGTTCATCAGGTTCAGGGCATGCGGACCGATGACGCTGCCGACGAAAAGATAGCCGAGGACTGGCGGCAGGTTGAAGCGCCGAAAGATGACCACGGCCAATACCGAGGCACCGAGCAGGAGAAGGACGAGGGAGAGTGCGCTCAAGGCCGTGTCTGAAGTCAGGTATACTTCGGCCATCATAACCTTAGCCAGCCCATGAACCCAAGCCAATCTACTGCCTGCTTCTCGCCGGAACGTGCTCTGGAACTGGGTCGTCAGACCCTGAGCATTGAAGCAGCCGCGGTCGACGCCCTGAAATCGCGCATTAACGGTGACTTCGTCCGCGCCGTCGAATTGATCCTGAACTGCCGCGGCCGACTCATCGTCAGCGGCATGGGCAAGTCGGGCCATATTGCCCGGAAGATTGCGGCCACCATGGCCAGCACGGGGACGCCCGCCTATTTCGTACACCCGGCCGAAGCCAGCCATGGCGACCTCGGCATGATCACCCGCGACGATGTGCTGCTCGCCCTGTCCAATTCGGGAGAGTCCGGCGAGTTGCTGAGCATTTTGCCGACCCTCAAGCGCCAGGGCGCCCGCATCATTTCGATGACTGGCGTACCCTCCTCGACGCTGGCCCGAGAGGCCGACATCCATCTCGATGCCGGCGTCGCCCAGGAGGCCTGCCCGCTGAATCTTGCCCCCACCGCCAGCACCACCGCAGCACTCGCGCTGGGCGATGCGCTCGCCGTAGCGCTCCTCGACGCCCGCGGCTTCGGCCCGGAAGACTTTGCCCGTTCGCACCCGGGCGGCTCTCTGGGCCGTCGCCTGCTCACGCATGTCCGGGATGTCATGCGGGCCGGCGAACGCGTCCCGGCAGTAGCGCCCGAAACGCCCATCACCGACGCCATCATCGCCATGTCACGCGGCGGGCTCGGACTGGTGGCGATTACCGATCAGGCCAACGCCGTTCTCGGCATCTTTACCGACGGCGACCTGCGTCGCGCCTTCGAAAAACGGACCGATCTGCAGCAAGGCGCCATCGCCTCGGTCATGCACGCCTCGCCGCGCACGATCGGCCCCGACCGTCTGGCCGTCGAAGCGGTCGAGATGATGGAACGCCTGCGCATCAATGCGCTTCTGGTGGTCGACGCCGATGAACACCTGATTGGCGCATTGAACATGCACGATCTTTTCACTGCCAAGGTTATTTGATGGACATTCAATCCCGCGCCGCCAACATCAAGCTCGTCGCCTTCGACATCGATGGCGTGATGACCGATGGCGGCCTGCATTACACCGATGATGGCCACGAACTGAAGACGTTCAACGTCCAGGACGGTCTCGGTGTCGTACTGCTTAGGCGCGCCGGCATCAAGGTGGCCATCATCACGGGGCGGACATCCAACGTCGTCAGTTGCCGCGCCAAGGATCTGGGCGTCGAGCACGTGTTTCACGGGGTTGGAGACAAGGGCGCGGTCTCCGCGCAACTGCTCGAACAACTCGGCCTGCAGTGGTCCGAACTTGCTTTCATGGGCGACGATCTGATCGACCTGCCGGCGATGAGCCGCTGCGGACTCGCCATTGCACCGGCCAATGCGCGGCCCATCGTCAAGGAGCGCGCCCACGTGGTGACCGAAGCGGGTGGCGGCAAGGGCGCCGTGCGCGAGGCCATCGAACTGATACTCGCCGCACAGGGCAAGCTTGAGGCGGCTTTTGCGCCGTATCTCGGAACCCAATGAAGCACTGGCACAGCCAACTTCTTCCCGTTATTTTTCTGGCCATTCTCGCCGCGCTCAGTTTTTGGCTGCAAAGTACGGTGGACCACAGCGAGCCCAGGAACGACGGCAAGTTCCGCCACGATCCGGATGCCACGGCCGAGAATTTCACCGTGCGCCGTTTCGATGAAAAAGGGCAGGTCAAATACCGCCTCACGGCGCCCTACCTCGTCCATTTTCCGGACGACGACACCTCGGAGCTCAAATCGCCCGTACTCACCAGTTATCGCGACGAGGGAAGCAAGATCGTGGTCACCGGGGATAACGCCAAGGTGACGGCCAAGGGCGAAACCATTTACCTCTGGGACAACGTCAGCGTCACCCGTGCCGCGACGGCGGATCGCCAGGAACTGGTCGCCCGCATGCCCGACCTGACCGCCCAGCCCGACGCCGGCATCGCCTTCACGGGCAGCCCGGTGGAAATCACCCAGGGTCAATCCTGGGTCAAGGGCGTCGGCATGCACATCGACAACAACACCTCGACCCTCGTCCTGCAATCGCAGGTTCGCGGGCAATTCATTCGACCCAGGGCCGCGCCATGAACACTCGCCTCGCCACGTTCACCCTCTGTCTTCTGATCAGCCTTACGGCCCACGCCGAGCGGGCCGACCGCGACAAGCCCATGCTTGTCGAAGCCAATCGCGTTTCCATTGACGACGCCAAGAAGATCCAGATTCTTGAGGGCGACGTCCTGATCACCAAGGGCACGATGATCCTCAAGGCCGACCGCGTCGTCATTCGCGAGGACCAGTACGGATTCCAGAAAGGCACGGCTTTCAGCGGCAAAGGCGGCCTTGCCCGTTTCCGCCAGAAGCGCGACGGCAAGGAAGAGTACGTCGAGGGCGAGGGCGAACGCATCGAGTACAACACCAACAACGAAGTGCTCGAACTCTTCCATCGCGCCTGGGTGAAGAGCGGCGAAGACCAGGTGCGCGGCGACTACATCTGGTATGACGCAGTCAGTGAAAAATACCTGGTCACCGCAGGCGAAACCCGTGACCCGAAAGCACCGCCCGGACGCGTTCGCGTCGTCATTCAGCCGAAGGGCAAGGATAGCGATGTCAAACCGGCACCCCGTGGTGAACGCTTGGAGCTCAAGGGTTCCGGCAACCTGGTATTACCAAACGCACAATAGCAGTGCGTCGCGGCGACATTGTCGCCGCAAACCCTTACACAAAGCGCCTCCCCAGCAAGCTCAAGCCCATGATTTTCATGGGCTTATTTATTTTTGTGCACTGCACAAAAATTGTGTTGACAATACGACAATCACCCCTATAATTAGAGACATGGTGCAGTGCAACATCGCTTCATGGGATCGCGCTGCAACGGTTTCAGACTGTTCCGCATTACCTTTTAATTCTGGAGATAACCCATGTCGTTCAACTTCACCACCCCCGAGCAATTCGCCGCCGCCAACAAGGCTACCGTTGATTCCCTGCTGTCGCTGGCCAACACCGCCCTGGCTTCTGCCGAGCGTATCGCTGCCCTGAACCTGAACACCGCCCGTTCGCTGGTTGAAGATTCCGTTTCCGGCGCCAAGGCCCTGATGGGTGCCAAGGACGTTCAGGAAGCCCTGTCGATCCAGGCTTCGCTGGCTCAGCCGAATGTCGAGAAGGCCGTTGCCTACTCCCGTTCCGTGTATGAAATCTCTGCCCAGACCCAGGAAGAGCTGTCCAAGATGGTCGAAGGCCAGTTTGGCGATTTCCAGAAGACCGTTGCCAGCCTGCTCGACAAGGCTGCCAAGTCTGCTCCGGCCGGTTCTGATGTTGCCGTTGCCGCCGTCAAGTCTGCCATCGCTGCTGCCACCTCCGCCTTCGACAACATGAACAAGGCTGCCAAGCAAGTTGCCGAAATCACCGAAGCCAACGTCGCTGCTGCTACCAACGCCACCGTCAAGGCCGTTGGTGCTACCGCCACCGCCGCCAAGAGCAAGAAGTAATCAAGTACTTCAAGGCCCCCGCACAGACGGGGGCCTGTTTCATACAAACCCGTAATCAAACTTGGAGATGATGATGGCCAACCCGAATTTCGATCAACTGACCGCCGCCCAAAAAGCCAACGCCGAAGTCATGACGACCCTGCTGCGCACCGCCTTCGACGGCGTCGAGCGCCTGACCGCCCTGAACATGGCCGCTTCCCGCGAGTTCTTCAACAACACCATCGCCGGTACCCAGCAACTGCTGAGCGCCAAGGATGCCAACGCTGTTGCCAAGCTGAACACCGAACTGGCCCAGCCGAACGCCGCCAAGTGGATGGACTACTCGCGCAGCGTCTACGAACTGGTCGCTGAAATGCAGAAGGAAGTCACTTCCGTTCTGGAAGCCCAGTACAGCAGCTTCACCAAGAACGCCAACAGCGCCGTCGAGAAGGCCAAGTCCTCCGCGCCGGTTGGTGGTGACGTTTTCGCTGCCACGATGCAGTCGATGCTCGATGCCTCGACCAAGGCTTTCGACAACATGACTGGCATGGCCAAGCAACTGTCCGACATCGCCGAAGCCAACATGGCTGCCGCCGGCAAGATGGCTGTTCCGGCCAAGAAGGCTGCCCCGGCCAAGAGCGCCACGGCTGCTGCTGCCAAGAAGGCTGCCAAGTAATTTGCGCGTAACGCGCCAGCAAAAAACCCGCGAAATTCGCGGGTTTTTTTACGCCTGGCGTTTCCGGAATTTCGATTTTGGCCATTTTTTCCGGTTGACCGTCAAATCCTGAAAATGGCGAATCAGGGACGCCACACCCAGTTGATCCCGCGTCGCTCGACCTCGACGCGAATGGCTTCCATCGCCTGGTCGACCAGTTCCGGCGAGCCTTCGACGCCGAGCTCCAGATGCTTGCGCTCCTTGCCGACCAGTGAGGGCAGCGAGAACAGGCGCAGCGTCGGGTATTCGGCGACGATGCGTTCCATGAGGTCGAGCAAGGCGCTTTCGTAAGCTGTCGGGCCGGTGAGCAGGAAGGCCTTTTCGACCATGCCGTCGACCGCCTTGAACTGATCCTTGTAGAACGAATCGAGCGCCCATTCAATCATCGGGTGCGCCATCTGCGGAAAGCCGGGCACGAAGTAATGGTCGTTGGCCATGAAGCCGGGAATGCGGTTGAACGGGTTGGGGATGATCTGCACGCCGGCCGGGAAGGTGACGAGCAGCTTGCGCTTGTCGGTGATCTCCTCGCCAGCGAAACGGACTTTCAACTCTTCAAAGCCTTCGGGGTGCAACTCAAGATCGACGCCGAGCGCCGCCGCCACGGCTTGTCGCGTGTGGTCATCGGGCGTGTTGCCAATGCCGCCGCAGGAAAACACCACGTCGCCGGCCGCCATCGTGCGCTTGAAAGTGGCGGCGAGGCGTTCGCGGTCGTCGCCGAGGTATTCGACCCAGCTCAGGCGCAGGCCACGCGCGCCGAGCAGTTCGGCGATCTTGGCGAAATGCTTGTCCTGCCGTTTGCCCGAGAGGATTTCGTCGCCGATGATGACGGCGCCAAAGGTACGGCTCATACACGTTCTCCTTCGATGGTGACGACGGCGCCCTGACGTGACCGGCGCAGGGCTTCCAGCCCGTAATGGACAAATGATAGTGCAGCCAGCGCCGGCACCAGCAGGCCGACGAAGGGGATGTGGGCGAGCAGCGCCATGGTCAGGCCGAGCATGAACAGCGGCGTTTTCTGGCCGGTGCGAACCGCCTGCCACTCGCCGGTCGTGGCATGCATCGACAGCGCGTCGTAGGCGAAAGTCCGGCGATTCAGCCAGCCCATGAGCAGCAGCGGAATGAGCAGCGAGAAGCCGGGAATGAGCCAGAGCGGAATGGTGATCAGCCAGGCTGCAATGAAGATGACAGAAGCCAAAACGCTGTTGAACGCCGCCGCAACGAAGCTGTCCTTGCCCATCGCCGCCACATCGCGGTACTCGGTTGCCGAGAGATGCTTGAGCATGAGCGGCATGATGACGATGGCCGCCAGCAGCGAGGCCGTCAGGTAGGCGACGGCGAAGATCGCCATCCAGCCGCCGAGATAGGCCAGGATGTGCGCCAGCCAGACCAAGCCCCAGCCGACGAGCAGGGTCATCGGCGGGTAATCCATCATCTGCTGCACCATCCAGCCCAGGCCCCAGACGGCCAGCGCGATGGTCAGCAACAACGAGAACAGCGCCGGGGTCAGGACATAGAGCCAGACCTTGCCGCTTTTGAGGTTGGCGAAGGTCCGCGCCAGCGCGAGCATGACATCACCCATTCTTGATTCCTTCCCATTGTTTTTGCAGGCGCTTGCTCGACACCGGCACCGGCGTCCGCAGTTCCTGCGCGAACAGCCCGACGCGCAATTCCTCAAGCAGCCAGCGGAACTGTTCGACCTGCGGATCGAGCGTGCCGAGTTTGGCGAGCTGGATGGCGCGGCGTTCGTAGTTGGTCCACAGCGGCACGTATTCGGCCATCAGTTGGGCATCGCGCCCCGGGTTGGCCTTGAGCTTGTCGAGACGCACCACGCAGGCCTTGAAGTAGCGCGGATAGTGCTGCAGGCGCTGGAAAGGCGTGTCGGTCACGAAATTCTTGCCCATCAGGCGCTTGATTTGCGCCTCGATGTCGGCCACGGCGGCGGCCTGTGCTTTGAAGGCCGGCAGTTTCTTGGTCACGGCCTGCCATTCGGTCAGCACGGTGCCGACCAGCCGGCAGACTTCCTGCATGATTAGCCCGAGCCGCGCCTTGCTGTCGCCGCAACGGCGCTTGAAGGCATCCGGCGTCGTCGGCAGCGGTTCGGTCAGACAGGCGCGCTCGAAGGTCAGGGCGACGATCTGGTTCTTGAGGTCGTCGGCGCTGCCCAGCGCCATGTACTGCATGGCCATCTGGCTCAGGCCAGGAATGTTCTTGTCGAAATACTTCACCTGATCGCGGAACTGCAGCATGAACAGGCGGCGCAAGCCGGCGCGGTGCGCCTCGGCGGCTTCCTCGGCCGAATCGAAGACTTTGAGGCTGACGCTCTCGCCGTCGTCGGTCAGGCCCGGGTAGCCGAGCACGGTCTGGCCGGCGACCGGGACTTCCATGAGTTCGGGCAACTCGCCAAAAGTCCAGTCGGTCAGATTGGTGAATTCGGACGGCGTTTCGTGCAGTTCGGCAAATTCCTGTTTCGCTTCGCGCCCCCACTCGGCGCGCAGGGCGACGAGACTGCGGTTCATGTCGAGCTGGCGGCCGTGTTCGTCAATGAGCTTGTAGTTCATCGAAAAGTGGGCGGGCAGCGCGTCGGGCCTGAAGGAATCGGGCGTCACTGCCCAGCCGCGCGCATTGAGGCCGCGCGCTTCGAGGATGTAGTCGATGAGCGGCGTGATCAGACCCTGATTCATCTTCTTTTCGTTGCCGGCCATCGCCGCGATGAACTCTTCGACGAACTCGGGCACCGGCACGACCTTCGCCCGGATCTTCTGCGGCAGCGTCTTGATGAGCTGGACGAGCTTTTCCTTGAGCAGCCCGGGCACCAGCCACTCCATGCGCAGTACGGGAATCTGGTTGAGCTGGGCGAGCGGCAGGGTCAGCGTCACGCCGTCGCGCGGCGAACCCGGCTCGAAGTGGTAGCTCAGCGTGTAATCGACGCCGCCGACCTTGAGGTGATGCGGGAAGGCCTCGGTCGTTACGCCGGCCGCCGAGTGACGCATGAGGTCGTCTTTCGACAAATAGAGCAGCTTCGGCGTCTCGCGCTCGGCTTCCTTGCGCCAGTTGTCGAAGGTCGCGCCGTTGTGAATGCCTTCGGGAATGATTGAGTCGTAGAAGGCAAAAATCAGCTCGTCATCGACCAGCACATCCTGCCGGCGCTGCTTGTGTTCGAGGTGCTCGATCTCGCGGATGAGCCGCTGGTTGTGCTGGAAGAACGGCCAGCGCTTGGCGAAAGCCTCGTCGATTTCCTCGCTGACCAGCCCCTGGCGGATGAAGATTTCACGCGATTCGGCCGGCGCCATCGGGCCGTAATGAATGCGCCGCTTCGGGTTGATGACCACGCCGTAGAGCGTCGTCCGCTCCCAGCCCGAGACCTGCATCGACTTCTTTTCCCAGTGCGCGTCGAAGTACTGGCGCTTGATAAGGTGAGCGCCCACTTTCTCCAGCCAGTCTGGTTCGATGCGGGCGACGCAACGGCCGAAGAGGCGCGTCGTTTCGGTGATCTCGGCCGCCATGATCCACTTGCCGGCCTTTTTTTGCAGTGGCGACGACGGGTGGATCAGGTAACGGATGCCGCGCGCGCCGAGGTAGAAGCCGGACTCGTCGGCCTTGCAGCCGAGATTGCCCAACAGGCCAGCGAGCAGCGCCTGGTGGATGGCGTCGTAGGTGCCGGGCAGTTCGCTTTCCTTCCAGCCGAGCTCGGTGACCATCGCGTGTAACTGCCCATGCACCTCGCGCCACTCGCGCATTCGCAAATAAGACAGGAAATGAGCGTGGCAGTTGTCGATCAGCTGCTTGTTCGACTTCTTGTGCTCGACGGCATTCTGGAACCACTTCCACAGCTTCCACCAGCCAAGGAATTCCGACTTCTCGTCGGCGAACAGCTTGTGCTTTTCGTCGGCTGCCTGCTGACGTTCCTGCGGCCGTTCGCGCGGATCTTGCGCCGACAGGCCGGCGGCGATGACCATGACTTCCTTGAGACAGCCGAGATCGCGCGCTGCGACGAGCATGCGGCCGATGCGCGGGTCGAGCGGCAGCTTGGCCAGCGAGGCACCGATGGGCGTCAGGACATTGTCGTCGTTGAGCGCGCCGAGTTCCTGCAGCAGCGCGTAGCCATCGGCGATGGCCTTGGCCGGCGGCGGTTCGATAAACGGGAAGCTTTCGACGTCGGTCAGGCGCAGCGACTTCATGCGCAGGATGACGCCTGCCAGGCTGGAACGCAGGATTTCCGGGTCGGTGAACGGTGGCCGAGCGTTGAAATCCAGCTCGTCGTACAGCCGGATGCAGACGCCCGCCGCGACCCGGCCGCAACGCCCGGCCCGCTGCCGCGCTGCGGCCTGCGAGACCTTTTCGATCTGCAACTGCTCGACCTTGTTGCGGTACGAATAGCGTTTGACCCGCGCCAGTCCGGTGTCGATGACGTAACGAATGCCCGGCACGGTGAGCGAGGTTTCCGCCACATTGGTGGCCAGCACGATGCGCCGCTGGCCGCCCGAGGGCTTGAAGATGCGGTCCTGATCAGATGCAGAGAGGCGCGAGAAGAGTGGCAGGATCTCCGGGGCGTGAGCGGAAGACAGCCCTGGCCGAGCCAGCGCGTGCTTGCGCAAGGCCTCCGCCGCCTCGCGGATTTCCCTCTCGCCAGGCAGAAAGACGAGGATGTCGCCGCTGCCCAAACGCGCCACTTCATCGGCGGCATCGACGATGGCGTCGTAGAGATCGCGCTCGTCGTCCTTCTTTTCCAGATCTTCAACCGGCCGGTAACGCACCTCGACCGGATAAAGCCGGCCGGAAACCTCGATCACCGGCGCCGGCTTGCCATGCAGGCTGAAATGCTGCGAGAAGCGCTCGGCGTCGATGGTTGCCGAGGTGATGATGACCTTGAGGTCCGGCCGCTTGGCCAGCAACTGCTTGAGGTAGCCGAGCAGGAAATCGATGTTCAGGCTGCGTTCGTGCGCCTCATCGATGATGATCGCCTCGTAGGCGTTCAGGTAGGGGTCGGACTGCGATTCGGCGAGCAGGATGCCGTCGGTCATGAGCTTGACCCAGCTTTCCGGCGTCGTCCGGTCCTGGAAGCGAATTTTGACGCCGACGCCAGCGCCGACTTGCGTCTTCAACTCCTGCGCCAGCCGCGTAGCGACCGAGCGGGCGGCCAGCCGGCGCGGCTGCGTGTGGCCAATCAGCCCCCGTGCACCGAGCCCGAGATCGAGGCAGATTTTCGGCAACTGCGTCGTCTTGCCCGATCCGGTTTCACCGCAGACGATGACGACCTGATGCTGGGCGATCAGCTCGGCGATTTCGGCGCGCCGCTCGTTGACCGGCAAGTCGGCCTGAAATTCCGGTTTCGGCAGGCGCGCCCGGCGCTCGGCCACCGCCGACCGCGAACGCTCGACGAAAGCCAGCAGCTCCGCATTTTGTTTTTCGCGATTTTTTCCGGTTGACCGTGAAAGTTCGCGCTGCAGGCCGCGCAGGCGTTTCAGATCGCTGCTCAGGCAGACGGTCTCAAGCGAATCGGAACGGCGGGCGGGCTTCTCGGGTCTCATTCAGGCAAACGGCAATTCGGGCGTGCGATTTTAACGCGTCGATGCCTCCGCCCAGCGAAGTCGCATGAAAATCGCGGGCGAACCGTTCACCAACGCCATGGTCATATAAGATGCGTCCAGGCAAGGAGACGAAGCATGCATGCATTCGCGCACGACACCGCTCGCCACAGATCACCCCGCCCACCCAAGGCGGCAGAGGCCATTCGCCCGCCGCAGCCGGGTTCGGCAACGGCTGCCGGCACCCATGATTTGCGCGAATTCGCCATTCACCCGCAGCACGGCCGGCACCTCCAGGCCAAGCGGGTGACCAATGCACCGGGGGACGCCTGCGAACGGCAGGCCGACGACTGGTCGTCGCAACTGGCGAACCCGTCGGATTTGCCGCCGGCCCGGCTGTCGCCAACGCGTCTCGAAGCGGCTTCCCACAGCCAAATGCCGGTCCCGGCCACGGTCGACGCCGTCCTCGCCGCGTCCGGCCAGCCACTCGATGCGGCCACCCGGCAATTCATGGAGCCTCGCCTCGGCCACGACTTGGCCAAAGTGCGCATCCACGACGACGCAAGCGCTGCCGAATCGGCTGCCGCCATCTCGGCCCGCGCCTACACGGTCGGGCATCACGTCGTTTTCGGCAGCGGCGAATATCAACCGGCATCCTCTGCTGGTCGCCGCCTGCTCGCCCACGAACTGGTGCATGTAACCCAGCAGAATGCGGTCGGCGCGCTGTCCGGCAACCTGGTCCAGCGCGATGACACCGTACCCGATCCAAAAATTGCCGCCCTCAAGGCCGAACTCGTCGCAACCTATGGTCTGTTGGCCGTCACGGATTCGGAGGACGCCCAATGGACGGGGCCGGAACTGGAGAAGATGAAACGCGCCCTGGCCCGCATTCCGACGGCCGAGCGGGCCGCCATCAAGGGCGTCGAGTTGCGGCGGGTCAGCAAGACGTCGGAGTTTTCGGCCGATGCCGCCGGGTTGTTCAAGCAGCAAATGGACAGCACGAGCGGCCAGCGCCAGGATCGCATCGAAATCGCCAGCGAAGCCTTCGATCTCGACACCGATTACGATGCCGGTGGCAGCCACACCGAATTTGGCGGCCAGCGCGTGGCCGGCTCGCCGAGCGAAAACATCCTGTCGCACGAAGTCGGCCATGCCGTTGAAGCCCTGCCCCAGCGTCTGGCGGAAGAGAAAAGGGTCCAGAAGGACAATGCCGATACCACCGCCTTCGAAAGTCTGCAAACGGCCACGGCGAACTACAACAAAGCCATTCTGACCTCCCTATCAACGCCCGGGACCGCGAACGCCAGGGAGGCCGCCTACCAGACGGCCATTCTCGACGCCCAGGCCAAACTCGGTGAATTGACCAAGAAGTTGAGCTCCCTGCCGGAGAACCCGACGGCCGCCGATAGCGCGGCGGCGGGAAGCAAACTCAAGCTGGCCCTGCCCGCCGCCCGCAGTGCCATCGCCAAACGCATCGCCGCCGGCAAGGCCTTGCCGGCCGGCAGCACCTATGCCGACGCCGATGCCGAAACAGCTCAGGATGCCTGGCTGGCCGCAGCCGAAGCGCTGCTCGCACCGCTCGACGCCCGCGCTGCGACGCAAAAGGAGACCGAAACAGCCACCGCAGCGGAAGCGGCGACCATGCTCACCATCAAGGTGTCGAGTGGCAACAAGGTCGAGATGACCCTGCGCCTGGCCGAATTTGTCGCCGTCATCGAGAGCAATGGCATCAAGATTTCAGGCACGGGACTGGGCAGCCATGTCGATTCCCACTGGCCGGACGAACCGGCCGAAGCCTACGCCGAGTTGTATGGCCTGAGCCTGACCGCCCCCGACGGCTTGAAGAAATTCGATGCGAAGGGCGAGTTGGCGAGTTACTTCACCTCACCCGTCGGACCGAAGGGCGCTCAGGTCGGCAAAGTGAAGAAATGGCTCGCCGCAAACCAATAGGCCGGCTGGCCGCCCTTCTGGCCCTGGCACTGCTCGCCGGTTGCGCCACCACCCGGGTCGAAACGACCGGGATGCGGCCTGCCGCCCCGCTCTGCCAGGCCGGTCAGGCGAGCTTGCCGACCGTCGTTTATTGGGGTCCGCAGTGGCGGCCGGACCAGAAGGAGCCCGCCCTGCGCGAGGCCGCCGCCTTGCGCGGCATCGAGGATTTCCTGAGCCACACCAGCTGCCTCGGCACGACGGCGATCCATCGCCTGCCATCCGATACGCCGCCCCCCGGCGACGCCGAACTCATCCGCCTCGCCCGCAACACACCCCCCGTGCCGGCTCGCCTGCTCCTCATCGTCGTGCGCGAACTCGGGCCACGGCTGAGCATCGGCCTGCCGGTCATCGTCGAAGGCGGCACGGAAGTGCTGCTCGATGTTCGCGTGCTGAACCCGCAAAGCGGCGAGTCGCTGGCCGACGCCCGAACGCTGTGGCGCAATGGCGGCATCTTCGTCATCAAGGGCGTCGGGACGCTCGACCGCGACCTGAGCGAAGCGCTGCGAACGCTGCTCCTGTCTGGCAAAGCGGCAGATTGACCCGGGGACGAATCGCACGGTCAACCGGAAAAAATGGCCAAATATGAAATTCTTTACACAGCTTCGAATCGCTTGAGCGCTAAAATTCGCGCCTCAACCCAGAAGCTCGGGTTCGAGTTGGTCGCCCCGGCTTTTCGTATTGAACTGTTTTTCGAGAAAATGACACTAAGTCGACTCTCTGCATCGAAATGCGGGGAAAACTTCGTAACAACTGACCGCATGATCGCATCGCCACATTTTCTTGAAAGGAAATGACCTCATGGCAACGGTAGGGGAAATTGCAGTCGAACGAATTCGTCGGGACCACGAGCACATGCTCGGCCTGATCGAACGCATCCGCGCCGAATGTACGCAGCGCGGCATCATCAGCAACTGCGCTGACTGCAATCCCACCCGGCACGTGATCTGCCACGGCAACATCGAGCTGCTGATCCGCAGCTTCGTGGAAAGCACCCTCAAGCACAACCTCATCGAATCGATGTTCATGGAGGAGCACGTCCCCGCCGAGCATCGCATCGCACACAACCAGGCGCACATCGAGATTGCCAAGCAACTCAAGGCGATCCGCGTCATCTTTTCGGAAGACGGCAACTGCATTCTCGCCATCGAGGGCATCGACCGCATTCACCAGACCCTGCTCGACCATCTGAAGGATTACGACCGGCAGCTGGAAAGCTATCTCATGGAAGTCACGCTGGTACCGCAGTTCTAGCGACCAGCCCGCCCGATGTACCACGGCGAACGCTTCAACGCCTGGACCCACCTTTTCGGCGCGCTGCTCGCGCTGAGCGGCGCCATCTGGCTGGTCGTCGCCACCACGGCCCGCGGCGACGCGCTGAGCACGGCCAGCGTGGTCGTCTACGGCATCACGCTCGTGCTGCTCTACAGCATCTCGACCATCTACCACAGCGTGCGCGGCCCGCTCAAACGCGTCCTGCAAAAGCTCGACCACCTGTCGATCTACCTGCTCATCGCAGGCAGTTACACGCCGTTCTGCCTGATCAGCCTGCGCGGCCCGTGGGGCTGGTGGCTGTTCGGCATTGTCTGGGCGCTGGCCATCGGCGGCATGTTGCAGGAAATCAAGCCGCGCTCGGAAGCGCGCGTCCTGTCGCTCGTCATCTACGCCGTCATGGGCTGGATCGTGCTCGTCGCCATCAAGCCGCTGCTGGCCAGCCTGGGGCTGGCCGGCTTCCTCTGGCTGGCCGCCGGCGGCGTGTTCTACACCGTCGGCATCATCTTCTTCGCCTTCGACGAGCGCTTCCGGCACTGGCACGGCATCTGGCACCTGTTCGTGATCGCCGGCAGCCTCATGCACTTCATCGCCATCCTGTTCTACGTCGTCTGAGACTCAGGCCTCGGCGGTCAGTTTCTCCGCCAGCAGCGGCGTGACCTGCGCCACCCAGGCGTCGATGCGCTCGTCGGTGAACATGCCCTGCGTACGCTGGTCGATGATCAGCCCGAGAAAACGGCCATCGACCACGGCGGCCGACTGCTCGAAGGTGTAGCCATCGGTCGGCCAGTCGCCGACGATCTCGGCGCCCCAAGCCTTGAAGGTCTCGACCAGCGGCAGCAGCGAGCTGCAAAAGCGGTCGGCGTAACGCTCCTGCGCGCCGAGCGCGAAGAAAGCGATGCGCTTGCCGGAGAAATCCGGCTTTTCCGGCATCTTGGCGAAGAACTCCGCCCAGTTCGGCTCGAAGCAGCCGGAAACGCCGTTGCCGGGAATTTCCCCGACGCCGTAGCTCGGCGTGCCGAGAATCAGCGCGTCGTACTTGAGCATTTCGTCCGGCGTGATGCGGTTGACGTTGACCGGCTTGTCGCACAGCTCGTCGCCGATCTTCTTCTGCATTTTCTTGGCTATCAGGCGGGTGGTACCGGTTTCGGTACCGAAAAACAGGCCGATTTTGTTCATGTTTACTCCCCTTCAAGATGACTGAAAAACGGGGTGGCACGCCAGTTGCACGCCACCGCTGAAACACGGGGCCGACGTCGACTTTGCGACACGGCCCGAAACTTCACCCCAGCTCACGGAGTCCGCCATGCCAGCCACCACCCTCGACCGCACGGGCCAGACCGTCACCATCGGCGACACCGTCCGCGTGCTCAGCGTCACCACCGACCGCGACATGGACGAAGACCAGCTCGAGATGTTCATGGACATGGTCGGCTCGCGCTGCGAGGTCGAGCGCATCGACGACGACGGCGCCGCCTGGGTAGCCGTCTGGTGGAACGGCGACGAAGGGACGATCACGACCCTCGTCGGCCTCGACCCCGACCAGATGGAAAAGGTCGCCGGCTGACTCACTCGTCGATCTCGGCGGCGCTGTAATTCTTCAGGCGCTTCTCGGCCGAAACGCCGAGAATCTTCAGCAACCAGGGCGGCGGCGATTCGACCATGGCCACCTGGAAGGGCTTCAGGATGTCGAGCGCCGGCCCGCCCTCGGGCACCTTGATCGGGTAGATGTCGGCGCGGATCACCTTGGCGGCAGCCGGTCCGCCGATCGACACGACGTAGCAGACGTGACAATCGCCGATCAGCTGGGCGCGCCACAGGTTCTTGTCCGGCGCGAACTCGGCATCCATCGTGTCGCGGATATCGACCAGCCGGATTTCCGTCGGCGACACCTGATAAACCAGGAAGCGCAAACAGGAACCAAAATGCCCGGAGAGCAGGTCGCCCTTGTCCGAGGCAATGGCGACGCGCACCGAGCCCGGCATCTCGCCATCCTCGTAGGATTCGATCTTGGGCAGCGAATCGTCGCCCTGCGTTTCGCCCCACAGGATGCGCACCGCCAGCTTCATCGACTCGAGGCCGATGCCGATATCCTCGCCGTCCTCCTCGCCATCGGCGCTGGCGAAACCCGTCTTGAGCATCGTGACGGTAACCTGGCGCAAGGTTTCCTCGTCGATCTCGTCGCCCAGGCGACGCTGCAACAACTTGATCAAGGCCGGCAGACTGGCATTGGGCATCGCCCGCGCCGCCAGCGCAATGCGCAACGCCGCCTCACGCGTAACCGGTGGCTTCGTGATGGTTTCCATGGTTTTCTCCGTTACAGATTGGGGTTGGGATACGGCTTTTTGCTTGTTGTCCCCAATCCGTTGCAGAGATAGTGCCAGGCAACGCAAATCTTAAAAATCAATGCCTTATCGACACGCACCGCATTGCGCGGCAGCCATCCCCGGAGACTCTGTCGGATATCTCACAATCGAACACCGGGACGGCGTCCGCCCCGGTATCTCACGGTCAACCGGAAAAAAACACCAAAATGAAAATGGGTCGCGCGATCAGGACCAGATGCGCGTCGCGCCGACCGTCATCAAACCCAGGTAGGTGGCTGTCAACGATCCAGCCAGATGCACCGAGGCCAGACCGATGGCCCAGCCAGGCTGGCCGGCCAGCAGGCGTTCGACGACTTCGGCCGAGAATGTCGAGAAGGTCGTCAGGCCGCCGAGGAAGCCGGTGATGGCAAACAGCTTCCAGGCCAGCGGAAAATGCGTGTTGAGGTGGAACAGGCCGACCGCCACGCCCACCAGGTAACCGCCGATCACATTGGCCGCCAGGGTGCCGAGCGGCAGGGCGATGAACAGCGGATTCAAGGCCAGGCCGAGGAACCAGCGCGCCCAGGCACCGAGCGCCGCGCCGAAGCCGACAGCCAGGAAATTCAGGGCGGATAAATTGTGCATCGCGGACATGCGCTGAATTTTAGCGGTTTCCGGGTGCCAACCGTTAAAATGGCGTGATTGAAATCAGAGGTTTTACCGTGAGCAGCCCCAACAAACCCGAAGTCGCCCCCGCCGCCAATTTCATCAAGAACATCGTCGAAGCCGACCTCGCTGCCGGCAAGCACGCCCAGCGCCACTGGGCCGGCCACCCCGGCATTGCCGCCGACCACGCCGCCGCACCGCTCGACCCGGCCAAGCTGCGCACCCGGTTCCCGCCCGAGCCGAACGGCTACCTGCATTTCGGCCACGCCAAATCCATCCTGCTCAACTTCGGCCTGGCCGACCAATACGGCGGCCGCTGCCACCTGCGTTTCGACGACACCAACCCGGAAAAGGAAGACCAGGAATACGTCGATTCCATCGTCGATGCTGTCAAATGGCTCGGCTGCTCGTGGGAGAAGGACGGCGAAACCAATCTCTACTACGCCTCCAACTATTTCGACTGGATGCTGCAGGCGGCCGAGGCGCTGATCGCCGCCGGCCACGCCTACGTTGACAGCCAGAGTGCCGACGAAATGCGCGCCAACCGCGGCACGCTGACCCAGCCCGGCAAGAACTCGCCGTTCCGCGACCGCTCGGTGGCCGAAAGCATGGATCTGTTCAAGCGCATGCAGGCCGGCGAATTCGCCGATGGCACGCACATTCTGCGCGCCAAGATCGACATGGCAGCGCCCAACATCAACCTGCGCGACCCGGCCATCTACCGCATCCGCCACGCCACGCACCACAACACCGGCGACAAGTACTGCGTGTACCCGATGTACACCTTCGCCCACCCGATCGAGGATGCGCTGGAAAACATCACGCACTCCATCTGCACGCTCGAATTCGAAGACCAGCGCCCGTTCTACGACTGGCTGCTCGAACGCCTGGCCGAAGCTGGCCTGATGCAGCGGCCGTTGCCGCAGCAGATCGAGTTCTCGCGCCTCAACCTGACCTACGTCGTGCTGTCCAAGCGCAAGCTGATCCAGCTGGTTGAAGAGAAGCATGTTTCCGGCTGGGACGACCCGCGCATGCCAACCTTGGTCGGCGCCCGTCGTCGCGGCTACTCGGCCGACGGCTTCCGCCTGTTCGCCGAGCGCATCGGCGTCTCGAAGAACGATTCGCTGATCGACTACGTGCTGTTCGAAGACGCCATGCGCGAGGTCATGAACGAATCCGACCTGCGCCGCATCGCCGTGCTCGACCCGATCAAGCTCATCATCGACAACTACCCGGCAGACCAGGTCGAGGAGTGCTTCGCGCCGAACCACCCGCTGCACCCGGAACTCGGCCAGCGCGCCGTGCCCTTCAGCCGCGAATTGTGGATCGAGGGCGAGGACTTCCAGGAAGTGCCGGAAAAGGGCTTCCGCCGCCTCTTCCCCGGCAACATGGCGCGCCTGCGCTACGGCTACGTCGTCGAATGCACGGGCTGCGACAAGGACGCCAACGGCAAGGTCATCGCCGTCCATTGCAACTACCTGCCCGACACCAAGTCCGGCACGCCGGGCGCCGACAGCGTCAAGGTCAAGGGCAACCTGCACTGGGTCTCGGCTGCGCACGCCTACCAGGCCGAAATCCGCCTCTACGACCGGCTGTTCAAGGTGCCGGCGCCGGGTGCCCGCCGCGAAGGCGACGCCCCCGATCTCGAGCGCGATTTCCTCGACGACCTGAACACCGAATCCTGCCGGACCATCACCGCCCAGCTCGAAGCCTGCCTGCGCGATGCCAAGCCCGAAGAACGCTTCCAGTTCGAACGTCACGGTTACTTCGTCGCCGACCGCGTCGACTCGAAGCCGGGCGCCCCGGTCTTCAACCGCGCGGTCACGCTCAAGGACTCCTGGGGCAAGGCGGGCTAAGGCCATGGGAGGTGGATGGGGCTGCCCGCACGAGGTCAATGATCATTGCCTGAAGATCAACAACCTGAAGTGCAACCCGGGCATGAAGGGCTGCGAACTCGCGGGCCGCTATCGCTTCGCCGACGAGAGCAAGAACACGCGCTACTGGGAAAAGAAGGCGAGAGAGGCCACGCCGGCGCCCGCTGAGCCGAGCCAGAAGCCGGACTGACATGGCGCGCGACGTCGAACAACTCGGCCAGGTCTTCACGCCACCCGACGTGGTGGCCTTCATGCTCGACCTCTGCCAGAACAAGGGCCGGACGCTGGAGCCATCGGCCGGCGACGGCGCCTTCTTCAACGCCCTGAAGGCGCGGCAGGCCGACTGCATCGGCATCGAGGTCGACACGCGCGTGGCGCCGGAAGGCGCCCTGGTTCGCGATTTCTTCGACTACCCGCTCAGCGAGCAGTTCGACACCATCATCGGCAACCCGCCCTACGTCCGTTTTCAGGATGTGACGGTCAACACCAAAAAACGCCTGAAATCGAAATTTTTCGATGCGCGCAGCAACCTCTTCCTGTTCTTCATCGAGAAGTGCATCCAGCACCTGAAGCCAGGCGGCGAGCTGGTCTTCATCGTGCCGCGCGAATTCATCAAGCTGACGGCCGCCCGCAAGCTCAATCGCTGGCTCTACGAGCAGGGCAGCATCACGCACTTTTTCGAAACCGGCGACGTTCGCGTTTTCGATGGGGCCACGCCGAACTGCGCCATTTTCCGTTTCGAAAAAGGCAGGACGGATCGGCGCATGGCCGACGGTCGCCTGTTCGTCGAAGCCGACGGCCAGCTCATGTTCCTGCGCGACGATCACAGCGTGCGCTTCGCCGACGTGTTTTCGGTCAAGGTCGGCGCCGTCTCCGGGGCCGACCACCTCTTCGCCCACCCCAAGGGCAACATGGAATTCGTCTTCTCGAAGACCGTGGAAACCGGCGAGACGCGCCGCATGCTCTACGGCATCAAGCACCCGCACCTCGACAAGCACAAGGACGAGCTGCTCGCCCGCCGCGTCCGCCATTTCGACGAAAGCAACTGGTGGCAATGGGGCCGCGCCTTTCCGGTCACCGAACTGCCGCGCATCTACGTCAATGGCCGCACGCGCAAGCCGGAGCCCTTCTTCCTGCACGACTGCAACAGCTTCGACGGCGCCATCCTCGCCCTCTTCCCGAAGAAAACACGCATCGCCCGCCGCGACCTCATCGAATGCACCATGATGCTCAACCGCGAGGTCGACTGGCAGCAACTCGGCTTCGTCTGCGACGGCCGCTTCATCTTCACCCAGCGCAGCTTGCAGAACTGCCTGCTGCCCGAGAAATTCGCCCGCTATCTACCGTCTGACAAGCCCAAGGACGCCGCATGACCTTCATCGACCAACTGAACGCCGCCTGGCAAAAGAACAACTCGCTCCTCTGCGTCGGCCTCGACCCCGACCCGGCCAAGTTCCCCGCCCACCTCAAGGGGCGCGACGACGCCATCTTCGAATTCTGCGCCGCCATCGTCGACGCCACGGCCGACCTCGTCTGCTCCTTCAAGCCGCAGATCGCCTACTTCGCCGCCCGTCGCGCCGAAGACCAGCTCGAAGCGCTGATCGCCCACATCCACGAGAAGCATCCGGGCATCCCCGTCATCCTCGACAGCAAGCGCGGCGACATCGGCTCGACCGCCGAGCAATACGCCGTCGAAGCCTTCGAGCGCTACAAGGCCGACGCCGTGACGGTCAATCCGTACATGGGCCGCGACTCGGTCGAGCCCTACCTAGCCTACCCGGACAAGGGCGTCATCCTGCTCTGCCGCACGTCCAACCCCGGCGGCTCCGACCTGCAATTCCTCGACGTCGGCGGCGAAAAGCTTTACGAGCGCGTCGCCCGTCTGGCCTCCGGCGAATGGAACACGAGCGGCCAGATCGGCCTCGTCGTCGGCGCCACCTTCCCGGCCGAAATCGCCCGCGTCCGCGAGATCGTCGGCGACGTTCCGCTGCTCGTCCCAGGCATCGGCGCCCAGGGCGGCGACATCGAGGCTACGGTCAAGGCCGGCCGCACAGGAAATGCCACCGGCTTGATGATCAACTCGTCGCGTGCCATCCTCTATGCCGGCAAGGACGACCAATTTGCCGCAGCCGCCCGCCGCGTCGCGCTCGAAACCCGCGACGCCATCAATCAATACCGCTAAGGAAAAACCGCCATGCGCATGGACGACTACCGCGAGAGCGACAACATCGAGGACCGCCGGGGCGGCGGTGGCGGCATCGGTCGCGGCGGCGTCGGCATTGGCGGCATCGTGCTGGCGCTCGTCGTCAGCTACTTCACCGGCATCAACCCGATGACCCTGCTCGGCTTCATCGAGCAGACCCCGCTCGCCCGCCAGGAAGCCCCGGTCGCCCACAAACCGCCGGCCAACGACGAAACGGCCCGCTTCGTCTCCAAGGTCCTGGCCTCGACCGAGGACGTGTGGACGGATGCCTTCCGCCAGAACGGCAAGCAGTACGAAGCCCCGCGTCTCGTGCTGTTCACCGGCGCCACGCCGACCGCATGCGGCACCGGCCAGACGGCCATGGGCCCGTTCTACTGCCCGGGCGACCACAAGGTTTACATCGACCTCGCCTTCTACCGCGAGCTCAAGGACCGCTTCAAGGCGCCCGGCGAATTCGCCCAGGCCTACGTTGTCGCCCACGAAGTCGGCCACCACGTGCAGAACCTGCTCGGCATCGCCGACAAGGTGCATCAGGCCCGCCAGCGCGTCGGCAAGGCCGAGGGCAACGCGCTGTCCGTGCGCATGGAACTGCAGGCCGACTGCCTGGCCGGCGTCTGGGGCAAGCGCACCGATACCATGAAGGGCGTCCTCGAACCGGGCGACCTCGAAGCCGCGCTGACCGCCGCCTCGGCCATCGGCGACGATCGCCTGCAACAGCAGGCACAAGGCCGCATCGTGCCGGAGAGCTTCACGCACGGCAGCTCGGCGCAACGCGTCCGCTGGTTCAAAGCCGGCTTTGAAAGCGGCGACATGAACCAGTGCAACACCTTCAAGGCCGAGCGCCTGTAAGCCGGGCGACCGCTTGACCGAGACCCCGCCCGCCGGCAAGCCGGCGCCACGCTGGCGCCAATGGGCGCTCGAAGGGCTGATTTTCATCGTCCTTTTCGCCGCTTTCCAGGCCTGGCAGATGCGCGATACGCCGCGCGGCCCGGCCCCGCAGTTCGCCGGCCAGCAGACCGATGGCCAGCCCTTCGACCTCGCCGCCTGGCGCCGCGAACACCCCGGCCAACCCCTGCTCATCTACTTCTGGGCCGACTGGTGCGGCGTCTGCAAGGCAACGGCCGGCAGCATCGACAACGTCGGCCAGGATTGGCCGATGATCACCGTCGCCATGCAATCCGGCCCGTCGGACAAAGTCGCTGAAACCCTGCGCCAACGCTCGCATGCCTGGCCCACCGTCGCGGATCCCGAGGGCTCCCTCTTCCGCCAATACGGCTTCCAGGGCGTTCCCGCCTACGTCATCGTCGGCCCCGACGGCGACATCCGTTCCACCACCGTCGGCTACACCAGCGAAATCGGGCTCCGCCTGCGCCTGTGGTGGGCCGCCCGGCAAAGCTCATGAAACTGTCCCGACTCCTCTTCGCCCTCCTGCTTGGCTACACCGTCTCCGCCTTCGCCCTGCCACGGCATTCGCCGGTCCCGGGTGGCATCGCCGTCGTCGATCTCGGCCCGGCCGAGGGCGCCGCGCCCACCGCCCGCTGGGGCGAACAGCCGCTGGCCGTGGTGCGCAACAACGGACACTGGTTCGCGCTCGTCGGCATCCCGCTCGACACCCTGCCCGGGGATTTCGAAATTGGCGTTTTTTTCCGGTCGACCGTCAAACCGATGCGCATCGTCGTCGGCATCAAGAATTATCCCGAGCAGCGCCTGACCATCAAGGACAAGCGCAAGGTCGAGCCGAATCCCGACGACCTTGCCCGCATCGAACGGGAAAAGGAAACCACCGACGCCATCAAGCGTCGTTTTTCCGGCGCCGTTCCCGCCACCGACTTCGCCCTCCCAGCCAAGGGCCCGCTCTCTTCGCGCTTCGGCCTGCGCCGCGTCTTCAACGGCCAGCCGCGCAATCCGCACGCCGGCCTCGATGTCGCCGTCGGCACCGGCACCCCCGTCACGGCGCCAGCCGATGGCGTAGTCGCCAACGTCGGCGATTATTTCTTCAACGGCAACACCGTATTCATCGACCACGGCCAGGGGCTCATCACGGCCTACATGCACCTGTCGCGTACCGATGTGCGCGCCGGACAAGCGGTGAGAAAAGGCGAACCCCTTGGCGCCGTCGGCGCCACCGGCCGTGCCACCGGCCCGCACCTGCACTGGGCGGTGATACTCAACAACACGCCGATCGACCCCGAACTGCTGCTCTCCCGGCCGTAAACGAAAAAAGGCGGCCAAGGCCGCCTTTGCGCAAAGACCAAGCCGTCAGGTCCTGGTCTTGGTCGGCGTACTCATCTGCTTGTCTTCCTTCGCCTTGTCGCCACAGGCCAGCGCGGAAACGCTGCCCAGCGCAAACACGGTCGCCATCACCACCGCCATCAATTTCGTCATCGCCAGCTCCTTTCGAAATAACGCAGGGGTTTGATCAATTTGCCCAGACATGGTTCATTACGCGACGTGCAAGAACAGATCATTCACCTCCATCCCGCCGCACCGGCCAAGCCCGCCGAAGGCCAGCCCTGTAACGGCTGCGGCGTCTGCTGTGCATTGGAAACCTGTCCGGCAGCCCGCCTGCGTTTCCTGCAGGCCAAGGGACCGTGCCCGGCCCTGCACTGGTCAGCCGCCGAACAGCGCTATCGCTGCGGCCTGCTGGCCTCGCCGCGAGCCTATTTCGGCTGGCTGCCTGGCTTTGTCGAACCGCTGGTCCAACGCCTGGTCGCCCGCTGGATCGCGGCCGGCCAGGGCTGCGACTGCAGCGCCGACGTTCATTCCTGACGGATCGCCGCGGTCACGACCATTTCGACCCGATATTTCGGATTGGACAATTTCGCCTCGACGCAGGCCCGCGTTGGTGCGCACCCTTCCGGCACCCAGGCATCCCACACCGCGTTCATCGCGTCATAGTCGGCCATATCGGCCAGATAGATCGTCACCATCAACAGGCGCGTCCGGTCGCTGCCCGCCTGCGCCAGCAGTCGATCGACGCTGGCCAGAAGATCGGTGGTCTGCCCGGCAATATCCGCGTCAAGCGTGGCCGGCACCTCGACGAGATAGACCGTGCCACCGAATGAAACGCTGTCGGAATAACGGCGAGTGGTGCCGTGGCGCTGAATCGACATTGATTGAATCCCTGAAAGCGTGAAGCCCATGCGTTTCAGGCACGGGCTTCGGTTACTGCAACCCCGGCTCTGTCGGCTGGGGCAATCGGCTATTCGCCGTTACGGAGTACTACTCGGTAATCTCAAGAAATGAATCCTCTGAAAACTGCCATAGAATCTCCAGCAGCGCAGCGGGTACAACCACATCGTGCCGGGCTTGCTGCAAACCACAACACGGCTTCAGCTTATCACTCCGGCAAAAAAAAGCTAGCGACTTTTCAGGCCAAAACAGCGGCATAAAATTGGGGGTTTCAACGCCGGAAAATCACGTTCCCGCCCGGCGGCACCCTGGATGCAGGCACGTAGCCAACAGCCCCGGGCGTCGCACCGATGTACTTCACGACCTCGTCGATACTGCCCAATTCCTGCGGTGGCGAACCCTTGCCCACGTAGCGACGAACCAGCCAGTAGCCCGTGTACTGCTCCTCGTTCTGTTCCATGATCCATTGCAGGAATTCATCCCGCGCTGGATGTCCGGCCGGCAGGTTGATCGGCATCACCGATTGCTGGCTGATCGAGACAATTCGTCCACTGAACAGGCGCTGCAAGGTAACGCGGTCCGCCTTCGGCACCGCCGAATGGCCAATGATCACCAAATCGTCTGCGGCACTGGCCAGCCCGCTCATCAGAGCGAGAATCAGGAGGCTCAGGCGGACTAACATGATCAAGGCGCTCAGAATATGAAGTTGTAGGACAGCGACAGGACGTTGATGCGCTGATTGCCGCTGTCCGTTCCCGAAGGCGCATCAACCAGACTGGACGCCACCCCGGTCTTGACCTGCGACCACTCAGCCTTCAACAGGGAACTCGAAGTCAGGCGATACGACGTTCCCAAGGCCCAGGTCGACTGGTCGTAGGGGACGATGATGTCTGCCATGAATTTTTGCGACGCTCCAAATGGCGGCGGCAACACGTTGTTGTTGATCTCCGTGTATTTGTCGAGCGCCCGCTCCCGCGATTTTGTCTTGGCGAAATATACGTAAGGCGTCCAGGCGCCGATTCGCTTCGAGAGAGAAAGATAGCCCCCCCAGCGATTCAAACCCTCGCTGGAACTGTCGATCTTGATCCAGGCGTATTCCCCCATCAGCCGAATATTGGCGGGTAGCAGAATACTGGCGCCAACCGTCGCCAAGGGGATGATCACTTTGTCATCACCGCCTTCATCAGCGAAACGATAGGCCGGCCCAACCTTCACGATGGGGCGACCGATCTTTGCGCCATCCCGCGTCACCTCGACACGATGCCCGCCAATGCGGAAGGTGTTGTCCAGGCTGCGCGCAGTCAGGACCAAGCCGGTACTCTTGATGTCATAGGCCAGGAACCAGCTTCCGGGATACGAACTCTCCGGGTTCATCTCCCGGCCGTAGTAGCGCCAGTAGGTCTTGATCTGTCCGCTGTAGGCCTCGGCAATCCAGTCGACGCCATCGCCGAACCAGGTTTTGCTCACGCCAACGCCAACCAGATCGGTCAGCGGGGAAATGGAATAAATTTCCTGGGGCAGGCGGGCCACGTCGAAGGTCGCCCCCACATCGTTGTTTTCGGTATTGAGCATCAGCGGCAGGCGGATTTTTCCGGCCCGAATGAGCCAGTCATCACTCGGCCGCCAGGACAAGAAGGCCCAGGTCAGCGAAGCCTGCCAGTCCGTGTCGGAATGATCCGACGGGGCGAGCTTGCCCTGAACCGTGACGCTCCATTGCTGCGACAAACGCGCATCGAGCTGGATACCCAGCAGGCTGTCGCGCTTGAAGGTCCCGTGATTGTCGATGAAGCGCTGGTATTTGTAGGGCTGATCCGACTGTGCGACGCCAATCGTGCCAAAGCCCGACCAGGTGAGATCCAGTGCGCTGGCCGGCGCAGCCACGACCGCCAGCAGGCTCATCAGGAAGGTTTTAGGTAGTTTCAAAGGCATATCGAAGTGATCTCTTGAAGCTTGACCTCACTCGTCGGCAAGCTTGATGGCAATTTCATCGAAGGTTTTTTCCAGCGCCAGGAAGGCGTCGATCAACAAGGGATCGAAATGCTTTCCCCTCCCTTCCCGCAGAATCTCGACAGCTTCGGCATGGTCAAAGGCACGCTTGTATGGACGGCGTGAGCGCAACGCGTCATAGACATCGGCCACCGCCATCAGCCGCGCCGGCAAGGGGATGGCATCGCCAGCCAGTTGATCGGGGTAGCCCGCACCATCCCAGCGCTCATGATGGCCGCGTGCAATCTGGGCTGCAAACAGCAGCATCAGGTTTTCCTCTCCCAACTCGCGTTGCGAACGCAGCAGCATTCCCTCGCCCTTGACGGAATGCGTCTTCATGATTTCGAACTCTTCCGGGGTATGACGCCCCGGCTTGAGCAGGATGTGATCGGGAATGGCGATTTTCCCGATGTCGTGCAAAGGCGCGGCCTTGGCAATCTGATCGATGTGCTCCGGGGTAAGGAACTCGCGATCCCGTTCCTGCTTGCTCAGGTACTCGGCCAGCAGGCGGACATAATCCTGGGTCCGCCGGATGTGGTTCCCCGTGCATTCGTCGCGAAACTCGGCCAGCGAGACCATGACACGAATGGTGGCTTCCTGAAGATGCAGGACCTCGTTCACCCGGCGTTCGACCTCGCCTTGCAGCCACGCGCTCTTGTCTTCGAGAAAGGTCTGCCAGGTGCGGATTTGCAGATGGGTCCGGACTCTGGCCAGGACCACGGAAGGGGCAATAGGTTTGCGGATGAAGTCGACCGCGCCCATCGCCAGGCCGTATTCCTCATCGTCGGCCCCCGACTTGGCGGTAAGGAAAATGACCGGGATCGCCGCGGTCAGCGGGTCGGCCTTGAGGCGCCGGCAGACTTCGTAACCGTCCATGTCGGGCATCATGATGTCGAGCAGAATGAGGTCCGGCCTGGCCGACGTGGCCAGATCCAGCCCCTTGGCACCGCCGTTGGCGAGCTTGACCCGATAGTGGGTACGCAGCAATTGATTGAGCAGGCTGAGATTGGCCGGCGTATCGTCAATCACCAGTATGCTCGCATCGCTTCTCGTCACTGTCCGCTCCCGCCTTGGCTGCTTCCATTCAGAATGCGCAACGCCTCATCGAAGTCCCATTGCCCGATGGCGTGATCAATTGCCGCCACCTGTCTGGGCGAATACATGCCGACCAGACGCCCCTTGTTCATGCGCCAAACCTCTTCCGCCTCACCGTCGCCACCGCCCAGCAATTCCCGCAACTGGCTCATGACCTCTTCGATCGGTCGCCCGTCCGCAACACCGCCGGCCTCCGACAGTGTTGCCGGCAACCGGCCCAATTCGGCCAGCAAGGGTTGCAGCAGGGCATCCACTTCGGCGATTTCCCCAAACGGCTCGACGACCCCGCCCTTAATGACATTTTCAAGATCATACAATGCCGATTGCAAACGGGTCATGGCAAACGTGCCGGCCAGTCCCTTGAGGGTATGGACCTGGCGTTGCGCTGTCTCAAGGTCGCCCTGCGCCAACGTAGTGTCCAGGCGATCCGACCAACCCTGACAATCCTCGACAAAACGCCGCAGGGTTTTGGCGAGGAAGGGCAGGCGGCTGCCAAAGCGTCGCAAGAGGACCGTCGAGTCGATTTGCGGGATCGCCGACAGGCCGGCCACGAAAGCACGATCAACCTCAACCGGATTGGGCGGCGCCAACGGCAGCGCGGCCAGCCCGCGCCAATAGGGCTGCACCATGGCCAGCAGCTCTTCCGGCTCGAAGGGCTTCGTGATGTAGCCATTCACCCCTTTGACCAGGCCTTCCTGCGTTGAGCTACCGGCCACATTGGCCGTCATCGCGATGATCGGCAGGTCGTGGAAGCGATCCTCGTCGCGTAGACGGCGCGTCGCTTCACGGCCATCCATCACCGGCATTTCCAGGTCCATGAGGACAAGCGCGTAGTGCTCAGCCCCCTCCACCTGCAAACGCTCAATGGCAACCTTGCCGTTCGCCGCGACGTCGACGCTGGCCCCCCAGCCGCGGAGGATTTCCCCGGCCACCTGCTGGTTGAGTTCGTTGTCCTCGACCAGCAGGATCGACATGCCTTGCAGGCAACCCGGATGCGGAACGAATTGATCCGGCCGCAGTGCCGGATCGGCCATGGCCAGTTCGGAACAGAAAATCCGGCGCAGTACGCTGGGCAGCAGCGGCTTCTGGACGACATCCGTGACGCCGGCATGGTCGACCTCATGGCGCAACAGGGAGGCATCCGAGACGGACACCACCAGCGTTTTCTCGGGCAAGGCAATTCCCCGCGAACGGAGGGCTTCGATCAGTTCGCCACCGGACAGATCCGGCATCAGCCAGTCGAGCAGCATCAAGTCATAGGGCGCTTCGTCACCGGCGCTGCGGGTCAGGCGGGCCAGCGCATCGAGCCCGCCCGGCGACTGCTCGACGGATGCGCAGCCCATCGCCTGCAACATGGCGGCCATGCTTTCCCGTGCCGGCTGATAATCGTCAACCACCAGCGCGCGGAGACAATCGATCTGGCAGCTTGCATCGCCCGTCGCCGGCGCGGTCGGATCCAGCTGCAACTGCATGGCGAAATGGAACACACTACCTTGATCAACCGTGCTTTCCACCCGAATCTCGCTCCCCATCGCCGCCAGCAGGCGTTTCGAAATGGCCAGGCCGAGCCCCGAGCCACCATAGCGCCGCGTGGTCGAGCCATCGGCCTGCGAAAATTCCTGGAAGAGACGGCCGATCTGCTCTTCGGTCATGCCGATGCCCGTGTCTTCGACGCGACAGGTAATGGTTGACGACGTCCGATCGAAGGAGCGCTCGGCCACCACAAGGCGAACATGGCCGGTTTCGGTGAATTTGACGGCATTCGACAGCAGGTTGATGAAAACCTGCCCGAGACGCAGCGGGTCGCCGATCAGATGATGCAGGTTCTTGGTCGGCTGGAAATCCAGGATCAGCTCGATCCGCTTGCCCTCGGCCTTTTGCTGGACCATGAACAGCGCGTTCTGGACAACCAGCTCGAGATCGAAGGGAACCGCCTCGAGTTCGACCTTGCCGGCTTCGATTTTCGAAAAATCGAGGACATCGTTCAGGATGCCGAGCAGCGACCGGGCAGCGTTGTGGATTTTCGACACATAGTCATGCTGGCGCGGCGACAGGCCGGACTTGAGCGCGAGGTAGGCCATGCCGAGAATGGCATTCATCGGCGTGCGGATCTCGTGGCTCATGTTGGCGAGGAAGATCGACTTGGCTTCGGCGGCCACTTCGGCTCGCGCCCTGGCCTGGCGCAGGGAGCGCTGAACCAGTTCCCGCTGCTCGATATCGGCCTCGATGGCCGCGGCCATGCTGTCGATGGTTGCCGCCAGCGATCGCACCTCTTCGACGCCCTTGAGGTCGCCGACGCGCTCGCTGTAGGACTTCTCGGCCAGCGCCGTGGCCGTGCGATGCAGCGCGGTCAGCGGGGCCAGCAGATGTTTTTTCAGGTAGCCATAGCTGAAGACCATGACCACGCCGGCGCCAAGCAGGAGAACCAGGGCGGCGATGATCCAGCGCAGGAGGAGTTCGCCGGCCATGGTCAGGTTCTTTGTCGTACGCTGGTCGACCTGGCGGACGAGCTCGTCCACCGCGATGGCCAATTCGGCACGGAGCTTGAGATAACGCGACTCATGCAGCAGGGAGTTGGCAAATTCGCGCTCAGGCTCGGCATCGGATACGAATTCACGCTTGACCGGGTCGTACAGCCCCTGCGTGGCCGCGAAGGCGACCTGCTCGACCTGTTTCATCTGGTCGGTGATCTGGAAAACCCGACGAAGCAGGGAAACCTCGCTCGCATCGAAGCCCAGTTTGCTGGTCTGTTCGGAGAGGGCGATACCCGGGCCGGCAGGGAGGGGGACATAAGCCATGGAGCCGCCGATCACCTGTTCCCAGTAGGTATCTGAAACAGAATCCGGCGCCCGCTTGCTCCCCTCGCGGATGGCCAGGATGTCGTAGTAGTAGATGAGGAAGCGGGGATTGGCGGTGCTGACGTAGGAACTGACCAGCCGGCTGAGCAGGTCGACTTCATGGCGCACGGAATTCATGAGTGCCATTGAGTCCTGGCGATGACGTGCCGCCGCGTAGGCGTCGTTGTAGGCGGACAGGGCCCCCAGCGTCGCACCGGCGATCAGGGTGAGCACCCCGGCCAGCGCAACCAGGACGCTGAAAAATGCTTTCCGCAGGTTCATTTCAGCAAAACACACCAAGGCATGGTGACGCCCCTTCAATTCTTCGCAGCAAAGACAATGGCATTGAGCGCTTGAATGCCTCTCCTGCCAACAGATTGTCCCCTTTGCATAATATTCCAGTTTGCATAAATTTGGGAAAATTGATCGCCCTCGTTGCAGACATTGATTGGTCTATGGCGGTCTATCGTTCAAAATAGCGGCATTCGCCGCCCATCCCTTAGGTCCATGGACAATCTGATCAAGGATACCGCAACGCTGGAACTGTTCTGCTGGCTTGAGCCCGGTGCCGAGCTGCCGGGCTGGGACATCCTGAAAGGCAGTCCTTTCGGCGGTACGCTGGCGGCCCCCGAAGGCGGCGCCCCCACGCCGGGCGATCAGCTGCTGTCGGTGCAGAACTATTTTGCCGAATATCACCTCGAGTATTTCCGGCAACGGCGCTACAACCACTTCCCGAGCCGCCTGCACGCCTTGCTGCAGTTTGCCACGCGCACCGATGCGACGACCTTCCGCCTCAAGCACCCGCAAAAGGTCTTCGGCAAGAACCTGGCCTGTTCGCGCACTAAGGGCGCCTACATCTGCTCCTTCCACGACGCCAGCTGGCTGGATTACTTGCGCCTGCCCCACAACTTGTCGCTCAGCGCGCTCGACGAAGTCGCCGAACACTACTGGTCGGGACGCACGGTCGAAGAGATCGGCCTGACCTTCATGAATGAACCGTGGCAGGAACCTCCGGTCATCGAAGCACTCTACCAAGGGGCGCTCGAACCGGTCTGGGGCCACGAACAATCCGGCTGGCTGCCCGGCTTCCGATAGGAAACACCATGCGTCGCATTGCCATCATCCTCGCTGTCATCGTCGTCATCGGCCTTGGCCTGTACGCCGCCACCCGGCCGAAGCCGCTGCCTGTCGTGCTCAAGGAGGTCGCCGAGGGCAAGGTCGAAGCCACGCTGGCCAACACCCGGGCCGGGACGGTCGAGGCCTGCCAGCGCACCAAGCTGTCGACGATCATCGGCGGGCGGATCGAGTACCTCGGCGTTAAGGAAGGCGACAAGGTTAAGAAGGGGCAACTGCTGCTCAAGCTGTGGAACGACGACCAGCAGGCCAATGCAGCGCTGGCCCAGGCGCAGATCACGCTGAGCGCCAAACGCAGCGAAGAAGTCTGCATTGCTGCGGTCAACGCCGAAAAAGAGGCAAAACGACAATCCGACCTGCGTGCCAGGGGCTTCGTCTCGACCAGCCGGGAAGAGGCAGCCCGCACCGACGCCGAGGTCCGCCGCGCCAGTTGCAACACGGCCAAGGCCGACATCGCGCAGGCCGAGGCCAAGTTCAAGGCGACCCGCATCGAGCAGGGCCGCGTCGCGCTTTATGCGCCCTTCGACGGCACGGTCGCCAAGATCGTCGGCGAACTCGGTGAATATTCGACGCCATCGCCCCCCGGCGTGCCGACGCCGCCGGCCATCGATCTGATCGACGATTCCTGCCTCTACGTCAAGGCGCCGATGGACGAGGTCGACGCGCCGAAGATCCAGATCGGCCAACCGGTGCGCATCACGCTCGACGCCCTGCCCGGCAAGACGCTTCCCGGCAAGGTCCGCCGTGTCGCGCCCTATGTTTCCGCCGTGGAAAAGCAGGCGCGGACGGTCGATATCGAGGTTGATTTCGAGAAGCCGGCCGAGGCGGGCAAGCTGCTCGTCGGCTACAGCGCCGACGTCGAGATCGTCCTGGCCGGCCGCGACAAGGTGCTGCGCATCCCGACCGCCGCCATTCAGGAAGGCGGCAAGGTGCTGGTCTTCAACGCCGACAGCGGCAAGCTCGAAGAACGGCTGATCAAGGCCGGGCTGGCCAACTGGGAGTACACCGAGGTGGTCGAAGGCCTGAACGCCGGCGAACGCATTGTCACCTCGCTCGACAAGGAAGGCGTAAAAGCCGGCGCCAAGGTGACGCCGGACGAAAAAGCCCAGGCCAAGGCGAAGTAGGCGCATGGCGCTGATCGAACTCTCCGGCATCGAGCGCCGCTTCCTGCTCGGCGACACGACCGTCCACGCGCTGGCCGGGCTGAACCTGCAGATAGCCGCCGGCGAATACGTCGCCGTGATGGGCCCGTCCGGCTCCGGAAAATCGACGCTGCTCAACCTGCTCGGCCTGCTCGACCGCCCGAACGAAGGCACTTACAAGCTCGAAGGCCGCGACGTCACGACGCTTTCGCCGGACGAGCAGGCGACCGTGCGCAGCACGCGCATCGGCTTCGTTTTCCAGAGCTTCCACCTCGTGCCGCGCCTGACGGCTGCCGAGAACATCGCGCTGCCGATGACGCTGGCCGGCATCCCGGCGGCCGAGCGCAACAAGCGAGTCGCCTTGGCTCTCCAGGATTTCGGCCTGGAAAACCGCGCCGACCACAAGCCGGACCAGCTTTCCGGCGGCCAGCGCCAGCGCGTCGCCATCGCCCGCGCCACGATCATGCAGCCGCCGCTCATCCTGGCCGACGAGCCGACCGGCAACCTCGACCGCCACACCGGCGAGGAGGTCGTCAATCTGCTCGAAGCCCTCAACGCCAAGGGGGTCACGCTCATCGTCGTCACCCACGATCAGGGCATGGGCGCCCGTGCCCGGCGCCAGCTGGTCATGGAGGACGGTCGCCTGAAGTCGGATTCGACCGCCGCCGACATTTCCAATTTGGGCAAAATTTCCGGTTGACCGTGAAAATGCCTCCGCGCCATGTACAACTCCCCGTCATTCCCGTGGCCTCGACACGCCCGGGACTCCGCTTCGCGGCGGGCGAAACGGGAATCCATGCTGGATCAAACCGCCTGGATTCCCGCCTGCGCGGGAATGACCAGCGGGCCTGATCATGCGCCTGACCGACACCCTGCGCTTCGCCCGCGACGCCGCCACCGGTTACCCGATGCGCACGACGCTCTCGGTACTCGCCATGTCGATCGGCGTCGCCGCCGTCGTCATCCTCACGGCGCTCGGCGACGGCGCCCGACGCTACGTCGTCGGCCAGTTCTCCTCGCTCGGCACCAACCTCGTCATCGTCCTGCCCGGCCGCTCCGGCACCGGCGGCTTCAATCCCGCCAACGCCATCACCACCACGCCGCGCGACCTGACCATCGACGACGCCGGCAGCCTGCGCCGCCTGCCTACCGTGCGCCGCGTCGCCCCGCTCGCCGTCGGCACCTCGGAAATCGCCTTCGGCGGCAAGCTGCGCGAAGTCATGGTCGCCGGCTCGACGGCCGAATTCATCCCGATCCGCAATTTCACCGTCGCCCAGGGCCAGGCGCTGCCCGAAGAGGACTGGAATCGCGGCTCGTCGGTCGCCGTCATCGGCGCCAAGATCCGCGAGGAAATGTTCGGCGCCAACCCGGCCATCGGCCAGCTCGTGCGCGTCGGCGACCGGCGGCTGCGCGTCATCGGCGTCCTCGGCTCGACCGGCCAGGGGCTGGGCATGAACACTGACGAACTGGTCATCGTGCCCGTCTCGCTGGCCCAGGCCATGTTCAATTCGAACACCCTGTTCCGCATCCTGATCGAGGCCAACAACCGCGACGCCATCCCGGGCGCCAAGGAACAGGTGATGGAAACGCTCAAGCAGCGCCACCGCGGCGAGGAGGACGTCACCGTCATCACCCAGGACGCCGTGCTGGCCACCTTCGACAAGCTGCTCGGCGCGCTGACCCTGGCCGTGGCCGGCATCGCCGCGATCAGCCTGGCCGTCGCCGGCATCCTCGTCATGAACGTCATGCTCGTCGCCGTCACCCAGCGCACCGGCGAAATCGGGCTACTGAAGGCGCTTGGCGCCACTTCCCGGAGCATCCGCCTCGCCTTCCTGGCCGAAGCGGCCATGCTCTCCGCCGTCGGCGCCCTCGTCGGCTACCTGCTCGGCCAGCTCGGCGCCTTCGCGCTGCGCCAGTTCTTCCCGGTCTTCCCGGCCTATCCGCCCGACTGGGCGGTCATTGCCGGCCTGAGCACGGCGCTCGCCACCGGCCTCATCTTCGGCGTCATGCCCGCCCGCCGCGCCGCGAGGCTCGATCCGGTTCAGGCGTTGATGAAACACTAGCCATGCTCGCCGCCGACGCCCTCCAGCTCGCCATCCGCGCCATCACCGCCCAGCGCCTGCGCAGCTTTTTGACGCTGCTCGGCATCGCCGTCGGCATCGCGGCCGTCATCCTGCTCACCTCGATCGGCGAGGGCATCCATCGTTTCGTCCTCGGCGAATTCACCCAGTTCGGCACCAATGTCATCACCATCGCCCCAGGCAAGACCAAGACTGGCGGCTCGCCGTCTGGCCTGCCTTCGAGCGCCCGGCCGCTGTCGCTCGACGACGCCAAGTCGCTCGAGCGCCTGCCGCACGTCGTCGCCGTCACGCCCAATGTGCGCGGCAATGCCGAGGTCGAGGGCAACGGCCGGACACGCCGCACCCTGATCTACGGCGTGAATTCCAAATTACCGCAAATTTTCCGGTCGACCGTGCAAAGTGGCCAGTTCCTGCCGGCCGACGACGAAACCAGCGCCCGCGCCTTCGTCGTCCTCGGCGCCAAGCTCAAGAACGAGCTGTTCGGCAGCGAGAACCCGCTCGGCCAGCGCCTGCGCATCGGCGGCCTGCATTTCCGGGTGATCGGCGTCATGGCGCCGAAGGGCCAGTTCCTCGGCATCGACCTCGACGACACGGCCTTCATCCCGGCCGCCCGCGGCCAGGAATTGTTCAATCGCGAAGGCGTCGATGAAATCAACATCGCCGCCGAGGAAGGCGTCCCCTCGGCCCTCATCGCGGCGCGCCTGAAAACCCACCTGATCGACCGGCACGGCCGCGAGGATTTCACCATCGTGACCCAGGAAGAGATGCTCAAGACGCTGTCGAACATCCTCAACGTCCTGACCATGGCCGTCGGTGCGCTCGGCGGCATTTCGCTGCTGGTCGGTGGCGTCGGCATCGTCACCATCATGACCATCGCCGTAACCGAGCGCACCGGCGAAATCGGCCTGCTCGTCGCCCTCGGCGCACCGCGGCGGACCATTCTCGCGCTCTTTCTCGGCGAAGCCGTGGCGCTCTCGGCGCTCGGCGGGCTGTTCGGGCTCATCCTCGGCTTCGGCCTGGCCCAGCTCATCCACCTCGCCCTGCCCGCGTTGCCGGTGCACACGCCACTCAGCTTCGTGCTGCTGGCCGAAGGCATCGCCATCGCCATCGGCCTCGCCGCCGGGGTGTTGCCCGCCCGCAACGCGGCCCGGCTCGACCCGGTCGACGCTCTGCGCACCGAGTAAACACCATACGCTGACGTATGTTAGAGTCCCGTTTTCGCTTTCAATAACCCAACAAGGAGCCCAGCCATGACGTATTACATCGACCAGCTCGAACCCGGCATGTCCGCCAGCACATCCAAGACCGTCACCGAAGCCGACATCATCCTGTTCGCCGGCATTTCGACCGACGTCAATCCGGCCCACCTCGATGAGGAATACTGCAAGGGCACGATGTTCGGCACCCGCATCGCCCACGGCATGCTGTCGGCCGGCTTCATCTCCGCCACCCTGGCCAACAAGCTGCCCGGACCCGGCACCATCTACCTGTCGCAAACCCTGAAGTTCAAGGCCCCGGTCAAGCCGGGCGACACCGTCACCGCCACCGTCACCGTGCGCGAAGTAAACGCCGCCAAGAACCGCGTGATTCTCGACACCGTGTGCACCGTCGCCGGCAAGCCCGTGATCGAAGGCGAATGCCTGATGATGCCGCCGGTTCGCCCCGCCGCCTGATCGCGCTGAACTACATAAAAAAACGCCGGCCCGGTGAATAACCGGCCGGCGTTTTTCTTGGTCCGGTGCCTTTGACGGTCAACCGGAAATTTTGCCCAAAATCAGAATGCCTCGTCGGCGCGCAGGAAGCGCCACTGCCCGACCTCCAGATCGCCCAGCTTGACGCGACCGATGCGCACCCGCTTCAGCCCGATGACGCGCAAGCCGACCAGTTCGCACATGCGGCGAATCTGGCGCTTCTTGCCTTCCTTCAGGATGAAGTGCAGCTGGTCCTCGTTGAGCTGCTTGACCCGCGCCGGCTTGAGCGGCTGGCCGTCGAGTTCCAGACCGTGGTTGAGCAGATCCAGCCCGCCCTTGATCATCTCGCCAGCGACGCGCACCAGGTATTCCTTCTCGACCTGGCTGTCATCGCCGATCAGCTTTTTGGCAACACGACCGTCCTGCGTCAGCACGAGCAGACCGGTCGAATCGATGTCCAGGCGGCCGGACGGCGCAAGGCTGCGCAGCATCCACGGCTTGAACTCGGGATCGCCCGACTGCTTCAGCTGGTTGTCCGCCGTGATCAGCGTGATCGCCGGCGTAAAGCCCGGCTCCGGCTGCCCGGAGACATAACCGACCGGCTTGTTGAGCAGCACGGTGACCTGCTTGGCCTGGTCGTGCTTGGCCTCTTTCGAAATCGACACCTCAGCATTCGGATCGATGCGCGTCCCGAGTTCACTGACCCGCTCGCCATCGACGAACACCCAGCCACGCTCGATCCACAAATCCGCCTCGCGGCGCGAACACATGCCACGCTCCGACATCACCTTGGACAGCCGCACACCTTCCGGCGGCGGGCCTTCGCGCACGACCGGCCCAGCGACCGGCTTCGGGCGCTCAGGCGCAGCCGAACGCGGAGCACGAGCAGGCTTTTCAGCAACCGCAACCGGCGCCGGCTTGGCCATCGGCTTGCGCAGCGACGAACCGCCACGCAAAGGCTTCTTGCCCGGCTCGCGCGGGGCCGAACGACGAACGCTCAGCGTTCCCGTCGGATCAACCGGCGTCTCCTCGACCGGCGTTTCGACCACAACCGGCTTGGCACGCGGCGCCCGCACGGGCGCCTCGGCACGTCTTTCGCGCGCCGGGGCAGCCTCGCCCGATTTCAATTTTGGCCGATTTTCCCGGTTGACCGTGGAAGCTGGCTTCCGCTCGGCCTCGGCGGCAGCCGGTGGCTCAGCCGCCTCCGGCTTGCGCCACTTGGCCCAGGGATCGTCGGAACCGCTCATTGGATGCCGAGGAGTTCAACCTCGAAAACCAGCGTTGCATTCGGCGGAATCACGCCACCGGCGCCGCGCGAGCCATAACCGAGATGCGGCGGGATGGTCAGCTTGCGCGTACCGCCGATCTTCATGCCCTGAACGCCTTCGTCCCAGCCACCGATAACCTGGCGCATGCCCAGCCCGAATTCGAACGGATCGTTGCGATCCTTGCTCGAGTCGAACTTGCTGCCATTGGTCAGCCAGCCCGTGTAATGCACGGTAACGTACTGCCCGGCCTTGGCCTCGGCGCCATCGCCGACAACGGTATCTTCGTAGACCAGCCCGGAGGCGGTAGTGATTTCAGCCATGAAAAGCTCCTTTCGCAAAGGCGGCAAGTCTACCACAGCCCCTCGACAAGGCTTTGACTTGTCAGAGAATTTCCGTATAATGCGCGGTTCTTCGTAGCACCCTTTGTATTTATTTCGGAGTCCAACCCATGTATGCGGTCATAAAAACCGGCGGTAAGCAGTATCGCGTTACCAATGGTCTAAAACTTAAAGTAGAACAGATACCGGCAGACGTTGGCGCAGAAGTTACTCTCGACCAGGTCCTCATGGCAGGCGAAGGCGAGTCGGTAAAGATCGGCGCTCCCTTCCTTGCTGGCGCCACCGTCAAAGCCACCGTGATTTCCCACGGCCGCCACGACAAGGTCAAGATCTTCAAGATGCGTCGTCGTAAGCACTACCAGAAGCATCAAGGCCATCGTCAGAACTACACCGAATTGCTGGCACACAAGAAAGCAGGCGGTAGTTCACGTAACGGCCGCGACTCACAAGCCCAACGACTGGGCGTCAAGCGCTACGGCGGTCAATTCATCCTGGCTGGCAACATCATCGTTCGCCAGCGCGGCACCGAATTCCACCCGGGCGACAACGTCGGCTGTGGCAAGGATCACACCCTGTTCGCACTCAAGGACGGCGTGGTTCAGTTCTCCATCAAGGGCCTGAAAAAGCGCCGCGTGGTGACCATCGTTCCGGCAGCCGAATAAATCGGCCAAGCGGAAGCAAAAGCCCCGTCCGCAGGATGGGGCTTTTTAGTTTATGCCCCCGGATTTTCCAGCGGCACCATTCCCAGAATTTGAAGAGGCGGAAAAATGAAGTTCATCGACGAAGCCAAGATTTATGTAAAGGCCGGTGACGGCGGCAATGGCGCCGCAACTTTCCGCCGCGAAAAATACATCCCGATGGGCGGCCCCAACGGCGGCGATGGCGGCCGTGGCGGCAGCATCTACGTCGTCGCCGACTGCAACATCAACACCCTCGTCGACTACCGCTACACCCGCAAATTCATCGGCAAGCGCGGTGAAAACGGCGGCGGTGCCGACTGCTACGGCGCCGGCGGCGACGACATCATCCTGCGCATGCCCGTCGGCACCGTCATCTCCGACCTCAACACCGGCGAAATCCTCGCCGACCTCGACGTCAACGAGAAAAAGGTCCTGATCGCCAAGGGCGGCAAGGGGGGCCTCGGCAACCTGCACTTTAAATCCTCGACCAACCGCGCTCCGCGCCAGAAGACCAACGGCGAGCAGGGCGAGGAACACGAACTCGTCCTCGAACTGCGCGTCCTCGCCGACGTCGGCCTGCTCGGCCTGCCCAACGCCGGCAAGAGCACCCTGATTCGCGCCGTTTCCTCGGCCCGCCCGAAGGTCGCCGACTACCCCTTCACCACGCTGCACCCGAACCTCGGCGTCGTCCGCGTCGGCGAAGAAAAGAGCTTCGTCATGGCCGACGTACCGGGCCTCATCGAAGGCGCCGCCGATGGCGCCGGCCTCGGCATCCGCTTCCTCAAGCATCTGCAGCGCACGCGCATCCTGCTCCATCTCGTCGACATCGCCCCGATCGACCCCGATGCCAACCCCGTGCGCGACGCCAAGGCCATCGTCGGAGAACTCCTCAAGCACGACCCGGCGCTCGCCGACAAGCCGCGCTGGCTGGTCCTCAACAAGCTCGACCTGATCCCCGAAGAAGACCGCGAAAAGGCCATCAAAGACTTCCTCAAGGCCTACAAGAAGGCCACCAAATACGACGGCCCGGTATTCCCGATCACCGCCATCAACGGCGACGGCACCAAGCCGCTGATCTACGCCATCCAGGAAGCCCTGGAGCAAATGGCCCGCCCCGAAGTACCGGACGACGACGACGAAGACGACGACATCGATACGGAAGAATGATGAGCCAGACCCGCCTCGCCAATGCCAAGCGCCTTGTCGTCAAGGTCGGCTCGGCCCTCGTCACCAACAACGGCGCCGGACTCGACCTCGCCGCCATCGAAGACTGGGCCCGCCAGATTGCCACGCTGCGCGAAACGGGGCGCGAGATCGTCCTCGTCTCCTCCGGCGCGGTTGCCTGCGGCGTCCAACGCCTGGGCTGGGGCCGCCGCCCGAAGACCGTCCATGAAAAGCAGGCCGCTGCCGCGGTCGGCCAGGCCGGGCTGGTCGAAGCCTACGAAGCCGCCTTCAGCAAGCACGGCCTGCACACCGCGCAAATCCTGCTCACGCACGACGACTTGGCCGACCGCAAGCGCTACCTCAACGCCCGCTCGACGCTGACCACGCTGCTCGAGCTCGGCGTCGTGCCGATCATCAACGAGAACGACACCGTCGTTACGGACGAAATCAAGTTCGGCGACAACGACACCCTCGGCGCCCTGGTCGCCAACCTGATCGAAGCCGACGCCCTGATCATCCTGACCGACCAGATCGGCCTGTTCACCGCCGACCCGCGCAAGGACCCCAACGCCACGCTGATCAGCGAAGCCACGGCCGGCGACGAGGCGCTCGAAGCCATGGCCGGCGGCGCCGGCACCCGTGTCGGCACCGGCGGCATGATCACCAAAGTCATCGCCGCCAAGCGCGCCGCCCGCAGCGGCGCCCACACCGCCATCGCCAGCGGCCGCGAGATCGACCCCATCATCCGCCTGGCCGCCGGCGAGTCCGTCGGCACCCTGCTCGTCTCGCAAACCCAGCCACTGGCCGCCCGCAAGCAATGGCTGGCCGACCACCTGCAACTCGCCGGCCGCCTGCTGCTCGACGATGGCGCGGTCAACGCCCTGAAAGCCGGCAAGAGCCTGCTCCCCATCGGCGTCATCGCCGCCGAAGGCGAATTCGAACGCGGCGCCGCCGTCGCCTGCATCGCCCCCAACGGCACCGAAATCGCCCGCGGCCTATGCAACTACGGCAGCGGCGAAGCCCGACTCATCACCCACAAATCCACCACCGAGATCGAAGCGATTCTTGGCTACGTCGACGAACCCGAATTCATCCATCGCGACAACCTGATTCTGCTCGGCTAATTCCCGCAAAATCGTAAACGTAAAAAAGGCGCCTTCCGGCGCCTTTTTCGTTCAAGCAAGGTTTGCTTAGAACTTGTAGGTCAGACCCAGACCGGTGGTGAACGGGCTCAGACCTAGGGCGCCAAGCTTCGCGCCGCTTGCTTTCACCAGAACATCCGTTTCCATCTGGATGTACTTGACATCAAAGTTCAAACCAAGGCTCTTTGTAAACATATAATCAAAGCCAATTTGGGCAACCATGCCAACACTAGAGCTTTCAACCGTAACTTGAGTTGGGCCAGCATAAATGTTGTCGCGGCTAGAGAAAAGCGTGTAATTCACACCCAGACCAGCGTAGGGCTTGAAGGCGCCGAAGTCGGTGAAGTGGTATTGGAGAACCAGAGACGGCGGGAGGGCCTTGATCTTGCCGATGTACGTATTATCCAACTGGACGTTAACGGATTGCGGATAGGTCAAAACCAGTTCGGCAGCGATGTTCTTGGTGAAGAACCAGCTGAAATCGACTTCCGGGATCAGGCGATCGTTAGCAGCGATCTCATTGCCGCCAAGAGCGCGGGCAGTAGCACCCAAGCCTTCATTCTGGCTATTGTCGAAGGTGACATAGACGCCACGGGCGCGAACCATCAGACCGGTATCGTCAGCTTGAGCAACCGGGGCGGCGATGAGGCCGGCGGCGATCATTGCGGCAGCGATAATCTTGTTAGACATAGGAACTCCCTCTTCACGTTAGAAAAAAGGCCATCCTAGTAGTAGGGGATAAAGCGAGTTTGATGCAGGTCAACAACTGAATAGCTTTTCATACCTTAGTGGTATGAATACAACATTACAGAATTTTGTACAAATAAAAACGGGCGCCGAAGCGCCCGCTTTGTTTCCAATCGGCTTAAGCAGATTAGAAGGAGTGACGAACACCAGCAGCGATGATGTTGGAAGAACCTTCGGGACGGGAGGTACCATAGGAGTACGAAGAACCGTTGCCGCTGTTGTCCAGGTAGCCGTAGCCAGCGTAGGCAGTGGTACGCTTGGACAGAGCATGCGTGTAAGCAACAGCCAGACCCTTGCCGTTGTCGTCGCCAACGTGGGTAGAGGTCTTGTTGTTGTTCTGAGCCCACTGAACATGGACGGTGCCCTTGGCGCTAACCGGAATCTGCGCACCCAGGTGGTAGACCGAGTTGAACTTCTGAGCCGTTGCGCTCAGGCCAGGTGCGTTGTTCTTGGTGGTCTGATAGGTACCGGTGAACTTGGCAAAGCCAGCGTCGAAGCTGGTACCCAGTGCCAGATCGGTAACTTCAACAGATTCAGAAGCGCCACCGCCTTGGAGCTTTTCGCCCACGAAACCGATAGAGAACGGTCCCTTGTCGAAATAGACACCCAGCAGAGTCGCGCTGTAGTTGCTAGCGGTAGACGAAGCAGCCTGCTCAAGCGCGAAAGCGTGATTCAGGGCAACAGTAACACCACCCATGCTCGGCGAAATGTACGCAACTGCGTTTTCAGCGCGGGAATCATTGGTCAGATTGATGCGATAAGCGCCAGTCATCTTGTTGTAACCGTCGAATGCGGTTGCGCCAAGCGTGATGTACTTAACTTGCCAATCGAAGGCGGTGGTCTGCAGACGACCAGCTGCAACGGTACCGAAACCACCGGTCAAGCCAACCAGTTGCTGACGGGCCGGGCCAGAAGCGTTACCAGCAGCGGTGCCGCCGATACCGAGGTTACGATCCACGTCCAGACGATATTCCAGAACGAACAGAGCCTTCAGGCCATTGCCCAGATCTTCAACACCCTTGAAACCGATGCGGGAGGTAGACAGGCCGCCAGAACCAACTTGGGTAGAGGTCAGGCTACCATTGCTGCGAACTTGAGCAACGTAGGCGTCAGCGATACCGTAGATGGTGACATTGGTTTGGGCGAAAGCAGCGGTAGAAGCCAGGCCAGCGACGGCCAGAGCGATAATCTTCTTTTGCATCAGAAAATCTCCTTAGTGGTTAGTTTTTAATCCAGCAGTAAAACCGAATTAAGCTTTACCTCTCGGATCGAGAAGTTGTCGTCGATTGTCGCAAAGAGCGAAACGCCCTAGCAACCAGTGATTGGCAAGTTTGAGCGCTTATGGCCGCTTATGTTGTTTTGGCGCAACAGAAATCAGGCGAACAGCCTTGCCAATTCAGGGCCGGGCTCCGGTGCGCGCATGAAGGCTTCGCCGACGAGGAAGGCTTCGACCTTGTTCTGGCGCATCAGGTTTACATCTTCCGGGGCGAGGATGCCGCTTTCGGTAACGACGATCTTGTCGGCGGGAATTCGCGGCAGCAGGCCGAGGGTGGTCTGTAGGGTGACTTCGAAGGTGCGCAGGTTGCGGTTGTTGATGCCGAGCAGTGGGGTCTTGAGTTGCAGGGCAGCGTCGAGTTCTTCGCCGTTGTGCACTTCGACCAGCACGGCCATGCCGTAGGCGTGGGCTTGCGCTTCGAGGGCCTGCATTTCGGGCAGGGTTAGCGCTGCGGCGATAAGCAGGATGGCATCGGCGCCCATGGCGCGGGCTTCGGCCACCTGATAGGCGTCGACCATGAAGTCCTTGCGTAGCACGGGCAGATTACAGGCGGCGCGGGCGGCTTGCAGGTATTCGGGGCAGCCCTGGAAGTATTGGCGATCGGTGAGCACCGACAGACAGGCGGCGCCGTGCTGTTCGTAGCTGCGGGCAATCTCGGCCGGATGGAAGTCAGGGCGGATGACGCCTTTGGACGGGCTGGCCTTTTTGATTTCGGCGATTATTCCCGGTTGACCGTGGGAAAGCTTGCTGCGGATGGCGCCGACGAAATCGCGGGGCGCTGGCTGGGCGGCGGCTTCTGCTTCGACGACGGCGAGCGGTTTGACGGCCAGCGCGGCAGCGATTTCTTCGTGCTTGGTGGCGATGATTTTGTTGAGAATATCGCTCATTTGGCTGCCAGCTTTTGGGTGCTTTGGACGAACTGGTCGAGCTTGGCACGGGCAGCACCGCTGGCAATGGCTTCGCGCGCCCTGGCGATGCCGTCGCCGATACTGTCGGCGACGTTGGCGACGTAGAGCGCAGCACCGGCGTTGAGGCAGACGATTTCGCGGGCGGCGCCCGGTTTGTTGTCGAGGGCGCCGAGCATGACGGCTTTGGATTCCTCGGCACCATCGACACGCAGGTTGCGCAGCGACATCATCTGCAGGCCGAAGTCTTCGGGATGTACTTCGTATTCGCTGACTTCGCCGTCTTTCAGTTCGCCGATCAGGGTGGCGGCACCGAGGGAGATTTCGTCGAGGTTGTCGCGGCCATGGACGACGAGGACGCGCTCGGCGCCAAGGCGCTGCATGACACGGACCTGGATGCCGACGAGGTCGGGGTGGAAGACGCCCATCAGGGTGTTGGGCGCGCCAGCCGGGTTGGTCAGCGGGCCAAGGATGTTGAACAGCGTACGCACACCCATTTCACGGCGCACCGGGGCGACGTGCTTCATGGCGCTGTGGTGGTTGGGCGCGAACATGAAGCCGATGCCGCATTCTTCAACGCAGGCAGCGACCTGCTCGGGCGACAGCGTGATGTTGGCACCGAGCGCTTCGAGCACATCGGCGCTGCCGGAACTGGACGAAACGCTGCGCCCGCCGTGCTTGGCAACTTTGGCGCCGGCGGCGGCGGCAACGAAGATGGAGGTGGTCGAAATGTTGAAGCTGTGCGCCGAATCGCCACCGGTGCCGACGATGTCGACGAAGCGGTTGTCGTAAGGCACCTTGACCGGCGTGGCGAGTTCGCGCATGACGCTAGCGGCGGCGGCGATTTCGCCGATGGTTTCCTTCTTGACGCGCAGGCCGGTGACGATGGCGGCGATCATGACCGGCGACACTTCGCCGCTCATGATCTGGCGCATCAGGGAGACCATTTCGTCATGGAAAATTTCGCGGTGTTCGATGACACGCTGGAGGGCGGCTTGCGGGGTCATTGCCGTAGTCATGACTTATGTTCGTCCAGGAAATTCTTGAGCAGGTCGTGACCGCGTTCGGTCAGGATGGATTCGGGGTGGAACTGGACGCCTTCGACGGCCAGCGTCTTGTGGCGGACGCCCATGATTTCGGACATCGAGGCAATCGGGCAGCGACTCGCGCTCGATGGCCAGAGAATGGTAGCGGGTGCAGGTCAGCGGGTTGGGCAGCCCCTTGAAGACGCCGAGGTCCTTGTGATGCACTGGCGAGACCTTGCCGTGCATGAGCTGCTTGGCGTGAATGATCTTGCCGCCGAAGGCTTCGCCGATGGCCTGGTGACCAAGGCAGACACCGAGCAGCGGGATCTTGCCGGAAAACTCACGGATCGCCGCCAGCGAAATGCCGGCTTGGGCCGGCGCACAGGGGCCGGGCGAAATGACGAGGTATTCCGGCTTGAGACGGGCGATTTCGTCGAGCGTGATGGCGTCGTTGCGGTAAACCTTCACGTCCTGTCCAAGCTCGCCGAAGTACTGGACGATGTTATAGGTGAAGCTGTCGTAGTTATCGATCATCAGCAGCATGCTGTTGATTCCTTGCCTGTTTCGTAAGCGGTGAATTCTACCGCCCCGACTGAGGCCCGGCTAGCAAGCAAAGGGAGATTCGGCGCCGGCATGCGACTTTCACGTTAAAATGCGCGATTATTTAGCCACTTGCCGCCGGATTCATCCATGAGCGAAGTTATCGCCACTGCCCCGCACAGCCTTTCCATCGTCGTCCCGTTCTACAACGAGGAGGACAACATCGCGCCGCTGGTCAAGCGGGTGCATGAGGCGCTGGAGGGTTACGACCATCCGTGGGAACTGGTGCTGGTTGATGACGGCAGCAGCGATGCGACGGTGGATCGCGCCGTGCAGTGTTCGCGCGAATACGGGCCGCACGTTCGCGTCGTCGAGCTGACGCGCAACTTCAAGCAGACGGCGGCCATGCAGGCGGGTATCGATGCGGCGCGTGGCGACGTCATCGTGACCATGGACGGCGATTTGCAGAATGATCCGATCGACATTCCGCGCATGGTTGCCCGGCTCATCAACGAAGACCTCGACCTTGTCGCCGGCTGGCGTCAGAACCGTCAGGACGGGCTGTTCCTGCGCAAGATTCCGTCGAAGATCGCCAACAAATTGATCGCCCGCATGACCGGCGTGCACCTTCGCGACTACGGCTGCAGCCTCAAGGCTTTCCGCGGCAGCGTGATCAAGAGCGTTCGCCTGTACGGCGAAATGCACCGTTTCATCCCGGCCTGGCTGGCTACCGTTACCACACCGCGCCGCATCGCGCAGGAGCCGACGACGCACCATGCGCGCACCGCTGGCGTTTCGAAGTACGGCATTTCGCGCACTTTCCGCGTCATTCTCGATTTGATCGCCGTTTATTTCTTCATGCGTTTTCGCGCCCGGCCGGGCCACTTCTTCGGTGGCATCGGCCTTGGCCTGACGGCCCTTTCCGGCCTGATCATGACCTGGCTGGCCTGGGTCAAGTTCGGCCTCGGCGAGAACATCGGCGGCCGTCCGCTGCTTATCGTCGGCATCGGTACGCTGATTGCCGGCATCCACTTCATCACGACCGGCGTGCTGTCCGAACTGCTGGCCCGCATCTACTTCGAATCCGGCACCATCCGCTCCTACTCGGCGCGCCCGGAACGCAATCTGGCGGCTGACGAAGGCTGGCACAAGTCGGCGTGAGCCTTTCCACGGTCAACCGAAAAAACAGCGTAAAACTGCTGTTTGGCCTGACGGCCGCCCTGCTCGCCTGGCGTTTCTGGCTGCTGCCCAATCTCGGCATCACGCTCTACGTCGATGAAGCGCAATACTGGACCTGGGCGCAGCATTTCGATTGGGGCTATTTCTCCAAGCCGCCCGGCGTCGCGGCGCTGATCTGGCTGTCCACCGCGCTGTTCGGCGACGGGCTGGTCGGCGTCAAGGCGCTGTCCATGCTCTGTTATCCGCTCGCTGCGGCGGCCTGCTGGGCGATTGCCGGCCGGCTTTACGACGAGCGTGTCGCCTTCTGGTCGGCCGTTGCGGTCTTGAGCCTGCCGATTTTTTCCTGGCTTGGCTTGTTCGTTTCGACCGATGCGCTGCTCACGCTGTTCTGGGCCTTGGCGTTGTGGGCTTTCCTGCGGGCGTTGGATAGCGATTCGTGGGGCGACTGGCTGCTGCTCGGTCTCGTCTGCGGCCTCGGTTTGCTCTCCAAATACACGATGGCGGCCTGGCTCGGTGCGGCCTTCCTGTTCCTGCTCGCTTTTGATCGGTCAAGACTGGCGTCGGCCAAACCCTGGCTGGCGGTCGGGCTGGCGCTGTTGATCCTGTCGCCGAACATCGTCTGGAATTTCACGCACGACTTCCCGACGCTCAAGCACACCGCCGACATCACCCTGAACCGCGCTGCCGGCGGCGGGCTGGCCTCGCTCGGCGAATTCTGGGCGGCGCAGTGGGTGGCTTTCGGCCCGGTGCTCGGCAGCGTTTTCGTGCTGCTTCTCGTCCGTGTTCGCGAAAGCTGGCGCGACGACCGGACCCGGCTCCTGCTCTGGTTCGCGTTGCCGCTGTGGATCGTCGTTTCGGCGCAGGCCATGAAGAGCAGCGCCAACGCCAACTGGGCAGCACCGGCTTTTGCGCCGGCCGTCATCGCCGCCGTGGCCTGGCTGCTGCAGCGCGAGAAGAAAAAGCTGCTGATCGCCGGGCTGGCGATCAACGTGCTGATCGTCGGGCTGGTCTATCACTGGCCGCAGGTAATTGCCACGGTCAACCCGGAAAAACAGGCAAAATTGAACCCGTTCAAGCGCGCCATGGGCTGGGATGAACTGGGCCGACAACTGAAGCCGATCATTCAGCACCACCCGGACACCGTTCTCGTCGCCGACAACCGCACCCTGCTCGCCCACATGCTCTACGAGCTGCGCGACCTCAAGCCGGCCGCCGCGAGTTGGAATCCGTCCGGCGTCGCCAGCGACCATTACAAGCTGACGACCGACCTGCGCCCCTACGTTGGCAAGGATGCGCTCCTCATCACCGATACCGCGCCGGGCGCCGACTTTGCCCCGCGCTTCGCCCGCATCGAAAAACTCGCCACGCTGAAAGCGCCGCTCGACGCGACGACCAGCCGCGACATGGATGTTTACCTGCTGCATGACTTCAAGGGCTATTGAGCTTCGCGTCGCCGGCGTCGTGTTTGCGCTGCTGGCGGTGCTCTTCGTCGCCTTTCCGGAGATCGACCTGGCCGCGAGCCGGGTTTTCTACCATGACGGCAAATGGGCGTTTTCCGGCGGCAACTGGCCGCTGTTCGAACTGATCTACCGCGGCACGCCGCGCCTCGGACAGGCGCTGCTCGTCATCCTCGCCGGCGGCTTGTTGCTCGGCTGCATAAAGCACCTGCGATGGCTGCATACGCGGCGGGTGACCTTCGGTTTCCTGCTCGCTGCCGCGCTGCTGGGGCCTGTGCTGCTCGTCGACGCGACGCTCAAGGACGGCTGGCAGCGGGCGCGACCGGCGACGGTGGCTGAATTCAGCGGCCCCTTGAAATTCACCCCGGCGTTCGTGCCGACTGACCAGTGCCCGAAGAATTGCTCCTTCGTCAGCGGTCATGTCGCCACTGCCGCCTTCGTCATGGCCTTCGGCTGGCTGGGCGCGCCGGCCGTACGCCGACGCTGGCTGCTGGTCAGCCTGGCCACCGGCACGCTGCTCGCCGTGGTGCGCATGACCGCCGGCGGGCATTTCCTGTCCGACACGATCTTCGCGTGGTTCGCGACCTATTTCAGCCTGTGGCTGACGGAATGGGTGTTCCGGCGGCTGAAATGGCTGCCGCCGACGGCGGACTGAGCGATCTCACGGTCAACCGGGCTTGCTACGGTCTACCGTAAAAAACGCCCAAAATTGAAATCCGCCGAATCCGGCGGATTTTGTTTTTTTGGGTCGCGCGCCATCGATCCATGCTTCGGAAATCCGAGCAGCCGCCTGGCCAAAACATCGGGAATCCGGCGCTTTCGCCAAACCTACCCGGAAAAACCATTAAAAATCAGTACCCGGCAAATCGATTGCCACTGGCATGACACGTGCAGAGATAAGCGCAATGGACGGCACCCCCGCCGGACCAATTACAACACTGCACCGGAGAGACAACATGCCCAAACAAGCCCCCCACCGCCTCGAACACGACCTGCTTGGCGACCGCGAAGTGCCCAACGCGGCCTATTACGGCGTGCACACCCTGCGCGCCCTGGAAAATTTCGACATCACCGGAATTTCCATCGCCGTCTATCCGGACCTCATCCGTGCCCTGGCCCAGATCAAGAAGGCCGCCGCCCAGGCCAACCGGCAACTCGGCCTGCTCGATGCCCGGCGCGCCGACGCCATCGTCGCCGCCTGCCGCGAAGTCATCGACGGCCAGTGGCATGACCAGTTCGTCGTCGACGTCATCCAGGGCGGCGCCGGCACCTCGACCAACATGAACGCCAACGAGGTGATTGCCAACCGGGCGCTGGAAATCCTCGGCTACGCGCGCGGCGACTACCATCAGCTGCATCCGAACGAACACGTCAACATGAGCCAGTCGACCAACGACGTCTATCCGACGGCGCTCAAGCTCGCCACCTACGTCGGCATCTTCCGCCTTGTCGAGGCCATGGCCTACCTGCGCCGCGCCTTCGAGCGCAAGGCCGAGGAATTCGCCGACGTGCTCAAGATGGGCCGCACCCAGTTGCAGGATGCCGTGCCGATGACCCTCGGCCAAGAGTTCTCGACCTACGCCGTGATGCTCGGCGAGGACGAGGAGCGCCTCCGCGAAGCCGCCCTGCTCATCCGCGAGATGAACCTCGGCGCCACCGCCATCGGCACCGGCATCAACGCCCATCCGGACTATGCCGGCATCGTCTGCCGCAAGCTGGTCGAGATCAGCGGCATTCCGGTCCTCACCGCCCCCAACCTGATCGAAGCGACGCAGGACTGCGGCAGCTTCGTGCAACTGTCCGGCGTGTTGAAGCGCGTTGCCGTCAAGCTGTCCAAGGTCTGCAACGACCTGCGCCTGCTCTCCTCCGGCCCGCGCGCCGGCTTTGGCGAAATCAACCTGCCGCCGCGCCAGGCCGGCTCGTCGATCATGCCGGGCAAGGTCAATCCGGTCATCCCGGAAGTGGTCAACCAGATCGCCTTCGAAGTGATCGGTAACGACACCACCGTCACCTTCGCCGCCGAAGCCGGCCAGCTGCAGCTCAACGCCTTTGAGCCGATCATCGCCCACAGCCTGTTCAAGAGTGTGCTGCACCTCGGCAAGGGCTGCAAGACGCTGGCCGACTACTGCGTCGATGGCATCACCGCCAACCGCGATGCACTGCGCGCCAGCGTCGAGCGTTCGATCGGCATCGTCACCGCGCTCAACCCCTACATCGGCTACGCCAACGCCACCGAAATTGCCGCCGAAGCCCACCTGAGCGGGCGTGGTGTCGCCGAGATCGTCCTCGAACGCAAGCTCATGAGCCCCGAGCAACTGGCCGACGTGCTGCGCCCGGAAGTCCTGACCAAGCCGCAGATGATTCTGCCGCGGGCGGCCTGAGGAGGTGTTCGCGATCTGATACGTCTGAAAAACCCCTCCCGGCCTCCCCTTATCAGGGGAGGAGCAAACCAAGTCGCGCGGGATCAGGCTCCCTCCCCTGACAAGGGGAGGGCTGGGGAGGGGTTTGAATGACCAACAAAAGATCGCAAACGACTTCCCAAAACGCCCTCCATTCAATGCACACAACAAGGAAACCATCATGAAAATGAACCGGTTGACCACCCTGATCATGATCGCCATGGTGCTCGGCGTCATTGTCGGCTACGCCTGCAACACCATGGCCGGCGGCCCCGCCGCCGCCAAGGAAATCGCCGGCTACTTCGGCATCCTGACCGACATCTTCCTGCGCCTGATCAAGATGATCATCGCCCCGCTCGTCTTCGCTACCCTGGTCGTCGGCCTGGCCGGCATGGGCGATTCGAAGACGGTCGGCCGGATCGGCGCCAAGGCGCTCGGCTGGTTCGTCGCCGCCTCGCTGTGCTCGCTGGGGCTCGGCCTGATCTTCGCCAACCTGCTGCAACCCGGCGCCAGTCTGGGCGTGCCGCTACCCGAAGTCGGCGCCGCCGTCGGCCTGAAAACCAGTGCGCTGAACCTCAAGGACTTCATCACCCACGTCTTCCCGAAGAATTTCTTCGAGGCGATGGCGGCCAATGAAATCCTGCAGATCCTCGTCTTCGCCGTCTTCTTCGGCCTGGCGCTCGGCCACCTGCACAACCAGGCAGCGCGCAGCCTGGTGAGCACGATGGACGAAGTCGTGCACGTCATGCTCAAGGTTACCGACTACGTCATGCGCTTCGCCCCGATTGGCGTTTTCGGCGCCGTCGCCGGCATCATCACGACCCAGGGCCTGGGCATGCTGGTCGTCTTCGGCAAGCTGCTGGCGAGCTTCTACATTGCCCTGGCCGTGCTCTGGCTGGTGCTCATCGCGGCCGGCTACTTCGTGCTCGGCAAGGAAGTCTTCCGCCTGCTCAAGCTGGTGCGCAGCCCGATGCTGCTCGGTTTCTCGACGGCCAGCAGCGAATCGGCCTACCCCAAGCTCATGGAGCAGCTGGAGAAATTCGGCGTCAAGGACCGCATCACCGGCTTCGTGCTGCCGCTCGGCTACTCGTTCAACCTCGACGGCTCGATGCTCTACTGCGCCTTTGCCGCGCTGTTCATCGGCCAGGCCTACGGCATCGATCTGAGTCTGGGCACGCAAATCACCATGCTGCTCGTCCTCATGATCTCGAGCAAGGGCGTTGCCGGCGTGCCGCGCTCCTCGCTGGTCGTCGTTGCCGCCGTGCTGCCGATGTTCGGGCTGCCCGAGGCCGGCCTGCTGCTGATTCTCGGCATCGACCACTTCCTCGACATGGGCCGCACGGCAACCAACGTGCTCGGCAACGCCATTGCCACCGCCGTCGTCGCCAAGTGGGAACAGGCCATCGATCCGGTGGACGAGTCCCTTGCCGACGTCGATGACGCGCTGCCGGTAGCCGGCGAGGACGCCGTGCCAGTCACCGCCTAACCATCCCTCCTCAGGGGTTCGGCCGCCCCCGCGCCGAACCCGCTTGCTTGACCCGGTGCCCCGCACCGGGTCTTTTTTTGAGTACGCCATGACTATCGACTGGTTCATTCTCGCCCCCGCTGCCTTCTTCGCCGGCATGGTCGACGCTGTGGTCGGCGGCGGCGGTCTGATCCAGATTCCGGTGCTGCTCTCCGCCTTTCCGCAGACCGGCATCCCGACGCTGTTCGGCACCAACAAGGTGTCGAGCATCGCCGGCACCGGCGCCTCGCTGTGGCGTTACGCCCGCACCGTGCGCATTCCCTGGCGCCTGGTGCTGCCCGCCACGGCCGCCGCGCTGCTCGGTGCCTGGCTGGGCGCCGCCGTGGTCGCCTGGATTCCGCGCGATGCCATGCGGCCGCTGGTCGTCGTCATGATGCTGGCCGTCGCCATCTACACCTTCCTGCGCAAGAACCTGGGGCAGGAGGAAACGCATGAACCACGCCCCGGTGACATCTGGCGCGGCGCCCTGTTCGGGCTGGTCATCGGCTTCTACGATGGCTTCTTCGGGCCGGGCACCGGCAGCTTCCTGATCTTCGGCTTCGTTCGCCTGTTCGGCATGGACTTCATCCGCGCGTCGGCCAGCGCCAAGGTCGTCAATTTCGCCACCAATGTCTCGGCCATCGGCTTCTTCGCCAGCCACGGCCCCATCCTGTGGGCGGTCGGCCTGACCATGGCGGCCTGCAATCTGGCTGGCGCCTACGTCGGCACCCACCTCGCGCTGAAGCACGGCGCCGGCTTCATCCGCAAGGCTTTCCTTTGCGTTGTCAGCGTGCTGATCGTCAAGCAGTTGATTGAAATCTTCTGAGCGTCTTTTCGTGACTTCCGGAAATTCGCGAAGCCGTTTTGATTGAAAAGACCGAAACCCCTCCCGGCCTCCCCTTATCAGGGGAGGGCCGGGGATAAGCAGAGACTTGGCCGCCGATTTTTGGCGGCTTAGTCGGCTGCTTAGTAGTTTCATCAGGGGTTTGAGGGAATCACAAAAGATTGTGACGCGTCTCCAAGACTGCAGCGTCGCGCATCGAAAAACCGATGGCCACTACCGACCAAGCCTCGACATTCCGTCAAAAACACCGGTCGCCACAAAACCATTTCCATGTAAATCAATCACATAGAAACACGTACCATCCCCCGAATATCTGGCATGGCCCGTGCTGATTAACAAGCACGAAACCAACCCCGGGTTTCTCACAATGCACAAGGAGATTCAATGAACCGCTTCCTCGCCCGCTGCGCGCTGATCGCCGTAGCCTTCTGTCAGGCGATTCCCGCCATTGCCGACAAACCCAATGTCGTGATTCTGGCTACCGGCGGCACCATCGCCGGCGCCGGGGCCGATGTTGCCAAGAGCGCCACCTACCAAGCCGCCAAGGTGCCGGTCGATAAATTGATCGCCGGCATCCCGACCCTCGCCGATGTCGCCCAGGTCCGTGGCGAGCAGGTCTTCCAGATCGCTTCCGAAAGCTTCACCAACGAGCACCTCGTCACCCTCGGCAAGCGCGTCGCGGCGCTGGCCAAACAGGGCGATGTTGACGGCATCGTCGTCACGCACGGCACCGACACGCTGGAAGAAACCGCCTATTTCCTGAACCTCGTCGTCCATACCGACAAGCCCATCGTCGTTGTCGGCTCGATGCGTCCGGGCACGGCCATGTCGGCTGACGGCATGCTCAACCTGTCGAACGCGGTGAGCGTTGCCGCCAGCCAGGATGCGCGCGGCAAGGGCGTGCTGGTCACGATGAACGACGAACTGAACAGCGGTCGCGACGTTTCCAAGATGATCAACATCAAGACCGAAGCCTTCAAGAGCCCGTGGGGCGCGCTCGGCATGGTGGTCGAGGGCAAGAACTACTGGTTCCGCCTGCCGGCCAAGCGCCACACCATGAACTCGGAATTCGACATCGAGAAGATCAGCGCCCTGGCCCCGGTTGAAATCGCCTACGGCTACGGCAATGTCAGCGACACCGCCTATCGCGCGCTGGCCGACAAGGGCGCCAAGGCCATCATCCACGCCGGCACCGGCAACGGTTCGGTCGCTGCCCGCGTCGTTCCGGGCCTGCGCGAACTGCGCGCCAAGGGTGTGCAGATCATCCGTTCCTCGCACGTCAATGCCGGCGGTTTCGTGCTGCGCAATGCCGAACAGCCGGACGACCAGTACGACTGGGTTGTCGCCCACGACCTCAACCCGCAAAAGGCCCGCATCCTGGCTGCCGTCGCCATGACCAAGACCAGTGACAGCAAGGAACTGCAGCGCATTTTCTGGGAATACTGAGCCAGCGCAGTTTGACTAGCTAAGCCGACGGCGGGCCTTGTAGTCCGCCCGGCTCCCCCCCGTTTCAGACAAGACACCAATGCCGCATCGCAGATGCCGGCAGGGACCCACTTTTTCTCGAATCAAGGATCGCACCATGAAAAAACTCGTACTCGCCATGACTGCCGCCGGCCTCTGCTCGGCCTTCGCGCCCGCCCAGGCCGGTGAACTGGACGACATGAAGGCTGCCATGCAAAAAATGCAGGAGCGCATCGCCCAGCTTGAAGCCCAGGCCAAGGAAGCGCCGCGCGCCGCACCGGACAGCAAGGCACCGGTCCTCTCCAACTCGTCGCTGGGCGCCAATGCCAGCGTTACCGTTTACGGCAAGCTCGACATGTTTACCGAATACAACAGCGGCGGCGGCAAGGGTGACCGCCTGTCGCTCGAATCCGGCGGCCTCAACGGCACCCGCCTCGGCGTCAAGGGTGGCGCGGACATCACGGAAGGCGTCCGTGGCGTCTTCCAACTGGAAAGCGGCATCTTCCTCAACAAAGGCACGCTGGCCCAGGGCGGCCGCCTGCTCGGCCGCCAGGCCTACGCCGGCATCGAAGGCAAGTACGGGCGCCTGACCGCCGGCCGCCAGTACTCGCCGGTCTACAACGCCATCATCAATTACGACGCCTACGAGCAGGGTTACGGCTCGCCGACCACCGACGGCAACGTCAGCACCGGCGCCACCCGCTTCGACAACTCGCTGGTCTATGCCAGCCCGAAATTCAAGGGGCTGAGCGCCAATGTAATGCTGGCGCTGGGCGGCGAAACCGGCAAGTCTTCGGACGCCATGGCCATCGCCGTCAATTACGAAAACGGCCCCTTCGACATGAGCGTCGCCTACCAGGACGACGACCACGCGAGCAGCGCGACGGCAAAAACCGAAAACGCTTTCATCGGCGTCGGCTACCAGATCATGAAAACCAAGCTGCTCGCCGGCTATGGTCATGCCGTCACGACGCCGGACGCCGGCCTCAAGACGACGCGCAACGAGTGGATGGTCGGCAGCCGCACGGCCGTGACCGGTACCGGCAAGCTGCTGCTCTCCTACGGCGAAGGCAAGACCGAGAACAGCAACCCCGACAACAAGGGCAGCGTCGCCACCCTCGGCTGGGTCGAAAGCATCGGCGCCCAATCCGCCGTCTACGCCATCTTCTCCGCCCACAAGAACAGCGCCGGTTCGGCCCTGGTCCCGATGGGCACCAGCTCGGCCGGCAACTACACGGTCAATCCGGGCGATTCAGCCTACGGGCTGGCGCTGGGGTATCAGTACTGGTTCTAAGCGGGGGCCCCGGGACGGTCACTACCGTTCCGGGGTGTCGTTGGTATTTGGACGCGAACCCATTGCGAACTCCAATGGAAATCAGCTTCCTAATAACGCTGGTAGCCAATGTCGTTATTGGATAGCTGACGTTCAATGCGCCAACGTCATCGAACTTTCTCGCACCTAAAGAGTAGCTCCAGTAGACATTCCAGCTGAGCAAGTACTTACTTGTTCTCGCGCAGAATGCTGAGGTATGACCTGTCGTTGTCCTTGTTCTTCCATGTTTCGGAAATATGCTCTGTCAGTCCGGGCACATCACTTTCCAAAGTGGACGGCCAGAGACACGGGTTGTAGTCATAAACCCTGAGCATGTGATCAATATCGAAAATAGCGGCCGTTCCTTTTGCACGAATTAGGCAAACTGGCTTGTTAAACGCGATACGCATACCCAATTCAAACAGGACATTTGGATTGTGTTCAGTCAAATCAACGATGACCAAGTCAGCCGCATCAAGATCATTGACGATAGTGGACTGAATAACCTCACTACCTGCTTTTTTTGCTGTTCTTGCATTGAAGTTGGCTTTCACGGCAGCCGGAGTAATCAAGTGCTTAAGTACTTCGTCGAAGTAACCCTTTGGATAAGCTGACGTCTTCTCGGAAAAAGGCATAGCGACAAATGCGACCAGCGTTCCTGCATTGTTCGATTCGCCAAGGATAATTGAACTAACTGCGGCTTTTCCCTCTGTAGCTTTAGTTATTGCGGTAGGCAGATCTCCCTTTGACTTGAGATAGGAGAGATTTTTTTGGTAAATGTCGTAAAAATCATCCTGATACTGTTCGTTTACGCCAAATTCAGTTTTTAAAGTGTTCTTCAGGTACTGAATTTCAGGCAAATTCTGGCCCTGATAGTAATCGAACACATTTTTAAACAGTTCGACGCTTTGAAAAGCCGTTCGAATCGCATCGGCCTCTTCTTGCGGACTCTTCGGATACACAAGTTTTCGGCCCAGCGAAGAAAGCTCCACCTTCTCTGTGTCTCGTGTTCCAAGCGTTAAGTCGTAATCCCTTGATGACGCTGTCAGGTAGAAGAAATTGTTGCCCATTCCCATCTTGAGCGCGGAGGCAATGTCTTTTGGTGCCCAAGGGTTCCCTGCGTTGAATTGCTTTATAGCATCCGCAATCTTTCGGCTCTCCTCAATCGAGAACTGGGGAAACGTTCGTTTTGGCTTCGCTGGTCGTTGTGATCGAGCTTTTTTCTGCGTTGCGACTGGCGCAGACTCAGTCACAGATGTCACTTCTATTGCCTGGTTGTTATCGGTCATACCCACCCCAGAATAAGAAAATTCCAACAGCTAATAGGCGGACAAAAGCGGTCTACCCAGTAAGCAATATTCGGGAGCGATTATGACATCCAATTCGATTGGCCGTATGCGATCCTGGCAACCCTCCAACAGAACAGGTCTGATTAAATCAGTTAGAGTGGCCGAACTACGGAGATTGAACCGGCCTCAATCTCCCCCGAGCCCTTAACGAACGGCAATCCAGAATCCCACGGTCAACCGGAAAAAAGGGCCAAAATCGAAATTTCAGCCGCGGCTTTTTGATGGCCGCCGATCAGATCAACCCATACTTCTTCAGCTTGTCGTGCAGCGTCGTGCGGGCGATTTTCAGGGCTTCGCTGGTGCGGGCGATGTTGCCTTCCTGGCGGGTGAATTCGTCGGCAACGAGGCCGCGTTCGTAGTTTTCGACGGCTTCGGTCAGCGATTGGGCGGCGCCGGTGCCGGTGGCCATGGCGTCGCGGCCGATGCCCAGCGCGTGGCAGTCGGCGGCATTACGCAGTTCGCGGATGTTGCCCGGCCAGTCCTGCGCCATGAGGCGGCGCAGGTATTCGGAGGTGAGCGGCGGCGGCGGGCGGTTGTATCGCTTGGCGGCGTGGAGCAGGAATTCGTCGTAGAGGGCCGGGATGTCTTCGCGCCGTTCGCGCAGCGGGGGCAGTTCGATGCGCACGACGTTGAGGCGGTAGTAGAGGTCGGCGCGGAATTTTCCCTGGTCGGAGAGCACCCTGAGGTCTTCCTTGGTGGCGGCGATGACGCGGCAGGAAACCGGGATTTGCTGGTTGGAGCCGAGGCGTTCGATGACGCGTTCCTGCAGGACGCGGAGCAGTTTGATCTGCATGTTCATCGGCATCGACTCGACTTCGTCGAGGAAGAGCGTGCCGCCGCTGGCGTACTCGATCTTGCCGATGCGCCGCTTTTGCGCGCCGGTGAAGGCGCCCGGCTCGTGGCCGAAGAGTTCGCTGTCGAGCAGGTTGTCGGACATGCCGCCGCAGTTGAGCGCGACGTAGTTCTGCTGGCCGGGATGGCTGAGGTCGTGCAGGCAGCGGGCGACCATTTCCTTGCCGGTGCCGGTTTCGCCGAAGATCAGCACGTCGACGGCGGCTCCGGCGACGTCAAGAATCAACTGGCGGACCTTGGCCATTTGCGGCGAGCGGCCGATCAGGCGGGATTCGAGGTTGTCACGATGGTCTAGCCGGCGGCGCAGGGCGTCGACTTCGAGGACGAGTTCGCGCTTCTCCAGCGCACGGCGCACGACGTCGACCAGATCGCTGGTCGAGAACGGTTTCTGCATGAAATCGTAGGCGCCGCTGCGCATGGCTTCGACGGCCAGGGTGACGTCGCCGTGGCCGGTGATGATGATGACCGGCAGGTCGGCGTCGAGCTCGACGACCCAGCGCAGCAGCGCCATGCCGTCGATGCCGGGCAGGCGCATGTCGGTGACGACGATGCCCGGGTAGCCGGCGCGCAGGCGGCGCTGCGCCTCTTCGGCCGAGCCGACGGCCTCCACCGCGATGCCAGCCAGTTGCATGGCCTGCTCGCAACCGAGGCGGACATTCGGATCGTCTTCGACGAGCAGGACGGAGAGTTCGGGCTTCATGGCGTAGCCTCTTCAGGAGTGGAGGCGGCCGGCGGCACGGCCGGCAGCAGGATGACGAAACGGGCACCGCCGCCGGGAGCCGGGCCGGCCAGCAGGTCGCCGCCGAAGTCGCGCAGGATGTCGCGCGAAATGGTCAGGCCCAGGCCGAGGCCTTCGCCCGGCTGCTTGGTGGTGAAGAAGGGTTCGAACAGGTGCTCGAGCGCTTCTTCGGTGAAGCCAACGCCGCTGTCGGCGACCGCCAGCGCCACCTGACCGGAGCTGGCCAGCTCGGCGCTGAAGCTCAGGCGGCGTTCCGGCTCGTCGGCCATGGCGTCGATGGCGTTGCCGATCAGATTGACCAGCACCTGTTGCAGGCGATTCTGGTCGCACCAGGCAATTTTCGATTTTGGGCAAAATTTCCGGTTGACCGTGACATTGAGCTTTTTGAGCCGGGCGTCGAACAGGAACAGCGCGGCATCGACCGCCTGCTCGACATCGACCGCCACCGAGACGGCCGGCGACTTGCGGGCGAAGGTTTTGAGCGGCGTGATGATGCCGCCGGCCTGTTCGGCCAACTGGCCGACGATGCCGAGGTTCTTTTCCGCCGTGGCAAGGTCGCCGCGATGCATGAACTCGACGGCATTGGCCGACAGGGTGCGGATGGCGCCGAGCGGCTGGCTGAGTTCATGGGTGATGCCGGTCGCCATCTGGCCGAGCACGGCCAGCTTGGCGGCCTGGACCAGTTCGTCCTGGGCGGCGCGCAGGGTCTGCTCGGCGCGCTGGCGCTCGGCGACTTCGCGTTGCAGGCCTGTGACGGCTTCCGAGAGGTCGGCGGTGCGCGCCGCGACATTGCGTTCGAGTTCCTGGTTGGCCTGTTCGAGCATGGCGCGCGCCTCCTCGCGACCGCGGGCAAGGCGCCGGCGCTGGCTGAGGAAGAGCAGCCAGAGCAGGAAGCAGCCGATGGCCGCAGCGGCCAGGGCGGCGTGGGTCGAGGCCTGGACGAAGACCGGCCGCAGGTCGGAAAAGACGACGATGCGCCAGGCCGTGCCGGGCAGGTGGCGGCTCAGGGCAAGGTAGGACTTGGCACCCTGCAGCGGACCGGGGTCGGTCTTCAATTGGCGCGACAGGCGGACGACGGCACCTTCCTGCGCGGCGTCGATGGCGATGTTGAGCGAGGTGACGCCGAGCGGCTGGCCAGCGAACTGCTCCTGGCTGATGCGCGCCAGGACGTCCAGGGCTTGCGGCTCGAGCGTGGCGTAGCGCCACTCGGGCGGCGAGGCGAGGAGCACGATGCCGTTGGCGTCGACGATGAGGGCCGGCGCCTCCTGCCCGAGCCAGCGCCGCTCCACTTCGTGCAGGCTGGATTTGACGACGGCGACGCCGATCACCTTCCAGTCCTGCTGTTCGTCGCGAATGGGCAGCGCGAAGAAATAGCCCGGCTCCTTGCGCACGTTGTCCACCGCGTAGTGGCGGCCCGGCGTGCCGGCGACGGCGCCGCGAAACAGCGGCATGTAGGAGAGGTCGGCGCCGAGCAGGTTGTCGGAGAAGATCCAGTCGCTCGACGCGACGACCCTGCCGGCGGTGTCGAGCACGAAAATGGCCGGCCCGCCGAGATTGTCGTTGAGCTTTTGCAGGAAACGATTGGCCGTCGCCTGCAAGGCCTTCCGGCCGTCGACCGGGGCACGCAGCAAGGCGAGGACGTCGGGATTCAACTCGACGGCGCTGGGAATCGAGGCGTGCCGGGTCACTTCGCTGTCGATGGCGGCAGCCAGGATGTCGAGTTGGTGGCTGGCCTCGTCACGCATCTGGTTGAAGCCCTGCTTCTCGGAAACCCGGTAGGCGAGGAAGGCCGTCATCAGGATCAGCACCAGCACAGCCGCCACACCGAGCACGCGATGCGGCTTGGTCAGGGAGATCGGGATGGGCTGGCGGGCGTCGGGCATGATCAGATCGAAAATGAGTGCTTCATTGTAAGTTGGGAAACCTCCCCAAGGCGGTGGCAGGCAGGAGATTGGACATAGTCAGATGCCCGCCATGAAACTGCGGATGCCCGAACCGACGAACTGCACACCGATGCAAATGAGAAGGAAGCCAGTCAGGCGTGCGACCACGTTGATGCCTTCCGCCCCCAGCCGGCGCGACGCCCAGCGCGCCGAACGGAGGACCAGCCAGATGAGCAGGCAGGTCGCGGCGATGCTGGCGACCGTTGCCGTGTAGGCCATCAAACGCTGCATGCCGCCGGTCAGTTCGGCGATCTCGCTGGAAATGCCGATCACCGTGGCCAGCGCCCCCGGCCCGGCGATGCCCGGCATGGCCAGTGGAAAGAAGGCGAAGCTGCCGCTGCCGCCGACCAAGGCGGCGTCGCTGGTGCCGAACAGCATGCGGTAGCCGATCAGGGCCACGGTCAGCCCACCGGCGATGCGCAAGGCGCCGAAGGAAATACCGAAGGCTTCGAGAATAAAGACGCCGGCGAACAATCCCACGGTCAACAGCAAAAATCCGTAAAAACACGCACGCCGAGCTTCCCGCGAGGCGGTACCAAGATCGATATCGGTCGCCAGCGTGAGGAAGACGGGAATCTTCGACAGCGGATTGGTGATCGTCGCCAGGCTGACCAGACCACCGAGGAAGAAGCTGATCGCCAGCCGGTTCAGGCTATCGTCCATGCGCGGCTGGCTCCCGGCTTTCAGTGGTGGAGGATCTTGGCGAGGAAGTTCTGCGCCCGCTGCGAACGCGGATTGGCGAAGAAGGTTTCCTTGCTGTCGTCCTCGACGATGGCGCCCTGATCCATGAAGATCACGCGGCTGGCGACGCGCTTGGCGAAGCCCATTTCATGCGTCACGCACATCATGGTCATGCCTTCCTGGGCCAGTTCGGTCATCACGTCGAGCACTTCGTTGACCATTTCCGGGTCGAGGGCCGAGGTCGGCTCGTCGAACAGCATGCAGATCGGGTCCATGGCCAGCGCCCGGGCAATCGCCACGCGCTGCTGCTGGCCGCCGGACAACTGGCCGGGGAACTTGGCGGCCTGCGCCTTGAGGCCGACGCGGTCGAGCAGCTTGAGGCCCTTGTCCATCGCCTCCTCCTGGCTGCGGCCGAGGACCTTGACCTGGGCGATGGCGAGGTTCTGCGTGATGCTCATGTGCGGGAACAGCTCGAAATTCTGGAAGACCATGCCGACCTGGGCGCGCAGCTTGGACAGGTTGGTTTTCGGGTCGCCGACCGAAATGCCGTTGACGACGATCTCGCCAGACTGGAAGGGTTCGAGGCCATTGACGCACTTGATCAGCGTCGACTTGCCCGAGCCGGACGGGCCGCAGACGACGATGACCTCGCCCTTGCTGACCGAGGTGGTGCAATCCTTGAGCACCTGGAAGCTGCCGTAATGCTTGCTGACGTTGGCAATGTTGATCATGGGATTCTCCTGGCAGCGGCCATCAGGCCGGGTGATATTTTTTCTGGAGGCGCTTCACGATCTGCGAAGCGGAGAAGCAGATGACGAAATAGACGGCACCGGCAAAGAGCAGCAGTTCGACCAGCCGGCCATCGCGATCGCCGACCTTGTAGGCGGCGCCGAAGAAGTCGGCCAGCGCCGAGACATAGACCAGCGAGGTGTCCTGGAAGAGGATGATGGCCTGGGTCAGGAGCAGCGGCACCATGTTGCGGAAGGCCTGCGGCAGCACGACGAGGCGCATGGCCTGGGCGTAATTCATGCCGAGCGCCGAGGCGGCGGAAATCTGGCCCTTCGGCACACTCTGGATGCCGGCACGGATGATTTCCGAGTAATAGGCCGCCTCGAACAGGGCAAAACCGGCCATGGCCGAAGACAAACGCAGGTCCGTCCCCTTCGGAATGTTGAACAGCTGCCCGACAAATTCCGGCACGATCAGGAAGAACCAGAGCAGCACCATGACCAGCGGCACGGCGCGGAACAGGTTGACGTAGCCGGCGGCGAACCACGACAGCGGCTTGACCGACGACAGCCGCATCATGGCCAGCAGGGTGCCCCAGACGATGCCGATGACCACCGCCTGGGCGGTGATGACCAGCGAAATCTTCATGCCGTCCCAGAGGAAGGGCAAGGCGCCGGGGATGGAGGACCAGTCGAATTCGTAAGTCATTATTTGCCTCCGATGTAACCGGGTACCGCGATGCGCTTTTCGAACTTGTGCATCAGGGTCATCACGGTGACGTTGATGATGATGTAGGACAGCGTCACGGCGATGAAGGACTCGTAGGGCTGCGCCGTGTAATCGACCAGCTGGCGGCCCTGGGCGGCGAGTTCAAGCAAGCCGATTGTCGAGCAGACGGCGGAGTTCTTGAAGATGTTGAGGAATTCCGACGTGAGCGGCGGCACGACCAGGCGGAAGGCCATCGGCAACATCACGAAACGATAGGTCTGCGGCAGGGTCAGGCCGAGCGCCAGGCCGGCGTTCTTCTGTCCCTTGGGCAGCGAGTTGATGCCGGCGCGCACCTGCTCGGCGACACGGGCGCTGGTGAACAGGCCGAGGCAGACCATCGAAGCGAGGAACTGCTGGAACACCGGGTTGGACTGCTTGTAGGCATTGCCGATGCTGGCCGGCAACAGTTCCGGCAGCACGAAATACCAGATGAACAACTGGACCAGCAACGGCACGTTGCGGAACAGCTCGACATACGCCGTGGCGATGCCGGCCAGCGTCTTGTTCGGCACCGTGCGCAGCACGCCGACCAGCGCGCCGAGCAGCAGGGCCACGACCCAGGCGCTCAGGGACAGCGCGATGGTCATTTTGAAGCCGGTGAACATCCAGCCCAGATAGGTATCGTCGCCGCTCGCACTTGGCTGCAGGAAGATGCCCCAGTTCCATTGGTAACCCATGACGGTCTCCTCAAGGATTTGTTGATTGCCCCTGGCGCGCAGGCCAGGGGCCGGGGAGACTTATTCGAAAGCCTTGTCGTTCGGTGCCTTGAAGGCGGCCTTCATTTCATCCGACAGCGGCATGTTGAGGTTCAGGCCCTTGGGCGGAATCGGGTTCATGAACCACTTGGCGTAGATCTTCTCGGCATCGCCCGAGGTCAGTGCTTTGGTCAGCGCCGTATCGACGACCTTCTTGAAGGCCGGATCGTCCTTGCGCAGCATGCAGCCGTAGGCTTCCTTCGACTGGGCGGTACCGGTGACGATCCAGTCGGCCGGCTTCCTGGCCTTGGCCATTTCGCCGTAGAGCAGCGCATCGTCCATCATGAAGGCAACGGCGCGGCCGGTCTCCAGGGTCAGGAAGGCTTCGCCATGATCCTTGGCGGAAATGACGTTCATGCCGAGCTTCTTGTCTTCGTTCATCTTGCGGATCAGGCGCTCGGAGGTCGTGCCGGCGGTGGTCACGACGTTCTTGCCGGCGAGATCGGCGAAGTCCTTGATGCCGGAATCCTTCTTGGTCATCAGGCGGGTACCGATGACGAAAATGGTGGTCGAGAAGCCGACCTGCTTCTGGCGTTCAAGGTTGTTGGTGGTCGAGCCGCACTCGATGTCGACCGTGCCGTTCTGGATCAGCGTGATGCGGTTGGCCGAGGTGACAGGCATCAGGCGGGTGTCGACCTTGGCCAGCTTGAGCTCGCTCTTGATGCTGTCGACCACCTTGAGCATCAGTTCATGCGAATAGCCGATGACCTGCTGCTTGTCGTCGTAGTACGAAAACGGAATCGACGATTCGCGATGACCCAGCGTGATGCTGCCGGTTTCCTTGATCTTCTTGAGGGTGGCGGATTCCTGGGCGTGGGCCGGCAAGGCGGCAACAGCATTCAGGGCAGTGGCGAGTGCAGCAGCAATGGCAAATCGGTTCATGTCGTCTCCAGGGGTGGAAGAAGCCGTTGCCCGGCTCCGGTGGCGTTTACTACGCAGCTAGCGTGCCAGAAAAAAACGAGGGGGCACAAAAGCCTAAAACAATGATTAATAAGGGTTTTTATTACAAGGCATGCACCCAAACATCGGAATTCCGACACCCGGCCAAAATGACCATCGGAATTCCGACACCTTGCTCGCATCATACGATGGACACAAAAAAGCCGCCCATGTTCAGGCGGCTCTTTTGGCATGGCCGGCAGCGGCGATCAATCGATCCGCGTATCGAGCCCCTGCTCGGCCAGTTCGGCGGCGCGCAGCACGGCGCGGGCCTTGTTGCGGGTTTCTTCCCATTCCGAATGGGGGTCGGAATCGGCGACGATGCCGGCGCCGGCCTGGACATAGAGCTGCTTGTTCTTGACGACGGCCGTGCGGATGGCAATCGCGATATCCATGTCGCCGTGGAAGCCGAGGTAACCGACGGCACCGGCGTAGATGCCGCGCTTGACGGGTTCCAGCTCGTCGATGATTTCCATGGCCCGCACCTTCGGCGCGCCGGAGACGGTGCCGGCCGGGAAAGTGGCGCGCAGCACGTCCAGCGCATCAAGCCCCGGTTGCAGGCGGCCTTCGACGTTGGAGACGATGTGCATCACGTGCGAGTAGCGCTCGACAATCATGTTTTCGGTGAGCTTCACGCTACCAATCTTGGCGACGCGACCGCAGTCGTTGCGGCCGAGATCGAGCAGTTGCGTGTGCTCGGCGCGTTCCTTTTCGTCAGCCAGCAGTTCGGCGGCCAATGCTGCATCCTCTTCCGGCGAGGCGCCGCGTTTGCGGGTGCCGGCAATCGGCCGCACGGTGACGCGGTCGCCTTCGAGGCGCACGAGAATTTCGGGCGAGGCGCCGACGACGTGGAAGTCTTCGAAATCGAAGTAGAACATGTAGGGCGACGGGTTGAGGCTGCGCAGGGTGCGGTAGAGCGCCATCGGGCTGGCACCGAAGGGCTTGGTCATGCGCTGCGACAACACGACCTGCATGACGTCGCCTTCGGTGATGTAGTCCTTGGCCTTGAGCACGGCCTTCTTGAAGGCGGCTTCGCCGAAGACCGAGACGGCGGGTTCGGACTGCACCGGCTGTTCGCTGGGGATGGCGACCGGCATGCGCAGCTTGGCGAGCAGTTCCTTCAGCCGCGCCCGCGCCTTCTGGTAGGCGCCGGGGAAGCCCGGTTCGGCAAAAACGACCAGCGTGAGCTTGCCGGACAGGTTGTCGACGACGGCGATTTCCTCGGAGAGCAGCAGGCCGATGTCCGGCGTACCGATGTCATCCGGCTTGTTGGTGCGCGTCAGCTTGGTTTCGACGTAGCGGATGGTGTCGTAGCCAAAGCAGCCGACGAGGCCACCGCAGAAGCGCGGCAAACCGGCCTGCGGCGCGGCGCGGAAGCGCTGCATGTACTTGCCGATGAAGTCGAGCGGATTGGTGTCGTCCTCGCGCTCGGCGACGCGGTTGCCGGTCAGCACGAGCACCTGGTGACCATTGACGATGATGCGCGTCGAGGCGGCCAGGCCGATGATCGAGTAGCGGCCGAAACGCTCGCCGCCCTGCACCGATTCGAGCAGGTAGGTGTAGGGCGCGTTGGCCAGCTTGAGGTAGATCGACAGCGGCGTGTCGAGATCGGCAAACGTTTCCAGCGTAACGGGAATACGGTTGTAGCCTTGCGCGGCGAGCGCGTTGAATTCGGTTTCAGTCATGGGGAAGCCTCGAAAATGACAGGGTGTTGCGGTCTGGTTGCGCCGAACGGGCGCCAAAGCGAAATGGGTTTATCGACGCCAGGGGCGCCAGCCTTGCCATTCGTTCCAGAGTCGCTGTGTCGTCATTTGTGGTGGAGGTCTTTGAAAGTAAGGGCTTGTTGGTAGGCAACAAGGAGACTGGATACTAGCGCATCGCAATCGGCACTGTCCACCGGCTTGCCTTCGTTGTAGCCGTAGGGCACGCAGAAGGTGGGCGAACCGGCGGCACGGGCGGCCAGGATGTCGTTTTCCGAGTCGCCTACATGCAGGTTGCGGTCCGGCCGCACGTTGAACAGGCGGCAGGCGTGCAGGATGGGCTCGGGATGCGGCTTCTTGTGGGCGGTTGTGTCGCCGGAAACGACGACGTCGAAATAGCTCGTCAGCCCCATGCGGTCGAGCAGTTGCTCGGTAAACATGCCCGGCTTGTTCGTCACGACCCCCATCTTCACGCCGCTGGCCTTCCAGGCATCAAGCCCTTCCAGAACACCTTCGTAAATTTGGCAAAATTTCCCGTTGACCGTCAAATAGTGCTTTTTGAAGGACTCGATGGCAGCGTGAAGCTGTTCGTCCGTCGGCGGATGCTCGTGGGTCAGGCAACGCTCGACGAGCACGGCCATGCCCTTGCCGACGAAGCTGTGCACCTCGGCCGGCGTGCGCGGCGGGGCGCCGATGTCGTCAAGCATCAGCCGGCAGGCCTCGGCCAGGTCGGCAATGGTGTCGAGCAGCGTGCCGTCGAGGTCGAAGGTTACGGATTGGAAGTGCATCAGACTTTGGCCAGTTCGCCGCGCAGGGCGCCGATGATCGAATCGTAGCGATGCGGGTCGGCATCCTTGCCGGCGCCATAGACGGCTGAACCGGCAACGAAGGCGTCGACACCGGCGCGGGCGATTTCGGCGATGTTGGCGGTGTTCACGCCACCATCGATTTCGAGGCGGATGCGCCGACCGGTTTCCTTTTCGTAAGCGTCAAGCTTGGCCCGCGCCTGTTTGGCCTTGGCCAGCGTGCCGGGGATGAACTTCTGTCCTCCGAAGCCCGGATTGACACTCATGAGCAGGATGACGTCGATCTTGTCGAGGACGTAATCCATGTAATCGAGCGGCGTCGCCGGGTTGAAGACGAGGCCACCCTGGCATCCGGCATCGCGGATCAGCGACAGGCTGCGGTCGACGTGTTCGGAGGCTTCCGGGTGGAAGGTGATGATATTGGCCCCGGCCTTGGCAAAATCAGGGATGATGCGATCTACCGGCTTGACCATCAGATGCACGTCGATCGGCGCCGTGGTGCAGGGGCGAATGGCCTCGCACACGAGCGGACCGATGGTCAGGTTGGGAACATAATGGTTGTCCATGACGTCGAAGTGAATCCAGTCGGCGCCCGAAGCAATGACGTTGGCCACCTCTTCGCCCAATTTGGCGAAATTGGCAGACAGAATGCTCGGCGCGATGACGTAATCTTTGGCTGACATGATGTTTCCCTGAACAAAAACAGATAGACGATTATCCCATGCCCGACACCGACAAGTACCAAATTGAGATCCATCCCATGCCGCAGTTCATCCCGGAGCAATCCGACCCGGAGAACGACCGCTACATCTTCGCCTACACGATCACCATCAAGAATGTCGGCAGCGTCCCAGCCCAGCTCGTTTCGCGGCACTGGATCATCACCGACGGCAACAACGAGGTGCAGGAAGTGCGTGGCCTCGGCGTCGTCGGCAAGCAGCCGCTGCTGCAGCCGGGCGAAAGCTTCCAGTACACCAGCGGCTCGTCGATGACGACCCCGATCGGCACGATGAAAGGCACTTACCAGATGGTCGCCGAGGACGGCACGCATTTCGAGGCGGTGATTCCCGAGTTCGTCCTGGCCAGCCCGCGCGCCCTGCATTGAGCCTCAAGCACAGCTACACGCTGATCGCACCGTTCTATGATGCGGCGATTGCCCGGGCCACGCAGGCCGCCCGGGTACGCAGCCTGTCTGCGCTACCGAAGGAAGCCGGACGCGTATTGCTGGCCGGCGTCGGCACCGGTCTCGACCTGCCACACCTGCCTGCGCAGCACCGCTACGTCGGCCTCGACCTCAATCAGGCCATGCTGCGCCGAGCCCTGTCCCGCGCCAGCCACGTCGATTTCCTACCGGTTCAGGGCGATGCCCAGCGCCTGCCGTTTGCCGACGCCTCGTTCGACAGCGCCGTGCTGCACCTGATTCTGGCCGTCGTGCCGCAGCCGGCCCATTGCTTCGCGGAAATCGAACGGGTACTGAAGCCCGGCGGGCAGGTGCTCGTTTTTGACAAGTTTTTGCGTCGAGGCCAACCGGCCATTCTGCGCCGGCTGATCAACCCGCTGATGCGCCGGGTAGCGACGCGGCTCGATGTGGTCTTTGAAGATTTGCTCAGCGAAGCGCCCAGCCTGGCGCTGGAGCACGACCAGCCAGCCCTAGCCGGCGGTTGGTTCCGAATGATCCGGCTCAGGAAGCTCTGAGGCCGGCGGCTCGGGGGCAACTTCCGGCACATCCTTACCAAGCACGTCCTCAATCCAGGCCAGGGTCAGCGTGTAAGTCACGGCCAGAACGACCGGCCCGACAAAGATGCCGATCAGGCCGAAGCTCAGCATGCCACCGATGACGCCGGCGAAAATCAGTAGCAGTGGCAGATCGGCGCCGCGTTTGATGAGCATGGGTCGCAGGAAATTGTCGAGGCTGCCGACAATCAGGCTCCAGACGAGCAGCGCCGTAGCCCAACCGGTGGCATCCATCCAGAACAGCCAGCCGACGGCCGGCAGCAACACCAGTATCGGGCCGATCTGCGCAATGCACAGCATCAGCATGACGGCCGAGAGCAGCGAGGCGAACGGCACCCCGGCCATGGCCAGGCCGATTCCGCCCAACACCGTCTGAACGATGGCGGTGACCCCGACCCCGAGTGCCACGCCACGGATGGCCTGCCCGGCCAGAATGATCGAGTTCTCGCCGCGCTCGCCGGCCAGGCGCCGGCCAAAACGACGCGCCATGCTGGCCCCGGCCTCGCCGCCCGAATAAAGGATGGCTGCGATGGTCACCACCAGCAGGAATTGGATCAACATGCCGCCGACGCTCCCCACCTGAGCGAGCACCCACTTACCGGCATCGGCCGCATACGGTGTCACCCTGCCCACAATGCCGGTGCTCCCCGCAGCATCCAGCTGGGCCCACGCCGTGGCAAGACGCTCACCGACCAGGGGCAGCGACTTGACCCATGCGGGTGGCGGCGGAAGACCGTCGGCAACAAAGGATTTGCCGGCCGCGGTTAACTGCGCGGAATGATCGAGAATGGTATCGACCGCAAGCCACAGGGGCAGCACCAGCAGCAACAGCATGGCCACCGACATGATCACGACTGCCGGACCACGCCGGTTGCCCAGACGGATTTCCAGCGAACGGAAGGCCGGCCAGGTGGCAACGACAATCATCGTCGCCCACACCGCCGCTGCCAGAAAAGGCATGAGCACCCACACCGACAGGCCAATCAGCCCTAGGATGCAAAGAATGGCCAGCGTATTGCGGGCCAGGTCACGGCGGATTTCAGTCATTTTTCTGGATTCCGGGTCCGGGGCTTGCGCGGCGCGAAGCCGAGCCGCTGACATTGCGAATAGCACGGCAAAGCGAAGGCGACAAAGCTGCGCGAGTTCCGGGCATGGAATCTCTAACTGCGGTAATCGGCGTTGATCTTTACGTAGTCGTAGGAGAAATCGCAGGTGTAAACGTTCGCCTGCGCCGCGCCACGCCCGAGATCGACCCGCACCATGATTTCAGCCTGCGCCATGACGCGGGCGCCGTCCTCTTCCTTGTAGGCGGCAGCCCGGCCGCCCTTTTCGGCGACCAGCACGTCGTCGAGCCAAACCTTGACGCCATCGACATCGAGGTCGGTGATGCCGGCGTAGCCGACGGCGGCCAGAATGCGGCCGAGATTGGGGTCGGAGGCGAAGAAGGCCGTCTTGACCAGCGGCGAATGACCGATGGCGTAACCGACCTTGCGGCACTCCTCGACGTCCTTGCCGCCCTGGACGGCAACGGTGATGAACTTGGTGGCACCTTCGCCATCGCGGACAATGGCCTGCGCCAGTTCGACGGAGACGGCAATGATGGCGGCCTTGACCTCGGCCCATCCGGCATCGCTTTCCGACGTGAAGCTGGCGCCGGACTGGCCGGTGGCGATCATCACGTAGGAATCGTTGGTCGAGGTGTCGCCATCGACGGTGATGCAGTTGAACGAGGCATCGGCCGCTTCCTTGACCAGCTTGTCGAGCAGCGGCTGGGCGATTCCGGCGTCGGTGGCGAGGAAACCGAGCATGGTCGCCATGTTCGGCTTGATCATGCCGGCGCCCTTGGAAATTCCTGAAATGGCCACTTTTTTCCCGTTGACCGTCAAAGTCCGCGAAGCGGCCTTAGCCACCGTGTCGGTCGTCATGATGCCGTGCGCGGCGGCATGCCAGTTGTCGGCCTTGAGGTCCGAGAAGACGGCCGGCAGGCCGGCCTGGATGCGCTCGACCGGCAGCGGCTCGAGAATCACCCCGGTCGAGAAAGGCAGCACCTGCCCGGCGCCGATTCCCAGCAACTTCCCGACCGCCTCGCAGGTGGCCTGCGCTGCCTGACGCCCCGGCTCGCCGGTACCGGCGTTGGCGATGCCGGTGTTGATCACCAGCGCGCGAATTTCCTGTCCGCCCGCCAGATGTTTGCGGCAAATCTGGACCGGCGCCGCGCAGAAACGGTTTTGCGTGAAGACACCCGCCACCGTGCAGCCGGCATCGAGCGCGACCAGCGTCAGGTCGCGGCGGTTCTTCTTGCGAATCTCGGCCTCGGCGACGCCGAGACGGACACCGGCGACCGGAGAAAGTTGAGCGGCGGCAGGCGTGGCGTAATTGACTGGCATTCTCTTGGCTCCAAAAGCATCAAGGCACCTCGCGGGTGCCTTGGGGTGTCAGGAAAGTTTTCCGTGGCAGTGTTTGTATTTCTTGCCCGACCCGCAAGGACAGGGGTCGTTTCGCCCGATCTTCGGGCCGGCATCGGCCGGCTGCTGGGGCTGTGCCTCGTCGCCGTTCTCCAGGGCCTCGTCGTAACCGGCGTGCTGATACTGGACGTTCTGCACATCGGCGTGCGGTGCGGTTTCCTCGACGTCTTCCTGCGAACGGATCTGCACGGTAAAGACAATGCGGGTGACTTCCTTGCGCACGAGGTCGAGCAAGCCTTCGAACAGCTCGAAGGCTTCGCGCTTGTATTCCTGCTTGGGATTCTTCTGGGCGTAGCCGCGCAGATGGATACCCTGGCGCAGGTGATCAAGCGCCGCGAGGTGCTCGCGCCAATGGCTGTCGAGGCTCTGCAACATGACATTGCGCTCGAACTGCTGGAAATTCGTCGCGCCGACCAGATCGACCTTGGCCTGATAGGCCGCATCGGCTTCCTTGATGATCCGGTCGAGGATTTCCTCATCGGACAGGGTCGGCTCATCCTTGAACCACTGCGTGACCGGGGCGCTGATCTGCAGATCGCCGGACAACGCCCGCTCAAGGCCTTCCATGTCCCACTGCTCTTCGACCGAATCGGCCGGCACGTAGGTACGGAAGATGTCGGCAATCACGCTCTGGCGCATCGCCGTGATGGTTTCGGAAATGTCGTCCGTCTCCAGCAACTCGTTGCGCTGCTGGTAGATGACCTTGCGCTGGTCATTGGACACATCGTCGTATTCCAGCAATTGCTTGCGGATATCGAAGTTGCGGGCCTCGACCTTGCGCTGAGCGGATTCCAGCGAACGGGTGACGAGCGGGTGCTCGATCGCCTCGCCTTCCGGCATCTTCAGCTTGTCCATGATGGCGCGCAGGCGCTCGCCGGCGAAGATGCGCAGAAGCGGATCGTCCAGCGACAGGTAGAAACGCGACGAACCGGCGTCGCCCTGGCGACCGGCACGGCCGCGCAACTGGTTGTCGATGCGGCGGGATTCGTGGCGCTCGGAACCGATGATGTGCAAGCCGCCAGCAGCCAGCACGGCATTGTGCACTTCCTGCCACTCGGCCTTCATCGCGGCAGCCTTCTGCTCACGCTCGGCCGCCGGCAGCGACTCGTCGTCGCGAATGGCGGCCAGTTGCTTCTCGATATTGCCGCCGAGCACGATATCAGTACCGCGACCGGCCATGTTGGTGGCGATGGTCACCATGCCGGGACGACCGGCCTGGACGACGATTTCAGCTTCGCGGGCGTGTTGCTTGGCATTCAGTACCTGATGCGACAGCTTTTCCTTGTCGAGCAGTCCGGACAGCAACTCCGAGGCTTCAATCGAGGTCGTGCCGACCAGCACGGGCTGACCGCGCTTCGAGCAATCCTTGATGTCGGCAATGATCGCCGCGTGTTTCTCGTCGGCGGTCTTGTACACCAAGTCGTTCATGTCCTTGCGGACCATCGGACGATGCGTCGGGATCACGACCGTTTCCAGACCGTAGATCTGGTGGAATTCGTAGGCTTCAGTGTCCGCCGTGCCAGTCATGCCGGACAGCTTGTTGTACATCCGGAAATAGTTCTGGAAGGTGATCGAGGCCAGCGTCTGGTTCTCGGCCTGGATCTTCACGCCTTCCTTGGCTTCGACGGCCTGGTGCAGGCCATCGGACCAGCGGCGCCCAACCATGAGGCGGCCGGTAAATTCGTCAACGATGACCACTTCGCCGTTCTGCACGACGTAATGCTGATCCTTGTGGAAGAGTGTCAGACCACGCAGCGCAGCGTTCAGATGGTGCATCAGCGTGATATTGGCCGCGTCGTACAGGCTGGTGCCTTCCTTGAGCAGGCCATGCTCGGCCAGCAACTCCTCGGCATGCTCGTAACCGGCTTCGGAAAGATGGACCTGATGGCCCTTCTCGTCGACCCAGTAGTCGCCCTCGCCGTTCTCTTCCATCGCCCGCGTCAGATTGGGGACAACGTCCTTCATGCGCAGGTAAAGCTCGGTGTGGTCTTCCGCCTGACCGGAAATGATCAGCGGCGTACGCGCTTCGTCGATCAGGATCGAATCCACTTCGTCGACGATGGCGAAATTCAACTCGCGCTGGACCCGTTCGCTGGCCGAATAGACCATGTTGTCGCGCAGGTAGTCGAACCCGAATTCGTTGTTGGTGCCGTAGGTAATGTCGGCAGCGTAGGCGGCCTGCTTGGCCTCGTGATCCATCTGCGACAGATTGACGCCAACGGTCAGACCGAGGAAACGATGCAGGCGCCCCATCCAGTCGGAGTCGCGGGTCGCCAGGTAATCATTGACCGTGATGACATGCACGCCCTTACCGGAAATGGCATTCAGGTAGGCCGGCAGCGTACCAACCAGCGTCTTGCCCTCACCCGTACGCATTTCGGCGATGTTACCGTCGTGCAGCACCATGCCGCCGATCAGCTGGACGTCAAAATGGCGCATGCCCAGCGACCGCACACCCGCTTCGCGCACCACGGCAAACGCCTCGGGTAGCATCGCGTCGAGCGTTTCGCCATTGGCATAGCGCTGACGGAACTCGTCCGTCTTGGCCCGCAGCGCCTCGTCGGAAAGCGCCTGCATGGCCGGCTCAAGCGCATTGATGCGCTTGACCACCTGGGTGTATTGCTTGATCAGCCGGTCGTTGCGGCTGCCGAAAATCTTTTTGAGTAGGCCGGATATCATCGCGATGAAATAGGGTTTGCGCAGTGCGGCAAAACGGCGATTCTAACACGCCACCATGACCCGATGATGACGAGCTAAATCAAGACATCATCCCGAACTAGCGACGCTTGACCAGTGCGTACTCGTCGCCCTGCTTGAGGAAATGAGCCGGATTCTGGGCCACACCCAGCATGCGCACCTCGAAATGCAGATGAGGCCCGGTCGAGCGACCGGTCGTGCCAACCGCCCCGATCAATGCGCCACGTTTGATCAGCGCCCCCGCCTGAACCTCCATGCGCGACAGGTGAGCATAGCGCGTGGTCAGCCCCTCGCCATGATCGACCTCGATGAGATTTCCATACTCCGGATGATAGGCTGCCGACAAGACCACGCCGTCAGCCGCCACCACCACGCTGGTCCCGGGCTCGGCGGAAAAATCCATCCCTTCGTGCATGGAGCGCAAGCCGGCAATCGGATCGGCGCGATGACCGAACGGCGACCCCAGCGAGGCATCCTTGACCGGCAGGATGGTCGGCAACAGCCGATCCTTGACCCGTTTTTCCAGCAACTTCAGTTCAAGATAAGCGAGATCGTCACTGCGCTGATCAACCTCCTGCGCCAGGCGATCGATTTCCTGCTGGAGCTCGTTCGCCGACATCGGCGCGGCGATGTACGGCCCGCCCTGCCCGCGCCTGGCGGCATCGGCAGCGACCTGGCGTTTGATGCCGACCACGCCGGAAATGCGCTCACCCAGCGAATCGAGCTGCATGACCTTGCCCTGCAATTCGCCCAGGCGCGTTGCCATCAATTGCAGATTGTTGTTGAGGTGATCCTGGGTCTTCTGATGCTCCTGCTGCTGCAGCGACAGCATCAAATCCTCGACGATGGGCAGGCGCAGGTGAACCGACAGCCAGGAGAACAAGGCGGACGTTGCGAAGACCAGCGCCAGAAACAGAAACAGCGCCGCCGCCAGATGGCGAGGCATAATGGTCACTGTTCTCGCTGCCTTCAAATGCCGCGAAACCAGAATAATCTGCATGGAACCTCCAATGTACAACGGGCCTGAGCACTACCTCGACAAAGACGCCGCCGCCGGCAGGGTGATGGCCCATGCCCGGTTGCTGCTCAAGCTTTCACGTCGCTTCGAAGCGGTCGCCCCGGCAGGGCTGCGCCACTCGGCTCACGTTGCCAATTACAAGCTGGGGACAATCATTATCCACGCCGATAACGGCGCGGTCGCCGCCAAGATTCGCCAGATGAGCCAGCGATTGAGCAACGAATTATCGAAAGGAGGGGCGGAGTGTAGCGGCATTGAAGTAAAAGTTCAACCCCGCCAAATTCCTTCCCAATCAACGAGTTCCACGCAGAAACCACTCTCTGCAAAGGCAATCGGCATGCTTCAGGAAACGACCGACAACCTGCCTGCAGGCCCGCTCAGAGCTGCCCTGGACAGGCTGATACGACACGCCGCTAGACGGGAATGATCGCCAGGCGCTCGATGAACATCAGCGCAAAAACGAGCAGGGCAAAGACGATGCCGAATTTGAACAGACGCCCGCCCAGGCGCAGGTAATAGCGATTGCCGGTGAATGCGTAGATCAGCAGGCAGGCGCCAATGCTGACGACGAGAATGGCTGCCAGCAGACGAAGCAGCCACATGAGGCTTTAGACCGCTGCCTGGGCAAGCCAGCGGGTCACCCCGCTTGGTGCGTATTCGGTTTGCTCGAAGGTGGCAATTTCCCAGCAATCCTGACGCTCAAGAAGCGTACGGGCCAGCAGGTTGTTCAGCGCATGGCCGCCCTTGTGCGACGAATAGGCCGCCAGCAGCGGATGGCCCAGGAGGTAGAGATCACCGACCGCGTCGAGAATCTTGTGTTTGACGAACTCGTCCGAATAACGCAGCCCGTCCTGATTGAGCACCCGGAACTCGTCGAGCACGATGGCATTCTCGAGGCCGCCGCCCAGCGCCAGGCCATTCTCGCGCAGATACTCGACTTCCTGCATGAAGCCGAAGGTGCGCGCCCTGGCCACTTCGCGGGTATAGGACTGCTCGGCGAAATCGATTTCTGCCTTCTGCGCCGATTTGTCGATGGCCGGATGGTTGAAAACAATGGAGAAAGCCAGACGGTAACCGTCGTAGGGCTCGAATTTCGCCCACTTGTCACCATCGCGAACCTCGATGGTCTTGGTGACGCGAATGAATTTCTTGGCGGCGTTCTGTTCCTCGATGCCAGCGGACTGGATCAGGAAGACGAACGGCGCAGCCGAACCGTCGAGGATGGGCACTTCAGGCGCATCCAGATCGATCCAGGCATTGTCGATGCCGAGGCCGGCGAGGGCCGACATCAGGTGTTCAATGGTACCGACCTTGACCCCGTCCTTTTCGAGACAGGAGCACATGCGCGTATCGCCGACCATGACAGCCTTGGCGGGAATATCGAGCGGCTCGGGGAGGTCCACGCGACGGAAGACGATGCCGGTGTCCGGAGCTGCCGGGCGCAGGGTCATGTTGACCTTGACACCGCCGTGCAGGCCGACGCCGGAGGCGCGAATGACAGTCTTCAACGTGCGTTGCTTGAGCATGCTAAGTGCTTGAATGATTGGGGAAGGTGACGGATTGTAACACAAGCCGTCACCACCCTTTTTCAGAGAGAGTTTTTGTTACATCAATCCGCCTGCTTGCGCAGGAAAGCCGGAATGTCGTAACGATCGACACCGCTGTTGGCCAGGGCCTCGACGGTGACATTGCGTTTGCGGACAACAGCCGGAACGTCGGCCATCTGGTTGTAGTCGATGGTCGGGCCATTGGAGAAGGCGACGGCATCGCTGGTACCGGTGGCCTGTACCAGAACCGGCTGGGTGAAGACTTCCGGCTTGCTGACACGGGCAGCTGCAGCCTGGCCGAGGCCGGTGGCAACCACGGTGACGCGCAGCGCATCGCCCATGAGTTCGTCGTAAACCGCACCGAAGATGATGTGGGCGTCTTCGGCAGCGAAGGCCTTGACGGTGTTCATCACTTCATTGACTTCCTTCATCTTCAGGCCGCCCTTGGAGGCGGTGATGTTGACCAGGACGCCACGGGCACCGGACAGGTTGATGCCTTCGAGCAGCGGCGAGGCGACAGCCTGCTCGGCGGCGATGCGGGCGCGATCGACGCCGGCAGCGGCGGCGGAGCCCATCATGGCGCGGCCCATTTCACCCATGACGGTGCGGACGTCTTCGAAGTCGACGTTGACCAGACCCGGGTAGGTAATGATTTCAGCGATACCGCCCACGGCATTCTTCAGCACGTCGTCGGCAGCGCGGAAGCAATCGTCGACATCGGCGTCGTCGCCCATGACTTCCATGAGCTTGTCGTTGAGGATGACGATCAGCGAATCGACGTGCTTGGAAAATTCGGAGATGCCGGCTTCAGCCGACTTCATGCGCTTGTTGCCTTCGAAGCTGAACGGCTTGGTCACGACGCCAACGGTCAGGATGCCCATTTCGCGGGCAATTTCGGCCACGACAGGGGCTGCGCCGGTACCCGTGCCACCGCCCATGCCGGCGGTGATGAAGGCCATGTGGGCGCCTTCGAGGGATGCGCGGATTTCGTCGCGGTGGGCATCGGCCGCCATCTTGCCGGCTTCCGGCTTGGCGCCGGCACCGAGGCCGGTCTTGCCGAGCGACAGCTTGCTCGATGCAGCATTGCGGCTGAGCGCCTGGGCATCGGTGTTGGCGGCGATGAATTCAACACCGCTGACACCTTCGCGGATCATGTGCTCGATGGCATTGCCACCGGCACCACCAACGCCGAATACCTTGATGATGGTACCGGCTTCTTCGTCTTTCTCGATGATCTCAAACATGACTACCTCCTCTGAAAAAACTGTTCAATGACAAATCAAAAATTCTTGGCAAACCATGACTTCATGCCGTCGAAGACGTCCTTGAAGCCCTGCTTTTCCTGGATCTTCTGGCCGCGCTTGCGCTGCGCCTGCGCTTCGAGCAGCAGGCCGTAGGCAGTCGAGAAGCGCGGGCTTTGCACGACATCGGCCAGGCTGCCGGTGTATTTCGGGTTGCCGAGGCGAACCGGCATGTGGAAGAGCTCTTCGCCCAGTTCGACCATGCCCGGCATGACGCTGGCGCCACCGGTCAGGACGATGCCGGACGACAGGACTTCCTCGAAGCCGGCGCGGCGCAGCTCGTTCTGGATCAGTTCGTAGAGCTCCTCGACGCGCGGCTGGATGACGTCGGCCAGGGCGCGGCGGCTCAGCTTGCGGCTCGGCCGGTCATCGACACCGGCGACTTCCATGTTCTCGGCGGCGTCGGCCAGTTGCGACAGGGCACAGCCGTACTTGCACTTGATGTCTTCGGCTTCGCGCGTCGGCGTGCGCAGGGCCATGGCGATGTCGTTGGTGATCTGGTCGCCGGCGATGGGAATGACCGAGGTGTGGCGGATGGCGCCCTGCGTCCACACGGCGATGTCGGTTGTTCCGCCGCCGATGTCGATGAGGCAGACGCCGAGATCCTTTTCATCTTCGGAGAGCACGGCGTAGCTGGAGGCCAGCGGTTGCAGCACGAGGTCATTGACCTCCAGACCGCAGCGGCGCACGCATTTGACGATGTTCTGGGCGGCCGACACGGCGCCGGTCACGATGTGCGTCTTCACTTCGAGGCGCATGCCGCTCATGCCGATCGGCTCGCGGATGCCGTCCTGGCCGTCGATGACGAATTCCTGGGTGAGGATGTGGAGGATTTCCTGATCGGCCGGGATCGGCATGGCCTTGGCGGTTTCGATGACGCGCTCGACGTCGGTCGGGGTGACTTCCTTGTCCTTGATCGCCACCATGCCGTTCGAGTTGAAGCTCTTGATGTGGCTGCCGGCGATGCCGGTGTAGACATTGCTCACCTTGCAGTCGGCCATCAGTTCGACTTCCTGGACGACGCGGCTGATGGTGTGCACGGTGTCCTCGATGTTCACCACGACGCCCTTCTTCAGGCCGCGAGAGTCCTGCGAGCCCATGCCGATGACGTTGAGGTTGCCCTCGTTGTTGATCTCGGCCACCAGCGCGACGATCTTCGACGTCCCGATGTCCAGACCAACCACCAGATCCTTGTTATCCCTGCTCATATGCTTACTTTCCCTTCCCCTCGCCCGCTACGCGCATGGCGAAACCATTCGGATACCGCAAATCCACGACTGCCGGCCGGACCGCCCGCTTGGCGACCGTTTCCGGATAAATTTCCAAAAAACGCTGCAGGCGCACATCGACGGGTGATTTCGCCTGCTCCCGACCGATGTCCACCAACATGCCGTTCTGCAACTTGAGCTGCCAGGCCAGACGCGGCGACAAGGTGAGCTGCACCGGCTTCTCGCCGACCTTGGCAAAGGAGCCGACAAACTCGGCGTAGTGTTTCAGCACGTCCTGCGCCGTTCCCTGCGGCCCGAAGAGCAAGGGCAGGTCGCCCGCCTCGCTGTCCGGCAGATTGGCGGCGAAGACCTCGCCGTAGCTGTTGACCAGTTCGCCCCGTCCCTCGCCCCAGCGCGCCACCGGCTTGTGCTCCTCGATGCTGATCTCGAGCTTCGATGGCCAGACGCGGCGCACTTCCACCTTGCGCGCCCAGGGCAGGCGCTCGAGCGAGCCGCGCACCTGTTCCAGATTCAGGCTGAAGAAATTGCCCTTCAGCGAACCCGGCAGCAACTGCTCCACCTCGCCGCGCTTGGTGTGCGGCAGCGCCTCGGCAAACACCACCTGCTTGACCGGCAGCGACGGCACGCGCACCAGCCAGACCGCCCCGGCAGCCAGCAACGCGGCCGCGGCGACCAGCATGAGCAGGTCGGCGATGGCGTTGAGCAGGTGCGGTTTGTTCCACATTCATCGTCTCGTTCAGTCGTTCGCTGCCATCTCGAGGACGCGACGCACCAGCGCCGGGTATTCGAGTCCGGAAACGCGGGCGGCCATCGGTACCAGCGAGTGGTCGGTCATGCCCGGCGCGGTGTTCACTTCGAGGAAGTAGTGATTGCCCTCTTCGTCCATGAGGAAATCGACGCGGCCCCAGCCGCGCCCACCGAGGATGCGGAAGGCTTCGAGCGCGCCCTTGCGGATCTGCATTTCCTTGGCTTCCGGCAAGCCGCACGGGCACAGGTATTTGGTGTCGTCGCGGTTGTACTTGGCTTCGTAGTCGTACCACTCGGTCGCCGGCTCGATCTTGATGATCGGCATGGCTTCGTCGCCGATGATGCCGACCGTGTATTCGCCGCCCATGACGCCCTTTTCGGCGATGACCAGCGGGTCGTGGCGGGCGGCCTCTTCGTAGGCGGCCTTGAGTTCACCGCGGGCCTTGACCTTGGTCACGCCAATCGACGAGCCTTCGCGCGCAGGCTTGACGAAGAGCGGCAGGCCGAGTTCTTCCTCGATCTCGGCAAAGTCGGAATCGGCATTGAGCAGCGCGTATTCGGGAATCGGCAAGCCGGCGGCCTGCCACATCAGCTTGGTGCGGAACTTGTCCATGGCCAGCGCCGAGGCGAGCACGCCGGAGCCGGTGTAGGGAATGTGCATGACTTCGAGGGCGCCCTGAATCGTGCCGTCTTCGCCATGGCGGCCGTGCAGCGCGATGAAGGCGCGGTCGTAACCCTTCAGGTCGTCCAGCGTCTGCACCGCCGGGTCAAATGCGTGGGCATCGATGCCCTGGCCTTGCAGCGCAGCCAGCACGCGCGACCCGCTGTTCAGGGAAACTTCACGCTCGGCGGATGTTCCACCGAACAGAACGGCAACTTTGCCGAAATCAGACATGCTTCGCTCCACACTGCATTTCAATTTTGGGCATTTTTTCCGGTTGACCGTGAAAGACCATGTTCACACCTGCCCAGCCAGTTTTCCGGGGACCGCACCGATCGAACCGGCCCCCATGCACAACACCACGTCGCCATCGCGGGCGACTTCCATGATCGTTTGCGGCATTTCCGCAATGTCCTCAACGAAGACCGGCTCGACCTTGCCGGCCACGCGCAGGGCGCGCGCCAGCGAGCGGCCGTCGGCGGCGACGATGGGCGCTTCGCCGGCGGCGTAGATGTCGGCCAGGCAGAGCGCATCGACGGTGCTCAGGACCTTGACGAAATCCTCGAAACAATCGCGCGTCCGCGTGTAGCGGTGCGGCTGGAAGGCCAGCAACAGCCGGCGGGCCGGGAAGGCACCACGGGCAGCGGCCAGCGTCGCGGCCATTTCGACCGGGTGATGACCGTAGTCGTCGACCAGCGTGAAGCTGCCACCGCTCGGCAGGGCGACTTCGCCGTAACGCTGGAAGCGGCGACCGACACCCTTGAACTCGGCCAGCGCCTTGACGATGGCGGCATCGGACACCTGCACCTCGGTCGCCACGGCAATCGCGGCCAGCGCGTTGAGCACGTTGTGCAGGCCCGGGGTGTTGAGCGTAATCGCCAGGCGCGAGGTCGTGCCATTGACGCGGACGCAATCGAAGCGCATCCGGCCGTCTTCGGCGACGATGTTCTCGGCATAGAAATTGTTTTCCGGCGACAGGCCGTAGGTGATGATCTGCTTCGGCACGCGCGGCATGATCGAGCGGACATTGGCGTCGTCGCCGCACAACACGGCCACGCCATAGAACGGCAGGCGATTGAGGAAATCGACGAAGGCCGACTTCAGGCGCTCAAAGTCATGGCCATAGGTTTCCATGTGATCGGCGTCGATATTGGTGACGACCGAGATGACCGGCGACAGGAAGAGGAAGGACGCATCCGACTCGTCGGCCTCGGCCACCAGGAAATCACCGCCGCCGAGGCGGGCGTTGGCGCCGGCCGCATTCAGTCGGCCGCCGATGACGAAGGTCGGATCGACGCCGCCTTCGGCCAAGATGCTGGTCACCAGGCTGGTCGTCGTCGTCTTGCCGTGCGTGCCGGCAATGGCGATGCCGCTCTTCAGGCGCATCAGCTCGGCGAGCATCTGGGCGCGCGGCACGACCGGAATCTTCTTTTCGCGAGCAGCGATCACTTCCGGGTTGTCGGCCTTGACCGCCGTCGACGTGACCACCGCGTCGGCCCCGGCGATGTTGTCGGCGGCATGGCCGATCATGACCTTGATGCCCTCGCCTTCAAGGCGGCGCGTCGTGGCACTCGCCGCCAGATCGGAACCGCTCACCGTGTAGTCGAGATTGGCCAGCACCTCGGCGATGCCGCTCATGCCCGAACCGCCGACGCCAACGAAGTGGATATGTTTGACCTTGTGTTTCATTTATTTCGCGCTCTCTGCACAAATGTTCGCCACTTCTGCGGTGGCATCGGGCTTGGCCAGACTGCGGGCCTTTTCGGCCATTTCCAGCAACTGGCCGCGGGAGTAGTTGCGGATCAGGGCGATGGATTCAGGCGTCAATTCGTTTTGCGGCAGCAGGAAGGCACCGCCGGCATGGACCAGGAACTTGGCGTTGCCGGTCTGGTGATCGTCGACCGCGTGCGGGAAGGGCACGAGGATGCTGGCCACGCCGGCTGCGGCCAGTTCGGCGATGGTCAGGGCGCCGGCCCGGCAAATGACCAGGTCGGCCCACTCATAGGCACCGGCCATGTCCTCGATGAAGGAGACGCAGTGCGCCTGGACGCCCACGGCGGCGTAATTGGCCTTGAGTGCCTCGATGTGTTTCTCGCCGGCTTGATGAACGATCTGCGGCTGGTCGCTTTCGTTAAGCAGTGCGAAGCCCTTGGGCACCATCTCGTTGAGCGCCTGCGCCCCGAGGCTGCCGCCGATGATCAGCACGCGCAGGGCGCCGGTCCGCTCGGCAAAGCGCTCGGCCGGCGGCGCGATTTTCGCGATTTCCGGACGCACCGGATTGCCGGCCCACACGCCCTTCTTGAGCACATCCGGGAAGCCGGTCACGATGCGGTCGGCAACGCCTGCCAGGACGCGATTGGCCAGGCCGGCCACCGAATTCTGTTCATGCACGACCAGCGGTTTGCCGAGCAGCGAAGCCATCATGCCGCCCGGGAAGGTGATGTAGCCGCCCATGCCGAGCACGACGTTCGGCTGGATCTGGCGAATCGCCTTCTGCGCCTGCCAGAAGCCCTTGAGCAGGTTGAGCGGCAGCAGCAGCTTGCGCAGCAAGCCCTTGCCACGCAGTGCGGCAAATTTCAGATTGACCATCTCGAAGCCGTGCTGTGGCACGAGACGGGCTTCCATTCCATCCGGATTGCCCAGCCAGACGACGCGCCAGCCGGCGTCACGCAGGGAATGGGCAACGGCCAGTGCCGGGAAGATGTGACCGCCGGTACCGCCAGCCATGATCATGATGGTCTTGCTCATAGCTTGCCTCCTCTCATGAGCTGCCGGTTCTCCCAGTCGACCCTGAGGAGAATCGCCAGCGCCACGCAGTTGGCGAGAATCCCTGAACCGCCAAAGCTCATGAGCGGCAGGGTCAGGCCCTTGGTCGGCAGGAGACCCATGTTTACGCCCATGTTGATGAAGGACTGAACGCCGAACCAGATGCCCATGCCCATGGCGACCAGCGCCGGGTAGAGGCGGTCGAGTTGCACGCACTGGCGACCGATGGCAAAGGCGCGCTGGACGAGAATGGCGAACAGCACCACCACGGCGAGCACGCCGAAGAAGCCGAGTTCCTCGGCGATCACGGCAAGCAGGAAGTCGGTATGCGCCTCGGGCAGGTAGTACTGCTTTTCGACGCTGGCGCCGAGCCCGACGCCGAACAGCTCGCCGCGACCGAAGGCAATCAGCGAATGCGACAGCTGGTAGCCGCGGCCATAGGCGTCGGCCCAAGGGTCCATGAAGCCGAAAACGCGGTCACGCCGGTAAGGCGAGACGATGATCATGATGGCGAAGGCAATGAGCAGGCCGAAGATCAGCAGCGCGAAGAGCCGCGCCTTGAGGCCGCCGAGGAAGAGGATGCCCATGGCGATCGAGATGATGACGACGAAGGCACCGAAGTCGGGCTCCTTGAGCAGCAGCATGCCGACGATGGCCATGGCGCCGAACATCGGCAGGAACGCCTGCTTGAGGTCATGCATGACGTTGATCTTGCGTACTGTGTAATCGGCCGCGTAGAGCACAGCGAACAACTTCATGAGTTCGGACGGCTGCAGGTTGGCGAAGCCGAGCGAAATCCAGCGTCGGGCGCCATTCACGTCGCGACCGATGCCCGGCACCAGCACCAGGGCCAACAACACGACGCCGGCCATGAACAGGTAGGGCGCGTTCTTCTGCCACAACGAGAGTGGCACCTGGAAGGTCACTGCCGCGGCAACCATGCCGATGCACAGGAAGACCCCCTGCCGGATCAGGTAGTAAGCGGGTTGGTGACCGGTCGACCGTCCGCCTTCGGCGATGACGATGGACGCGGAATAGACGAAGACCAATCCAGTGAAGAGCAGGATCAGGACGCTCCACAGCAGGGCCTGGTCGATTTCGGCGACCTGGCGGCGCGGGGAATCGAGGGCGCCGATCATCATGATTGCAGCCCCTTCACCGCGTCGATGAACACCTGGGCGCGATGCGCGTAGTTCTTGTACATGTCCAGGCTGGCGCAGGCCGGCGAAAGCAACACGCAATCACCCGACTTGGCCTGGGCGGCCAGCCATTGCACGGCGGCGTCCATGTCGCCAACGATGCGAGTCGGCACGCCGCTGCCTTCGAGGGCCATGCCAATGGCGGCGGCATCGCGGCCGATCAGCGCCACGGCGCGGCCGTGTTTTTCGAGAGCCGGCTTGAGCGGCGAGAAATCCTGCCCCTTGCCGTCGCCACCAAGAACGATGGCAATCTTGCGGCCCATGCCTTCGATGGCAGCCAGCGTGGCGCCGACGTTGGTGCCCTTGGAATCGTCGACGTAAAGCACGCCGTCGATCTCGGCCACCGTTTCAACACGGTGCGGCAGGCCGGCAAAGGATTTGAGCGGCGCAATCAGACTTTCCGGCGCGACGCCGACCGCTGCGCACAGCGCCAGCGCAGCCATGGCATTGGCGGCGTTGTGCAGACCGGACAGCTTGAGGTCGGCCAGTGCGACGAGCTTTTCCTTGCCCCGGCAGATTGCGCCGTCGGCGAAACCGTAATCGACGGCACGCGAGGCACTACCCAGCCCGAAGGTCACCATCGTACGACCGCAACGACCGTTGGCCATCGACCAGTCGTCGTCGCGGTTCAACACCATGACGCCCTTGCCCTGGAAGACGCGCGACTTGGCAGCGGCGTAGTTGGCCAGGCTGCCTTCGTAGCGGTCGAGGTGGTCTTCGGAAACGTTGAGGACCGTAGCGGCTTCGGCGTTCAGGTGATGCGTCGTTTCGAGCTGGAAGCTCGACAGCTCGACAACCCAGACTTGCGGCAAGGCGCCGGCATCATGTGCGTCCATGAGCGCATCAAGGGCCGACGGAGAAATGTTCCCGCAGGCAATGGCCGGCACACCGGCACCGTTGAGCAGATGGGCGGTGAGCGCCGTGGTGGTGGTCTTACCGTTGCTGCCGGTGATGCCGATGATCTTCGAACCCGGCACCTGCTCGCGCACGCCGGCGGCGAACAATTCGATTTCCGAGACAATTTTCCCGTCGACCGCGGCAATGACCGGCGTGGCCTTGGCGACGCCCGGCGACAGGGCCACCAGATCGGCGCTGGCAAACGGGGCCTCGACAAAAGGCCCGGCGATCAGCTCGGCACCCGGCGCGACGCGTTGCAGGGCGTCGACGTTCGGCGGGTTGTCGCGCGAATCGGCGACACGGACCAACGCGCCCTGGCGATGCAGCCACTTGGCCATCGCCAGTCCGGACTCACCGAGCCCGACAACCAGAACGCGTTTGCCCTTGAGTTCCATCAGCGCAGCTTCAAGGAAGAGAGCCCGACCAGCACGAGCATGATGGTGATGATCCAGAAGCGGACGACGACCTGCGTCTCCTTCCAGCCCGTTTGTTCGAAGTGGTGATGCAGCGGCGCCATGCGCAGGATGCGACGCCCCTCGCCGAACTTCTTCTTGGTGTATTTGAAGTAGCTGACCTGCAGCATGACCGACAGGGTTTCGACGACGAAGACGCCGCCCATGATGAGCAGTACGATTTCCTGGCGCAGGATGACAGCGACCGTGCCGAGCGCCGCACCGAGCGACAGGGCGCCGACGTCGCCCATGAACACTTCGGCCGGATAGGCGTTGAACCACAGGAAGCCAAGCCCGGCCCCGGCAATCGCGCCGAGCAGGATGCACAACTCGCCAGCCCCCGGCACATAAGGAATGAGCAGGTATTTGGAGAGGCCGGCGTGGCCCGTCACGTAGGCGAAGATAGCGAAGGCGCTGGCGATCATGACGGTCGGCATGATGGCGAGACCGTCGAGGCCATCAGTCAGGTTGACCGCGTTACTGGTGCCGACGATGACGAAATAGGTCAGCGTGATGAAGCCGATGATGCCGAGCGGATAGGCGATGGTCTTGAAGAAGGGCACGATCAGTTCCGTCTGCGCACCCGACTTGGCCGAATAGGCGAGGAACAGCGCGGCGCCGAGGCCGAGCACCGATTGCCAGAAATATTTCCAGCCGGCCGACAGCCCCTTCGGATCACGATAGACCACTTTCTTCCAGTCGTCGTACCAGCCGACGATGCCGAAGCCGAGCGTGACGATGAGCACCGTCCACACGTATTTGTTGGTCAGGTCGCCCCAGAGCAGCGTGGTGATGCCGATGGCGATGAGGATCAGGACACCGCCCATGGTCGGCGTGCCGGACTTGACGAGGTGGGTTTGCGGTCCGTCGTTGCGCACGGCCTGCCCGATCTTCTTGGCGGCCAGCCAGCGAATGACGGCCGGACCGGCGGCAAACGAGATGAGCAGCGCGGTCATCGTCGCCAGCACGGTACGCAGCGTGATGTAGTTGAAGACGTTGAAGAAGCGAACGTCCTGGGCGAGCCATTGGGCCAGAGCCAGCAGCATCAGTGAGTCTCCTCGGTGGGTGTTTCTGCAGCGAGGGCATCGACCACTCGTTCCATTTTCATAAAGCGCGAGCCCTTGACCAGGACGGTGGTTTCGGGACCCAGCTCCTTGTCGACGGCGCCAATCAGTTTCTCGATGTTGCAGAAGTGGCGGGCGCCTTCGCCGAAGTTGCGGACGGCCTGTTGTGCCGCATCGCCCAGCGCAAACAGGCGATCGACGCCCTGGCTCTTGGCGTAGCCGCCGATTTCATCGTGATACTGGCCGCTGGCCTCACCGATTTCGCCCATGTCGCCGAGGACCAGCAGCTTGCGGCCAATGGTCGCGGCCAGCACGTCGATGCCGGCGCGGACAGAATCCGGGTTGGCGTTGTAGGTGTCATCGAGAATCTCGGCGCCGTGCTTGCCGATACGGCGCTGCAGGCGACCCTTGACGCCGGAGAAGGCTTCCAGACCGGCGGCGACGGCCGCCATCGGAATCCCTGCGGCCAGGCAGGCCGCGGCGGCAGCCACGGCGTTGCGGGCATTGTGGCGACCGGGGATGTGCAGGGTGATCGTCGCCTCGCCTTCCGCTGCGCTCAGGTCAATCGCGATTTCGAGGCCATGCTGGCGGACCGCACCGCGCACGTCGGCGGCATGATCGATGCCGAAGGTGCGCACGGCATGCTGGCCGGCCATGCCGTGCCAGAAGCCGGCATAGGCGTCGTCGGCGTTGATGACGGCAACACCGTTCGGCAACAGGCCGCTGAAGATGCTGCCTTTCTCTCGCGCGACTTCGTCCATGTCGCCCATGCCTTCAAGGTGGGCACGCTGGGCATTGGTAACGAGGGCCACGGTCGGCGCACCGATCGTGGCGAGGTAGGCAATTTCGCCCGGATGGTTCATGCCCATCTCGATCACGGCAGCGCGGTGCGAGCCGCGCAAGCCGAGCAAGGTGAGCGGCAGGCCGATATCGTTGTTGAGGTTGCCGCGCGTGGAGAGCACGGCAGCACCGAAGGCGGCCTTCAAAATGGAGGCGATCATTTCCTTGGTCGTCGTCTTGCCGTTGGAACCGGTGACGGCAATGACCGGCAGCACGAACTGGGCACGCCAGGCGGCGGCAAAACGACCGAGGGCGAGGCGGGTGTCGTCGACGACCACGGCCGGCACGCCGGCCGGTACGCGACTTTCATCCGACACCAGCAGGGCAACGGCGCCGGCGCCAACGGCCTGCTCGAGGAAGTCGTGCGCATTGAAGCGCTCGCCGCTCAGGGCAATGAAAAGCTGGCCGTCGGCAACGCTACGCGTATCGGTCGACACGCCGGTCACCTCGACATCGCGGCCGATCATGCGGCCTTGTGTCGCCTGGGCGACCTGGGAAAGCAGCCACTTCATGCAGCAACCTCCTTGTTTTCGGGGCGACGCAAAGCCAGCGCCCGGCTGGCTTGCTCGATATCGGAGAAGGGATGGCGCACGCCGGAAATTTCCTGATAGGGCTCGTGGCCTTTGCCGGCGAGCAGAATGACGTCAGCGGATGTCGCTTCAAGAACAGCGCGCTGGATGGCTCGCGCGCGGTCGGCTTCGATTTCGGGACGTGACATGCCGGCAACGATGGCATCGATGATGGCCAGCGGCTGTTCGCTGCGCGGGTTGTCGCTGGTCACGATGGCCCGGTCGGCCAGACGTTCGGCGACTTCGCCCATTTGCGGACGCTTGCCCGGATCGCGGTCGCCGCCGCAACCGAAGACCACAGAAAGTTGGCCTCCCCGCGCCTGGGCCACGGGACGCAATGCGCCCAGCGCGTTTTCCAGGGCATCCGGTGTATGCGAATAGTCGACGACCACCAGCGGCTCGCCTTCACCACCGACACGTTCCATGCGTCCTGGCGGCGCGGTCAGTTCGGACAGGTTGCGGGCGACATCGGCGGCAGCCATGCCGGCATCGTGGAGCACGCCGGCCACGGCGAGCAGGTTTGAAATGTTGTAGCGGCCAACCAGGCTGGTATCGACCATGGCACGGCCATTGGGCAGGACGAGGTTGAAGCGCTGGCCATAGGGCGTATCGACCAGTTCCTCGGCACGGATCAGCGCGTGGTAATCGCGGCGAGCCTCGCCGATGGCGTAGCCGAGGACGCGCATGGCGGTCGTTTCACGCGAAAGCTGGCGGCCGAATTCGTCGTCGAGATTGATGATCGCGGTGCGCAGGCGCGGCCACAGGAAGAGCTTGCGCTTGGCCTCGGCGTAGGCCTCCATCGTGCCGTGGTAATCGAGGTGGTCACGCGTCAGGTTGGTGAATACGGCGACATCGACGCGGGCGCCGTTCATGCGGCCTTCCTCGATGCCGATGGAGCTCGCTTCGAGCGCGCAGGCCGCGGCCTTTTCAGCGCGGAAGCGAGCCAGATAGCGCATCAGGGTCGTCGCTTCCGGCGTCGTGAAGCCCGTTTCGGTCAGCGCATCGGGGAAGCCGGCGCCCAGCGTGCCGATGATGGCGCAGGGCTTGGGATAGGCGCGAGCCAAGCACTGGCTGATCGTCGTCTTGCCGTTGGTGCCGGTGATAGCGATCAGCGACAGGCCTTCGCTGGGGAATCCGTAGACGGTATTGGCCAGCGGGCCGGCCAGGGCGCGCAGGGCGTCGACCGGCAGGTTTTTGACGGTCAACGGGAAATTTTGCCCAAAATTGAAATCCCCACCGGGCTGCCAGAAGACCGCCACGGCGCCGCGCGCCAGCGCATCGGCGATGTAGCGGCGGCCATCGGCCAGATCGCCGGGATAGGCCAGGAACAGGTCGCCCGGTTCCACCTGGCGGCTGTCGTCAGCAACGCCCGTGGGCACAACGCCCATGGCTTCGAGACGATCGAGGAGTTCGCGCGGCGTGCTCACAGCTTGCCCTTTCCGGACGTCGCGTCGGCCACCTGGATCGGCGCGTCGGGCGGTACGCCGAGGGTGCGCAAGGCACCACCGACGATCTGCGAGAATGCCGGGCCGGCCACGTCGCCGCCGTAGTGGGCGCCGCCGGTCGGCTCGTCGATCATCACGGCCACAACCAGACGCGGATCGCTGATCGGCGCGATCCCGACAAATGACGCCACGTATTTGCGGGCATAGACACCGCCTTCGATCTTGTAGGCTGTCCCCGTCTTGCCGCCGACGCGATAGCCGGCAACGCGGGCCTTGGGCGCAGTGCCTTCCGGCTGCACGGCCATTTCGAGCATGACGCGCAGTTCCTTCATGGTCTGCGGCGAGAACACCCGCACGCCATGCGGCGGTGCATCTTCGATCTTGGTCAGCGACAGCGGCATGAGCTCGCCATCGTGGGCAAACACGGTATAGGCACGGGCCAGCTGAACGAGGCTGACAGCGATGCCATGACCGTAGGACATCGTGGCCTGCTCGATCGGCCGCCAGTTCTTCCAGGGCCGCAGACGGCCATTGACCTCGCCCGGGAAACCGAGATTCGGCGCCTGACCGAAGCCGACGCTGTCGAACATGTCCCACATTTCCTTGGGCGGAAAACCAAGAGCGATCTTGGCTGTCCCGACGTTGGAGGACTTCTGGATTACCTGCGCGACACTCAACGCACCATGCGGATGGGCATCGGAAATGGTAGCCGTGCCAATGGTCAGCTTGCCCGGCGCGCAATTGATCACCGTATCGAAGCGAACCTTGCCTTTCTCCAGCGCCAGCGCCGCCGTAAACGGCTTCATTACCGAACCCGGCTCGAAGGTATCGGTGATGGCACGATTGCGCAATTGCGCCCCGGACAGGCGCTCTCGATTATTCGGGTTGTAGGTCGGCCAGTTGGCGAGCGCCAGAATTTCGCCGGTTCGCGCATCGATGACGATCGCGCCCCCCGCCTTGGCATTGTTGGTCTCAACTGCCGCCTTGAGCTGACTGAAGGCGAGATACTGAATCTTGGAATCAAGCGCCAGGCGGACATCCTTGCCATCCTGCGGCGGCTTGGTCGCCCCGACGTCCTCGACGATGTTGCCGCGCCGGTCACGAATGACGGTGCGGCTGCCCGGACGACCGAGCAGGCTGTTCTGGAACGCCAGTTCGACGCCCTCCAGCCCCTTGTCGTCCACCCCCGTGAATCCCACGATGTGCGCCGTCATGTCACCGGTCGGGTAGAAGCGGCGATATTCCTTCTCCTGATGCACGCCCGGGAATTTTTGGGCACTGATGCGATCAGCCGTTTCCGGCGATACCTGGCGCTTGACGAAGGTAAAGGTCTTTTCCGAGGCAATCTTGCCGTCCAGCTCGCGGACATTCATATCCAGCATGCCGGCCAGCTGGCGTTTCTGTTCGGCGTTCATCGTCCGCGCATCGGCCGGAATCGCCCAGATCGTCTTCATCGGCGTGGAAACGGCCAGCATGTCGCCGTTGCGATCGACAATCTTGCCGCGCGAAGCGGAAATCTCGATATCGCGCAAATAGCGCGAATCGCCCTTCTGCTGCAAAAAGTCGTTGTTGATGACCTGCAGGTAGAAGCCCCGCGCCACGAGCGCAAGAAATGCTGCCATGAGCAGCAACCCCACCGTACGCGAACGCCAGCCCTGGAGGGCCAGTTGCAGCACCGGGCTTTCGGTAAAACGATGACCGCGTTGCGGACGGCGACGCACGACCATCAGCGCACCCCCTTGTTATTGACCGCCGAATCCGGCGTCACCATATGCAGGCGATCACGGGCGATTTTCTCGATACGCGGATGATTCGCCCAGGTCGACATTTCAAGCTGCAGCTGACCGTACTCGACGTCAAGCTGACGCGCCCTCTCCTGCTCCGCTTCAAGCGCCTGGAACAGCTTGCGCGCCCGATGCTGGGAGGTCACGACACCCAGCGCGCAAAAGACGACGATCATGAGAAGGATCACATTGAAACGCAGCATTACAGCTTCTCGGCAACCCGCATCACGGCACTGCGCGCCCGTGGATTGGCGCCGATTTCCGCAGCGGAAGGCTTGATCGCCTTGCCAACCAGGCGCAGTTTCGGCTTCGGCAACTGATCGGCCCGCAAGGGCAGGCCCTTGGGCAGATCATCGGCCGTCGATTGGGCGCGCATGAAATTCTTGACGATGCGGTCTTCGAGCGAATGAAAGCTGATCACCACCAGTCGGCCACCCGGCTTCAACAAGCCGAGCGCCTGCGGCAGTGCTACTTCCAGCTGGCGTAGCTCTTGGTTGATATGAATCCGTAAAGCTTGAAAGCTGCGCGTCGCCGGGTCCTGCCCTGGTTCACGGGTGCGCACGGCCTCGCGTACGAGGGCCGCGAACTGACCTGTTGTGACAATAGGTTGTTCGACCCGAGCAGCCACAACCTTCTTTGCAATCTGGAAAGCAAACCGTTCTTC
>JAGTRT010000047.1 GCA_018261895.1 Pseudomonadota bacterium
AACCTTCGAATGCCGGAATCAAAATCCGGTGCCTTGACCAACTTGGCGACTCCCCAGCGGGTTGCTCGAACGGGTTCGCGTCCGAGCGAGGCGCGAATAATACAGGAGCCCGATCCGGAAATCCAGCCTTTTAGCTAATTTTTGCCAAAGGGTGTTCGGCCAGTCCATCGGCGATCCAGCCCCGCATGCCGGCGGGAAGCCTGGCCAGAACGGATTCCGCTTCGCTGCGATGCGGAAAGCCGGCGAATACGCAGGCGCCGGAACCGGTCATCATGGCCTGTGGCGCGAATTCCTTCAACCAGGCGAGGTGCTCGGCGACGGCGGGGAATCTGGCGCAGGCGACCGCTTCAAGATCATTGTGCCCTTGCCAGGGGCGCCAGTCTGCAGGGCGCATCGGTGCGGTGTTGCGTGGCAACTCGGGCGCGCCAAAGATGGCGGCAGTCGGCACATGCACGGCGGGATGGAGCACCAGATAGCTTTCCGGTGGCAGGGCGACATCGGTAAAGGCTTCGCCTACCCCTTCGGCAAAGGTATTGCGTCCATGGACGAATGCCGGCACATCGGCGCCGAGCCCGAGGCCGATCCTTTCCAGATCGGGGCGAGCGAGGCGGGTCGCCCAGAGATGATTGAGCGCCAGCAGGACCGTGGCGGCATCGGAGGAGCCGCCACCCAGGCCGCCGCCCATCGGCAATTGCTTGTCGAGATGGATGGTTGCGCCCTGTTGGCATCCTGTTTCGCGCTGCAGCAGCCGGGCGGCGCGGACCGTCAGGTCGCTGTCGGCCGGTACGTCCGGGATGGGCGTGGCCAGGACGATTTGTCCATCATCCCGCGGTTCGAAGCGCAACGTGTCGGCACGGTCGATAAACCGGAAAACGGTTTGCAAGAGGTGATAGCCGTCGGGCCGCCGGCCGACCACATGCAGAAAAAGGTTGAGTTTGGCGGGGGCCGGCCACTGGCTGTCCCAATTCCAATCGCTCATGGGGCGTCTTTCCATTCCTCGATACGCAGGCGCAGTTCAATTTCGCCATCGCGGGTCAATACCAATCGGCTCGGCAAGGCGTTCGGGGCGTCGTCCTCGAAACTGTAATCGACTTGCCAGCCATCCTCGGTCAGGCGAAGCGGACGGCCAAAGGCGTCGGCTTCGATCCGGGCCGTACCGCCCGAGCGGCCGAGCAGCCAGGCGGGCATCCGCCTGACAGGGAGGCGCTGCCCGGTTACTTCCTCGATCAGGGCGTCGGGGTCCGTCGATTCCAGTGTCTTGCCGTCGGCCGTCCGCAGGCGCGAGATAGCAGCGGTGGTTTCGATCTCGGCCAGGCCGTAACCCAGCGGGCTGGCCAGCAGCACCCGGTTGTTGTCGTTCTGGTGGCTCCAGCTCAAGCGTCCGCCCGAGTTCTGGATGGCTTGGCCGGGCAGGGTGACCCGGAGGGCGAATCGACCTTCCAGTGCAAAGTCGCGAATCGAATCGCGGTGCGGCAGCGGCGTTGTCGGCAGGCTGGTGCAGGCGGCCATCACGACCGCTGCGATCAGCAGGGCAAAGCGGGATTTCAAGGCAGGAGTTTCTTGATGACGCCGCTCAGGACTTCATTGCCGGGATTGGCCTTGCGGGCTTCGCTCAGGATGCGCCGCGCCTCGTCCTTGCGGTTGAGGGACCAGAGCACTTCGCCGAGGTGGGCGGCGATTTCCGGGTCGGCCTTGATCTTGTAGGCGTTCTCCAGCGTTTTCAGCGCATCGGCCAGTTTGCCCTGGCGGAAGAGCACCCAGCCGAGGCTGTCGAGGATGAAGGGGTCGTCGGGGGTCTGGGTCAGGGCGCGGGTGATCAGGTCGTGTGCTTCGTTCAGCCGGATATTGCGATCGGCCCATGAGTAGCCGAGGGCATTGAGGGCGTGGGCGTGGTCCGGCTTGATGGTGAGCAGATGCTTGAGATGCGTTTCGAGGATTTCCGGCTTGCCGATGCGCTCGGCGGTCAGTGCTGCTTCATAGAGCAGTTCCGGACTGTCGGGCTGGGCGCTGAGTGCGTTGTCGAGGACGATGTAGGCGTCGTTGTGGCGCCCCGCTTCGCGCAGGAGCTGGGATTCGGCCAGGACCAGCTGGGTGCGTTCGGCGGGCGTGCCGCCGCGGGTGTTGTGAATGACTTCGCGGGCTTCGCCGACCTTGCCTTGTTGCAGAAGGATCTGGGCCAGACGGGAGCGGGCGGCGACGTACTGGCTGCCCGGCGTGACCTGGCGATAGTGTTCGGCAGCGGCTTCCGGCTTGCCTTGTTCCTGGTCGAGTTGGCCAAGGAAGAAGTAGACGGTGCTCTTGTCGGCGAAGTCGGTCGTGAGCAGGTGTTCGAGCTGCTTGCGGCCGGTCGTCAGGTCGCCCTGCTGGAGCGCCAGCATGGCGACCGGGTAGATGACGTCCGGATTGTCCGGGTTGTCCTTGATCAGTCGGTCGAAATGGCCGCGTGCCTCGTCGTAGCGTTTTTCGGAAATGAGCAGACGGGCCAGCGCCAGCCGGGCGTCGCGGGCGTTCGGGTTGGCTGAGACGAAACCGCTCAGGCTATCGATGGCGGTCTTGCTTGATAGCTGGGCCTGAAGCTGGGCACGGGCGAGGGCGGCACTTTCCCAGTCCGGGCGCAATTGCAGGGCCTTTTCGGTTTCATTGAGGGCGCGCAGGTTGTCGTTGGCGTTGGCGGCTGCCTGGGCCATCGCGAAGTGGGCTTCCGGCTGGTCGTCGTATGGAGACGCAACGCGATCGATCAATGTCTGGACCGCCTTTTTGTCGCTGTGGCGGGCAAGCATGCGGTTGAGGTGCATGAGGTTGTTGCCCAGGTTGCCCTTGTCCTGGGCCAGCAGGGTGGCCAGTTCCGGTGCCACTTCGTCGAGGCGGTTGGAGAGGATCAGCAACGTGGACTGCGATTGCCGGGCCTTGGCCGAATCGGGGTCGACTTCCAGCCACAGGCGGGAAAGATCGAGGGCGCGGTCGAACTGGCGGGCAAAACCGGCCACTTCGGTGGCGCGGGCGATCACCTTGGGGTCGCGTGTGCGCTGGGCGAGATCGGTCCAGGCATCCGAGCCCAGTTTGGTGTCGCCCCGCTGGAGGGCGAATTCGCCAAGCAGGGCTTGGAACACCGTGCGTGCCACGAGGTCTTCCGATGCAGCCTGTTGTGCCGTCTGGCGCTTGCCGGATGGCTTGGCAGGAACTTCGCCGGCAGCCAGGCTGTGTCCGCCGTGGGTGAGTCCCAGGGCCAGGGTGAGGGCGGCGGCGATTCGCTTCAGTTGCATGGACGGCTTTCGGTCGAGGTTTGCGCAAAGTTCGCGCGGAATTTGCCTATTGGAACGCATAGAATCCGATAAGTTTGGGATGTTATTTGGGTTTGCCCGGAGGAACAAGCAATGCCGGAGTTGCCGGAGGTCGAAGTTTGTCGTCGCGGATTGGCGCCAGAGCTGGAAGGCGCGGTGATCGAGGGGGTGAAGATTCGCGCGCCGAAGTTGCGGCATGAGATTCCGCGGGAGTTGGTCGAGTTGTTGTCTGGCTGCCGTATCGTCGCGGTGCGGCGCCGCGCCAAGTACCTGTTGATCGACTGCGAACGGGCGGGTGTCCAGGGAAGCCTGATCATCCATCTCGGGATGTCGGGCAACCTGCGATTCGTGCCGCACGACAAATTGCCGGAAAAACACGATCACTTCGAACTCGTGCTGGCTGACCATGTTCTGCGTCTGGCCGATCCGCGACGTTTCGGCGTGGTCCTCTGGCAGCCCGGGCCGCCCGAGGCGGCAGCGCTGCATCCGCTTCTGGCCACGCAGGGCATCGAGCCCTTGTCCGCGGATTTCACGGTCGACTGGATTTTTTCGGCAATTTCGAAAAGAGCCGGGCCGATCAAGCCGACCTTGATGGATAGTCATCTGGTTGTCGGCATCGGCAACATCTATGCATCCGAGAGCCTGTTTCGGGCGGGTATTTCGCCGCTCCGCGCGGCCAACCGGATCAGCCGGGCGCGCTACGAAATACTTGTGCCGGCCATCCGCGAAACCTTGTCGGATGCCATCGCCGCCGGTGGCAGCAGCATCCGCGACTATGTACACAGCGACGGGGGCGCCGGTTGCTTCCAGATCCAGGCCGGTGTCTATGACCGGGCCGGGTTGCCGTGTCTGCGCTGTGGCGGGGTCATCCGGCAGATTCGGCAGGCCGGGCGCAGTACCTACTACTGCGTTGGCTGCCAGCATTAAAAAGGCTCTGCAAGTCTATGTATTTATGCTAAATTGAGATTTCCGATTGCCCGGGAAGGACGTTTCATGTCGCTCGCCAACCAATTTGCTGCCTATACCGCCTGGCGTTCCCGCCTCGCCATCAATATTTCCGAGCTTCAGAGCTGGTTGAACAACAACGAGTTGTCCGATGCCCAGAGCGACCTGCGCCTGACCCAATTGCTCGAGCGTCTGCGTGAGGATCGCCTCAACGTGGCATTCGTGGCCGAGTTTTCGCGCGGCAAGTCGGAACTGATCAACGCCATTTTCTTTGCCGATTACGGCAACCGGATGTTGCCCTCGTCGGCCGGTCGGACGACCATGTGTCCGACGGAATTGCTCTTCGACGGCAACAAGCAGCCGTGCATCGAGTTGCTGCCGATCCAGACGCGCGCCTCGAATTCCAGTGTCAGCGAGTACAAGCGCTTCGCCGACGAATGGACGAAAATCCCGCTCAACACGGAGTCGCCGGATGCCATGCAGGACGCGCTGCGGCATGTCAGCGAAACGGCCCGCGTGACGCCGGAAGAGGCAGGCAGTCTCGGTTTCGAGGTGGGCGACGGTCAGATTGACCTTTACGCTGTCGGAGAGGACGGGTTGGTTGAAGTGCCGCGCTGGCGCCACGCTGTCATCAATTTCCCGCATCCACTGCTCAAGCAGGGCCTCGTCATTCTCGACACGCCGGGTCTCAACGCGATCGGTGCCGAGCCTGAACTGACCCTTTCGCTGTTGCCGAATGCCCATGCCGTTCTCTTCATCCTGGCGGCAGATACCGGGGTGACGCAGTCCGATCTGGCCATCTGGCGCGAGCACATCTGCGGCGGCGGCATGGCCAAGCGTGGCCGGATGGTCGTCCTCAACAAGATCGACGGCCAGTGGGACGAATTGAAATCGACCGAGGAAATCGACGCGGAAATCCAGCGCCAGGCCGACAGCAGCGCGGCCATTCTCGATTTGCCGGTCAGCCAGATTTTCCCGGTGTCGGCGCAAAAGGGCCTGGTCGCCAAGATCAATGGCGATGACATCCTCCTCGAAAAGAGCCGTCTGCCCTTGCTCGAAGCGGCGCTGTCGCAGGAGTTGATTCCTGCCAAGCGCGACATCGTTTGCGACAGCACGGAAGGCGAGTTCGGCGACGTCACCCAGCGCGTGCGCGGCCTGCTCGATTCCCGTTTGCGCGGCCTGCGCGAGCAGTTGACGGAATTGACCGAACTGCGCGGCAAGAACAAGGGCGTCGTCGAGTACATGATGGGCAAGGTCAGGGCCGAGAAGGAAGAGTTCGAGTCCGGCCTGCAGCGCTACTATGCCGTGCGCAGCGTTTTCTCGACGCTGACCAACAAGCTGTTCAGCCATCTCGGCCTGGACGTGCTGCGCCAGCTGACCCACGAAACGCGTGCTTCGATGCTTGAAGCAGCTTTTTCAAAGACGCTCTCCGACGCCATGGCGAAGTTTTTCGCCGGGTCGCGTGATGCGCTGGCCAAGTCGAATGGCGAGATCAACGAAATCCTCGCCATGATGGAGTCGGTCTACAAGAAATTTGCCATCGAGCACGGCCTCAAGCTCGGTACGCCGACGACCTTCTCGCTGCTCCGCTACGAAAAGGAACTCGATCGGCTGCAGGCCTGGTGCGATGATCACCTGAACACCATGGTCAGCCTGTTGACGCACGACAAGCGGAACATCACGCAGAAGTTCTTCGAGGAAGTGGCGGTTCAGGTGCGCCGCGCCTTCGAGCATGCCAACCGCGATGCCGAAGTGTGGTTGCGTGCCATCATGGCGCCGATGGAAACGCAGGTTCGCGAGCATCAGATCCAGCTCAAGCGTCGCCTCGAAAGCATCAAGCGCATCCACCAGGCGACCGATACGCTGGAAGACCGGATCGCCGAACTCGATGGCGTCGAGAAAAACCTGCTGCAGCAGATCGAGGCGCTGGAAGAAATCGTCGGTCGCGTGCAGGAAATGCTGGTCCCGCTTGATTCCCGCGATTTGCAGGCGGCCGCGTGACGCTGATCACTTAGCGGGCTCGTTCTCACGGTCAACCGGAAAAAAAGCCCAAAACCGAAAAACAAAAAACCCGCGGAAGCCGCGGGTTTTTTATGGGGTGCTGAAAAAACTCAGGCGCGCTTGTTGCCCGTGAGCTTTTCGTACTTGACCCACAGCTGGTCTTCGGTTTCGACGTGGTTTTCATCCTTGGGGATGCAATCCACCGGGCAAACCTGGACGCACTGCGGTTCATCGTAGTGGCCGACGCACTCGGTGCACTTGTTCGGGTCGATTTGATAAATTTCTTCGCCCTGCGAAATGGCTTCGTTCGGGCACTCCGGCTCGCACACGTCGCAGTTGATGCACTCGTCGGTAATTATCAGAGACATAGCTGTTGATCCTCTCTCGGTTAAGCTGTGGTTTTCGCCCGCAGGCGCTTTTCGACACAAGGTTGTACAAATTTGCTGACATCGCCACCCAGGCGCGCAATTTCACGCACCATGGTAGCGGAGATGAACATGTATTGCTCGCCCGGGGTCAAGAACACTGTTTCGACCTCCGGATAGACGCTGCGGTTCATTCCCGCCATCTGGAATTCGTATTCAAAGTCGGAGACGGCGCGCAAGCCGCGCACGACGACCTTGGCGCCCTTTTCATGTACGAAGTCCATGAGCAGGGTGTTGAAGCCGACGATTTCGACATTCTTCAGGTCGCCGAGGATTTCCGTCGCCATCGCGACACGGTCGGCGAGGGGGAAGCGCGGCTGTTTCGACGGGCTCTCGGCGATGGCCAGAATCAGCTTGTCGAACAAGGTGGCGGCGCGCCGGACGAGATCCTCGTGGCCCCGGGTGATCGGGTCGAAGGTGCCCGGGTAGATCGCTACGCGATGATTGAGTTTGTTCAAGCCGTTTTCCCGCCTGTGTCTCGCCGCAACAAATGAAAATGAACGCCGCCCGCCTTGCCCTGGCGCACGGTGCGCCAATCGCCCAGCGATTCGATCTCGTATTCTGCTTCGACGTAAATCGCCGTGTCTTCGTTCGAAACGCCGGGAAGGAGTGGCTCCAGGCGGTCAATCCAGCCTTTTTTGTAGGGTGGATCGAGGAAGATCAGGTCGAATTTTGCTTTCGTCGAGGCCAAATATTGTATCGCATCCGCGCGGACGATCGAAATCGTGGCGGGTTTTTGCAGCATTTCGTGGTTTTCATGCAACGCCGCAAGCACTTTTGGCGCCTGCTCGACCATCACGACGCGAGCCGCCCGACGCGATGCCGCCTCGAAGCCCAGCGCCCCGCTGCCGGCGAAAAGGTCCAGGCAGTGCAGTCCGTCCAGTTCCTGGCCAAGCCAGTTGAACAGCGTTTCGCGAACGCGGTCCGGCGTCGGGCGCAGGCCCTCGCTGTCGGGAAACTTGAGAACGCGCCGGCGAAAGTCGCCGGCGATGATGCGCACCGAGTTCAATCAGCTGCCACCGTCACCGTAATCAGGTTGTCCGGACGAACGCGGCGGGCGAACGCGGCTTTCACGTCCTCGACCGTGACGGCCTGCACCTTGGCCTGATACTGGTCGAGATAGTCGAGCGGCAAGCCGTAGAAGCCGATGTTGGCAACGTTTTCGAGAATCTTCTTGTTGCTGTCCAGGCGGAGCGGGAAACTGCCCGTCAGGTTGGCCTTGGCGGCGGCCAGTTCGTCATCGGTCGGACCGTTCTTCAGGAAGCCGGTGAGCACTTCGCGGGCCACCTTCAGGGCGTCCTTGGCTTGCGAACGCTTGGTCTGCAGCCCGATCTGGAAAGGGCCGGTCTGCTTCAGCGAGGCAAAGTAGCTATACACGCTGTAGGCGTAGCCGCGCTTGTCGCGAACTTCCTTCATGAGCCGCGAGACGAAGCCGCCGCCGCCCAGCGTGTAGTTGCCGACGAGCAGCGGGAAAAAGTCCGGGTTGCCGCGTTCGATGGCCGGCAGGCCGATGTAGACATGGGCCTGGCTGGCCGGATGGGCCAGCTGGGTGATTCCCCATTTCGGTGCGGTCGGCGGCATCGGCAATTCGGCGGCGGCACCCTTGGGGAGACCGGTCGCAATGGCCTCGGCAATCTTTTCGGCATCGGCGCGGGAAAGATCGCCAACCAGCGTGATGCTTGCATTGGCGGCGTTGTAATAACGGCTGTGGAAAGCCGACAGATCGTCGCGGTCCAGGCCGGACACGCTGTCCGGGGTCGCCTGGCGGCCGTAGGGGTGGTTTGGATACATCGCCGCCCAGAATGCCTTGCCGGCAATGCTGTCGGGGCGGGTCATCGCTTCCTTGAGCGCGGCGATCGTGCGCGCCTTCTCGCGTTCAAAAATGTCGGCGTCGAAGCGCGGTGCGTGCAGCACGCTCTTGAGGATTTCCAGTGCCGGTTCGCGCTTGTCGCGTGCGGCCAGGGTGCGCAGCGACACGCTGGCTCGGTCCGTATCGGCGCTGCCGGCGAGGCTGGCGCCGATGTCGGCCATCTGTTCCGCAATCGCCGTTTCATCAAACTTGCCGGCGCCGAGATCGAGCGTGCTGCGGGTCAGCGCGGCCAGACCGGATTTGCCCTCGGGATCGAACATCGAACCGGCGGCGAAGTCGACCTGGACGTCGAGTATCGGCAAGGCGCGGCTTTCGACGAAATAGACCCGGGCGCCGGAAGGCGAAATCCAGTGCTCGATCTTGACGCCGGCCAGGGCTACTTGCGAAATCAGCAGGGCGATTGCTGCGGTCAACAGTCTTTTCATGCGAAAAACTCCGAAAGGCGGGCGGGCCATACCCGATAGAGGGCAAGGCCGGCGAGTACGAGTGCGATGGCCGCTGCCCCTGCCATCAGGCGGGTGCGGCGGCGCAGGCGATCAATTTGCGCGACGAGCTGTGCGTTCTGTTCGCTCAGCGCCTGGATGAGTTCGCCGGAGGCCAGCATCTGCGTGCGGGCCTTGCGCTGGGCAATTTCCAGGGCGTTCAGGCGCGTCACGATGTCAGCATCGGCCGGGGCGACCGTTTCACCGTCCGGCGTGGTGCCGTCCGCATTCTTGCGGCTCATGCTCCACAGCACCTTGGCGCTGTCGAGGATGGTCGGCGCCTTGCCGATGACGTCGCGCCATGGCACCTTGGTCAGGATGGTCATCCAGGGTAAGGCCATCTCTTTGCCGGCTCAATGGCGGGTCGCAACGGCCGGGCGGCGCGGCTTGCCGTCGAGCGGTTGCGGGTCGAGGTTGCCGATCGTCAGGGCGTCATCGTTGAAGTATTTCCTTGCCACCGCCTGAATCTCGGCGGCCGTCACCTTCTGCAGCTTGCGCAGCATGTGGTCGAGTTTCTGGTAGGGCAGGCCCACGGCCTCGATCTGGCCGATTTCCATGGCCTGGCCAAACATCGAATCGAGCTTGTAAACCTGGCCGGCAATCAACTGCGCCTTGGCCCGCTTCAGTTCCTGCTCGCTGATGCCATCTTTCTGGACGCGGGCGATCTCGGCCCGCAAGGCGGCTTCGAGGTCACCGACCGTCTTGCCTTCCGACGGGGTGCCGTGCAGATAGATCATGCCGGGGCCGCGCACGGTGCTGTCGTAATCGATGCCGGCCGACAGGGCGACCTTGTCCTCGCGCACCAGCTTCTTGTTGAAGCGGGCCGCATCGTGGCCGTCGAGAATGGAGGCGAGCATTTCCAGTGCGTAGGGATCGCTGTCCTTGTCGATGTCGCGCAAGACCGGCGCCTTGTAGCCCATGATGAGCACCGGCAATTCGGCGGGCGCCTTGACGGTAACCCGGCGCGTACCTTCCTGTGCCGGTTCGACCTGTTGCTTGCGGGCCGGCAGGGCGCGGCCTTCGAGCGGGCCGTAGTATTTTTCAGCCAGCGCAAAAACGGCCTTGTGGTCGACATCGCCGGTCACCACGACGTAGGCATTGTTCGGCACGTACCACGTCTCGTACCAGGCCTTGGCGTCGGCCGCCGTCATGGTCTCGAGGTCATTCATCCAGCCGATGATCGGCCGGCGGTAGGGGTGGGCCTGAAAGGCGACGGCGTTCATTTGTTCGAACAGCTTGGCCTGCGGATTGTCGTCGGTGCGCATGCGCCGCTCTTCCATGACGACCTTTATTTCCTGGGCGAATTCCTTGGCGTCGACATTGAGGTGGCGCATGCGGTCGGCTTCGAGCTGCATCACGTCTTCCAGTTTTTCCTTCGGCACCTGCTGGAAGTAGGCTGTGTAGTCGCGGCTGGTGAAGGCGTTGTCACGGCCGCCGGCCGCAGCGACGCGCTTGTTGAACTCGCCCGGTCCGACACTCGGCGTGCCCTTGAACATCATGTGTTCCAGCACGTGGGCGACACCGGACGCGCCGTCGACCTCGTCGGTGCTGCCGATGCGGTACCACACCATCTGGACGGCGGTCGGCGCGCGGCGGTCTTCCTTGACGATGACGCGCAGACCGTTCTTGAGCGTGGTTTCGTAAGGGTTGGCAAGCGCTGCGGAGGTCAGCCCGGCAGCAAGCAAAACGGGGAGCAGGTATTTGAGGCGCATGGCGAGGGGGCGTGAGCGGTGCTTTCTGCTAGAATTCGCGGTTGATTTTGCATCGAATCGGACGGCATCTTAACGGCTTGCCGTCTGCCTGTCAGCAAGGCTTGAGACCACCATTCCCATGTTCAGTTTCCTGAAAAAATCCGGCACCGAGACAAAAGCCGATGTTCCGGCCGAGGCCGCAGCCCCTTCGTGGCGTGAACGCCTGTTCAAGGGGCTGGCCAAGACCCGCGCCCAGTGGGGCGGCAAGCTGAAGAGCATCTTCTCGCGGGGCAAGGTTGATGACGAATTGCTCGAGGAACTGGAATCGCTCCTGTTGACGAGCGATTGCGGCATCGAGGCGACCACGCACCTGCTCGACGAATTGAAAAAGGCGGCCAAGCGCGACAAGCTGGAGACGCCCGAGGCCATCCAGAAGGCCCTGCACGACGCCCTGCTCGAAACCCTGCAGCCGCTCGAGCAGCCGCTCGATATTTCGACGCACAAGCCCTTCGTGATCATGATTGCCGGGGTCAATGGTGCGGGCAAGACGACCTCGATCGGCAAGCTGGCGAAGTATTTCCAGAGCCAGGGCAAGAGTGTCCTGCTGGCGGCTGGCGACACCTTCCGCGCCGCAGCGCGCGAACAGTTGCAGACCTGGGGCGAGCGCAACAACGTGACGGTCGTCGCCCAGGAGTCGGGCGATCCGGCGGCCGTGATCTACGACGCCATTTCGGCCGCCAAGGCGCGCGGCATCGATGTCGTGCTGGCCGATACGGCGGGTCGCCTGCCGACCCAGCTGCATCTCATGGAAGAAATCGCCAAGGTGCGCCGCGTCATTCAGAAGATCGACCCGGAAGGTCCGCACGAGACCCTGCTCGTGCTCGACGCCAATATCGGCCAGAACGCGCTGCAGCAGGTCAAGGCCTTCGACAAGGCCATCAACGTGACCGGGCTGGTGCTGACCAAGCTCGACGGCACGGCCAAGGGCGGCGTCGTCACGGCGATTGCCCGGCAATGTCCGAAGCCCATCCGTTTCATCGGCGTCGGCGAGCAGATCGACGACCTGCGCCCCTTCTCGGCGCGCGATTTCGTGGATGCGATGTTTGAGTGAGGCCGTTGTCGGTTGCTAGTTATCAGTCGCTAGCAAACCCCTCACGCTAACAACTAAAAACTGACGACTAGCGACTAGAAAATGATCGAAGCCAGCAATCTGAGCAAGCGTTACCCGGGCGGCCTGGATGCCGTCAAGGATGCGAGCTTTCGCATTGATGCCGGGCAGATGGTGCTGATCACCGGCCATTCCGGCGCCGGCAAGACGACGCTGGTCAAGCTGATTTCCACTATCGAACGGCCGACTTCGGGCAGCCTGGTAGTCAATGGGCAGAATCTGTCGGCGCTGGGGCGCCATGCCATTCCGCACGTGCGGCGGCATTTCGGGCTGGTCTTCCAGGACCAGAAGCTGCTGTTCGACCGCAATGCCCTCAACAACGTGATGTTGCCGCTCGAAATCGCCGGCCAGCCTCGCCGCGAGGCCATCCGGCGGGCGCAGGCAGCGCTCGACAAGGTCGGCCTGCTGGCGCGCGAGAAGGCCAATCCGATCGCCCTGTCGGGCGGCGAGCAGCAACGGCTGGCCATCGCCCGCGCCGTGGTCAACCGGCCGACCATCCTGATCGCCGACGAACCGACCGGCAATCTCGATACCGAATCGGGCATGGCCATCCTCGACATCTTTGCCGACTTCCACCGCGTCGGCGTCACCGTCGTCGTGGCCACGCATGACCAGAGCTGGATCGAGCGTTACCACCCCAACGTGCTGCGCCTGGATCATGGGAGGGTCGTCTCGTGAACGCCTGGTTCATCCAGCATCGGGCGGCCCTGGCGGCGGCCTTCCGCCGTCTGTGGGCGACGCCGCTCAACACCCTGCTGTCGCTGGTCGTCATCGGCATCGCCCTGACCCTGCCGGCTTTCGGCTACGTGGCGCTCGATAATTTGCGCGACCTGGGGCGCAGCGCCTCCGGCGTGCAGCAGATCAGCCTGTTCATGAATCTGGAGGCCGGCAAGAAGGACGTCGCCGAGATCGAGAACCGCTTGCGCCAGGCGGCCAACGGCAAATGGAAATTCGTGCCCAAGGAAGAGGCGCTGAAGCGCATGCAGGCGAGCGAGGGGATGGCGGAGATTGTCGCCAGCCTGCCGCGCAATCCGCTGCCTGACGCCTTCATCGTCGAGCCGACCAACACCGAGCCGGAAGCCCTGGAAATCCTGCGCAAGGAGATTTCCGGCTGGCCGAAAGTGGCGCATGTCCAGCTTGACTCGGCTTGGGTCAAGCGTTTCGATGCCTTCCTGCGCCTCGGCAAGCTGGCCTTGTGGATGCTCGCCGGGCTGTTTGGCGCCGGCCTGGTGGCGGTGACCTTCAATACCATCCGCCTGCAGGTCATGGCCCAGTCGGTCGAGATCGAGGTGGCGCGGATGATCGGTGCAACCGATGGTTTCATCCGCCGGCCCTTCTATTATTTCGGCGCGCTGCAAGGGGCGCTTGGCGGGCTGCTGGCGGCAGGGCTGGTCCTCGGTGCGCTGCACCTGCTGTCGGGGCCGGTCGGCGAACTGGCGGCGCTGTATGGCGGCAGCTTCGGCCTGCGCCTGCCGGGTGTGCCAGAGGCCGCCGTGCTGGCGGCGCTCGGTGCCTTCCTCGGCTGGCTCGGGGCGCAGTTGTCCGTCAGCCTGTCGCTGCGGAAGTTTGACTAGCAGGCGCCAGGCGGTGGCTGGCACCAGCCGGCGGGATTTTCTGCGCACGGTGGGGGCGGTCGCCCTGGCCGGTTGCGCGCCGGCCGGGAAACCGCCGCTGCCGCCGGGCGAGTTGCTTGGCATGAATCACACGCTGGGCCACCGGCTGCGCGATGGCCGCTTCCCGGCGCCCAGCGAAACGCGAAAAACCGGCGTTCTGATCGTCGGTGGCGGCATTTCCGGCTTGTCGGCTGCCTGGAAACTGGCCAATGCCGGGTTCGACGACTTTCTCGTGCTGGACATGGAGAACGAGGCCGGCGGCAATTCGCGGGCCGGCCAGTCGTCGCTCGTGGCTTATCCGTGGGGTGCGCATTATTTGCCTTTGCCGGGGCCGGAAGCGGTGCATGTCCGGGCGCTGCTTGCCGAGCTTGGCGTGTTGCAGGGCGACCCGCGCGCCGAGCGGCCGACCTACGACGAACGCTATCTCTGCGCCACGCCGCAGGAACGCATTTTCCGGAACGGTCTGTGGGATGAGGGCATGTTGCCGCATCGCGGCATCGATGCCGGCGAACTGGAACAGCAGCGACGCTTTCAGGCGCGGATGGTGGAACTCAAGTCTGCGCGCGGGTGCGACGGTCGCCGCGCTTTCGTCATCCCGATGGCGCTGTCGAGTCGCGATCCCGAATGGCTCGGGCTCGACCGCATTTCCTTTGCCCGCTGGCTGAGCGACAACGGCTTCACAGCGCCGACGCTGCGCTGGCTGGCCGATTATGCCTGTCGCGACGATTACGGCATGGCGGCCGATCAGGTGTCGGCCTGGGCCGGTTTGCATTATTTCGCCTGCCGTAACGGCGAGGCGGCCAATGCCGCCCACGATACGGTGCTGACGGCGCCCGAAGGCAATGCCTGGCTGGCGCGCGGGCTGGCCCGCCGGGCCGGCGAACGCGTGCTGACCGGGGCGCTGGCCTGGCGGGTCGAGGACGGCAAGGCGCAGGTCAGCGTCGATGCGCTGTTTGGCGACAAGACCATCCGCTTCGTGGCCAGTCAGCTGATCTGGGCGGCGCCGGCCTTCGTGTTGCCGCGGGTCTGGCCGGGGATTCCCGGGGACTTGAAGGCGGCGGCGCTGGCCGGCGATTACGCGCCGTGGCTGACGGCCAACCTGCACCTTGCCGACCTGCCCGAGGAGCGGCATGGCGCACCCGCGTCATGGGACAACGTGTTTTACGACAGCCCGGGGCTGGGCTATGTCACGGCGACGCATCAACTGATCCGTCGTCGCCTGAGCGGCACGGTGTTCACCTACTATCGTGCGCTGCATGAGGTGACGCCGGCCGAGGGGCGGCGACTGCTCCAGGAGACGCCGCGCGAAGCCTGGGCGGAAGGCATCCTGGCCGAGCTGGAGCGCGTTCATCCGGATATCCGCAAGCTGGCGACGCGCCTCGATGTCTTCCGCAATGGACACGCCATGCGTCGACCGGTGCCGGGCAGCCTCTTTGACGGTCAACGGGAAAAAATGGCCAAATTTGAAATGTCGCGCATCACGCTGGCGCATGCCGACCTGTCGGGTTTTTCCCTGTTCGAGGAAGCGCAGTATCGCGGCGTGCTCGCCGCCGAGCGCGTGCTCGGTCGCTACGTGGCGAGGTAGCGCAGGAGCAGCATCTTGAGGTCGTCCGGCTCGACGGGCTTGACGATGAAGTCGTTCATGCCGGCCTCGATGCAGCGAGCGCGATCTTCAGCGAAGGCGTTGGCGGTCATGGCGATGATCGGCAGCAGGGTGTATTGCGGCTGCGCGCGGATGCGGCGGGTGGCCTCCAGGCCGTCCATTTCCGGCATCTGCATGTCCATGAGCACGAGGTCGTAGCTGTGGGCCTCGAGCATGTCGAGCGCCTGCCGGCCGTTTTCTGCCGTATCGGCGGTGGTGCCGAATTCCTTGAGCATTTCCAGCGCAATCTCGCGGTTGATCGGTTCGTCCTCGACGATCAGGACATGCCGTCCGGCCAGCGTTTCCTGAACCGCGGGCAGCGCCATGCCGGCGAAGGTCGAGGTGACGGAGTCGAAGGTCTCGTCGCCTGCTTTGAGGCGGGCGGTGAACCAGAAACGGCTGCCGACACCTTTTTCGCTGCTGACGCCGACCTCGCCGCCCATCAGTTCGGCCAGTCGCCGGGTGATCGCCAGGCCGAGCCCGGTTCCGCCGAACTTGCGCGTAGTTGAGGCGTCGGCCTGTTCGAAGATGCCGAACAGACGGGGGATCGAGTCCTCGGGAATGCCGATGCCGGTATCGGCGACTTCGAAGCGGATGAGCGTCTCACCATTTTTCTCGCCGATCCGGTGCGCCCTGACGGTGACGCTGCCGCGCTCGGTGAACTTGATGGCGTTGGCCGTGTAGTTGATCAGGCACTGGGTAATCCGCGTCGGGTCGCCGATCAGCGTGCGCGTGAAATCGTCGGTTTCGGTGCTCAGCAGCAGGCCCTTTTCGCGTGCCCGCTCGCCGAGTACCGACATGACCCGCCGGAGGATGGTGTTGATGTCGACCTTGGTGTCGTCGAGTTGCAGCTTGCCGGCCTCGATCTTGGAAATGTCGAGGATGTCGTTGATGACGGCGAGCAGATGCTGGGAGGCGGCATCGATCTTGTCCAGGCGGTCGAGCTGGGCGACCGTCGGGCTGTCGCGGCGGAGCAGGTGAACCATGCCGAGCACGGCATTGAGCGGCGTCCGGATCTCGTGGCTCATGTTGGCGAGGAAGGCCGACTTCGAGCGGCTCGAGGCCTCGGCAGCCTGGCGGGCGATGTCGAGTTGCTCGGTACGCTGCCGGACCTGGGCTTCGAGGTTGTGGCGATGCTTTTCCAGCTCCTCGGCATCGCGGCGCTGCTCGCTGATGTCCGAGAACGAGACGACCGTGCCGCTGATGTGGCCGTCGCGCAGGGTCGGGGTGATGGTCAGGCGAACCGGGAACATCTCGCCGTTCTTGCGCCAGAAGACATCGTCCTGGCGGCGGGTCTGGCCATCGTTTGCCGTCAGGCGGAGCGGGCATTCGGTCAGCGGATATGGCGAGCCGTCGGCCCTGTGATGGTGAAACAGCGAGTGGGCGCTGCGGCCGAGCACCTCTTCCTCGCTGTACCCGAGCATCGTGAGGCCGGCCGGATTGATGAACGAGCACACGGCATCGACATCGCAGCCGAAGACGCCTTCGCCCAGCGTTTCGAGAATCATCCGCTGGCGCGACTCGCTTTCGGTGAGTGCCTGCTCGGCACTGGCCAGTTCCCGCAAGTCGACATCGAGGCAGAACATCATCGGGCCGAGGTCCGCCGTGTCGACCACGGTATGGCTGGAATAGACCGCAACCGGGTGGCCGTCCTTGTGGCGCAGGGTCAGGCGTCCGGCCGGAATGCCCGTCTTGTTGGCAAACATCCAGCGGACGGCTTCGCGTACCCCCTCCTGCATGTCGGGCGGAATGATCAGCTCGATCAGCGATTTGCCGATCGCCTCCTCGGGGGTGTAGCCATAGAGCGTTTGCGAGGCATGGTTCCAGTAAGCCACCGTGCCGTCGGCCAGATAGCCCTGGATGGAAAGGGCATCGACATTCTCGAAAACGGCGCGGAAGCGGGCTTCGGTCGCCGACAGTTCGGACATCGCCAGCGCCGTCCGGGCGCGCTCGATCTTGAGGCGGCGATTGGAGCGGAACAGCACGGCGATGAAGACGGTCAGCCCGCCGGCAAGGGTCAGTCCGACCAGTCCGACCAGCCAGCCATACTGCTTGACGATATCGTCGAAGGTGACTGTAGGGCCTGCGTCGAAGGGGGGCAGGCGCAATTCCCGCAGCAGGTTCTCGACCGGGCGATAGTCGCCGGGAATGCTGAAGCCGTGGACTTGTGCAGCTTGGGCGATCTCACCACCGTGCGGGAGCATGAGGATGTCGGCAGCAAACTTGCGGGCAAAATCATCGTCGGCCCATGGCATGGCGGCCAGCGCCCATTGGGGATAGAGACGGGTCGAATGTGCCAGTGGGAACCCGTCATCCCGCGCGTTGAGGACGCGGATGCGCGTCAGGTCGAGTTTTTTCTCGCGGGCCATGGCCTCGATCAGGCCGGTGCGGACAAAGGCGACATCGACCTGGCCGTTGAGCAGTTGCTCGATCGCACGATCCTGAGGCTGGCCGGTTTCGATGACTTTGGCCTGCGTGGCCAGATTGATGCCGCGCACCTGCAACTCATAGGCCTGCGCCTGATAGCTGCCCAGCGATTCCTTGCTGCTGGTGGCAATCCGCTTGTCGGCGAGGTCGGTCAGCCCCTGGATGTTTTTTTGGTCGCTCCGGATCGCGATCACGCCTCCGAGGGAGGAGACCGGTTTGCCCGACTGCGTTTCAATGAGCGTAGCCAGCGGCGAGAGCAGGCCTTCGCGCTGGGTTAGCGTGATGTAGTGGCCCGGCTGGGTGAGCACAAAGTCGACCCGCTTGTCGCGGATGGCGGATTCCAGCTCGGGGTAGGTCAGGGCGAGGAGTTCGATCGGTCGATCCGGATTCGCCCGGTTCAGGTAATCGACCAAGGGCTGCCAGCGTGCTTCGGTTTCTGCCTTGGGGCGCAAGGCCAGGATGGCGAATTTGGCGGTCGTTTTGGCAACTGGCGCCGGCGCCTGGGCAGGGGCCTCCTCTGCGCTGGCAGCGGTAAGGCCACTCAGCAGGCAAGCTGCCAGCGTGGCCATGATCAGCCAGTTTTTGACGAGGGCTAGGCAGTTATGACGCACGCAGGCTCCGCTCCGGTTGGTCGCTTCATGCTGCACGTCGAGTGACACGCCATGAATATCCAAATAGTTTATTCCAGATGAGATGGCGGCGTCGTTCAATGTTGAGCGGTCTTCAGGTCCTCACTGGTAACCGTTTTTTACTTGCTCAATACAGTAGCCAGGCTTGTCTGGCCGCCAGCCAGGCGGCTTCGTCCGCGTTGCAGAGGACGTCGAGGTCTTCCGGCCGGCTGTCTGGTCGATCCACCCATTCGCGCAGCAAGGGCGAGCCGTTGATGAGGTCGATGGCCAGCCGGTCGTGCTCGTATTCGTAGGCGAAGTCGCGCCACAGCGGGTAGTCCGGGTAAAGACGACGGATGGCCTTGAAGGCGAGGGCCTGGATACGCCAGGGTTTGAAGGCGGCGTGGTCGTAGTACGGCCCTTCGCAATGGATCTGGATGCCGTGGTTGAGCTTGCCGGCGTGCTTGTGGAAAGTTGGTTCGAACCAGCATTCGCGCAGTTTGCAGCCGGCCAGCCAGTGCGGGGCGAAGGCGTGCATTTCGGCGAGCACGGCGCGGGCGTCAATGTCCGGGGCGCCGAACAGTTCGAGCGGCCGCGTCGTGCCGCGCCCTTCGCTCAAGGTGGCGCCTTCGAGCATGACCGTGCCGGCGTAGGCGCGGGCCATCCACAGGTTGGGGGCGTTCGGGCTGGGGTTGATCCAGGTCCGTTCGCCGAGCGGCCAGCCGTAGCCGGGGGCGGTGTCGGGCTGCCAGCCTTGCATGGTGATGACCTTGTAACCGACGTCGAGCTTGAGCGTCGCGATGAACCAGTGGCCGAGTTCGCCCATGGTCAGGCCGTGGCGCATGGGCATGGCGCCGGCGCCAACGAAGCTTTCCCAGCCCTCGCGCAGGGTCAGGCCCTCAACCGGCCGGCCTGCCGGATTCGGGCGGTCGAGCACCCAGACGCTCTTGCCGTGTTTGGCCGCCGCTTCGAGCACGTAGCGCAGCGTCGTGATGAAGGTGTAGATGCGGCAGCCGAGGTCCTGCAGATCGACGAGCAGGACGTCGAAGCTGTCCATCATCGCGTCGGTCGGCCGGCGTACTTCGCCGTACAGGCTGAAGACCGGGATGCCGAGTTGCGGGTCGAGGAAGTCGGGCGACTCGACCATGTTGTCCTGCTTGTCGCCGCGCAGGCCGTGCTGCGGGCCGAAGGCGGCGGATATTTTCAGGTCGGGCAGGGCGGCCAGGGCGTCGAGCGAGTGGGTCAGATCGGCGGTCACCGAGGCCGGGTGGGCGAGCAGGGCGACGCGGCGGCCGGCCAGCGGGCGGCGCAGGGCGGGGTCGGCGATGAGGCGGTCGATGCCGAACTGGATGGTCTGGGTCATGGTGTGGATCGATTCAGGGTGAGCACGAAGCTCTGGCGGAGGTGAAAGTCGGGCTGGGCGGCGCCGTGGGTCAGCGCCCAGTATTGCATGCGGCCGTCGGTGTGTTCGATGACGGCAGTCAGGCCGATGGTGAGCGGGTCGCGGGCGGGCAGCAGCGCGGCCGGCAGGGTGGCGCAAAGTTCGAAACCATCCGGATGTAGCTGGTATTCGATGAGCGGTGCGGTGCCTGGAATAAAGCCCTCGTCACGCTCACGGTAAGCGGTAAAGCGATAGCAGGCCCACTGGCCGGAGGGCGAGAAATTGAACTCGCGATAGGCGCTGCCGGCCTCGGCCACGAACGCCTCGCAGCAGGTGTGCTGCCACAGGCCGTCGGCGGCGCCAGGCGTTTGCGGCGCCGGAAGGCGAACGTCCTTGAGGGTAATCCGGTAGCGGAGCTGAAGCATGCCTAAAGCATTGATGTCGGCGGTGACCTCGATGCCGCCCGGTTCGAGATGGGGCTGGCTCAGGTGCGTCAGCAGGGGCAGGTTCCGGGGGGGCATCAAGGCAGTCGGCGAAGCGAAAATGATCGGCAGGCCGTACTTTAACTGCTTGTTTCGGAGGATGTTACGGTCAACCGGAAAAAACGCCCAAAATCGAGACCTGCCCTTGGTCGGCCAATGCTTTTGGGGTAACTTAGCGCCTTCAAGAAAAACATGTTTTGGGAGAGAAAAGTGACGCCGCTGCGGATCAATCTGGAACAAGAAGATATTCCGACTCACTGGTACAACGTGGTTGCCGACATGGTCAACCCGCCGGCCCCGCCGCTCGGGCCGGATGGCAATCCGGTGCCGCCGGAAGCGATGGGCGCCATTTTCCCCGGCCCCATCCTCGAACAGGAAATGTCCGCCGAGCGCTGGATCGCCATTCCCGAAGAAGTCCGCCAGATCTACGCCCTGTGGCGTCCCGCCCCGCTCTGTCGCGCCCTGCGTCTGGAGCAGGCGCTCGGCACGCCGGCCAAGATTTTCTACAAATACGAAGGCGTCTCGCCGGCCGGTTCGCACAAGCCGAACTCCGCCGTGCCGCAGGCTTTCTACAACAAGCTGGCCGGCACCAAGCGGCTGACCACCGAAACCGGCGCCGGCCAGTGGGGCTCGTCGATCGCCTTCGCCGGCCAGATGTTCGGCCTGCCGGTGCGCGTCTTCATGGTCAAGGTCAGCTACGAGCAGAAGCCTTTCCGCCGCTCGATGATGCAGACCTGG
>JAGTRT010000078.1 GCA_018261895.1 Pseudomonadota bacterium
ACATGGCAGGAATGCGGTCGGGAAAATGCCTATTCTGGCACGCCCGACCCGGGTTGCGGGTCGGGCGATTGCTCATCAGCCGAACATGTCCTCGTACATGCGCCCGGCCCAGGCGAAGTCCTCGGTAACGACCTCCTCGCGGCGCAGGTTGTCGTCGTCCTGATCCTGAACGATGACGCCCTTGTCGTTGACCCAATACTTGAAGCGTACGGCGATGTCTTCGCGCGGTTCGGTATTGACCATCATGAAGCACAGGTTGTCGGGCAGCGCGTATTTCGGTTCGCGGCCCTTGGCGCGCTCGGCAATGTACTTGGCGACGATCTTGCCGTGCGCGTTGGCGACGTGGCCGGCCTTCGGGTAGAAACGGAAGAGCGGCGAAACCATGCCGACCGAGTCGCCGATGACGTAGGTGTCCGGGTCGTCCTTCATGTTCAGCATGAAGGGATCGACGCCGGCCCAGCCGGTCGGCTTGCCTTCGTCGTTCTTGCCGATGACGCCGGCCTTCCACGCCATGTCGCCGGCCTGGTGGGGGGCCATGAGGATGGAGTGATCAAACTTGAAATCGCCGGCGGCAGTCTTGATCTTCTTGTTGAACGGATCGACTTCGCTGATCACCGCCTTGGGCACGTAGACGATCTGGTCCTTGTAGAGGTTGGCGAAGGCTTCCTGGAAGCCGCCGGTGATCGGCGCCGGGCTCGGCTTCGGGTCGAGGATGATGACCTTGCCCTTGATCTTGCGTTGCTTGAAAAGGCCGGCGATCAGGCAGGCGCGCTCGTAGGGCGATGGCGGGCAACGATGCGGCGGGGGCGGCAGGGTCATGACCAGGTCGCCACCCGTGAAATTCTGGATGCTCTGCTTGAGGCGGAAATGCTCGGCGTTCGGGATATAGGCCGCCGGGAACATGGCCTTGGTGTAATCGGCCGCCTTGCGGTCGTTGCCGAACCAGGCTTCGTAGTTGTAGCGGATGCCGCTGCCGAGGATCAGGTAGTCGTAGTCGATCCAGCCCTGCGCCGTGATGACGCGCTTGTTCTCGCGCTCGAAGGCGGTGACTTCGGTCTGGATGAACTTGTAGCCGTATTTCTGCGCGACCTCAAGATAGCTGAAGGTCAGGTACTGGACATCGACGACATCGACCAGCCACTTGTTGCTCATCGGGCAGGAGAAAAAGACCGGATTGCGCTCGAGCACGACAACTTCCAGCGTTGGATCGAGCAGGCGCAGATGCTTGGCTGCAGTAATACCGCCCCAGCCGCCGCCGCAAATCACCACGCGCTTGCCGGTCGCTTTGGGCAGCAAGGGGTCGGACTGCATCTGGATCAGGAAAGGCAGCGGGCTGGTCGGCGCGGCGATGCTCGCCGTCGCCCCCAGCGCCGCGCCGGCGGCGAGGAACTGTCTTCGGTTCAGGGTCATGTTTCGTACTCCATTCAATCAACCACCCGGACACGGAGATGCCCGGATTTACGGGTGCCCTGGCGGGCGGGGTGAAGGCAGCAGGCGGTACGCAGACCGCCCATCGAGGCTGCATTCAAAATTTCAGATGCGACAACTGGCCGACGAAACGGGCTTCTTCCCTGGCTTCCAGGCAGCGCAGGTCGAGATGATACGCATCGTCGCGGATATAGCCGATCACCGGCGTCGGCAGGCCACGGAAGGCGGCTTCGACGGTCAACAGGAATTTTCCGGCTTTTTTGAAATTGGGCCGGACGACCAGCGCTGCCGACGGCAGGCGTTCGACCGGCAAGGCGCCGCTGCCGATCTGGCTGCTGCATGGCGCAACGCTGACCGTGGCCTGTTCGCCGATGGCGGCCTGCACGGTGGGCAGGATGCGCTCGGCCAGCGCGGTGATGTCAGCTAGCGGCCGGGTCAGCAGGCGCAAGGTCGGCAGGCGTTCGGCCAGACGGTCCGGGTCGCGGTACAGGCGCAGCGTGGCTTCCAGCGCCGCCAGCGTCGTCTTGCCAACACGCAGGGCGCGCTTGAGCGGGTTCTTCTTGATCCTGGCAATCAAATCCTTGCGGCCGACGATCAGTCCGGCCTGCGGACCACCGAGCAACTTGTCGCCGGAGAAAGTGACGATGTCCGCCCCGGCGGCCAGCGCCTGCTGCGGCGTCGGTTCGGCGGGCAGGCCGTGGGCAGCAAAGTCACACAGTGTGCCGCTGCCGAGGTCGATAACGAAGGGCAGATTCGCTGCATGGGCGATGTCGGCGATGACTTTTTCATCAACCGCTGCCGTGAAGCCGGTGACGGCGTAGTTGCTGGTGTGGATTTTCATGAGCAACGCCGTTTTCGGGTTGATCGCTTCCTGAAAATCCTTGGCGTGCGTGCGGTTGGTCGTGCCGATTTCGTGCAGCTTGACCTGCGCCCGACGCATCACGTCGGGAATACGGAAAGCGCCACCGATCTCGACCAACTCGCCGCGCGAGACGACGGCCTCCTTGCCCTGGGCCAGCGCGTTGAGCGTGAGCAGGACGGCGGCGGCGTTGTTGTTGACGATGGTGGCGGCGACATTCGTATCACCGCCAGCGATCAACTCGGCGAGCAGGCCGGAGACCAGATCGTCGCGATCGCCGCGCCCACCCGAGGCGAGGTCGTATTCGAGCGCACAGGGCGAACGGGCGGCGTCGACCATGGCGGCAATGGCCTCCTCGGCCAATTGGGCGCGGCCGAGGTTGGTGTGGAGGACCGTGCCGGTCAGGTTGAAGACGGCGCGCAGATTGGCCCGGCCGGCCTCGTCGGCGCGGCGACGGATGGCGGTGAGCAGGCTTGTCTCGTCGGGTAACGGCAGGCCGTGCTTGAGTCCCTCGCGGGCGGCGGCCAGTTCGGCGCGAACGCAGCCGGTCACCAGTTGGCGGCCGTGCGTTTCGATCAGATCAGGGATTTGCTGCAGGACGCGGTCGACCGCGGGAAGACGTTTGTTTTCGTTCAGATTCGGCCCGGAACGCTCGTAGCCGGCTTCATCGACGAGCATGTCGAGGGCCAGGCTGGCGAGGTCGTCGGCCACCGGATCGACGCGCGGGTCTTTCTCCTGATAAACGATCTTCAGGTAGCTCTTGCAGGCGTCGCAAGTTTCGGCGCGGACGGCGCCTTTCGAACCCTCGACTTCGTGCAGGGCCACTTCCTTGTCGGAATCGCAGGCCGTGCAGGTGGCGCGCGGCACGTTCCATTCGGTGTTGCACAGGCTGCAATGCAGGTAGCGCAGATTGTTGATGGCGGCGCCGAGGCGCACGACGCTGGCCACGGCCGGGCTGCCGCAGCAGGGGCAGACGCCATGGGCGTCGAGTTTTTGCAGCTGGCTGGCGTCGAGCTGGCTGGCCAGCTGGGTGAAGACGACCTGCAGGGCGGCGGCAACGAAGGGCAGTTCGGCCGCGTCGCCGGCTTCGAGTTCGCCGCTGAGCAGCGTGTCGGCCAGCTTGTCGAGCCAGGCGTCGTCGGCAGCGAGCAGCGCGTCGAGCGCCTTGCGCGCGCCTTCCGGGGCGCTGTCGACAAGGCTGCGGGCGATCTGGCGCAGGGCCTCACGCCAGGCGGCCGGACGATTGGCGATATTCAGTGGCGGCATGCCGTGGGTGCGCGCCTGTTCGAGCGTCGCGGCATCGGGCAGTGGCAGGGCCGGCAGCGCCTTGATGGCGTCGTGCTGGGCACGGCTCAGTTGGCCGAGAAAAACCAGCCAGTCGCCCAGGCTGTGGCCATCGGCCAGTGCCGCGAAGCGCTCGGCGCGGTCGGCGAACAGCGTGGCCGTGACCGGCAGCAGAATGGGGGCGGCCTCTTCGGCGGGCGGCTGGAAGTTGATCGGTTGGGATTGCATGCGGGGAGTCTCGTCTGTTGTTCTGCTCCGGATGAGCCTTTGACGGTCAACCGGAAATTTTGCCCAAAATCAAAAAAATGGGGGGATGCGGAATTGTTCCCGCAGCGCCCCCTGAACGCAAGGTAAAGCTGTTAATCCGGCAAATGACCGGGCGCCGCAGGATCAAGGCGCGCCCGCGCAGGCAGTACACATCGTACGACCAGCGGGCGCAACGCCGAGCCTGCAAGCCCGGTTATTTGCCCCTTACTTGCCGGTAACCTGACGGTACCAGCCACGATGATGCTGCTTGGCCCAGGCCCGGGTGACCGTTCCGTACCACATGGCGCGGATGGTGCCCTTGACCCAGATGGCGGCATAGACGTGGACCATGATCATGCCGATCATGAACGCGCCGGCTGCGGCATGAACCACGGCGCCCATGCGGACGAGCGTGATGTCGAAGCCGAACCAGGCACGCCAGATGAGCAGGCCGGAAACGGTCATGAGCAGCATGCAGATGGCCAAAGCCCAGAACATGACTTTCTGGCCACCGTTGTACTTGCCCTGCTCCGGCATGTTGTGGTCGTCGCCGTCCACCATCTGCTTGGCCTTGCTCAGCCATTCCTTGTCCACCGGCGTCATCTTGTTCAGATGCTTGAAGCGGAGGAACATGGCCAGGAAGGACACCGCCATCAGCACCCCAAGGTAGGGGTGGAGAATGCGGGCCCAGGTCGGGCCGCCGAACAGCTGGGTGAGCGGGAAGAACGCCGGATGGAAGAAGGCCAGACCGGAGAGGGCGAGCAGGATGAAGCTGATGCCCACCACCCAGTGATTGGCCCGTTCCTGGGGCTCG
>JAGTRT010000079.1 GCA_018261895.1 Pseudomonadota bacterium
ACCGGGTGCGTCTTGCCTTCGAGCGTGACGTCGACGGTGTTGGTGTGGCCGCCGAGGTAGTTGCCGGCCTCGAACAGCGTCACCTCATGCTGGCGGCCGAGCAGCCAGGCGGTGGCGAGACCCGAAATACCGGCGCCGACGACGGCGATGCGTTGCTTGTCTTTCATGGCCGCCCCCTATTCGTTGGAACCGAAGAGTTCGGCGTAGGCCGAATGGTTGTGGATCGACTCGAAGTTCTCCGAGGCCACCTTCCATTCGGCGATGCGCGGCTCGCTCATCAGGCGCAGCGCGATGTCGCGCACCAGATCCTCGACGAACTTCGGGTTGTCGTAGGCGCGTTCGGTCACCCACTTTTCGTCGGGGCGCTTGAGCAGGCCGAAGACTTCACACGATGCCTCTTCCTCGGCCAGGCGGACGAGTTCCTCGATCGCCATCGGCGAGCGCAGTTTTGCTTCCACCGTGATGTGCGAGCGCTGGTTGTGGGCGCCGTAGTCGGAGATCTTCTTCGAGCAGGGACAGAGGCTGGTCACCGCCGCCGTCACGCGCAGGGTGAGCGTGGAGCGCTGCCCTTCCGGCCGGTCGATGATCAGCGTCGCGTCGTAGTCGAGCAGGCTTTCGACACCCGACACCGGCGCCGTCTTGCGGATGAAGTAAGGGAAACTCATCTCGATGCGGCCACTCGATGCATCGAGGCGCTGCAGCATTTCCCCGAGCATGGCGAACAGGCCATCCTGCGTCAGCGCGCCACGACGGCCTTCGAGCAACTCGACGAAGCGCGACATGTGGGTACCCTTGACCTCGGGCGGCAGACCAACGGTCATGGTCAGGTTGGCTACGGTATTCAGCACCTCGCCACTGGCGTTTTCCAGTTGCAGCGGGTAGCGCAGTCCCTTGACGCCGACGTTCTGGATGGCCAGGCGACGGGTGTCGGCAGCCGACTGGACGTCAGGCAGGAAGAAGTGTTCGGGTGCATTCATGGCAGTGGCTCCTTGAGGTTGGGGCGGTCGTACTATTTGAGAAATTCGTCGATCTTCTTCAGCAGATCCTTGTCATCCGGCTTGGTAAAACTGGTGTAGGCGGCGACCTGCGTGGCATCTCGATTGATCAGGTACTTGTGGAAATTCCACTTCGGCCTGCTGCCGGTGATTTCTGCCAGCTTCAGGTAGAAGGGATTGGCGTCCCTGCCCTTGACCGTCGTCTTGGCGAGCATCGGAAACTCGACCCCGTAGGTCAGGCGGCAGAAATCGGCAATCTCCTTGTCGCTGCCGGGCTCCTGCTCGCCAAAGTCGTTGGACGGGAAGCCGAGTACGACCAGCCCCTTGTCCCCAAGCCGGGCGTAGAGCTTCTCCAGCCCCTCGTACTGCGAAGTGAAACCGCAGAAGCTCGCGGTATTGACCACCAGAATGACTTTTCCCTGATATTGGCAAAGCGACTGGGGCTTGCCGTCCTGCAACCCGGGGAAGGTGTGGTTGAGCAAAGCCGGGCATTCGGCGGCGGTCGCCACCGGCACGACGCCAAGCGAAAGCAGGCCGGCGAAACCCAGGCAGCGCTTCATGTATTCAAACATATTCAACCTTTCGAAAATTTGTCCTAGACAAACTGGATGTTTGTTCGTAAGATATCTCCAAGAATCCGAATTGTCAACGGTTTGTCTAACTTTTGTTTAGGACAAATATGAATAGCCCAAGTTTTAATATTGCCGCGGTCGAACGCGACACGGGACTCTCCAAAGACGTTTTGCGGATGTGGGAACGCCGCTACGGCTTCCCGGTCCCGAATCGCGACGGCAACGGGGAGCGCAGTTATCCACCCGAGCAGGTAGAGCGCCTGAGGTTGATCAAACGCCTGATGGACGCCGGCCACCGGCCCGGCAAGCTGATCGCCACGCCTGCCGAAGAACTGAGCGCGCTGGCGCCCAGACGTTCAGCGCCAAACACCGTGATTCGCGACGCCGGCGCCTCTGGCGAACTCGATGAATTGCTGGCCCTGATCAAGCAGCACGACGGCTCGGCTTACCTGCAGGCCATGCAGCAGTTGCTCGCGCGTCAAGGCTTGCAGCAATTTATCCAGGACACAGTGGCGCCGTTGACGCGCCATGTCGGCGAGGCCTGGGAAGCGGGCAGCCTCGAGGTATTCGAGGAACACCTGTTTACCGAATTGACCAAGCGCCTGCTGCGCCAGGCGATTTCGACCCTGCCCGGTGGCAAGCGCAAGCCGCGAATCGTTCTGACGAGTGTGCCCGACGAACCACACGTACTCGGACTGCTGATGGCCGAGGCATTGCTGGCACTGGAGGGCGCCGAATGCATCCCGCTCGGCACCCAGATGCCGCTGCTCGAGATCGGCCGCGCCGCCGAGGCTCACCGGGCCGACATCGTCGCACTCTCCTTCTCGGCCGCCTTCCCGCAGCGACGAATCCCCGGATTATTGCAACAGTTGTCCGTGCTTCTGCCAGCCACGAGCGAACTTTGGGCCGGCGGCGGCGGCGTCACCCGCGTCGCGAAAATGGCTGGCGTCGTCCTGCTGCCGACCCTCGACGACGCTGTCAGTGCCATCGCCGGGTGGCGGGCAACTCATCCCTGAAGGATAACCGGCGTGGCGGCAAATCCGGTTTGCCGGGAAAACCGATGTTTGCTGCGTTCGTATTACAGACACCATGCTGGAAATCCATGTTGCAGCAGGCGGAAAAACTGCGACGAATCGCCGACACGCTCTAAAATGTTGCACACTTTCCCGTCAACCCGCCATGAGCTACGCGATCCCCGGCTTCGAATCGAAAATCTGCCCCCCGGCGCTGTTGACCGCGCGAGCCGGGCTGCTGGCCCGTCCGCTGGTATTCACCAACGGCTGCTTCGACATCCTGCACCGCGGCCATGTCACCTATCTGGAGGCGTCAGGGCAAGGGTGACGACCGCCCCGTCAATGCACTGGAGGATCGCCTGGCGGTGATCGCGGCGCTTGGCTGCGTGACCCTGGTCACCTGGTTCGACGAGGATACGCCGCTGCAACCCATCCTCGAATGCAAGCCCGAGATCCTGGTCAAGGGCGGCGACTGGCCGGTGGCAAGAATCGTCGGCAGCAGTGAAGTGCTCGGCTGGGGCGGGACGGTGCATTCCATCCCCTTTCTGCATCAGAAATCGACAACGGCGCTACTGGAAAAGATTCGCCGGCTCTAGGCAACGACAATTTGTTCGCAATGACTTCCGATAGCACAAACACCACCGAGCATCTGCTGCAATCCCACCAGCGCGCCCAATTGTTCGCCATCATCGGCGTGCCGCTACTCACGTTTTTCGGTCTGACGGCCATGAGCAATCGCGAATGGCCGCTGCTGCTGCTGATCGCGACCAGCCTGCTGACGGTCGGTGGCAGTTATCTGGCCCTCCAGCGGGGGCATGCCAGCCGTGTTACCGTGTGGCTG
>JAGTRT010000012.1 GCA_018261895.1 Pseudomonadota bacterium
GCCGCGCGAACCCGGCTCGTCGGCTTCGATACCCGGACGCGGGTTCTTCAGCATGGCCAGCGCGTGCAGCGGGATGTCAGGACGCGACCAGGCATCCGGTGCCGGCGACAAGTCGTCGGTATTGGTTTCGCCGGTGACCTTGAAGACGGTCAGCTTCTGCGAAGCCGGGACAGCCGGACGCGAGGTGAACCACTCGCCATCAGCCCAGGACTTCATGACGGCAGTAGCGTTGGCATTGCCGGCCTTGGCCAGTTCGGCCACATCGTGGAAGAAGTCGAAGACCAGCAGGGTCTTCTTCAGGCCTTCAGCCGCAGCGGCGCCGCAGTCGGCGCTGGACAGCAGGTCGATCAGCGGCTTGACGTTGTAGCCGCCCAGCATGGTGCCGAGCAGTTCGGTCGCCTTGACCTTGGAAATCAGCGCGCAGGCTTCTTCGCCCTTGGCCACCTTGGCCAGGAACTCGGCCTTGACCTTGGCAGCATCGTCAACGCCAGCCGGCACACGGTAGGTGATCAGCTCGACCAGCGCGGCTTCTTCGCCAGCGGGAGGATTCTTCAGCAGGGCCACAAGTTCGGTGGTCTGTTGCTTGGACAGGGGCAGCGGGGGGATACCGAGGGCTGCACGCTCTGCAACGTGGGCGCGATAGGCTTCAAGCACGGCGACTTCCTTTCGTATCGGTTCAGGCATTGCCCCCCTTTTCATGTCTTATATATTTTATCTTTTAGAAGGCTTGCTGTGAACTTGCTTTGCAGTTTCATGACGCCAATACGCTCAAATTGCAACACCACACGCCACCTCGGCACCTAGGCACGACAAATAACTATGAAAAATAAATAAATATGTGAAATGAATCACGGTTTTTATAACCAAAGTAGTAGATATTTCCCTTCGCTTGCCAGATCAAAAAAATCCGAACCAGCAACGAGAACACAGGGAGATTATCCAAATGGTCAGCCGAAATATTGCGCTTGCTTATGATGCAGGCAGCGAAAATTCCAGTCCGACAGCAACGCACGAGACACCGCAGGTCGCCGACCTCATCGTCTCCTACCTGGAACAAATGGGTGTCGAGTATGTCTTTGGCGTCCCCGGCGGCGCGATCGAACCGCTCTACAACGCACTGGCCCGTAGCAGCCGACGTGGCGGCCCGCGCCCGATGGTCGCCCGCCACGAAAGTGGTGCCGCCTTCATGGCCGATGGCTACGCCCGCGAAACCGGAAAGATCGGCGTCTGCTGCGCCACATCCGGACCCGGTGCAACCAACCTGATCACCGGCGTCGCCTGCGCCTACGACAACGGAATTCCGATGCTGGTCATCACCGGCCAGCCCTCGCTCCCCTCCTTCGGCAGACGCGCCCTGCAGGAATCCGCCTGCACGGGAATCAACACGCTCGGCATGTTCCGCCATTGCACCCGCTACAACTCATTGATCTCGCATCCAGCCCAGATCGAATCGAAACTGATCACCGCCCTGCAGCGGGCGATTCGCGCCCCCCGTGGTCCGGTACACCTGACCATCCCGCTCGACATCATGAAAAGCCCGAGCCCGGTCAGCGAGGCGTCCTATGACATCGCCTCAAAAATGCGCCCCACCTCCTTGCTGGATGCAGATGCCACGGACCAATTACTGATACTGCTCCAGCAGTCCTCGAACATCCGCCTGCTGATCGGTGGCTCTTGCGGCGAAGCCATTGGCCCCATCATGCAGTTTGCCGTGCTGCGCGGCATCCCATTTGTCACCACGCCCGATGGCAAGGGCCTGACCAACCCGGCTCACCCCTTATACCGTGGCGTATTCGGCTTCGCTGGCCACGCCTCCGCCAGCCAGTTGCTCAACGACGAAAATGTCGATCTTGTCCTTGCCGTCGGCACCAGCATGAACGAATGGACGAGCAGCGGCTGGAGCGACTCGTTGCTCAACGACAAGCTTGTCCATATCGACGAATCGGCCGAAAGCCTGGCCCGTTCGCCGATGGCCAAATTGCATGTGCGCGGCCGCCTGCTCAGCATTTTTGACCGCCTGATCGAACGCCCGCACATCGCCCGCGAGAACAGCGGCCACGAATACGAGCGCCATCGCAGCACCCGGGAAGCAAACGCATCCGACTGGAACCAGGAAGGCATGCTCGCCGAGCCCGCCAAATTTGCAAGCGACGACAGTCCGATCAAGCCGCAAAGGCTGATGTACGAACTGGGTCGCCTTTTCCCGCCCAGTACACGCTTTCTTGCCGATGCCGGCAACAGCGTCGCCTGGGCTACGCATTACCTGAGTCCCGCCGACCGTAGACTCAGCGAGCGACGCCTTGGTGGAGGCGGCCGCCTGAGGGAAAGCGGACGACGCCAGACGGAAGGTGGCTGGCTCCGTCTAACCATGGATTTCGCACCAATGGGATGGGCAATCGGTGGCGCTGTCGGCACGGCCGCAGGCAATCCCAACGTCCCGGTCGTCTGCATCACCGGCGACGGCAGCCTGATGATGAACGGACAGGAAATATCCGTGGCCGTGGCCGAAGAGCTGACGGTGATATTCGTCATTCTCAACGACCAGGCTCTGGGCATGGTCAAACATGGACAGCGCCTGGCAGGCGCCGAACAGATCGCCTTCCAGCTCCCGCCCAGCGACTTCGCCGCCATGGCCCGCGCCCTGGGGGCTGATGCCTACAGCATCCGCTCACCGGAAGACATGGCAGCACTCGACATTGAGGCAATTTGTACAAGGAAAGGGCCTACCCTGCTCGACGTATTCATCGATCCGGAGGAAGTTCCTCCGATGAATCTGCGCATGCAGGTTCTGGGAACCGATATTTAAGGAGAAAATCATGCAGAAATTCGACGGCAAAACAGTCCTGATTACCGGAGGTAGCAGCGGAATTGGGCTGGCTAGCGCACAACTCTTCCAATCGGAAGGAGCTCGAGTCGCCATTACTGGCCGAACTGAGTCTAGCCTTGCACGCACTCGTGATTTATTGGGGCCCAAAGCGCTAATCTACGCCAGCGACACCGGAAAAACGTCCGAAATCGACATTCTGTTTGCCGACCTTGGCAAACGCTTCGATGGTCTCGACATTCTTGTGCTAAACGCCGGTATTGCAGCCCCTGCACCGCTGGAAGCCATCACTGAAGGAGCCTTCGATGAGCTGCTAGCAGTGAACCTCAAGGGCGTCTTCTTCAGCTTGCAAAAAGCCCTGCCCATGCTCCGTGAAGGTAGTTCGATCATCGTAACGACTTCAATCACGAACCGGCTAGGCTCACCCAACTTCAGCGTTTATGCTGCCTGCAAGGCAGCCCTCCGGTCACTAGTCGCATCCCTGTCGCTGGAGTTGATTCCACGAAAAATTCGAATCAATGCCGTCAGCCCCGGCCCAATCGCCACTCCGATGTTCAGCCGCCTTGGACTGCCGCCTGAAATTAGCGCAGCCATCCAGAACGAGATCACGCAAAAATCGCCATGTCACCGCTTTGGAGCCCCCGAAGAAGTGGCACGGACGATCCTCTTTCTGTCCAGTGACGAATCATCCTATATCGTAGGCCAGGAAATCGTCGTCGACGGCGGCATGAGTTTGCTTTAGGAAGATGCAAATGAGCGATGAAATCAAGGACGTCATTCACAGTCGAATTTGGGAAGAAGAGGCTACAGAAAACGACCCTTTTACCGCACATGCGTGCTTTTGCAACGGCTACAACGTATACAGTGATGTGCTGGAAAAAGCCTCCTACCCTGAATACCTTTACCTGCTCTTTCGGGGCGAGCGCCCATCGACTCAAGTCGCCCGCGCACTTGAAATTCTCACCATTGCCATCGCCAATCCAGGGCCACGAGACCCGTCGGTTCACGCCGCCATGGCGGCCGGTGTTGGCGGTTCACCAGCCGCCGCCGCATTGATGGCAGCCCTTGCCGCAGGTGCAGGCGTTTCCGGCGGAGCGAGGGAAGTCTTTCTGTGCATGCAGTTGTGGGCCGATTGCGGATGCAAGCTTGAGGCTTGGCAAAAAGCTTTACATGCCCCCAGCGCTATCGGCAAGAAGATGGAAGTCTGGCCGGAAGCCGGGCATCCTCCCGGTTTCGCCCCCTATGCAAAATGCTGCGCCACACCAGTTCAGCAGACGTTGGCTGCGCTCGCTTCGCACCTGAACAATGGCAATATTGCATGGCTGCAACAACACAGGGAGTCACTAGAGCTAGTCAGCGGACACCCACTAGCAATGACAGGCGTGATCTCTGCCGCCCTGATCGACCTTGGTTTTACCCCCAAAGCCGGCGAAATGCTGACTCTTTATTTTCGCTTGCCGGGTGCGGCGGCCCATGCTTTGGAACAAGGTGAAACCGGCATCCGAAACTTTCCCTTTTTCGCCATCGACATCCTCAACGACCCAGCTACAAATGTCGACGCCGGAGCAAAGCAGTGAACGAACGAGAAACCCTGGATTCCTGGACCGGCCCTCTGCGCACAACAATGGGCGGGTGTTTCCCTGGCGCACGCGCTGTGTATCGTGGCCACGACTTGCATGCCCGCCTGCGTGATACAGACTGGTTGGATCTCTACCTTTTTGGAATTACCGGTCGCCGGCATACGCCTAGCCAACTAAAGGTGCTTAATGCCATATGGGTAATAACCAGCTATCCCGATCCACGCCTTTGGAACAACCGCGTCGCCGCACTTGCCGGCAGCGCCCGCAGCACCGGATCGCTGGCCTTGGCCGCTGCTCTGGCTACTTCGGAAGCGGCCATTTACGGACGGCAAATCGATATCGCAATTGCAGACTTCTTGGAGCGCGCCCAACGCCAGTGTGAAGCTGGGACCAACTTGGAAATCGTCGTACATGAAGAACTGAAACGCAATCGCGGCATTGGCGGCTATGGCCGCCCCGTTGCACGTAGCGAGCCCGACGAGCGGATCGCCCCCATGCTCGATGTTGCCTCCCAGTGGGGTCTCGCCAATGGCAAATACGTCCGCCTCGCCTTCGCAATCGAGCAAATCCTGATAAATGGTCGCTGGCGCATGCGCATGAATTACGCAGCACTGGCCGCTGCGCTGGCACTGGATATAGGACTGTCGCCGCAAGAATGCTACCTGTTTGGATTTCCAACTTTTCTGGCTGGAATGCCTCCATGCTACATTGAAGCTGTTCAACGTCCACCACAGGCAACGATGCCTTTGCCCTGTTCCTCAATTCACTTCAGTGGAGCAGATCGTCGATCTTGGTAACAAGATCGTTGCCACGACTTCACCTTTGCTCTAGATTGCAGTTTTTGAAAAAATCAAAAACAAATGCCAAAGTTTCATGGGGGGATTCTTGAATGAGACTGGCCAAGATTGCAATTACCGTAACATTGGCACTTTCCTTAGGCGAACAGGCAATTTGCCAAACTGATGAAGAAGAGGATTTGGCGCTTGCCTACGGCGACCGTAACTTCGTCAGCATAGCCACTGGTAGCAAACAACTTCTGAGAAAGGCACCATCGGTAGCCACCGTCATTACCGCTCAGGATATTGCAAACATGGGCGCGAGAACGGTAGACGAAGCACTAGAATCCGTACCTGGGCTGCATGTATCCAGAGCGACCATGAATTATGGCGCGAACTACAGCATCCGCGGGATACTGACTGAATCGAACCCGCATGTCTTGCTTATGGTCAATGGCGTTCCCTGGACCAGCGCTTACCAAGGTAACCGCGGAGACATGCCATTCACCCTGCCGGTGGAAAACGTTTCCCGCATCGAAGTCATCCGAGGTCCCGGTTCCGCGATGTATGGGGCTGACGCCTTTGCCGGCACCATCAACGTCATAACCAAGACAGCCGATGAAATTGGAGGCACATCCGTCGGCCTTCGAGCCGGATCATTCAATTCGTGGGATAGCTGGATTCAGCATGGCAGCCGAATTGGCGGACTGGAAATCGCTGGGTACCTCAAAATCGGCGCAACGGATGGACAACGACAAATTGTGCAAGCTGATGCGCAGACCTCAATTGACGCCTTGGGGTTTTCGCCAGCAGCGTCATTGGCACCAGGCAGGGTTAACCTTGGCAATGACGATTTCAGTGCTCAATTGGATCTTGCGCTTGGTGGTTTTCGCTGGCGTAACGCATTCAACCAGCGTGACAACGCAGCAGCCGGCGTCGGGATTGCCGGCGCCATCGACCCGACCGGACGCTACCGCACTGCTAGGTTTAATAGCGATCTTTCCTGGAACGACGCCAACTTGACTCCGGACCTTGGAATCAGCCTTCAAGCATCGTTCATGCACATGGCAAACGAGATTACCACCCCGGCAACGCTATATCCGGCAGGCGCATTTTTTGGCGCCTTTCCCAATGGGATGATTGGCGCACCGGAAAAATGGGAAAAACAGTTCCGTCTCTCTGCATCAGGCATTTACACCGGCTTTGCCGACCATCGGATTCGTTTTGGTCTAGGTCATGACGAAATGAATATCTATAAAACCAAAGAATGGAAAAACTTTACGCTCTTGGGAGGAGGACCGTTTCCTAGTGCTGTACCCTGGAGTGAAGCTAGCGGCACAAACCTTTTCCTGTCCCCCCACAAACGCCATGTTGAGTATGTTTACGCGCAAGACGAATGGAGTTTTGCCCGCCAATGGACGTTGACTGCAGGTGTCCGCTACGACAATTACTCCGATTTCGGCTCAACGACCAACCCGCGTGTTGCACTTGTGTGGGATGCACATGAAGACCTGACCGCCAAACTGATGTATGGAAGCGCTTTCCGTGCCCCCTCCTTCGTCGAGCAATACGCCACCAGCAATCCGGTCGCACGTGGAAACAGCAGCCTCTCGCCAGAAACCATCACTACACTGGAAGCGTCTCTGGCTTGGCAAACCACTGAACGCCTGCATACGACACTTAGTGTTTTTCGTCACAAGATTCAAGACATCATTGCCCTCAGCGGTTCCTCATACCAGAACACTGGCAAGCAACGTGGCAACGGTGGAGAAGTCGAAATTTCTTGGGACGCATCCACAAATCTTCGCTTGTCTGGCAATTACGCCTATCAGCACAACATTGACGAGCGTACGGGCCAGGACACTGGATACGCCCCCCACCAGATTCTCCACACCCGCGCTGAATGGCGGTTTGCGACTGGATGGCACCTGAACGGGCAAATCAACTATGTTGCCGACCGCCAACGTGCCCCGGGTGACGCTCGAACTCAGATCCCCGATTACACCTCGATTGACCTGACATTAAGAACAGACCGTAACAAGGCTGGCTGGGATTTCTCAGCCTCGGTTTATAACCTCTTGAATGCAGACATCCGGGAACCAAGCATCACCTCCTCCGGGATCGTCTTCGACCTCCCCATGCCGGGCCGTACCGTCTGGTTGCAAGCACGTTACAGTCTATAATACCCGCATGACATTGAGCTTAGTCCGATTCCTGCTGGCCTGCCTGTTCGCGGCCAGCGCGCTCCAGGTACAAGCCGAAACGACTCGTATCGCGGTGATTTATACGGAGGCCGACGACAGCAGCGCCAGCAGCTTCGCCGGGATGCTTGGCGGCATCGAAAACACGCCGGGCATCGAGGTCATCCTTCTTTCCCTGAAAGATCTTGAAGAGCCGCGCCTAAGCCAATTGCTGATGGCTTCAAAACAGCGCTCGGGAACCATTCAACTGGCTGCAGCCGGCGGCAGCGTGGGCCCCATTGCGGTGCTCTATCCCGATATCGGCGAACCGTACCGCAGTATCTTTTCGAAAATCATCGAAGGCATTGAAGAAACATCCCAGACCAAGGTCGCCAGCTATGCCGTGGGCAGCAACTTCAATGCCCAGGCCATTTCAGGCGAACTGAAGCGCCAGGACATTCGCGTCGTTATTGCGCTCGGGCGCAATGGTCTGCGCGCGGCAAGCACGCTCGACAAGGATATTGGCGTCGTGGCGGGCGGGATTGTCTCGGTCTCCGATTCCGACCAGAGAGGCAATGCGGTTCTCAGCCTGGCACCCGATCCGGCCCTGCTTTTTGCCCGCCTGAAAGCCCTGTCGCCCAAGACCCAGCGCGTCTTCGTCGTATTCGATCCACGCCAGAACGCCTGGCTGATCAAGCTGGCGAGGGAAGCGGCAAAAAATCACGGGATCGAACTGGTGGCTCAGGAGGCGGGAGATCTGAAAACCGCGCTGGGCATTTACCAGTCGATTTTCGCAACGGCCGACGCCAAGCGGGATGCCTTGTGGCTGCCCCAGGACAGCGCCACCGTTGACGATTCTCTGGTCTTGCCGCTTGTCCTGCAGGAGTCCTGGAACAAATCGCTCCCGGTATTTTCCAGCAATGTTTCGCACGTCAAGCGCGGCGCGCTGTTCGCGCTCTATCCGAACAATTTCGAACTGGGCCGCAATCTGGCCAGTTCGGCGATCGGCATTGCCAGCGGCAGCTCGGCCACCAGGGGCGTGCTCCCCTTGCGTGACGTCCTGACCGCCTTCAACACCCGAACAGCGAGCCATCTCGGCTTGGCAATGTCGCCAGCCCAGCAGCAGCGTTTCGACCTTCTGTTCCCGGAGCAATAGCGACATGGACTGGCTCTCGCGGCGAATCCGTGGGTTCAAGAACGCGACTTTCCGACAACAACTTGCAGTCCTGTTTTCCATTGGCGTCTTGAGCATTTCGCTGCTGGCCGCCCTCGCCACCTCATGGCAGGGTAGCCGCCAGCTTCACGCGAGCAAGCTCGACGATGGCTTGCGCATCACCCAGACGCTCGCCACCCAGAGCCGGCTGGCCCTGGCATTCGGCTCGGCCGAAAATGTCTCCGAAGCCATTGAGGCAGCCTCCGCCTTCCCGGATGTCACGCGAATCGAAATCCGGCACACCGATGGCCGGACATTGCTTGAACATGGCAAGGCAATTGTCGGCAACACCCTGCCCGCGCCGTCCAACGACGCCCATTCACCGTATCTCGACACGGAAACGTCCGACGGATGGCGGTTCGTTGCCCCCGTCTGGTCGATCTCCGGACCAGAGTCGCAATTCGAGACAACCGAACGCAAGGACATCCTGCTCGGGTTCGTCATCGTCGATCAGAGCAAGGCAACACTGAAAGCGCTCGTCCGCGAAGTGTTCGCCGTGAATTTTGCCGCCGGCATCGCCTTTGCGGCCCTCTTTGTCGTCGGGGTTGGCCTGCTTGGACGGCGCCTGACGCGACCGCTGGCCAATCTGTCGGAAACGATGGCGCGAGCCGAAAAAGGAGAGAGCGGACTACGTGCGGATATCACCGGCCCGCGCGATCTGGCCGAGATGGCGGGGGCTTTCAACAGCATGATGAAAGCCCTGGAGCAGCGCGAACAGGAATTGCGCGCAGCGCGCGACAGTGCCTTGCGCTTCGCCAAGCTGAAAGCCGATTTCGCCGCCACGCTCAGTCACGAGATCCGCACCCCGCTGAATGGCGTCATCGGCACGCTGGACATGCTCAAGATGGGCCGCATGAATGCCGAACAGCAGGAACTGCTCTCGCTTGCCTGGGACTCCTCGCAATATCTGCTCGAACTGATCAACAACATCCTCGACTTTTCGCGACTCGAAGCCGGGCGCATGGAGGTCGACACCAGTGATTTCGCAGTCCAGCCGATGCTTGACGGCGTCATCAACATGTTCCATGCGCAAGCACTGGGCAAGGGCCTGGCGCTGAGTGCCAGCGTGGCTGCTGATGTCCCCCCGGTCATCAGCAGCGATCTGGCGCGCATTCGTCAGGTCCTGATCAATCTGATCGGTAACGCCATCAAGTTTACCGAGCACGGTTCGGTCAACCTGTCGATCGAACGCGTCGAAAACGGCACGCTGCTGCGCTTTGGCATCCGCGACACCGGCATTGGCATTGCGGAAAATCTCCAGTCGGACATCTTCGATTCGTTTACGCAGGCCGACACCTCGACAACCCGTCGCTATGGCGGCAGCGGTTTGGGCCTGTCCATCAGCAAGCAGATTGTCCGCCTGCTGGGCGGCGAAATCGGCCTCAACAGCACGCCGGGACTGGGCAGTCATTTCTGGTTCACCATCCCGTGCGTGACGGGCACCAGCAGCGCGGAAGTGCGCCAGAGCACGACCAGCAAATCATGCCGATCGGCCAAAGTCCTGATTGCCGAGGACAACACCACCAACCAGGTCGTGGCCAGCGGCATGCTGCGCCTGCTCGGTTGCACGAGCAGCATTGCCAGGAACGGGGTGGAAGCCGTCAGCCTCTGGCAGTCGGACAATTGGGACATGATCCTGATGGATTGTTCGATGCCGGAAATGGACGGATTCGAGGCGACCGCCCTCATCCGGACACAGGAGGCGAACACGGGTCGGCGAACGCCGATTGTCGCGATGACGGCCAATACCTTGCCCGCCGATATCGAGCACTGTCTGGCTACCGGCATGGACGACCATCTTCCCAAGCCGATGACGATCGAAACACTCTCGGCTTGCCTGGAAAAGTGGCTGAACTGGCCCACGGAGCAGTCAAGCAGCACCGCCCAATCCATCGACAGCAGTGACGGGCCGCTCGACAGCATGGTGTTGAAGCGCTTGCGCGAGTCGCTGGGTGCCTCGACTGGTGAAGCGATCAAACCCTTCCTCGAGGATGTGCCTGGCTACCTGTTGAAACTGGACGGCGCCATCGCCGCCGGCGATGCCGAAACGATTCGCCAGGTCGCGCATGTCATCAAGGGTGCTGCCGGCAATCTCGGTGCGAGCGCGCTGTCCGGCGTCGCCAGGGAACTGGAGTTGCACGCCGAAGCTGGCGCACTCGCCGAGGCCAGCGAACTCCTGCTGCATTTGCGGACCGAATTTGCCATCGTCGAACCGGCATTGCGCAATGAACTCGACGCTTTCCCTGACAATCCGCCCCCGATTCACGACGAAGCGCCGGTTGTCCTGGTCGTCGACGACGACCGCAGCACACGTTCCGCCTTGCGGCATGCGCTTCACCGCAGCGGTTTCCGCGTCGAGGAAGCTGGCAACGGCCAAGAAGCGCTGGGCTGGCTGGAGAACAACCTGGCCGACGCCATCCTGATGGATGCCCTGATGCCGGTCATGGATGGCTTCGCTGCCTGCGCCGCCCTGAAAAGCCATCCTCGCTGGAAGGAGATTCCCATCCTGATGATCACGGCGCTCGAAGACCGCCAGTCCATCGAACGCGCATTCGAGGTCGGGGCCAGCGATTTCATTCCCAAGCCCATCCATCTTTCGGTGGTCAATCAGCGCGTGCGCCGGGTCATCGAAGCCACCCGTGCGCAACGCCACGTTCATCATCTCGCCTACAACGACGCGCTCACCGGGCTGCCCAACCGGCAGCTGTTCATGGAGCAACTGGCCCAGGCCATCGAGCGTGCGAACACGCACGACACCATGCTGGCCGTGCTCTTCCTCGACCTCGACCGTTTCAAGTTCATCAACGACACGCTGGGCCACGAAGTCGGCGACAGGTTGCTGGCCACCATGGCCCAGCGACTCAAGGGCTGCGTCCGGGCGGACGACTGTGTCGCCCGTCTGGGTGGCGACGAATTCACCGTCCTCCTCGACGACATCCCGCATTCCTCCATTGCCGCGAGCGTCGCCCAGAACATCTGCCGTACGGTCTCGGCCCCGATGATCATCGATGAACAGGAAATCGTCATCACGGCGAGCGTCGGCATTTCGCTGTATCCGCAGGATGGCCCCGACCTCAGCCGCCTGCTGCGCCACGCCGACACCGCCATGTATCGCGCCAAGCACAGTGGCAGCGGCTTCTGCTACTACGAGGCGACGATGGAGTCGGCCGTTTCGGATCGACTGAAAATCGAAAACGATCTGCGCCACGCGCTGGAGCGTGAGGAGTTCTCGGTCTTCTACCAACCGGTCATCAACACGGTGACGGGCAAGGTGGCCAGCGTGGAAGCGCTGGTGCGCTGGATCCATCCGGAGAACGGCATCGTCTCGCCGGCGGAGTTCATTCCCATCGCCGAAGAAACGGGCCTCATCCTGCCCCTCGGCGAATTCGTCCTGCGCAGCGCCTGTCGGCAGACCAAGGCCTGGCTCGACAACGGCTTGCCGGATCTGCGCGTTGCGGTGAACCTGTCTGCCAAGCAGCTCGAACAGCCCGATCTGAAAAACGTCGTCCTCGACGCGCTGAGCGATAGCGGCCTGCCCGCATCGGCGCTGGTTCTGGAAATAACCGAAAGCGTGCTGATGGAGCGCGCGGAGGAAAGCATCGACCTGCTGCGCGACCTGCGCAGCCATGGGATCAATCTTTCCATCGACGACTTCGGGACCGGCTATTCCTCGCTGTCTTACCTCAAGCACCTGCCGGCCAACACGCTGAAAATCGATCGCTCCTTCGTCCAGGACATTCCGCACGACGAAGACGCCGTGGCCATCGTCACCGGCATCCTGGCGCTGGCCCACAGCCTGCGCATGACCGTCGTGGCCGAGGGCGTGGAGACTGAGGCGCAACGCGAAACCCTGGCCCGCCTGGAATGCGACTGGCTGCAAGGCTACCTGTTCTCCAAACCGCTGCCGGCCGAAGTCGTCGAAACCCGGATGCTCGCGCCCAAACGGCGGAAACGCCCGCTGAACAAGCAAAACTGAGGTTTTTGCCTGTTTTTTAGGCAACGCTTTATTTGCCTTGCCGCTCATGGACTTGCACCGCTTGTCCCGAGCTTATCCACAGCCTTGTCCGACCCGAATGGGGATAAAGAACGCCCATTTCATCGGCCTTTCGGCCGGCAGCATGGGCAGTCGGCGGGGTTGGGCACATTTCGATTTTGGGCTTTTTTTCCGGTTGACCGTCAAATCCCGCCCCACCGACGATCTGCCCGGCCCGGCAACCCTTTCCCGTACAATTTGTCCAACTCCACCCTCGCCCACATCCCCAACGACATGAAATTCGAAGGCACCGAAACCTACGTCGCCACGCGCGACCTGACGCTGGCGGTCAACGCCGCCATCGCCCTGCAACGCCCGCTGCTCATCAAGGGCGAGCCGGGCACCGGCAAGACGCTGCTCGCCGAGGAAGTCGCCAGCGCCCTAGGCATGCCGCTCTTCCAGTGGCACATCAAGTCGACGACCAAGGCGCAGCAGGGCCTCTACGAATACGACGCCGTGTCCCGCCTGCGCGACTCGCAGCTCGGCGACCCGCGCGTCGAGGACATCTCGCACTACATCGTCCACGGCGTGCTGTGGCAGGCGTTCGAATGCGACCAGCCGTCAGTCGTCCTGATCGACGAGATCGACAAGGCCGACATCGAATTCCCCAACGACCTGCTGCGCGAACTCGACCGCATGGAATTCCATTGCTACGAGCTGCACCGCACGATCAAGGCCAAACACCGGCCGCTGATCATCATCACCTCCAACAACGAAAAGGAGCTGCCCGACGCCTTCCTGCGCCGCTGCTTCTTCCACTACATCAAGTTCCCGGACAAGGAGACCATGCAGCGCATCGTCGGCGTCCATTTCCCGGTGCTCAAGCACGAACTGCTCAAGGAAGCGCTGGAAGTCTTCTTCGACCTGCGCGACGTCCCCGGCCTCAAGAAAAAGCCATCGACCAGCGAACTGATCGACTGGCTCAAACTGCTGCTGGCCGAAGACATTCCGCCCGAAGCCCTGCGCGCCAAGGAAGCCAAGGACGCCATCCCGCCGCTGCACGGCGCCCTGCTCAAGAACGAGCAGGACGTGCATCTCTTCGAACGCCTGGCTTTCATGAGCCGCCGCAAACCGTAAATGCTTGTCGACTTCTTCCTGCACCTGAAGGCCCGCCAGCTCCCGGTTTCCACCAACGAGCTGCTGGCCTTGCTCGAAGCGCTCGAGGCGCGGCTGGTCAGCGGCAGCCTCGACGATTTCTATCTCCTGTCGCGCGCCCTGCTGGTCAAGGATGAATCCCTCTACGACCGCTTCGACCGCGCCTTCGGCGAGTACTTTCGCGGCATCGAAGCCCTGCCCGGCTTCGCGCCGGAAGTGCCGGAAGAATGGCTGGAACTCGCCGCCCGCAAGCACCTTTCCGAAGCCGACCGCCTCAAGCTGCAGAAACTCAGCTACGAGAAAATTTTCGAGCAACTTAAGGAACGGCTGGCCGAGCAGAAGGAACGCCACTCGGGCGGCAGCAAGTGGATCGGCACCGCCGGAACCTCGCCCTACGGCCACGGCGGCTACAACCCGGAAGGCGTGCGCATCGGCGGTGAATCGGTCGGCAACCGCACCGCCATCAAGGTCTGGGACCAGCGCGAGTTCCGCAATCTCGACGACACCGTCGACCTCGGCGTGCGCAACATCAAGGTCGCCCTCCGTCGCCTGCGCCGCTTTGCCCGCAAGGGCGCGGCGACCGAACTCGACCTCGACGGCACCATCGCCGGCACCGCCCGCAACGGCGGCTGGCTCGACCTGCACCTGCGGCCAGAGCGCCACAATGCCGTCAAGGTGCTGCTCTTCCTCGACATCGGCGGCTCGATGGACGACCACATCCAGGCCTGCGAAGAACTGTTCTCCGCCGCCCGTGCCGAGTTCAAGCATCTCGAGCACTTCTACTTCCACAACTGCGTCTATGAAGGCGTGTGGAAGGACAACCGCCGGCGCCATGGCGAAAATCTGTCGACCTGGGACGTCATCCACACCTACGGCCCCGACTACAAGCTCGTCTTCGTCGGCGATGCCAGCATGAGCCCCTACGAAATCGCCCGCCCCGGCGGCAGCGTCGAACACTGGAACGAAGAAGCCGGCGCCGTCTGGCTCGAACGCCTGCTCGCCACCTGGCCCCACGCAGCCTGGCTCAACCCGCTGCCGGAAGCGCACTGGGGCTACACATCGTCGATCCAGATGATCGAGCAACTGCTCGGCAAACGCATGTTCCCGCTGACCATCGACGGCCTGGAGCGGGCCATGCGCAGTTTGTCGAAATAGCCCCCGCTCGGGGAACGACAACTGGCGCGATTTCAATTTTGGCCATTTTTTCCGGTTGACCGTGAGAACGGACCGAAGCGCCAATCATTCAATATTTGTGTGAAATAAACCCACGCATCCGACATTGGACGTAAAATCGGCGAGCCCGCATTTTCGACTTCGATCCATGTCGTACCGCCCCGCTTTCGCTTGCCTGACACTCGCCCTGGCACTGAGCCTGAGCGGATGCGCGCCGGTCATCATTTCCGCAGCCGGCGTCGGCGCCAGCGCCATCTTTTCGCATCACGCCAACGGTCAGGCCTCGAAGACCTTCACCGCGCCGTTGCCGCGCGTCCATCTGGCGGTGCTGGCTGCCCTGAAAAAGATGTCGATCAAGCCCGGCACCACCGAAAAGACGGAACAAGGCGAGCGCATCACCGCGAAAGCGGGCGGTCGCAACATCGAGATCGAACTCGAGATCATCACCGCCAGCACCACCCGGATGCGCGCCGTGGCGCGCAACGAGGGCGGCCTGACCGTCGACGCCGCCACCGCAACCGAAATTGCCAATCAGACCGAGGCTGCGGTCGGCCGCGGCTGATTCCCGCCGCTGAAATGGCTACCCGGATTGCTGTCGCACCGGGCGTGCAGAGGGCCTCTGCCTAACCCCTTTTTTTCCTGCTCACCGGCTCCGTGCCGGTGTTCCGCCCGCTGGTCGGCGCCTCTTCCTTCGCCTGCCCAGGCCGCGCCACAGGCTTGAATTGCCGCCCGATATCTTCGGCCACACTCGCGGCAATTTTCTGGATGCCCTCATCGAAGCCTTCTTCAGCCAAGCCTGGCTGGCTCATCAGGGCGTCGAAGCTGGGGAATGAAAATCGCGGACTCGACTGGATATAACCATCGCCCGTGTAAGTCGCATACGTGCCATATGAAAACCACGAACCCGTCATGTAATCGCTGTTGCGCGCTTTGACCAGGCTGAACGACCCCGTGATCATCGGCTGGTAGTCGAAGCGGAGACGCCGCGAACACATGGCCACTTCCGATACCTGGACGTCCAGCATGGCATCGTGATTGGCAAACGCCCGCAAGTTCATGTCGTTCTGATCGCTGCGGCTGATTTCACTGCGGCTGGCCAGGCGGATCGTGAAACCCTGGGCCTGGAGCTCGCGCTGCAAGGCCTTGGTCAGCTTTTCGCCGAATTTCTGCCGGTAAGCCTGATGTTGGGTATTGAAATCGGCCGATTTGTACTTGTCCATGATCGTGTTGGCGATCCCGGTGACCACCGCGCCGAATACGGGAACGCCGCGATTGTCCGTGAACAGCGCTTCCGGCGGGTCGATCGGCAGAAGCGTGATGGATGCCAGCGGCACGACCGGATCAACCGGGGCTTCCGGCGCCTGCGCACGATTGTGCGAGCAGGCCGTCAGCACGATGCAGGAAGCCAGGAGGAGCCACACGGAAAGTCGTTTTGCGATCATGATGAAGGGAGATTGAAGGAACAGCAGCGCCGTTCGAGTTGCAGCGGGCCGCGAAAATGCCGACGCGCCGGGCCGCCCATTATAATCCAATTGCATATGCCATCGGATTCAACAGGGCGCTTCGGGGGGTCGAAGAATCCGGTGACATTGCCCGCTTTCACGCCAGCACAAGGCCTCACGCCGATTTCAGTTTTGGCCTTTTTTTCCGGTTGACCGTAAGAAAGAGACCGAGCAAAAACGGGGGAACCCCCGGCGCTCAGCGCGCGTTTTCTTGCAGCGGTTCGAGCCCGCAACGCGTCCGGGCGCGGTTGCAGGCGGCGTGTTCGGTATCGAACTCCCGGCAGGGGGATGGGCGGGCGTCGTAGATCGCGCATTGCACCGCCACTCCGACCTCGCCGGCGAGCGCCACGCAGCGCGGCGGGCTGGCGTCGGTGCCGCACATGCGGACGATGGCTGGTGTGACGGGCACCGTCATGTCCATCGGCACGCCCTGCCCCCAGGCAAAGGCGCCGCCGGCCAGCTCGGCCGGGTGGAAATCGACGCGTAGGCTGGCGCAGCAGGCGCCGCAGGTCTGGCAGACGTTCATGGCAGGTAGGGCGTGGTCGCCGTGAGCGGCGAGCTGCGCAAGGAGCGGGCGGGGAGGCAGTGCAAGGCGCCGGTCGCGCAGCGCAGTGATCTGCGCAAGCGACCGGCAACGCCGCAATGCACCCCGCCAGCCCCTTGCCCTTCGGGTTCGCCGGGGCGGGCGGTCGCCGGCGTTACGCGGCTCGGGAATGGAATAACCATTCCCAGCGCCGCGCGCCTTGGCGCCCATCCCGCCCCGGCGAACGCAGTCCCGTCGCTCACGGTGACCACGCCCTAACCCGGCAGCGCCACAACGCGTGGCCCGAGGCAAGGTACTTCTTCTCGAAGGGGGTGATCGGATCATCGGTTTGCCAGGGCTCGGCAACCACCGCCTGGCCGCTGAGCAGGCTCAACGCCAGCGCCATTTCCTCGATGTAGATGCGCCAGTTGCTGCGGCACTCGACCTCACCACCCAGTTCGCACCACACGGGAAAGACGGCATGTCCCTGCCAGCGCCGGGCCAGATGGCCGATCTTCGGCCACGGATTCGGGTAGAGGTTGTAATGGCGGGCCAAGCGCACACCGTTGTCGGCCAGCAGGCGCCAGAAATCGACCAGATCGGCCCGGATCAGGGCCGCGTTGGCCGGCATCGGCAAGGGCTTGCCGCGGCTGATGCGGTCCAGCGACTGATCGACGCCGAGCACGAAATGATCGGGAAAGGTCTCGGCGATGCGCTGCGTGCTCCAGCCGACGCCGCAACCCGCATCAAGGATGAGCGGCGCCTGCGGACGCCAAGCCGCGTGCGCCGTCATCGCTGCCGCAAAGGCCTCGCGGTTGTAATCGGCCACCGGCTTGCGGAACGGGTGCGCCATGTGCCGGCGGACCAGCGTCTCCAGATCGGCATGCGGGCCGTCCTGAGCGCTGGTGATGAAGCGGGAGTTGCCGGGGATGTCCGCCATCACGCCGCCAACCGTTCCGGCGTCAGCAGCCCCTGCGCCACGAGTGCCGCATCGATCTCGGCGGCGCCTTTGATCGGGCGCAAAAGATCGTACAGCGCTCCCGCTTCCGGGTAATTCCGGCGCAGCATGGCCAGCCATTGCTTGACCCGGCCGCCGGCATGCACCGGCACGACCTTCTTGCGCACACCCAGCCAGTAGTCCGCCACCGCCGGCCTGATGTCGTCCCAGCCGCCGGTCGGCTCGCCGCGCACGCGCCGCGCCAGCAAGGGATCGGCCACGGCGCCGCGACCGATCATGATGTCGGCGCACCCCGTCGCCGCCTGGCAATTGCGGAAATCCTCGACCGTCCACACCTCGCCGTTGGCAATGAGCGGAATGTCGATGGCCGCCCGCACCCGGTCGATCCATTCCCAGCGTGCCGGCGGACGATAACCGTCCGCCTTGGTCCGTCCGTGCACGATCAACTCGTCGATTCCCGCCGCAGCCAAGGCCTGTGCGTTTTCGACAGCCCTGCTGGTGTCGTCGATGCCGAGTCGCATCTTGGCGGTGAACGGGATGTAGGCCGGCACCACGGCCCGTACAGCGCTGGTGATCGCATGCAGCAATTCCGGCTCGCCGAGCAGGGCGGCACCGCCGCGATGGCGGTTCACCGTCGGTGCCGGGCAACCGAAGTTGAGATCGATACCCGCCGGATCGAGCGTCACCAGCCTGGCCGCATTGGCCGCCATCAGGGCGGGATCGGAACCCAGCAACTGCACGCGCATCGGCGTGCCGGCGGCCGTCCTGCTGCCGTTCAGCAATTCCGGACAGATCCGCTCGTAGGTCTTGGCCGGCAGCACATTGGCCGAAACCCGGACAAATTCGCAGATGCCCCAGTCGTAGCCGCCAATGGTCGTCAGCACGCCGCGCAACAAGTCGTCGGCGAGCCCTTCCATGGGGGCGAGAAGAATGCGGGACATCGGGCTGATTCCGGAGCGAAGGGAAAGGGCGGCATTATAATCTTCAACATGTTGCGCTTAGTCCTCGATACCAATGTCGTCCTCGATCTCTTCCACTGGGGCAACACCGATGCCGTGCCGATCATGGCGGCGCTCGAAGCCGGACGTATCCAGTGCATCGTCGACGCCCGCACCCTCGACGAGTTGCAGCGGGTGCTGACCTACCCGCAACTCAAGTTGACGCCCGAGATGATCGCCGAGCGCTACGCCCGCTATACCGGCCTGGTCGAAGTCTTTCCCGAAGGCGAAGCCCCGAAACTACCCCGCTGCAAGGACCGCGACGACCAGAAATTCCTCGAACTGGCCGCCCGCTGCGGCGCCGATTTGCTGGTCAGCAAGGACAAGGCCCTGCTCAAGCTGCGCGGCAGAACGACGCTGGGCTTCCAGATTCTCAAACCCGCGGCCGCGTCGCTAATACTGGGCAACTGACGAAGCAGAAGCTCGTATTTATTTCGCCTTTTGTTGGTATTATTACTAATGATGTATTTGCAATCTAACAAGAAAAAATAATCGCCCTCCGGATCGCGAGAGCAGCCGAGGGGCAAGGAGAGACACCATGGCGAATATCGTCTGGATGCAAGCAGGCGCCTGCAGCGGCGACAGCATGGCCTTGCTCTGCGCGGACCGCCCCAGCCTGGAAGGCTTGCTGCAGCACCATGGCCTGAATCTCCTCTGGCACCCGTCACTGACCGCTGACCGGCGTTTCGGGCAGGTGCTCGACGCCGTGACCAGCGGCCGCGAGGCGCTCGACATCCTGTGCATCGAAGGCAGCCTGCTCACCGGCCCCGATGGCAGCGGCCAGTACGACACCTGGAAAGGCCGCGCCAAGATCGACATCATTCGCGAGCTGGCAGCGCTCGCCACGCACGTGGTGGCAATGGGGACCTGCTCCGCCTTTGGCGGCGTGCATGCCGCCGGCCCCAACCCGACCGACTGCACCGGACTGCAATTCCTCAAGGACAAGCCTGGCGGCCTGCTCGGTGCCGACTGGCGGGCACGCAGCGGCCAGCCGGTCATCAATGTCGCCGGCTGCCCGGCCCACCCGAACACCATGACCAAGGTACTGGCCATGCTCGGCGAAGGCGAAACGATAGCGCTCGATGCCCTCAACCGGCCTGCCGCCTTCTTCAGCAGCCTCGTGCACCAGGGCTGCACGCGCAACGAGTATCACGAGTACGACATCGAGGACGACGTGCTGGGCGGACGTGGCTGCATGTTCTTCAGCCTCGGCTGTCGCGGCCCGCAGACCGAAGCGCCGTGCAACACGGAACTGTGGAATGGCCGCAACAGCAAGACGCGCGCTGGCGTGCCCTGCTTCGGCTGCACCTCGCCCGACTTCCCGGCCAACCGGGATCTCTTCGTGACACCGAAGATCGGTGTCGTGCCGAAGATACTGCCGCTCGGCGTGGCCCGGGCGAAATACATGGCGTACAAGAACCTCGCCCGGGCCGCCGCCCCCGAGCGTGTCGTCAATCGCGAGATGGAGCCATGAGCCGCATCACCGTCGACATCGATCTCAACCGCGTCGAGGGCGACCTCGAATTCCAGCTTGACCTCGAAGATGGCGTGGTTGTCGATGCGCGCTGCATCGGCACGCTGTATCGCGGTTTCGAGCAGATCCTGATCGGTCGCGCGCCGCGCGACGCGCTGGTCATCACGCCGCGCGTCTGCGGCATCTGCGGCACCGCCCAGCTCTACGCTGCGACGCTGGCGCTGGAGCAGATCGCCGGCATCACGCCCCCGCCCCATGCCGTGCTGGTCAGGAACCTTTGCCTGATGGCCGAAACGCTGCAAAGCGACCTGCGCCAGACTTTCCTGTTCTTCACGCCCGACTTCTGTAACCCGCGCTACGCCGCCCACCCGCTGGCGGGGGAACTGGCCGATGCCTTCGCGCCGCTCAAGGGCAGCGTCGTCCGCGGCTGCCTGCAAAGCACGCGCGAACTGGTCGGCATCGTCGCCATCTTCGGCGGCCAGTGGCCGCACTCGACCTACATGCTGCCCGGCGGCATCACCCAGCCGGCCAATGCGCGTCGACTGCTCGATGCCGGCGACATTCTCGCCAACGTCCGGAGCTGGTTCGAGCAGGCCGTCATCGGCGGCGATCTCGACGAATGGATGGCACTCGACAGCGGCGACGCCCTGTTCCGCTGGATGGCCGCCACCCCGGCGCGCCAGCGCAGCGCCCTCGGCCTGTTCAACCGCTTTGCCCGCGACATCGGCCTGCACCAGGTCGGCGCCGGCACCGGCCACCTGCTCAGCTACGGCGTCAATCATCGCCCCGACGGCGCCGGCAGCGAACTGCCGGCCGGTTTTTTCAATGCCGACACCCAGCAGGTCGAAGCGCTCGACCACCTGCAGATCAACGAACACGTCCGCCACAGCTGGTTCCTCGATTACCCCGGCGGACGCCACCCTTGGGCTGGCGAAACCATCCCCGACCACCAGCCGGGCAGCGACCGCTACACCTGGGCCAAGGCCCCGCGCTACGGCGACAAGGTGGTGCAGACCGGCCCGCTGGCCGAACTGCGCATGGCCGGCGAGCCACTGATCACCGACCTGCTGGCCAGCGAAGGCGACAACACCTGGCTGCGTCAGTTTGCCCGCCTGCGCCGCGCCGGCTGGCTGTTGAATGCAGCGGTCAACGCCAAAAAACAGCTAAAAACGAAATGCGACGAACCGCACTTCATCGACCCGAAAATCGACGTCTGGCCGGATGGCGAAAGCTACGGCCTGATCGAGGCGGCACGGGGGGCGCTCGGCCACTGGCTGCGCATCAAGGACGGCGTCATCGAGAAATACCAGATCGTCACGCCGACTGCCTGGAACGCCTCGCCGCGCGACAGCATCGGGCGGCACGGCCACTGGGAACAAAGCATCATCGGCCTGCGCGTGGACGATCCGGAAAACCCGGTGGAGATCGGCCACATCGTGCGCTCCCACGATCCCTGCCTGGTGTGCACGGTCCATTTCATCGGCAGCCACAGGAAAACGCATTTCAATGTCTGACCGGATGCGCATCCTCTGTTTCGGCAACCCGTTGCACGGCGACGACGGTTTCGGGCCGACCGTCGCCCTGGCGCTGAAGCGGGCCAACCTGCCGGCAGAGATCAAGGTCATCGAGTGCGGCACGCGCGGGCTCGACGCGCTGCATTTCTTCGCCGACTGCCCGCATGTCGTCGTGGTCGATGCCATGGCCGGCAACCAGCCCGGCAAGCTGCACCTGCTCAAGCCCGAGAGCGTGCCGGTGGAAACCGGCGGCAGCGGCGGTCATGGCGCCGGCGTCGGCTACCTGCTCGCCGCCGTTCGCGAAACCATGGCGGTCAAGCCGATGATCGAGGTCATTGCCGTCGAGATCGGCCCGGTCAAGACCTTCTCGCCCGGCCTGTCGATCGAGGTGGCGGCGGCCGTGGCCGAAGCCACTGAAGTGATCCGGCGCTGCCAATCCCCCTCGACCTTCGGCCACGACTGCGAACTGTCGGCGGAACTCGACGGCTTGCGCCAGGCCAACCTGGCGCTGGAAAGCGAACTCATCAAGAGCACCGGCGCGCTTGAGTTGCTGATCGCCGAGCAGGAAGCGCAGCAGGACGAACTGCGCCTGCGTTCGCAGGAACTTGCGCAGTTGCATGGCGCCCTGGAACGGGCCATCGGCACGATGGCCGAAATCTTTGTCATGCTCGGGCCGGATGGCCGCATCGTCCGCGTTAACCGCCTGATCGCCCGCGAGCTGGGTTACAGCCCGGAAGACATCGTCGGTGGCTATTTCGAGGATTGCCTGCCCGACGCCGGTCGCGACCAGTTGCGCCGGCTGTTGCCGCCCAACCGCGACACGCCGCTGCTGCTCAACGCCATCCGCGCCGCCGGCCGCCACTTCGAGGCCGAGCTGAATTTCCGCTACGCCGGGTCGGCCAGCGACGACAAGACCACGGTGCCCTATCTGGTTCGCGCCAGCCTGATCCACAGCCAGGCCGGCAAGCTGGAAGGCGCCGTCGTCGTGTCGACCAATATCGCCACCCTCAAGGCGCGCGAGAAGGCCCTGCGCGAGAATGAACGCAAGTTGCACGAAACTGCCGAGGAATTGCGCGATCACCGCGACAACCTGGCAGCCATGGTCAACGAACAGACGCACGACCTGCGCCAGGCCAAGGAACAGGCCGAGGAAGCGAGCCGGGCCAAGAGCAATTTCCTGTCGAACATGTCGCACGAGGTGCGCACGCCGCTGACCGCCATCCTCGGCCTTTCCGACCTCTGCCTGCGCACCTCGCTCGACGACCAGCAGGCGCAATACCTGACCAAGATCCGCCTGGCCGCCAATCACCTGCTCGGCATCATCAACGACATCCTCGATTTTTCGCGCATTGAGGCCGGCAAGCTCGACATCGAGCAGGTCGCCTTCGACCTGCCCTCGCTGCTCGACGAAATCACTGACCTGCTCATCGAGCGCATCGAGGAAAAGGGCTTGGAACTGTGCGTCGATCTTGCGCCCGACGTGGCGGGCAGTTTTGTCGGCGACCCGCTGCGCCTCAAGCAGGTCATCATCAACCTGCTCGGCAATGCCATCAAATTCTCCGAAAAAGGCACCCTGCGCCTGTGTTGCGAACCGAGCAGCGATGGCGCGAAAGGCCTGCACTTCTCGGTCAGCGACGAAGGCATCGGCATCTCGCCGGAGGAGCAAGGCATGCTGTTCTCGGCCTTCAGCCAGGCCGACACCTCGACCACCCGGCGCTACGGCGGCTCGGGCCTTGGCCTCGCCATTTCCAAACGTCTGGTCGAACTGATGGGCGGACATATCTGGCTGGAGAGCGAACCCGGACACGGCAGCACCTTCCATTTCGATGCCGAATTGCAGGCCGCGCCGAATACCCAGCCATCGGCAACCGAACTCGCCACGCACCTGGCCGCCCACGCCGGCAGAAGCATCCTGATCGTCGACGACAATCCGCGCCTGGCGGAAAGCATGGCCCGCCATGCCCGCCAGCTCGGGCTGCAGGCGGTGATCAGCCCGAGCGGCGAAGCGGCGCTGAACATGCTGACCGACCCGGCGGCCGACTACCTCGTAGCCCTCATCGACTGGCAGATGGCGCCAGGCATGAGCGGCACGGAAACTATCGCCGCCGTGCGGAAGCAGCTCGGCGAGCGGGCGCCGGCCTGCATCCTGCTCGCGCCGCACAACGCCTGCGCCCTGCCGGCACCGGGCGTTTCGCCAATCGGCGCGACGCTGCTCAAGCCGGCCAGCCTGCGCCGTCTCTATTCGGCGCTCGCCGTCCCGCTCCACCTGCCGTCCATCCCGACCCTGCCGACGACCACGCCGCTGCCCGACTATGCGTCGGTCGCCCACCTGCACGACGCGGACATTCTGGTCGTCGACGATGTCGAGCTGAACCGCGACCTGATGAAGGAACTGCTCGCCACGGCCGGCTTCAAGATCCGCCTGGCCAGCGATGGCAAACAGGCGATTGCGAGCATTCACCGCAAGCGTCCGGACCTCGTCCTCATGGATTGCCAGATGCCGATCATGGATGGCTTTGCAGCCACCCGCCAGCTGCGAGCCGAGGCGGAATACGCCGGGCTGCCGATCATCGCCCTGACGGCCGGCGCGCTGGAGCACGATCGCCAGCAATGCATCGCCGCCGGCATGAACGCCCACATCACCAAACCGGTCGATCTCGACAAGCTGCTGCGCCTGATTGCCGAGCTGCTCGGGCGCGACGCCGTGCCGGAACGAAGCGTCGAAGTGGCCGCACCCCTGCCGCCGGAAACGCCGCCCGCAACGCTACCCGACCTGCCGGGCGTCGACATCCAGCGCGGCCTGCGCCTGATGCGCAACAAGGTCGAGTTCTACCGGGTCATGCTCATCCGCTTCCGCAACAGCTACGGCGCCAACTTCGCCACCGACCTGTGCACGGCCCTCACGCAGCACCGCATGAGCGATGCGCTGCGCCTGGCACACACGCTGAAAGGCATGGCGCGCAACCTGGGCATCGAGGAACTGGGCAACCTGGCGGCAGCGCTCGAAGAGGAACTCAAGGACGAGCAAGCTCAGCAAACGCCGCCCAGCCTGGAAAGCCTGCTGGCCGAGATGGTGAGGATTGCCGACAGCCTGCAGGCGCTCGGCGACTAATTCAGGCGGTCCGCACCGCACCGCAACCGGGCTTACGGCCCGCGTAGCCCATTCCGGGAGGCTTGCACGGTCAACCGGAAAAAAGGGCCAAAATCGAAATCCTGAAAATATCGGCCCGACCACGCCGGGCCGGGCCGAGTATCGACGATCAGTTTTCAGTGATGGCGTAACCGCCGTCGGCTGTCCATTTCACGTTGGCGTCGAGGAAATAGGCCTTGATCTTCGGATTGACCTTCCTTGCCTTGTCGAGCGCATCGCCGCTGCGACCGCCGGCCGAGCAGAAGAAGATGATCGGCTTGTCGGCCGTCAGGTCGACGGCCCGCGTCTCAACCGTCGCCACGGGCATGTTGATCGCCCCCTTGAACGTTCCCTTGGCAAACTCCGCCGGATCGCGCACATCGATCAGGACGACCGAGTCCGGCGCTTCCTTGAGGATTTTCTCGAACGACGGAATGGCAATCGCATCCTTGTCGGCCGTCGTCTGGATCACCACCTTGGGCGCCACAGCGCCGGTCGTCGGGCCGGCCCCGTAGAGCTTGACCCAGCCCGGATACCCCTCGGGCACCACCTTGACCTGCGTGTAGCCGAGCTTGACCGCCTTGACCGCCGAGTCGGAGCTCAGCTTGCAGCTCAGCCCTTCACAGTAGAAATAGAGCGGGCTGGCCTTGTCAGCCGGCAGACGGTCGAGCATCTTGTCGAAATCGCTGTCCGGAATGTTGATGGCGCCCGGAATGTGCCCCTTGTCGTACTTGCGCTCCTTGGGGCGCGAGTCGACCAGCGTCAGCGGCCCGCCTTCGTCGAGTTTCTTCTTGAGGAAAGGCAGCGACACCGCGCCCATGTTGCCCTTCTTGAGCCAGTCCGGATAACCGGCGGCATAGACCTTGATGTTGGTGTAGCCCAGCTTTTCCGCCCGGAAAGCCGAGTTGTGGCTGAGCATGCACTCGACGCCATCGCAATAGAAGATCAGCAGCGTGCTTTTATCCTTGGGCAACTGATCGACCAGCTTGTCGAAATCGCCATCGGGTAGGTTCATGGCAGTCGGGATATGGCCCGGATCGAACTTGCGGGCCGCCGGCCGTGAATCGATGATCTGGACGCCATCCGGCTTGGGCAGCACGGCGTATTTGGCGACGAATTCGGCGTCGACGAGCTGGCTGTACCAACCGGCCTTGCTGGCCTCGACCGTCGCATCGGCCGCCATCGAATTGCCAACGACCACCTCACAGGGCGCGAAAACCAGCGCCGTGAGCATTCCAGCACAAAGCAGACTGTGACGAAGTTTCATGTTATTCCCTCTTCCTGAATCGAAAAACGGAACAGCCGTTATTACCGAGCCCAACGGCCCGTTCCGGAGTACGGATTCATGCCCCGCAGACATGAAAAACCACGCCTAAATATTAGACCTCGAAAATATTAGAGACACGTGATTGACCTGACCCAGATCAAGGGTCGTGCAAATAAATCAGGTCATCAGCGCCTCAGCCCTCCCGGCGACGGAAAACCCAGGTCGTGTCATCCGATGCCGCCGGCGCGAAAGCGTAGCCGTCGGAGTCGAAATCCTTGAGCCCTTCCGGCTCGCTCAGGCGATTGAGCACCGCGTAGCGCGTCATGAGCCCGCGCGCCCGCTTGGCGTAGAAGCTGATGATCTTGTACTGGCCGTTCTTCCAGTCCTCGAACACGGGCTGGACGACCATGCCCTTGATCTTGCGGCCATGCGCCGCCTTGAAATACTCCTCGGAGGCGAGATTGACCACCACCGGCCGCGCCATGTCGGCCAACTCGGCATTGATCGCCTTGAGCAGACGCTCGCCCCAGTAGGCGTAGAGATCCTTGCCGGCCTTGTTGGCAAACCGGGTGCCCATTTCGAGCCGGTAGGGCTGCATGAGGTCAAGCGGCCGGAGGATGCCATACAGCCCGGACAGGATGCGCACGTGCTGCTGGGCGAAGTCGAGGTCGTTGGCACTCAGCGTTTTTGCCGCCAGCCCGTCGTACACGTCGCCGTCAAAAGCCAGCACGGCCTGCTTGGCATTTTCCGGCGTGAAGGGCAGCGACCAGTCGGCGTAACGGTTGAAATTGAGCAGCGCCAACGGGTCGGAAAGGTCCATCAGATTGGCGATATCGGCCGGCGACAGCTTGCGCAGCTGCTTGATCAGCTTTTCCGAGTCCTTCAGCCAGGCCGGCTGGGTGAAGGTGGCGACGTGCGGCGGCGTTTTGTAATCGAGCGATTTGGCGGGCGAGAGGAAGATAAGCATGGCGGACTTGAAGATTTGTGCGTTGCGCCATTTTACCGGCTGGTAAAATTCCATTTTTGAATTTTTGGATTACCGATGAAACGCACCCGCTTTGGCTCACGCGACCGTCTTTCCCGCGATGCGGCCGAATTGCAACGTCTGGCCACTGGCCTTTCCGAATCCGGCGGCAAGCTGGAAGACGGCTACTGGGAAGCGCAACTCGCCGAGGTCGTCGACAACCTGCTCAAGAACGGCGCCGAGGACGACATCAACACCGCGCTCGACCGCCTGTTCGAGGCCAATCCGCGCGCCCACGACGAACTGGCCGACATGGTCGAGTCGCGCGCCGAAACCAATCGCCTCGACGTCCAGGGCCAGCCCTGGGACATCCAGCTTTTCGCCGCCCCGATTCTCGCCTGGTCGCGCTTCTCCATTCCCGCCATGACGCTGCCCAAGAGCACGCTGCAGGCGCTCAATGTCCAGCTCGGCGCCCACGTCTTCGGCGGCGACACGCGCGTCGCCCTCGCCGATTTCCTGTTCAGCCCGGACCAGTTGCCGCGCAGCTTCTGCGACACCTGGCAACTGACCCGCCTGCTCGGCGAATCCGCCATGAGCGGCGGCCATCTCGTCATCGACACCAAGGGCATGGCTGAAACCAACCGTTTCCTGTCCGACGTCCGCTACATCGTCGGCGCCATTGCCGTCCCGCGCGGCAAGGCCTTGTTCCGCTGGAACGAAGTCGACGGCAACAAGGAAGCCGCGCTCAAGGAATGGATCAAGCAGGGCAGCCCGAATCTCGAGCCCCTGCTCACCGGCTGCGCCTGGCAACCGCTGCTGCCCGACGCCTATCACGCCTCCTGCCGCAATGCCGACCGCCTGTCGCGGCCGTATTCGCTCAAGGCCTCGGTCGCCTTCCTGCAGAGCATGCTCGGCCTCATGCCGGCCGACATCCGCGCCGTCGTCGGCCCCTGCTACGACCGCCGCATGGAGGAATACCGCGTCGGCCTCGGCCCGACGACCGGCGACGAGGTCTATCACGGCATCGTCTGGCCGCTGCTCGGCGCCGAAGACGAAGCGACCGACGCGGCCGGCGAAATCGAAGCCGTGCTGCGCGAAGCCGGGGTCAAGGACGTGCTCTTCCTCGACCATCACTTCCCGATGGAATTCTGCGACGACTGCGGCGCCCCGCTCTTCCCCAACCGCGAAGCCGAACTGGTGCACGCCGAAATGCCGGAACAGCCGGCGGCGACGTCACAAGTCCTGCATTGATGGGCAAGCCGTCGAACGCCGACTGGCTGGCGCGCAGCCAGGCCGCCGTCTGGCACCCGTGCACGCAGATGCAGCACCACGCGCAGACCGGCACGCCCGGCCACCTGCCGCTGGTGCCCATCGCCCGCGGTAGCGGCGCCTGGCTTTACGACTTCGACGGCAAGCGCTACCTCGACGGCATCAGCTCGTGGTGGACCAACCTCTTCGGACACGCCAACCCGCACATCAACGCGGCCTTGCGCGACCAGCTCGACACGCTCGAACACGTCATGCTGGCCGGCTTCACGCACCAGCCGGTGGTCGAGCTGTCCGAACGGCTGAGCGCCCTAACCGGCGGCGCCCTCGGCCACGCCTTCTATGCCTCCGACGGCGCCTCGGCCACCGAGATCGCGCTGAAGATGAGCTTTCACTACTGGCGCAATGTCGGCCGGCCTGAGAAAGCCGAATTCCTCTGTCTGCAAGGCAGCTACCACGGTGAAACGGTCGGCGCGCTGGCCGTCACCGACGTCGCCATCTTCAAGGATGCCTACGCACCGCTCGTTCGGGCGGCAACAGTCGTCCCCTCGCCCGATTTCCGCCAGGCCGAAGCCGGTGAATCACCGGCCGACACCGCCCGCCGCGCCGCCGCTGCGCTGGCAGACCATCTCGAAAAACACGGCGAACACATCGCCGCCCTCATCGTCGAACCGCTCGTGCAAGGCGCTGCCGGCATGGCGATGTACGACCCGGAATACCTGCGCCTCGCCCGCCAGCTCTGCGACCGCTACGAAGTCCACCTGATCTGCGACGAAATCGCCGTAGGCTGCGGCCGCACCGGGACCTTCTTCGCCCACGAACAGGCAAGCATCCGCCCCGACCTGATGTGCCTGTCGAAAGGCATTTCCGGCGGCTACCTGCCGCTCTCCATCGTGCTGTGCAGCGACACGATCTACAACGCTTTCCTCGACGACTCGGTGGCCCGCGCCTTCCTGCATTCGCACAGCTATACCGGCAACCCGCTGGCCTGCCGAGCCGCGCTCGCCACGCTCGATATTTTTGCCGCCGACGACGTTCTCACGGTCAACCGGAAAAAAGCGCAAAAATTGAAATCCGTCCTCGCCCCGCTGGCCGACCATCCTCAGGTCAGCCACCTGCGCCAGCGCGGCATGATCGCCGCCTTCGACGTCACCACCGCCGACCCGCACTTCTCGCGCAAGTTCTACCGCGCCGCGCTCGACCGCGAAGCGCTGATCCGCCCCATCGGCAACACGGTCTATCTGATGCCGCCCTACATCGTCAGCGACGCGGAATTCGACCATCTCGGAGCCGCCATCGCCGGCGCGCTTCAGGCCGCCATCGACTAAGCTGCCAGCGCAACATCCCGCCGGATTTTGTGTATGCTGATGCAATACCCACCCTGCCGGGAATCGCTGCCATGATGACCCTCGTCGCCGCCCTCGTCGGCTTTGCCGTTTGCCTGCTCACCGTCAAACAGGCAAACCGGATCAGCAATCGCCTGTTCCGCTATCTCGCAATGATGGCTGGCATCGTTGCCGGTCTTTTCCTGTGCGGCGCACTGGCACCAAATAACGACGCCGCAGGAACCGCCGGCATGATCATGTTCGGCCTGGCCGCGGTTTACACCGTTATATTCAGGAAAAAGGACGCGCCGGAAGCCTAAGCCATGGCCGCCAGCCAGCAACAAGCCCTCGTCGACATCTACAAAAAGATGCCGACGCCGGAAATCGAGCACCGGCTGGAGCGCGGCGGACTGACCATGCTCGCCAGGCTGGTGGCGGAAACTGAACTGGCGGACCGAAAAAGCCGCTCCCAAGCTGAATCCATGGCAGCCAGCCAGGAACAAACCCTCACCGAAAGCTATAAAGCGAAGCCAACGCACGAAATCGAGAGCCGGCTGCAAAGCGGCGAACTGACCATGCTCGAGAAGCTGGTGGCCGATGCCGAACTGGCGGACCGGAAAAACCGCCCCCGCACCGAACCTGTGGTTGCCGGCAAGGGCGATACCCGAACCGGAAAACAGGTCGCGCTGGGCATCATCGGCGGCTCGCTGCTTATCGGGGCCACGGCCTACTGGCTCATGTCATCCGAACTTTTCACGCTCATCACCTTCTCGCTGCTCATCGGTGTTGCCATGGTCCTCGGCAAGGCTTTCCCGGGCTTCGGCATGAGCGTCGGCGCCCTGCTCACGGCATCGCCGGTGTTGCTCGGCGCCTACCTGTGGCACGACGGCGCCCTGACCCCGAAAGGCGGCGACTACCGTCCGCTTGGCGCACTCATCGCCTGGGGCTTCCTTTTGTTTGCCGCGATAATTGCCATCAGCCTGGGTTCGGCCTTGATCCGCGGCGCCCGGCACGAGGGCAGCTGGGGAAAGCTCGAAGACGATATCACCCGGGAACGCGAGAAGGCCCTGGACGGCATGCGCAAACTCGATTAAACCAAGCTCATTTTTATCAGGAGAAAGCAATGCCATCTGAAAACCCGCCTCGCCTGCTCGGCGCCTTGCTCATTCTGCTCGGCCTTGCCTTTGCCGGCGGTGGTTTCCATCTCAACACCAACCTCGGTGGCGGCGGCAGCTACTTCATCGTTGTCGGCCTGCTGGTCGCACTTTCTGGCTATCTGGCCTACGCCGGCAAATCGCTCGCGCTGGTCGCCTATGGGGTTACACTGCTGATCGTCTGGGCTTGGTCGTTCAAGGAGACCGGCGGCCAGATGGATCAATTGTTACCTCGTGCAGGCCTGCCGACCCTTATCGGCCTCTACCTGTTTTCATCCAAGATTCGGGAGCGACTTTCCTGACGACCAGGAGAACCGATCATGAACACCGGCACCGTCAAACTTCATCGCGTCCTCCGGGCCACGCCCGAGCAGATCTACCGCGCCTTTCTCGATGCCGACGCGCTGGCCAAGTGGCTGCCGCCCTACGGCTACACCTGCCGGGTTTTCGAACTCGAAGCCAAGGTCGGCGGCACTTACCGGATGGCCTTCACCAACTTCACGACGGGCAACGGCCACGCCTTCGGCGGCCAGTACCGCGAACTGGTACCTGACGAAAAGATCGTCTATACCGACAGTTTCGAAGACATGAACCTGCCCGGCGAAATGGTCACCACCGTGACCATCCGGCCTGCGTCCTGCGGGGCCGATCTGAGCGTGACGCAGGAAGGCATCCCGGAACTGATCCCGATCGAGATGTGCTACCTCGGCTGGCAGGAATCGCTGGCCCAGCTGGCCAATCTCGTCGAGCCGAACATCCAGGACTGATCAAACCGCCCGGATCCAGCCCAGCAACTCGTCCTTGCTCGGTATCCTGCCTGACACTTTGACCTTTTCATCGATGACCAGCGCCGGCGTGGTCATGATCGGATAAGCCATGATCTTGTCCATGTCCTTGACGTGTTCGAAGCTGGCCTCGATGCCAAGTTCGGCCACGGCTTCGCGGGTCAGTTGTTCGAGGCGATTGCACTTGGCGCAACCGCTGCCGAGAATCTTGATCAGCATGATTCACTCCTTCCTTGTGGCCAGGCGGCCACGTTCGATCAGGTGCAGCGAGGTGACGATCAGCGCGACGAAGCCGATCACGCCCGGCGCCAGGATGAGCAAGGATGTGCCATCGACCCAGGCACCGTAAGTCAGGCCGGCCAGCGTCGAGAACAGCGCGACGAGGCCAACGTAGGTCCACGCCTTGAGCTTGCCGATGATCGCCGAGGTGATCAGGATGCTCTGCAGCGACAGCTCGGGGTCGGCCATCAGGTAGGCGATCAGCGGCCCGGGGTGCATGCCGAGCGACAGGAACATCTTGGCGATGGGCACTTCGACCAGGGTCGGGAAATACATGAAGACACCGAAGACGACGCCGGCCAGGTTGGCGAGCACGGTATTGGCGCCGGCGATGCTGCGTATCCACTCGGGCTGGATGAAGACCCGGATGATGCCGACGAGGAAAACGCCGACGACGAGCAGCGGGAAAATCTGCTTCACGAAACGCCAGGTTTCCCACAGCCATTGCTGCACGTCCCACGCCTCGAAACGCCGGGCCAGCGGCCAGATGGCGAGACAGAGGGCGGACACGGCGAGCGTTCGGCCCGTTACGGTAAGCAGCACACCGGCTTCGGTGACGCGCATACCAAGCGCGGCGAAGGCCAGGGTCAGCGCGGTAAGTGCCAGGGCGACCGGGGTCAGGCGGTTGAAGCCGTTATCGACCTGGCCCAGCCCTTTCCAGGCAAAGACGCCGATGGCGCCGAGCAGGCCGATCAGGATCAGGCCCTGCAGGCTCAGCCCTTCGGCGCCGGCTGCCTCGTTGACCGGCACCAGCAGGTCGAGCCCGGCCTGTACCGCAGCGGCGCCGGACCAGGGCAGTTCGATCTTGAGCAGGCCGGCGGTCAGGAAATCGAGTTTCAGCGTGCCGGCAATCAGCAGGGCAACGAGCACACCGAGAAAAACGAGCGTGCGTTTCGGGATGCCCTCGCCAGCCGAAAACGTCTCGACCTCGGCCAGCCGGGCGACATCGCCTTCACGGAACAGCGCGGCCATGATCATCCCGATGCCGATGCCGAAGGACAAGGCGAGCACGATGCGGGCAATGGCGAAATCGGCGCCGAGCGCCACGCCGGTGTAGGCCAGGGCCAGGATGTTGGCGGCCGGCGCGAAGAACAGGAAGGTGATGGCCGGCCCCAGCCCGGCGCCCTTCTTGTAGATACCGGCAAACAGCGGCTGGATGGTGCACGAGCAGACGGCGAGCAGGCTGCCGGCCCCGGCAGCGGCCGGGTAGGACACCCATTTCGAGGCATCCGGCCCGAGAAAGCGGATGATCGATTGCTGCGGCACCAGTGCCGACAGCGCACCGGCGATGAAAAAAGCCGGCACTAGGCAGAGCAGGACATGGGCCGCGAGGTAGGAGGCCAGGCTGGCCAGGCCGCCCTGTAGTGCGGTGATCATCCATTCCATGTCAGACCCCTTTCTGCCCTACCCTGCTTCGTACCACCCCTTGGTCGAATTCACCACCTTGACGACGAGCAGCATGGCCGGCACTTCGATCAGCACACCGACCACGGTGGCCAGCGCCGCCCCCGACTCGAAGCCGAACAGGCTGATGGCCGCGGCGACGGCCAGCTCGAAGAAATTCGAAGCACCAATCAGGGCCGACGGGCAGGCGACATTGTGTTTCTCGCCGACCTTGCGGTTGAGCCAGTAGGCCAGCGCCGAGTTGAAGAAAACCTGGATCAGGATGGGCACGGCGAGCAGGCCAATGATCAGCGGCTGACGCAGGATGGCTTCGCCCTGGAAGGCGAAGAGCAGCACCAGCGTGGCGAGCAAGGCGGTAATCGACCACGGGCCGATTTTCTCCATGGCAGCGTCGAAGGCACCCTGTCCCTTGGCGAGCAAGGCTTTGCGCCAGAGCTGGGCGATCACGACCGGAATGACAATGTACAGCACGACCGAGGTCAGCAAAGTGTCCCAGGGCACAGTAATCGCCGAAATGCCGAGCAGGAAGGCGACGAGCGGCGCAAAGGCGAAGACCATGATGGTGTCGTTGAGCGCGACCTGCGACAGCGTGAACAGCGGATGGCCGTTGGTCAGCCGGCTCCAGACGAAGACCATGGCGGTACACGGCGCCGCGGCGAGCAGGATGAGGCCGGCGATGTAGCTGTCGAGCTGGTCGGCCGGCAACATCGGCGCGAACAACTGGCGAATGAACAACCAGCCGAGGAAAGCCATCGAGAAGGGTTTGACCAGCCAGTTCACGAACAGCGTGACGCCGATGCCGCGGACGTGGTGCCGCATCTCGTGCAGCGCGCCGAAATCGACCTTGACAAGCATCGGAATGATCATGACCCAGATGAGCAGCCCGACCGGCAGATTGACCTGGGCGACTTCCATGCGGCCAATGGCCTGGGACAGGGCCGGGGCGAGTTGCCCGACGGCAATGCCGGCGACGATGCAGAGAAAGACCCAGACGGTCAGATAGCGCTCGAAGAAACTCATCGGCGCTCCGGCGGCGGCCTTGGCGGTGATTTCACATTGGGCGGACACGAGTTCTCTCCTTACAGACCCAGTGCGGTACGCACGGCAGGGATCAGGCGGGCGCGGATATCGTCCCGAACGTTAATGAAACTATCCAGCGGCTCGCCGTGCGGGTCATGGAATGGCAGGTGAAGGCGCGGCACCGGGCGCGGGAAGATCGGGCAGGTTTCCTTGGCGTTGTCACAAACGCTGACCACGAGGTCAATGGGTTCGTTCATCACGGCCTCGACATCCTTCGGGTACAGCCCCGCGGTCGGCAGGCCGGCCAGCTTGAGCGCTTCGATGGCCCCATCGGCCACCTTGGGCTGCGGCTTGGTCCCGGCGGAAATCCCGTGCACGAGGCCGGCCAGATCGTGGTTGAGGATGGCTTCGCCCATCTGCGAGCGACAGGAGTTGCCGGTGCACAGCACGAGGACAGTCTTGAGATTCGACATCAGTTGTTCTTTCCAGTTTTGGCCCGCCGCTTCTCGGTGGTGTCGCAGCAAGCCGTTTTCGGCAGGCAGGGCTTACCCTGGCAGCAGTTGCTGGTCAGGAAGGCGATCAACTCATCCATCGTGCCGTAGTTGGCCGAGTAGTGGATGAAGCGGCTCTCGCGCTCGCCGGCAATCAGCCCGACCCGGCTCAAATGCGCCAGATGGAAGGACAGCGTGGCCGGCGCCATGCCCAGTTGTTCGCCGATGGCGCTGGCGTTGATGCCGGCCGGCCCGGCTTCGACGAGCAGACGGAAGATGGCGAGGCGGGATTCGTGGCCGAGGGCGGCAAGCAGCTCGGCGGCATTCAAGGTTTCCATAATTCGAGTATTGTCGAATTATGGAAATAAGTCCACCACCCAGGCTTGCTGAACGGCAGGAATCAAGATCGCCGGCCAGCCCGGACGGGAAAACGGGTCTTGCACGGTCAACCGGAAAAAATGCTCAAAAATGAAATGGCGGCCGCCAGACTGCGCGGCCGCCATCGAAGCGGAGGATTACTTGAAGCTGTCGGCGAAGATACTGTCAGCCCAGGTAAACATGTCCTGGTAGCTGTCGCCGTTCACGCCGTTGCTTGGAGCCTCGCCCAAATCCACGCGATGCATGCCCTTGCCCTTCACGGCGCCGTTGACGTCGTAGATGTCGCCATAGATGAAATTGGCGGACAGCCACGATGCAGTGCGGCCCGTCACTGGGCTGTAACAAGCGGAACCGGTAGCCACGTTGGTGTCCAGCGCCTCGCCGCTCAGCGTACGCAGAATGGCGTCGGCGCAAACCTTGGCTTGCGCGTTGGCCATATGCCCCGATTTCGGCACCGCCTTGCCATCACTGGCCGGCACCGCGCAGGAATCGCCAATGACATGGATGTTCGGGAAGGCCGCCGTGCCGTAACTCAAGGCATTGACCGGCACGAAACCGGCCGGATTGACCCCGAGGCTCGCCGCGATGCCGCCGGCCCGCTGGTTCGGGATGTAGTTGAGCACCTTGGCGTTGGTGATGTTCATGGCCGTGGTCGAAATGCTGCGTGTCGCGGAGTCGACGCTCAGTACCGTCGCGTTCCGCACATACTGGATACGGCCGGCATGCGTCACAGTAAAGGCATGGTTAAAGGCTTCCGGCTCGGCCTGGATGTCCGAATTGGCATCGAGGACGATGACCTTGGCTCCCGTCCGTCCCTTCACCCGCAGGTAATCAGCCACCACACAGGCCCGCTCGTACGGTCCTGGCGGGCAACGATATGGCGCCTTGGGTACGGTCATGACGAAAGTATCGTTGGAACGCATGGCGGCCAACTGATTCTTCAGCAGCGTCGTCTGGGCACCGGCCTGCCAGGCATGCGGCGTCAGGTTCGGATTCCAGTTGCCCGGGGCCGGCGAAAAATCGACGCCCGGCGACAGAACGAGATGGTCGTAATCGAGCACCCGATTGCCGCTGGAGGTTTGTACCGTCAGCCGGTTGCCGGCCGGGTCAATGCCCACCGCCTTGCCCTGGAGGAAGGAAACGCCGTGCGTCGTGCGCAGCGTATCGTAGCCCAGCGTGATGCGGCTCATCGACAGCGCGCCAGTCACCACCAGGTTGGAAAGGATGCAGGAAATATGGTTGGGATTGGGATCGACCAGGGTGACCTGGACATTGCCGCCCCACATGCGCAGGTATTTGGCTACCGTCGCGCCGCCGAAACCACCGCCGACGACGACCACGCGGGCACCGGTAACCGCCGCGCTGACAGCCTTGGGAATGGCCGCAAATGCTGCAATGGCGCCGGCCGACTTGAGGAAATCTCTTCTATTGAAACGATGCATGTTTATCTCCTGAAACTCAATCGCCGCCATTGCCCGGCAGGGTGGACAGATATTCCGAAATCAGGCGCATCTGTTCGTCGGTATAGCCACGGGCCTGACGATCCATGATGCCCTCGACAGGACGCGACTTCATTTCCAGCAATTCGTTGTAGATTTCGCGCGCCGACTTGCCGGCGATCTCGTCAAAACCCGGGCCATTGCCATTTGTGCCGTGGCACTGGGCGCACTGCGCAGCCAGCGTGCGGCCGGGTGGCGTAACCTGTGCCGAAACGGCAAGGCTCGCCAGGGCGAGCGGAATGCCGACCATCAGGGTCCGCAGGCGCAACATGTTTGGGCTCATAAAACCTCCGCTAATGATTCAAGGAACGAATGAACGTGGGCAAATTTTCCGCACAACCACTCGAACGGGATGCTCCCACATTGCGAGGAATCCGATAGATGTCGTCCGCCCCCGACACTTTTGATCGTCGGCGCTCTGGCATACGATAGACACCATGAATCGCTACCCGCGCACTTTCCTGCAGCTGATCACCTTCGGCCACGTCCTCTTCGGCCTGCCCTTGCTGATCGCCGCGGCCTACGTGTTCATCAAGCTCGACACGCTCAACGAGCACTATCAGCGGGCGATCGAACATGCCTCGTCCTCGTCGTCGCTGCGCGGCGAGCTGAGCGAAGACCTGCTGCACATGGAACGCAGCCTGCGCCGGCATATGGTGCTCAAGGATGCCGATTCGCTGTCCGACTACGCCCGCGTGCGCGCTGACTGGCGCAGCAACATCGAAGCGCTGGCCCGCCTGACCCCGCTCACCGCGGAGATGGTGAACGAGCTGACGGAACAGCTCGATCTCGAACAGAAGGCCTATCTGGCCGTACGCGAGGGCGGCCGGATCGAAGCCCTCGATACGGTGCTGGCCGACATCCGCCAGCGGTCGCAAAAGAGCCTGCGCGACGCGCAGGGCGTCATCGACCGCGAGCAGCGCCAGTTTCTCGATGAATCGAACACCCTGCGTACCCACCTCCTGCTCTCGGCCGGCCTCGCCGCGCTGTTCGCCATTTGCTGCCTGTGGGCCATCCGCAGCCTGCTGGCCCGCCTCATCAGCCGCTTCGAAAAAGCCTTGATCCGCCTGGGCAAAGGCGAGCTGCAGACGGCCATCGAGCTGGATGGCCCCGGCGACCTGCGCTGGCTGGGCCGCTGGCTGGAGTGGCTCAGGAAGCGCCTGCTCTCGCTTGAAGAAGCGCGGGCCCAAGTCCTGCGCCACGTCTCGCACGAACTCAAGACGCCGCTCGCCGCCATGCACGAAGGTGCCTCCCTGCTCAGCGAGGAAGTCCCCGGCCCGCTCAGCGCCGAACAACGCCGGATCGTCGGCATCCTGCAGGGCAATTCGCGGCGTCTGCAGGATCTCATCGACGGGCTCCTGCGCCTGCAACAGGCCGGCCATGCTGCGGAACGCATCGCGCACGAAACCATCCGCTTCGACCAATTGATCGCGCAGGTTGTCGAAACCATGCACCTGATCGCGGCGGAGCGGAATATCCGCTTCGACTGCGAACTGGCCGACACGACCATCGTGGCGGGCCGCGAGCCCCTGCTCACCATCGTTCACAACCTGCTGGCCAATGCGCTGAAGTTTTCACCGCCCGACAGCCGGGTCAAAATCAGCCTCAACCACGACAACACCCGTGCGATACTGGACGTCGAAGATCAGGGTCCCGGTGTCGCCAGGGACGATGCGGCACGGATCTTCGAGCCGTTCTTCCGAAGCAGCGCGGCGCGTCACGTTGCCGGTGTCGGTCTCGGCCTGGCCATCGCACGCGAATTCGTGCTGGCGCACCGAGGCGAACTAAAATTGATGACGTCGACGGCCGGCGCCCACTTCCGCGTCATCCTGCCGCTGAAAGCCACCTACCTGAGACAACTCCCCAATGAATGAGTCCGTATAACATGCTGAAAACCTGCCGTTGCCTCCTGCTCTTCGCTGCCCTTGGCGGCGGACTGGCCGGCTGCGCCACCACCGACGACAACCCGGGTGCCGCCGACGTAACCGACGCCACGCCCAGCCCGACCCGTTCTCCCGCCGACATCCAGAAAATCAGCGAACTGGAGCGCCAGTTGCTGCGCGAACAGCGCCAGTGCGTCGCCGACAAGCGTCGGCTCGAGCTTTCGCTCAAGGATTCGCAAAAGCAGATCGAGGAACTGCAGAAAAAATACGATGACCTGCAGAAGAAACTGGATGCGCTCCTGATCATCGACCGCGACCTGCGCAACCGTTCCCGGAGTCGCTGAATGGGGCAGGCAGCCCGTATCCTGGTGGTTGACGACGATCAGGACATGCTGCACCTCATCGGCGTGCGCCTCAGCGCGGCCGGCTACGAGGTTGCCGAGGCCGATTCCGGCGAATCCGCCCTCATCAGTTTCCGCGCCCATCGCCCGCAAATGGTCATCACCGACCTGCGCATGGGCAACATGGACGGCCTCACCCTGTTCGATCACCTGCAGGCCGAAGCGCCCACCGTGCCGGTCATGATACTGACCGCCCACGGCACGATCCCGGATGCCGTCGCCGCCACCCGGCGCGGCGTCTTCAGTTTCCTGACCAAACCCTTCGACGGCCAGGAACTGCTGCGCCGCGTCGCCGACGGTATCCGCCTGTCGCCGACACTCGATCCGGCCGACAGCGCTGCGCAGTGGCGCAGCGAACTCCTGAGCGTCAATGTCCGCATGGAAGAATTGCTGCGCCAGGCCCGCCGCGTCGCCGAAGAACAACGGAGCGCCCTGCTGATCGGCCCGAGCGGCGCCGGCAAGACCACCCTGGCGCGCGCCATTCACCGGGCCGGACCGCGCGCCGACCGGCCCTTCGTCACCTTTTCCTGCACCGATCACCCGGTCGCCGAGCAGGAACAGATGCTCATCCCCAACAGCCCGCAATGCGTCTGTGCCCAGGCTGACGGCGGTGTGCTCTACCTGCAGGACGTCGGCGCCCTGTCGCACATCGCCCAGGGCCGGCTGTTTACGCTCTTGCTCGCCCAGCTGCAGGGTGGCGACCCGCTGCATCGCCTCGAATCCCCGGGCGACACGCCCGGCCTGCCGGATGTCCAGGTCATCGCCGCCAGCCCGCGCCCGCTCGACACCCCGGTTGCCGAAGGCCGTTTCCGCAGCGAGCTCTACTACCTCCTCTGCCGCACGACCCTCAACGTACCGCCGCTCAGCGAGCGCTGCGAAGACATCCCGGTGCTGGCCAGCCATTTCCTGAACGGATTCGCCCCCGGCAAATCGCTCGCCCCCGAAGCCGTCGCCGCGCTTGAGGAAGGCGGCTGGCCGGGCAATGTCCGCCAGCTGCGCAACATCATCGAACGCGTGGCCAGCGCATGCCTGACCCCGGTTATCCCGGAATCCGCCGTGCGCCGGGCCATGCGCGAACTCGAGGACGGCAACCTGATGGCACTCGACGACGCCCGCCGCGAATTCGAACGCGACTATCTCGTCCGCCTGCTGCAGAGCACGGCCGGCAACGTCTCGCAGGCCGCCCGCATCGCCCAGCGCAATCGCACCGAATTCTACAAGCTGCTGGGCCGGCATGACCTCGACCCGGCCCACTTCAAGCGGCATTTCCGATAATCAACAAACATCGCCGGTCTTAAGTCGGGCTTAAGCTCCAGCCCCTAAACTGGCGTGGCCCTGTTCTGGATGAATAACCCATGCCCCGTCGCGTTTTCAATTTTGGCCTTTTTTTCCTGTTGACCGTAACAACCGCGCTGCACGCCGAGGAAAGCCGCATTACCCTGCAAGCCGCGCAAATCAAGGCGCTCGGCATTGATATCGCGGTAGCCGGCCAGATTGCTGGCGGGCGCGATGGCAGTTATCCGGCCCAGGTCCGTGTGCCGAACGAGCAGATGCGCGTCGTCGCGGCGCCGGTCGGCGGCATGGTTGAAATGCTCGCCGTGGCGCCCGGCTCGACCGTCAAGCGCGGCCAGGTCGTCGCCCACCTGAGCAGCCAGCAGGCGCTGGAACTCCAGCGCGACGCGCTGCAGGCTGGCAGCCAGTCCTCCCTCATGCAACAGAATCTGAAACGCGACGAACAACTCTTTGCCGAAGGCCTGATCGCCGAAAGCCGCCTGCAGGCCACCCGCGCCGCCGCCGCCCAGGCCGGCGCCCAGGCCAGCGAACGGCGTCAGGGCCTGGCCCTGGCCGGCGCCGCCCCAGGCAAGCTCGGCGGCCAACTGGCCCTGACCGCGCCCATCGACGGCGTCGTCCTCGAACAGGGTGCGCAACTCGGCCAGCGCGTCGAAAGCTCGGCGCTGATCTACCGCATCGCCAGACTCAGCCCGCTGTGGCTGGAAATCCAGGCCCCGGTCACGGTCGCCGCCACGCTGCGCGAAGGCAGCGCTGTCAAGATCGCCAACAGCGAGGTCACCGGCAAGCTCATCGCCATCGGCCGCGCTGTCGATGCGGCCAGCCAGACCGTGCTGCTCCGCGCCGAAGTCGGCAAGGGGGCAGAGACGTTGCGCCCCGGCCAGGTCATCGAAGTCGAAATCGCCGGCCCGGCCAGCCAGTTGCAGCGCCTGCCGGCCACCGCGCTGGCCCGCAATCAGGGCAAGACCTTCGCTTTCGTCCAGGCGAGCAGCGACGACAAGGGCGTCGTCTTCGTCGCCCGGCCGGTCAAAGTAGTCAGCCAGGGCGGCGACAGCGTCACCGTCGACGGCGTGAAGGCTGGCGAGAAGGTCGCCATCAAGGGCGTTTCCGGCCTCAAGGCCATGCTGACGGGCGTGGGTAGCGAATAATGCTCGACGCCCTGATCCGTTTCTCGCTGACCCAGCGCCTCTTGGTGCTGGTGCTCACGGTCATGCTCGTCGGCGCCGGCGTGCAGGCTTTCCTCGGGCTGCCCATCGACGCCTTCCCGGACGTCTCGACGACGCAGGTCAAGATCATTCTCAAGGCCCCCGGCATGACGCCGGAAGAGGTCGAAACGCGCCTCGCCGTGCCGGTCGAGCAGGAACTGCTCGGCATCCCGCACCAGAAGCTGCTGCGCTCGGTTTCGAAATACGCGCTGACCGACATCACCCTCGACTTCGAGGACGGCACCGACATCTACTGGGCGCGCCAGCAGGTCGGCGAGCGCCTCGCCGCGGCCATGGGCAACCTGCCGCCCGGAGCAACCGGCGGCATGGCGCCGATCACCACGCCGCTCGGCGAAATGTTCATGTTCACCATCGAGGGCGAGCTCTCGCTGGCCGACAAGCGCGCCCTGCTCGACTGGGTGATCCGCCCGCAACTGCGCACCGTGCCCGGCGTCGCGGACGTCAACAGCCTGGGCGGCGAGGTGCGCACCTTCGAGATCGTGCCCAATCCGCAGAGCCTGGCCGCCCGTGGCCTGGCGCTCAAGGATCTGCAGACGGTGCTCGAAACGAACAACCGCAACGACGGCGCCGGCCGCCTTAACGACGGCGAGGAATCGCTGCTGGTCCGCGCCGAGGGTGCGATTGCCACGGTCGATGACGTCAAGTCCATTGTTTTGCAGGCCAGGGACGGCGCCGTGGTGCGCGTCGCCGATGTCGCCGAGGTCCGCCTCGGCGCCCTGACCCGCTACGGCGCGGTGACCAAGAGTGGCAATGGCGAAGCGGTCGAAGGGCTGGTTCTCGGCCTGCGCGGCGCCAATGCGCAGAGCGTGGTCGAAGGCGTCAAGGCACGGCTGGCCGAGATCGCGCCGACCCTGCCGCCCGGCGTCACCATCGAGCCGTTCTACGACCGTTCCAATCTGGTCGGCCGTGCCGTCGGCACCGTTTCCAAGGCGCTGCTCGAAGCCATCGTCCTCGTTGTCTTTCTGCTTCTCGCCTTCCTCGGCAACCTGCGCGCCGCGCTGGTCGTCGCGCTCATGCTGCCGCTGTCGGCGCTCGCCACCTTCATTTTGATGCGCATGTACGGCCTGTCGGCCAACCTCATGAGCCTCGGCGGCCTGGCCATCGCCATCGGCATGCTGGTCGACGCGGCTGTCGTCGTTGTCGAAAACGTCGAGAGCCAGCTCGCCGAAGCCCAGGAAAACCTGCCGACGCTGCACCTGATCTACCGCGCCGCCCGCGAAGTCGCCTCACCGGTCACCTCGGGCATCGTCATCATCATCATCGTCTTCCTGCCGCTGCTCACGCTGCAGGGGCTCGAAGGCAAGATGTTCGGTCCGGTCGCGCTGACCATCGTCTTCGCGCTGGCCTCGTCGCTCCTGCTCTCGCTGACCGTCGTGCCGGTGCTCGCCTCCTACCTGATCAAGCGCGGTGTGCATCACGAGCCGTGGCTGGTCAAGAAGCTGGCCGCCATCTACGACCGCACGCTGAGCACTGCCCTCAACAACAGCCGGACCTTCATGATCGCCGCGACCATCGCGCTGGCTGCCGCGGCCGGCGCCTTCCTGCTGCTCGGCAAGAGCTTCATGCCGACCATGGACGAGGGCGACATGATCATGCAGCTCGAAAAGCTGCCGTCCATCGGCATCGACCAGACCATCGCCATCGACAGCCGCGTCCAGCAGGCCATCCTGGCCGAAGTGCCGGAGATCAAGTCCATCGTCGCCCGCGCCGGTTCGGACGAACTCGGCCTTGACCCGATGGGCCTCAACCAGACCGACACCTTCATGGTCCTCCAGCCGCGCGACACCTGGCGGAAACCGGACCCGGCCTGGCTGGCCGACCAGCTGCGCGCCGTCATGGAGAATTTCCCGGGCATCGGTTATTCCTTCACCCAGCCCATCGACATGCGTGTCTCGGAAATGCTGACCGGCGTGCGCGGCGACCTGGCCATCAAGATTTTCGGCCCCGACCTCGCCACGCTGAACCGCCTGTCGAACGAGATCGTCGCCGCCGTCAAGAAGGTGCCGGGCGCCGAGGACACCTTCACGCTCAAGAACGACGGCGTGCAGTACCTCAAGATTGCCGTCGATCGCCTGGCGGCCGGCCGCATCGGACTCAACGTCGACGACATCCAGAACGACCTCAAGGCCCTGCTCGAAGGCCGCAACGTCGGCGTCGTCATCGAACAGGGACGCCGTGTGCCGGTCGTCCTGCGCGGTCCGACCAGCCTGCTCAACTCGCCGGCCGACTTCGAGGCCCTGCGCATCTCGGTCCCGGGCGGCGGCAGCGTGCCGCTGGCCAACGTCGCCAAGATTGCCCGCATCGACGGCCCGGTCAAGGTCGACCGCGAAAACGCCCAACGTTACGTCGTCGTCCAGTCCAATGTGCGCGACCGCGACCTCGTCGGTTTCGTCGACGAAGCGCGCGCCGCCGTGGCCCGCGACGTCAAGCTGCCGAACGGCTACCGCCTGGCCTGGGGCGGCCAGTTCGAGAACCAGCAACGCGCCGCGGCCCGCCTCATGATCGTCGTGCCGGTGGCGTTGGCACTCATCTTCTTCCTGCTCTTCTCGACCTTCCGCTCGGTACGCCAGGCCCTGCTCGTCCTCTCCAACATCCCCTTCGCCATGATCGGCGGCGTCTTCGGCCTGCTCATCTCGGGCGAATACCTGTCGGTACCGGCCTCGGTCGGCTTCATCGCCCTGCTCGGTATCGCCGTGCTCAACGGCGTGGTGATGGTGACCTACTTCAACCAGCTGCTGGCCCGCGGCATGGCAGTCGGCGAGGTCGTCGTCGAGGGCGCCAAACGCCGCCTGCGGCCGGTCATGATGACCGCCAGCATCGCCGCCTTCGGCCTCGTGCCCATGCTCTTCGCCACCGGCCCCGGTTCCGAGGTGCAGCGTCCGCTGGCCATCGTCGTCATCGGCGGACTGCTCACCTCGACGGCGCTGACGCTCGTCCTGCTGCCCATCCTCTTCCGCCGCTTCGGTGTCAAAGCCACCGTATCCTTCACGGAGACCCGCCGCCATGGCTGATGTCCTGCTCTCGCTGACCATGCGCAACGACGTTGCCCAGGTGGTCGAAGACCTGCTGCTCTCCCGCCCCGACCTGGCACGCGGCTTTACCGTCAGCCTGGCCGAAGGGCACGGCGCCGTGATCCCGCTCGTCGAACCGGCCGAACTGGTCAGCGGCCATTCGCCGCGCACCCAGATCCGCATGGTCGGCCCGGAGGATCGCATGCGCGCCATCCTCGACCTGATCAAGGCCGAACTTCCCGGCACCAACATCTTCTTCTGGCTGATCCCGGTCATCGAAATGGGGCGCTTATGAATTTCGAATTTGGCCATTTTTTCCGGTTGACCGTGGGATCGTCCCTTGTCCGCCTCGTCGTGGTCTTTGGCATCAACGGCATCGGCGGCACCGGCTTCGCGGCCGAGGCCATGCCCAATCTGCCACCGACCGAGGTCGTCACCCGCGTCCTGCTCGCCAGCCCGACCGTGCAGGCCGCCGCCGGCCAGGTGCGCGTCGAGGAAGCCAACCGCACGCGTCTCGAAGCCGGGCAATACGAATGGAACGTCCGCCTTGGCGGCCAGCAGCGCCGGAGCAAGCCGGCCACCGGCACGGACGAACGCTTCAACGAGTGGAATGCCGCCATCGAACGCCCCTTGCGCCTGCCCGGCAAGGCCGGCATCGACGGCCAGCTTGGCGCGGCCGGTGTGGCGCTGGCCGAAACGGGGCACGGCGACGCACTGCACGAAACCAGCCGCAACCTGCTCAAGTCCTGGTTCGTCTGGCTCAAGGAAAGCGCCTCGGCGACACAGTGGTCGGAACAGGTCGCCCTGCTCGACAAGCAGGCCAAGGGCATCCAGCGCCGCCAGCAGCTCGGTGACGCCGCCCGCCTTGAAGCCATCCAGTCCGACGCCGCGCTGGCCCAGGCCGAAGCGGCCCTGGCTCAGGCCCGAGTTCGCCAGCAGACGGCCGCCGAGGACCTGCGCCGGCGCTACCCCGGCCTGCCGCTCGCCGCGCAGAACACGATTGCCGAACCGCTACCGGTCAATGGCAACGAAGCCGACTGGATCAACGCCATCCTCGAACACAGCCACGAACTCGAACTGTCGCGCGGCGAAACCCGACGCGCCCAGATTTTCGCCGGCCGCGCCAGCCGTGATCGCCTGCCCGACCCGACCATCGGCATGCATGTGTCGCGCGAACGCGCCGGAGAAGACCAGATCGTCGGCGCCTACATCAGCATCCCGCTGCCCGGCGGCGCCCGCCGCGCCAGCTCGGATGCGGCGCTCGCCCAGGCCGATGTCGCCGGTCGCCGGGAAGCCGCGGTGACCCAGCGAATCACCGCGGAGGCCGCGATGCTCTACCAGTCGGCCACTGCCGCCTACGCCACCTGGCAGGCCAGCCACGGCGCCGCCGAGCGCCTTGGCCAGGCCGCCGACATGACGGCACGCGCCTATCAGCTCGGCGAAGGCAGCCTCAACGACCTGCTCGCCACCCGCCGTCTGGCCAACGATGCCCGCCTGGCCGCCCGCCTGAGCCAGCTCGATGCGCTCGAACTACGCTACCGCCTGCTGCTCGACGCCCACCGCCTGTGGGTCATGGACGAGGAAAAGCACGCCGGCGACTAGGGCACGTTCAGCGTAACCGGCGGAATGACTTCGCTTGCTGCGAATACGCCTCAAGCGCTCAGTTCGTGACCTTCTGCCAGCCCTTCGCCTGCATGCAGTCGTGCATGCGGCGCACGCTGGCGTTGGTCACGAAGCCGTCCGTGCCGGTGTAAACCAGTTGTTTGCAGAAGGTTTCGTCGCGCGCGTACTCGCCCTCCTGCGCCCCGCGTTTTTCCCAGTGCCAGGACGAGCAGGCCACCAGGCCGAGACAGAGCAGGAACAGCGGCTTCCGCCAGAAGGCGCGACAGGGATAGCAGCCATCAGCCACACCCGACTGCCCGAGACTCATGCCACTTCCGCCCGGTTGCGCCCGGCGTCCTTGGCTTTGTAGAGCAGGTCGTCGGCCAGGCGAAACAGCGTCTTGATCTCGCCCATCGCGTGCGGGAAGCAGGCGGCGCCGACCGAAATGGTGACCACGCCATGCTGGCCGTTCTCGGCATGGGGAATGCCCAAGGCCGATACGGCCGCCACGATGTCGGCCGCAACGCCGGCGTGCACGCCGGGTTCGGCATCGGGAATGATCACGGCGAATTCCTCGCCGCCGTAACGGGCGACGAAGGAACCCGGCGCCCGCCGCGCATCGTTGATCTGCTGAAGCTGCCGCGCCAGGCAGGCCGCCACGGCCCGCAGGCAGTCGTCGCCGACGAGGTGGCCGTAGTGGTCGTTGTATTTCTTGAAATTGTCGACATCGACCATCAGCAAGCTGAATGGACTCGATGCCGTCCGTGCCTGCTCCCAGGCCGCATCCACCCGCAGGTCCATGGCCCGGCGATTGAGCAGGCCGGTCAGGCCATCCTGGTTAGCCTGATCCTGGAGCTTGTTGTTGGCCAGGCAAAGGCGGGCGCGCAGCGCGGCAATCCGGGACATGGCCTTCATCTTGGCCTGCAGGATGTTCTCCGGCACGGTCTTCGAAATGAAGTCGTCACCGCCCGCCTCGATGGCCGTCACCAGATTGGCTTCGGTATCGGTGGCCGTGACAAAGATGATTGGCGTCCAGGCCCAGGGTTCCTGGCCTTCCAGCGCGCGAATCCGGGTCGTCACCTCGAAGCCGTTCATGCCCGGCATCTCGATGTCCATGAGGATCAGGTCGAAGTGCTCGTTGCGGAAATACTGGAGCGCAGTCTCGCCGTTGATGGCGTGTTTGACTTCGTGACCGAACGATTCCAGCCGCGCCCCCGTCAGCATGGCAATCGCTCGCGAATCGTCGACCAGCAAAATCTTCATCCCGCATCCATTCCGTCAAAAACCATTCGGCGGAGTGTACCGCCAAGCGCGAGACCGGAAGTCGATTCGCGGGAAAATCTTCGCCATGCCGCCCCCGACCAAGTCCGCCGGCGGAACTTACACGCCGACCCACTATCCAATCAGCATCCTGGCCACCATGCGTTTTCAATCGTCTGGCCGTCGTCGGGATTTGCTTTAAAGATGAATCCGGGAAGGACGATCATGCACAACCCCGTCGGCTGGTTCGAGATTTACGTGCAGGACATGGCCCGCGCCAAAGCCTTTTATGAAGCGGTTTTCGAGGTGAGCCTGACCCGCCTGGAAAATCCCGAACTGGAGATGTGGGCCTTCCCCATGCAGCCCGAGGGCTACGGCGCCTCCGGCGCGCTGGTCAAGTTTCCCGGTTGCGAATCCGGCGACAACAGCGTGATCGTCTATTTCAGTTCGCCCGACTGCACCATCCAGGTCGCGCGGGCCAAGGCCGCCGGCGGCATCATCCACCGGGACAAGATGTCGATCGGCCAATACGGCTACATCGCGCTGATCGTCGATACCGAGGGAAGCATGATCGGCCTGCATTCGATGCAGTGATCGGCCGACACCCGATTTCAATTTTGGGCATTTTTTCCGGTAGACCGTCAAAGTCGGCCGGCAAACGCCAAATTAGGGCGTGTTCACAGTAAGCAGCGGGCGGCGCAAGGGGATGGCGGGGAGGCAGTGCAAGGCGCCGGTCGCGCGGTGCAGTGATCTGCACAAGCGAGCGGCAACGCCGCAATGCGCCCCGCCAACCCCTTGCCCTTCGGGTTTGCCGTAGCGGGTGGTCGCCGGCGTTGCTCGGCTCGGGAATGGAACAACCATTCCCAGCGCCTCGCGCCTTGGCGCCCCTCCCGCCACGGCAAACGCCGTCCCGCAGATTACTGTGAACACGCCCTAGTCGCTCACGACATCGACACCCGCCGGAGGGACGAACTTGAAGGTCGTCGCCGGCAAGGCCGGATTGCGTTCGATTTTCGTGAAGCGGATATGCGTCGTCTGGCCGAAGCTGTCCTGCAACTCCATGGCCTTGAGGTCGTTGCCGGCAAAGCCGAGGCGAACCTTTTCGAAGCCGCTGTCGCCCGCCTTCGGCCGGGCCTCGACCCAGCTCATGCCGTCGGCCTCGCCGGCTTCGCTCAGCGTGAAATTCTTTTCCAGCTCGTTACGGCCCGAGAGCAGGGCCGCCGGCGAACTGCCGATGGCCTGCCCGGCCTTGCGCACGGTGACCTGCTGCAGGTCGGGGTCGTGAATCCAGACCTTCTCGCCGTCGCCGACGACGAGTTGCGGATAGGGCTTGAGAATTTCCCAGCGCAGCTTGCCGGGCCTGGAAATGGCGACGGTGCCGGATGACTGCTGCGGCTTGCGGCCGTTCTTGCCGATGACCATCTGGGCAAAGTCGGCCTTCAGCGTGCGCGTGCTTTTCAGGAAGTCGTGCAGTTGATCGACCGCGCCGGCCTGGGCGAACAGGGGAAAAACCGCGCAGGCTGCGGTCAACAGGAGTTTTTGGGCAATTTTCATGCGGCTAGCTTATCGGGTTGCGCCGGGGCGTGCTGTTTCAGGGTGTAACAAATTGCTGGCAGAAATCACTCCGCCGGCTTCTTCATCAACACTTCGCGCCCACCGCGGCCGTCCATGCCGGACACCAGCCCGGCCTTTTCCATGGCCTCGATGAGCCGCGCCGAGCGGTTGTAGCCGATGCGCAGATGGCGCTGGACGAGCGAAATCGAGGCACGCTGGTTCTTGAGCACGATATCGACGGCCTGGTCGTAGAGCGGATCGCTCTCGGCATCACCGCCCTCGCCGCCTTCGCTGCCGCCCTCTTCGTCGTCGCTGCCGCTACCGCTCAGGATGTCCTCGATGTACTCCGGCGCGCCGGTGGTCTTGAGATGCTCGACGACGCGATGGACTTCGTCGTCGGACACGAAAGCGCCATGCACGCGGGTCGGATAGCCCGTGCCCGGCGCGAGGTAGAGCATGTCGCCCTGGCCGAGCAGCGCTTCGGCGCCCATCTGGTCGAGGATGGTGCGCGAATCGATCTTGCTCGACACCTGGAAGGACAGGCGGGTCGGGATGTTGGCCTTGATCAGGCCGGTGATCACGTCGACCGACGGCCGCTGCGTCGCCAGCACGAGGTGAATGCCGGAAGCACGCGCCTTCTGGGCGAGACGGGCAATCTGTTCCTCGACCTTCTTGCCGACGACCATCATGAGGTCGGCCAGCTCGTCGATGATGACGACGATGAACGGCATGGTCTTCAAGGGTTCCGGCGTTTCCGGCGTCAGGGTCAGCGGATTCGGGATGTGCTCGCCCTTCTTCTCGGCGTCCTTGATCTTGGTGTTGAGGCCGGCGATGTTGCGCACGCCCATGGCCGACATGAGCTTGTAGCGCTTCTCCATCTCGGTCACGCACCAATGCAGCGCGTTGGCCGCCTGCTTCATGTCCGTGACGACCGGCGCCAGCAAATGCGGAATGCCTTCGTAGATCGACAGTTCGAGCATCTTGGGGTCGACCATGATGAGGCGGACCTGGTCCGGCTCGGCCTTGTAGAGCATCGACAGGATCATCGCATTGACGCCCACCGACTTGCCCGAACCGGTCGTCCCGGCGACCAGCAGGTGCGGCGTCTTGGCCAGGTCGGCGACCACCGGCAGGCCGCCGATGTCCTTGCCGAGGCAGACCGTCAGCGGGCTGCTCATGTCGTTGTACGGCCGGCTGGAGATGATTTCGGACAGCTTCACCGTCTGCCGCTTCGGATTCGGCAATTCAAGCGCCATGCACGACTTGCCGGGCACCGTCTCGACGACGCGGATCGACACCATGGCCAGCGCACGCGCCAGATCGCGCGCCAGATTGACGATCTGGGCGCCCTTGACGCCGACAGCCGGCTCGATTTCGTAGCGGGTAATCACCGGCCCCGGCATGGCGGCCAAGACCTTGACCTGAACGCCGAAGTCGGCGAGCTTGCGCTCGATCAGGCGTGAGGTGTATTCGAGGGTTTCCGGGCTGACCGTCTCGGTGGCCGGCGGGGCGGGGTCGAGCAGATGCAGCGGCGGCAATTGCCCGCCAATGATGGCTTCCGGGAACAGAGCCACCTGCTTTTCGCGCTCGACGCGCTTCTCGGCCTTCTTCGAGACCGGGACTTCAACCGGTGCCGGCGTCTCGATGATGATCGGATCGTGCAGTTCGACGCGGCGCTTTTCTTCCTCGACGACCACCTCGCGCTGCTGCGCGACTTCCTTGCCGATCTGCCGGTCACGCCAGGCATCGACCCGGCCGTAGAAGAAACCGACGAAGTTTTCCAGGAAGTAACCGAGCTTCTCGAAGGCCCAGACCCAGGACATCCCGGAAAAGATGCTCCAGCTGGCCGCCATGACGGCCAGCAGGAAGAGCGTCGAACCGGTGTAGCCAAACTGCGTCGACAGCACGCGGCCCAGCTCGATGCCGAGCATGCCGCCCGGCGCCAGCGGCAACACAGTCTTGGCCGAATAGAAGCGCAGGGCCTCGAGCGACGAACTGGCCACGAGCAGGAGCGAAAATCCGGTCAGCGCGATGAACAGCGGGTGTTGCTTGTGGTCTTCCGGCGAATGGTATTTGCGAAAGCCCCACCACACGAACATGCCGAGCAAGACTACCCACCACCAGGCCGAGAGCCCGAAAATGTAGAGCATGAGGTCGGCGATCCAGGCGCCGGCACGCCCGGCGGGGTTATGCAGCGCGCTCGAACCGACCGCATGCGACCAGCCCGGATCATCCTTGCTGAACCCCCACAGGGCCATGGTGAGGAACAGGGCCACGGCGCCGACACCCAGCCAGCGCGATTCCTGAAGCAATGAACCAATCTTCTCCGGCAGCGGGCTAGGCGCCGCCGCCCGGTTGACCATCCGTGCCGCCACTGTCAGGCGACTCCGGGAATGACCAGCTGATCATTCTCGACGCGGATATAACCGCTCAATTCCAGATCGCGCATGACCTTGCTGACCATTTCGCGCGACGCACCAATCATCTTTGCCATATCCTGCTTCGAAATCTTTTTCTTCACCACGCGATTGCCATCGACCACCTCGGACATGTCGAGCAGCAGGCGCGCTACCCGGCCGTAAACGTCGAGCAGGGCCAGGCTTTCGATCTTCCGGTCGGCCTCGCGCAGGCGCGTGACCAGAATCTTCATGAGTTTCTGGGCGACCTGGAAGTTATCCTGCATGCAGCGCTGCAGGGAATCCTTGTCGAGGAACAGCAGTTCGCAGGCTTCCGCCGCAACGACGTTGGCCGAACGCGGGCTGCCGTCGATCAGGCCCATTTCGCCAAAGAATTCGCCCGGACCCAGCCAGGCCAGGATGATCTCGCGACCTTCCTCGTCGGTGTTGGTGACCTTGGCCCGACCACTGATCAGGACATAAAGGGAATCCGTACTGTCGCCGGCGCGCACGATGGAGGCGCTGCGCTCGACCCGCTTGCGTCCGGCAACCCGGGAGAGCTTTTCCAGCTCACTCTGATCCAGCCCCGAAAACAGGGGGACGTTGCGCAAGACGACCAGGCTCAAACCACATGGAGTTGCTGACATAAATCAGTTTCCGTTCATAGAGTTACAGAAAGATTATAAACCGCTTTCCCAAATTACATAGGAACTTCGGAAAAATTGCAGCCTCAGACAACGCTATAATTTTCCCATTAATCACCCAAGAGGATGAAGATGTCCCAAACTGCCCGCCATACCCCGCTCATCATTCTGGGCTCCGGCCCCGCCGGCTATACCGCCGCCGTCTATGCTGCCCGCGCCAACCTCAAGCCCGTGCTGATCACCGGCATGGCCCAGGGCGGCCAACTGATGACCACGACCGAAGTCGACAACTGGCCGGCTGCCGCCAACGGCATCCAGGGCCCCGAACTGATGGCCAATTTCGAAGCCCACGCCCGCCGCTTCGATACCGAAATCATCTTCGACCATATCCATACCGCCAAACTGACCGAAAAACCCTTCACGCTGATCGGCGACGCCGGCACCTACACCTGCGACGCGCTGATCATTGCCACCGGCGCCTCGGCCCAATACCTCGGCCTGCCCTCCGAAGAAGCCTTCATGGGCAAGGGCGTCTCCGCCTGCGCCACCTGCGACGGCTTTTTCTACCGCAACAAGCCGGTTGCCGTCGTCGGCGGCGGCAACACCGCAGTCGAGGAAGCACTTTACCTCGCGAATATTGCAAGTCATGTCACATTGATTCATCGCCGCGAGAAATTCAAGGCCGAGAAGATCATGCAGGACAAGTTATTCGAAAAGGAAAAGGCCGGCAAGATCACCATTCTCTACAACACGACGCTCGACGAAGTGCTCGGCGACGATTCCGGCGTGACCGGCCTGCGCGTCAAGAACAAGGACACGGGCGCGACGCAGGACGTTTCCGTGCATGGCGTCTTCATCGCCATCGGCCACAAGCCGAATACCGATATCTTTGCCGGTCAGCTGGAGATGGACAACGGCTACCTCGTCACCGAATCCGGTCGTAGCGGCAATGCCACGCAGACCAGCATCACCGGCGTTTTCGCTGCCGGCGACGTGCAGGACCAGATCTACAAGCAGGCCTGCACCTCGGCCGGTTCCGGCTGCATGGCCGCGCTGGACGCCGAGCGTTACCTCGACCAGCTCGCCTGAATTTGATCGACCCGGAAGACCTTGCTGCCTTCCAGGCGGAAGTGGCCGATATCAAGCCGCTTCCGCCGATTAACCGCGTTCAGTTGAACAAGCCGAAACGCGCCGCACCACCCCGCCCGGCTCCGAAAGAAGCAAAGGCGCCCGAGCGGAAAAAGCCCGCCGGCGACGACCTGCCGGCCCATTGGCGCGCCATGGGCGAATCGGCGCCTCCTCCGGTCCATCTTGCGCCCGAGCAGCGCGAATTCCGGGCCGCCATGGCCGGCGTCAAGCCGCTCCCCCCGGCCAACCTGGTCGAACACAGCAAACGCCCACCGCCGCCCCGGCCACTGCAGCATCTGGCCGACGAGCAGGCCGCCCTGCACGAAAGCCTGCACGGCTTCATCGGCCTGCAGGACCGACTGGAAGGCGGCGACGAGCCGCATTATTTGCGCAGCGGACTGGCCCAGAACGTCCTGCGCGACCTGCGTCGCGGGCGCTGGGTCATTCAGAACGAGATCGACCTGCACGGCCTGAATCGCGACGAAGCCAGGCACCAGCTCGCCACCTTCCTCGCGGCCTGCCTGCACCATGGCAAGCGCTGCGTGCGCGTCGTTCATGGCAAGGGGCACGGCTCTCCGCAGAAGACCTCCATCCTGCGCCAACTGGTGCGCGGCTGGCTGGCCCAGCGTCAGGAAGTGCTGGCCTATTGCCAGGCCAAGCCTCCCGACGGTGGCGAAGGCGCGCTGGTTGTTCTGTTGCGCAACCAGAAATGACGAAGGGCAGCCGCAGCTGCCCTTTTTCGATTTTGGCCCTTTTTCCCGGTTGACCGTGAAATCCGGTCCCCCAGGGCCGAAGCGCGCTTAAATCGCCGCTTCGTTCGTTTCGCCGGTACGAATACGCACGACCTGCTCGACCGGCGTGACGAAAATCTTGCCGTCGCCGATCTTGCCGGTGCGCGCGGCCTTGATGATGGCTTCGATGGCAGGTTCGACGTTGTCGGAATTGACGACGATCTCGATCTTGATCTTGGGCAGGAAATCGACCACGTACTCGGCACCACGATACAGCTCGGTATGCCCTTTCTGGCGGCCAAAACCCTTGACTTCGGTGACGGTCAGGCCGGCGATGCCGATCTCGGACAGCGCCTCGCGCACTTCGTCGAGCTTGAATGGCTTGATGACGGCTTCGATTTTTTTCATGGGCTGCTTCCTCTCTCTACAGGTTCTTAAAATTCGTCCGGATATCGGTTGGTAATAGGATACCGCCAATCCTTGCCAAAACCACGCGGCGTGATGCGAATGCCGATCGGCGCCTGACGGCGCTTGTATTCGGCGATGCGCAGCAGACGAACGACGCGCCGTACGGCGTCTTCCGGCAGACCGGCCGCGATAATCTCGCGCGGACTGCGATCTTCTTCCATGTAGGCGCGGACAATGGCGTCGAGCACCTCGTACGGCGGCAGCGAATCCTGGTCGGTCTGATCGGGCTTCAACTCAGCCGACGGCGGCCGGACGATGATGTTTTCCGGAATCACCGGATCGCCCTGGCACAGCGTGTTGCGGTAGCGCGCCAGGCGATAGACCAGGGTCTTGAAGACGTCCTTGATGACGGCGAAACCACCCGCCATGTCACCGTACAGGGTGCAATAGCCGACGGCCATTTCCGACTTGTTGCCGGTCGTCAGCACCAGCGCACCGGTCTTGTTGGACAAGGCCATCAGGATGTTGCCGCGGATGCGTGCCTGGATGTTTTCTTCGGTCGTATCAGCCGGCAATCCGGCAAACAGCGGATCGAGCATCGAAGCGTAGACGTCCATGGCCGGCGCAATGGCAATTTCATCGTAGCGCACGCCCAGCACGCGAATCATCTCGCGCGAATCGTCGAGGCTCATCTGCGCCGTATAGGGCGACGGCATCATGACCGCCCGCACCTTGTCGGCACCGAGCGCATCGACCGCCACGCAGAGCGTCAGCGCCGAATCGATACCGCCCGACAGGCCGATTATCGCCCCCTTGAAACCGGTCTTGCCAATGTAGTCACGCACGCCCAGCACCAGCGCGTTGTAGGCTTCAGCCTCGACCGACAGTTCGGCGGCCAGTTGCGCCGAATGCAGGGAACCCGCGTCGAAATCGACAATGCCCAGCGCTTCTTCAAACTGCGGCAAGCGCATGCAGCAGTTTTTCCGGGTATCGAGCGCGAACGACGCGCCATCGAAAACCAGCTCATCCTGCCCGCCGACCAGATTGCAATAGATGGCAGGAATACCCGTGGCATCGATCCGCTCGGCCAGGATCTGGGCGCGTTGCTGATGCTTTTCCAGATGACAGGGCGACGCATTGAGAACGAGCAGCAACTCCGCACCGGCGGCGCGCGCCATCTCGGCGGCCCCAGCTTCCCATATGTCGGCGCAGATGTTGATGCCGCAACGGACACCGCCCAGCGTGACCACGCAGGCTTCGGTACCCGACTCGAAATAGCGCTTCTCGTCGAATACTTCGTAATTGGGGAGACGAATCTTGCGATAAACCGCGATCTGCCGGCCATTTTCAATGACCGTCGCCGCGTTGTAGCAACGTCCCAGATATTCTTCAGGATGCCCGACGATCACGGCAATGCCGTCGACCCGGCTGGCCAGGTCATCGAGCGCCCGCATGCTGGCCCGGTAGAAATCCGGGCGCAGCAGCAGGTCTTCCGGCGGGTAACCGCACAACGCCAGTTCCGGCGTCAGCAGTACCTGGGCACCAAGGGCTTTCGCCTCGTTGGCACACTGAATGATGCGTTCGACGTTGCCCGTCAGATCACCGACGGTGGCGTTGAACTGGGCAACGGCGATACGCAACATAGCTCAGAGTCTGTGAATTATTTGGGCGCGCCCGAGCAACGGGTTCAAGCGTGCACGATCAAGGCGCAAAGCACAGCCATAGTTCAAACTATGGCGAGCATTTGCAACGCCGAGCGGGCTCGCTTGGGCACGTGGAGCGGGCGTGAACGAATATTCCACAGGCTCTTAGTAAGCCGGCTTTTCTTTCGCGTCGTTGTAGGTCTTGACGCCAGCTTCGATTTCCTTCTTGGCCTCTTCAGGACCGCGCCAGCCGTTAACCTTGACGAACTTGCCCGGCTCGAGATCCTTGTAGTGCTCGAAGAAGTGAGCGATCTGGTCGAGCAGCAGGGCCGGCATGTCGGAGTGGGTCTGGATGTTGCGGTACATCGGGGTCAGCTTGTCGACCGGTACGGCGAGCAGCTTGGCGTCTTCACCTGCCTCGTCGGTCATGGCCAGCATGCCGATCGGACGGCAGCGAACGACCACGCCCGGCGGCAGCGGGAAGGGGCTGACAACCAGCACGTCGACCGGGTCGCCGTCGCCGGCGATGGTGTGCGGAATGTAGCCGTAATTGCAGGGATAGTGCATCGAGGTCGACATGAAGCGGTCAACGAAAATCGCGCCGCTTTCCTTGTCGACTTCGTACTTGACGGGGTCGGAATGCGCCGTGATTTCGATAATGACGTTGAAATCGTTGGGAAGGGACTTGCCTGAGGGGACGTTGTTGAGTGCCATCGTTATCTCTCTGCAGTTAGGTTTGAGAATTTGTAATTATAACGCCGGACTGGCGTGCGATCAGTGCCAGGCGGCGAGAAACTCCTGCCAATGCGGCGCACCAATCCGGGTCAATTGCGCTTTCACGAATTCGCATTCCGCCGCCTCTTCTTCTGCCGTCAGCTCACCGCGCATGCGCCGGAAACGGTTATAGACGAGGTAGGTATTGATCACATCGGTTTCGCAGTAATCGCGGATCTCGGCGCTCTTGCCGCCCTGCCAGGCTTCCCAGACTTTGCCGCCATCCATGCCGAGCTTGCCGGGAAAGCCATAGAGCTTGGCCAGATCGTCGAGCGGCGCATTGGCACGCGCGTTGTACAACGCCAGCAGATCCATCAGATCGAGATGGCGCATGTGGTAGCGACTGATGTAGTTGTTCCACTTGAAATCGCGCGAATCGGCGTAGTCGCCATCCCCGAGATCCCAGTAGCGCGGCGCCGCGACGCCATGTAACATGCCCCGATAGTGGAGTACCGGCAGATCGAAACCGCTGCCGTTCCAGGACACGATCTGCGGCGTGAATTTCTCGATGCCATCGAAGAAGCGCTGGATGATCGCCCCTTCATTCAGGTCCGGTTCCGACAGCGACCAGACCTTCAAGCCTTCGCCTGTGCGCAACACGCAGGAAATCGTGACCACCCGCTGCAGGTGCAACTGGAGAAAATCATTGCCCGTCTTGGCACGACGTTGCTGAAAGGCCAATTCCGCGACCTCATCGTCCGAAAGCCCGGCCGGCAGGTCATTCAGCCGGCGCAGGCCGGCGACATCAGGAATGGTCTCGATGTCGAAAACCAGGACCGGCTTCATGCAGGGAATACGCCCGTCGACAAGTAACGATCTCCCCGATCGCAGATAATCGTGACAATCACCGCATTTTCCAGCGTCTGCGACAGGCGAAGCGCCACCGCCGTCGCGCCACCGGACGAAATACCGGCAAAGATGCCTTCTTCCATCGCCAGCCGGCGCGTCATGGCTTCGGCATCGGCCTGGCTGACACTTTCCACGCGATCCACGCGGCTTCGATCAAAAATCTTGGGCAGATAGGCTTCCGGCCATTTGCGAATACCCGGAATCTGACTCCCGTCCTCAGGCTGGCAGCCGACGATCTGAATCGCCGGGTTCTGCGACTTCAGGTAAGCCGAGGTACCCATGATGGTCCCGGTCGTCCCCATGCTGGAAACGAAATGGGTAATCCGCCCTTCCGTGTCACGCCAGATCTCCGGACCCGTCCCTTCGATATGCGCCAACGGATTGTCGGAATTGCCAAACTGGTCAAGGATGATGCCCTTGCCTTCGTCACGCATTTTCTCGGCCACGTCACGACACAACTCCATACCGCCATCCTTCGGCGTCAGGACCAGTTCGGCCCCATAAGCACGCATGCTCTGGCGTCGCTCGATGCTCTGATTCTCGGGCATGACCAGAATCATCTGGTATCCCTTGATGGCCGCCGCCATGGCCAGCGCAATGCCCGTATTGCCGGAAGTGGCCTCGATCAGCGTATCGCCGGGCTTGATGTCACCCCGCGCCTCGGCATGCGTAATCATCGACAGCGCCGGACGGTCCTTCACCGACCCGGCCGGGTTGTTTCCCTCGAGCTTGGCGAGAATGACGTTGTTGCGTTTATCGTTGTCGGCACCGGGAATACGCACCAGACGAACCAGCGGTGTATTTCCGACAAAATCCTGAAGGGTTTTATACATTGCGGTTGAGCCACTCGATATATTGGGAGACGCCCTCCTCTACCGTGGCCATCGGGGCTTCATAACCAGCGTCCCGCAGGCGCGTGAGGTCGGCCTGGGTAAACGCCTGGTACTTGCCCTTCAAAGCCTCGGGGAAGGCGACATATTCGAGCAAGCCTTGTGCCCACAGTTCAGCCAGCCCCAAAGGTGCATCACCCTTTGCCTTACGGCAGCCGTTTACGGCAGCAACCGCCACATCGTTGAAACTCTGCGCACGCCCGGATCCCAGATTGAAAATACCGGAGGTTTCCGGATGATCCAGGAAAAATAAATTCACCTTGGCCACGTCGCCGACAAAGACGAAGTCCCGTTGCTGCCCGCCATCAGGATAGCCATGAGACCCTTCAAACAGCTTGACCTTGCCGTCGGCACGGAACTGGTTGAAGTTATGGAAGGCAACCGACGCCATGCGTCCCTTGTGGGTCTCGCGCGGACCATAAACGTTGAAGTAGCGGAAACCGACAATCTGCGAAGAAGGATTCTGCGTCAGGCGTTGCCGGACGATCTGATCGAACAGGAACTTGGAGTAGCCGTAAACGTTGAGCGGACCTTCGTACTGGCGCTCCTCCTTGAAAACGCTGCTGGCACCATAAGTCGCCGCACTGGAGGCGTAGAGGAACTGGACATCCTGATCGAGACACCAGTCGAGCAGAATGGAGGAATAACGGAAGTTGTTCTCCATCATGTAACGCCCGTCGGTTTCCATGGTGTCCGAACAAGCGCCTTCATGAAAGATCGCATCGATCTCGCCATCGAAATGCCCGGCCTGGATGCGGGCAATGAAGTCGTTCTTGTCGATGTAATCGGCAATCTCGCAGTCGATCAGGTTTCGGAACTTGTCGGCCTTGGTCAAATTGTCGACGGCGATGATTTTGGTCACACCGCGCTCGTTGAGTGCCTTGACGATATTGGAACCGATAAAGCCGGCTGCGCCGGTAACGACTGTGTACATGGTTATTCCTTACAGAGCTTCGGCAAGTTCGTGACGACTGACAACCGCAGTTCCCAGCTTGCCCACAACAATTCCCGCTGCGATGTTGGCAACGCGAATGGCCTCAGCCCAATCCGCACCTGCCGCGATCATGACCGCCAGCGTGGCGATCACCGTATCGCCAGCACCGGACACATCGAAGACCTCACGGGCAACGGCAGGTTGATGGTGAGCCTCATCGGCAAACAAGGTCATTCCCTCTTCGCTACGGGTAACCAACAAGGCTTCGAGCCCCAGCTCGCCGCGCAATTTGCGCGCTTTTGCCGCCAACTCGTCTTCGGATGACCAACGGCCAACCACTTCTTTCAACTCGGATCGATTGGGAGTAATGACGGTGGCACCGGCGTATTTCCCCCATTCGTCGCCTTTCGGGTCGACGAGCACAGGCTTGTCGTGAGCGCGGGCAATGCGGATCATGTCCACAATATGCGTCAAGCCACCCTTGCCATAGTCGGACAGGATCACCACATCCGACTGAACAACCCGACTTTCGAAATCGGCCAGCTTGGCCTGAAGAATCTCGTGGGATGGCGTGGTTTCAAAATCGATGCGCAATAGTTGCTGCTGGCGCCCGATGACGCGCAGTTTGACCGTCGTATCGATCTTGCTATCAACATGCAGGCTGGCATCGATTTGGCCTTCCTCGAGCAAGCGACCCAGCGTGCGTCCAGCCTCGTCATCGCCAACGACCGACAGCAATGCTGAAACGGCCCCCAGCGACGCGGCGTTTCGCGCCACATTGGCTGCTCCACCAAGGCGCTCCTCCATACGCTCGACCTTTACGACAGGCACCGGCGCCTCAGGCGAAATTCTGCTGACATCGCCGAACCAGTAGCGATCCAGCATGACATCCCCGACCACCAGCAGACGAACCCTGGATATTTTGTCCAACATGCTGCTACTCATCTATCAGCGTCCGATCGCAAAATATTCGATCCCCTGGCTACGTACGAATTTCGGATCGTAAAGATTTCGCCCGTCAAAAATGACTGGATTCTTCAGTGCAAGCTTGATGGCATCGAAGTCCGGGCTACGGAATTCCTTCCATTCGGTGACAATCAGCAGCGCGTCGGCGTCAGCCAATGCCCCCATGGGATTCTCGGCGTACTTAATCCGTGGCTCGTCACCATATATGCGCTGTGTTTCGTGCATGGCAACGGGGTCATAGGCAGTCACAGTCGCGCCAGCAGCAAAAAGGTCAGCGATCAACTCTCGGCTTGGCGCTTCCCGCATATCATCGGTATTCGGCTTGAAGGCTAACCCCCACAAGGCAAAATGCTTGCCTTTAAGGTCGCCAAAACGTCCTTTTAGCTTGCCAGTCATGACATGCTTCTGAGCATCGTTGGCTTCTTCGACGGCTGTCAGGACCTTGAGCGTGATGCCCGCGTCGTCCTTGGCTGTTGCGATAAGCGCCTTGACGTCCTTCGGGAAACAGGAGCCACCGTAGCCACAACCGGGGTAAAGGAAGTGATAACCGATACGCGGATCGGAACCGATGCCCTGGCGAACCATTTCAATATCCGCCCCCAGCACCTCGGCAAGGTTGGCCAGTTCGTTCATGAAGCTGATGCGCGTTGCCAGCATGGCATTGGCCGCATATTTGGTCAGTTCGGCGCTCTTGACATCGGTAATGATCAAGCGCTCATGGTTACGCTGGAACGGCGCATACAGCGCACGCATCAGATGGATGGCCTGCTCTTCCTCGGCGCCCACCACGATACGGTCCGGACGCATGAAATCCTCGACAGCAGCCCCTTCTTTCAGGAACTCCGGATTAGACACCACGCTGTAAGGTATATCGATCCCGCGCTTGGCTAACTCTTCGGCAACAGCGGCCTTGACCTTGGCACCGGTACCAACCGGAACAGTACTTTTGTCCACCACCACCTTGTAGTCGGTCATCAGGCGGCCGATATTGCGGGCAGCACCTAGAACATACTGGAGATCGGCAGAGCCATCTTCATCAGGAGGGGTGCCAACGGCAATGAACTGAATGGTTCCATGCTGTACGGCTTTCTCGACATCCGTCGTGAAGTGCAAGCGGCCGGCTGCAACATTGCGACGAACCATATCCTGCAATCCAGGTTCGAAAATCGGGATACCACCTTCTTCCAGAATACGGATTTTTTCAGGGTCGACATCGAGACAAAGGACATCATTCCCGACTTCAGCCAGACAGGTGCCACTCACCAAACCGACATAGCCAGTCCCGACAACGGTGATCTTCATATTGCTTCCTACAAGGATTGATCGAATTCTTCACTACGGCGCGGTGGATAGGTTTCCCAACCGCCACAGGCCGGACAACGCCAATAGAACTGGCGAGCCTTGAACCCGCAATTATCGCATCGATAGCGCGACAAACGTTTCGTGTAACCATGAATTATGCTTTTCGCCAATTCAACGTCGGGACGTACCTCCGGCGCCACCAGAGGCAGGCGAGCACTCATCAATTTTTCCAAGCCCAACAAGGTTGGATTCCGCTGTAATTCTGCACGCACCAATCGATATGACGACTCGACGCCTTCGCTCTCCAGAACCAGCTGATAGACGACTTCCAGCAAATCCAATGAGGGGTAGCGCTCCAGATAGCCGCTCAACAGGGCAATACCTTCCGCTGGTCTCTCCAGCTTCCTATATGACTCCAATAGCCGCTGAGCAACCAACGCCAGGTAAGCAGGGTCCTGGAGTTCAATTTGTTGCCATGCCTCGATTGCCCCTTTGACTTCCCCTTCCTGCAACAACAAGTCCCCTTGGAGAAGGCTGGCGCGCACGCATTTCCGGTTTTCCCGGGTAGCAATCTCCAGATAGCCGCGCGCGGTATCAGGACGTGATCGCATTATTTCATTTGCGGCCAACTCGCAGTAGTACTCGGCCACATCGCGATGCGACGCAACATCGGGGAGCTCTCTTGCGATCTCTATGGCTTTGAGCCACTCTTTTTCAACTTGATAGATTTCCAGAAGATTGCGCTTTGCCTCATCCTCAAAGGCTGTACCTAGCAGCTTATTGAAAATTTCTTCAGCGCGATCCAGCAACCCAGCCTTCAGATAATCCTGCCCCAATTCAGAAAGCGCCTGCAGACGCAATTTTTCATCAAGATCAGGCAATTCGATCAGATTCTGGTGCATACGGATGGCGCGCTCAGTCTCGCCACGGCGCCGAAAGAGATTTCCTAACGCAAAATGCAACTCGACGGTCTGCGAATCGACCTTGGCCACTTCCAGAAACGAATCGATGGCTTTGTCGGGCTCTTCATTGAGCAGAAAATTCAACCCTTGAAAATACGACCGTGGCAAAGTCCGCGATTCATGCACCACCTGCCGCATATCCACCCGCGCAGCAACCCAGCCAAGCGCAAAAAAAGCCGGGATGAGCAGTAACTGCCAATACTCGAAAAGTTCACTCATGGTATCGGCGACACTTCCTGCCTAGCGACGCTCGGAGCCTGATTGCCACTGCGTTTCAGAAGGGCAATTTCTCGACGCTGTCGAAACAACACGGCCAAAAGGGAAAGTCCCCCAAGCAATACGCCCCCAACAAAAAACACCAGCAAGGCAATCACCAGCGGCGGTTGCCAAACAACTCCGGGTAGCAGATTGAGAACAACCGGGTCCGTATTCTGGGTTGCAAATACGACCAGAAATACAAAGATAGTTAGCCTTATGGCCCAAGTAATTGCTGTCATGAGATTAAATAGAAAAGGGCAGTGAAATAATTCACTGCCCTGAATCTACCACATTGGGCCAAGCCCGGCGTCAGATCGCCTGATCGACCCTTTCGCGCAATTCCTTTCCGGCCTTGAAGTGGGGAACCCACTTGGCCGGGACGCCAACCTTTTCCCCGGATTTCGGGTTTCGGCCAGTACGCGGTGGCCGATAGTTGAGCGCAAAGCTGCCGAATCCGCGGATCTCGATACGATCCCCTCGCACAAGTGCTTCGGACATCGCATCGAGAATCATCTTGACCGCAAAATCAGCATCTTTCGCCACCAGCTGTGGGAACCTTTCGGCCAGCCGGGCGATGAGCTCGGATTTGGTCATGCTATTGCCTTATCAGCCTTGCTGGTTGAGCTTGGCCTTCAAAAGGGCACCCAGGTTCGTGGTACCTGAAGCAGCAGCAGAAGATTCAGCAGAAAGCTTCTGCATGGCTTCGTGTTGCTCAGCACTGTCCTTGGCCTTGATGGAAAGGTTGATACCACGGGTCTTGCGATCCACATTGATGATCATGGCTTCAACGGTATCGCCCACCTTGAGGTGCTGCGACAAGTCGTCGATGCGATCACGCGAGAACTCGGAAGCGCGCAGATAGCCTTCGTTTTCCCCATCCAGCGTCAGCACGGCACCGCGAGCATCAACCGACTTGACGGTGCAGTTCACGATGCTGTTCTTCTCGTGGGTAGCAATGAAGTTGGTGTACGGATCACCTTCCATCTGCTTGATACCGAGGGAGATACGCTCCTTCTCGACGTCGATGCCGAGGACCAGCGCCTCAACTTCGTCGCCCTTCTTGAAGTTGCGGATGGCTTCTTCGCCAGTCGCAGACCAAGACAGGTCGGACAGGTGAACCAGACCATCGATACCACCAGGCAGACCGATGAAGATGCCGAAGTCGGTGATCGACTTGATGGCGCCCTTAACCTTGTCA